>CBFIAF010000002.1:0-238782 GCA_965660545.1 Alphaproteobacteria bacterium | reverse complement strand
CTGAACTGATTTTAATTCAGGGTCTGACATCCAAGCCTGCGCATTCTCTTCTGCCGGAAATTCAAGAAGAACGAAAAGGGCTTTACTGGCTGCACCTGTATCTTCTAAGGACCCATCTGAAGGCATGGTTAGAGCAATCTGACTTGTGGGTGAGCGCCGACGCTTTACCGAATCAAAAGGACCGAAACAACAGGTGCGCATTTTCCTATACATCTATACTTACAGGGGCCTGCCCGCCTGCTCCGCTGGCGTTTTTAGCAATTCGCAAAGGCCAAAATATCATTCCATCTGATAGTTTGGAGTGGATTTTGAAAGGGCTATTTCCTCCTCATCCATTTCCTCAACGATGTTCTCGAAGAGCGGTGTGGACAAATAACGCTCACCGGTATCCGCGAGCATACACAGGATGACAGAGCCAGGAGCAGCTTTTTTGGCTACCTGCATAGCGATAGCCAGGGAGGCCCCTCCGGAGATGCCGGTCAGGATGCCTTCCTTCTGCGCGAGGGCCTGCGCCCACTTTATGCCGTCTAGACCGCTCACTGGAATCAACTCGTCATAATACTTGTTGTCGATGGCTTCCTGCAGCACATAGGGAATGAAGTCCGGCGTCCAGCCTTGCACCGGGTGGGGTTCGAAGGATGGGTGGCTGACGGCAGGGGAGTTTTCAGCGGTGCGTTTCTGGGCATGGCCGCTGCCGACAAGGGCGGCGTTGTCTGGCTCGCTCAGGATGACTTTTGTGTCTGGGCGTTCTTTGCGTAGAACGCGGCCAATGCCTGTTAACGTACCGCCAGTTCCGTATCCAGTTACAAAATAATCGAGCCGCTCACCCTCGAAATCCGCTATGATTTCCCGGGCTGTCGTTGCCTCATGAATGTTGGAATTCGCCGAGGTTTCGAACTGGCTAGCGAGGAACCAGCCGTTCTTTTTAGCCAGTTCCACTGCCTTGTTATACATACCAAAGCCTTTTTCTGCGCGTGGAGTTAGCACTACCTTGGCACCATACATGCGCATGAGCTTGCGGCGTTCAATGGAGAAACTGTCGGCCATGACGATGACCAGCGGATAGCCCTTTTGGGCGCAGACCATGGCGAGGCCTATGCCGGTGTTGCCGCTGGTAGCTTCCACCACGGTCTGACCTGGCTTCAGTGCCCCACTCCGCTCAGCTGCTTCAATGATATTGACGGCGAGTCGGTCTTTGACCGAGCCAGCGGGATTGAAGAGTTCTGCTTTTACATAAACACGCACGCCAGCTGGCGCTAGATTTTTTACCTCAATGCACGGCGTGTTACCCATGGTCTCAATTATATTATCGTAGAGGCGGCCACGTCCTTCTGTGCTGCGAATAGAAATATCTTTGCTCATCATTAGTCTCCTTATTTTGGTTTTCTGTTTGTAGGCAAGGATGCGACTTAGTTTATGTTCTATCCGGTAGTACTGAGTGTAAATTGCTGCCAGGGCGGAGTGTAAGATTAATCCTATCAACAGCTACGGTATTTTCGTAAACCTTGGAAACTGCCCCCAGCATTAGTTTTGACAAATTGGGAGGACCTAATCAGGTGTAGCCGACAAAATAATAGCAAGACTCATGCCAACCTGAAGGCACCCGCCTCTTGTAGCGACGCCTCTCAAGTGAGGAATAATTAGGCAGAGGCTGTTCATCGCCTGCACAAAATTCTTGCAAATAAGGAATCGGCCTTAAAGCCTCCCCGGACGCTATATCCTCCAGCAGCCGGTTCGCTTGCGCCGACTTGTTTAAACGGCAAGCACCTCCGCCTCCGGCAGAAATAACGAGTCTGCATCAAACAGCTGTCCTGCACGAAGGCAGTAGGTTGACTAGAGGATGAACCATCACTGAGTGAGCATTGTAAATGCCACTTCAGTAGCAAACTTATTTTCCCAAAATCTTGTGCGTCGGTAACATCAATTACATATCCGGTCACATGAAAAATGGCGGGACTCTAACAACCAACACGGTGACACCGTTTTGCCGTATTCTTTACATGCGTTCTTTACACTCTGTTCATCCCCCTCTTATCTCTTCTCTGTTCTTAATTTCAGGAAAATGACGTTACCGACCTTACCGCAAGGTTTTCTGCAGGTTTCTGCCGGGTTTGAATGTTACCGGGGATGTAACCCCGATGTTACCCATGTAACTCGCAGGTCCGAAAGGTGGCCTGGTCGGTGAAGACCTAAACGTTCCATGTTTTTGGGTCTCATTTGGGTGAAAACCCCAGCTCGCGCACCGGTTTACTGTCGAAAGACTTCCTCATCTGCCCGGGCTTTCGCTGATGGCAGGCGCGTACCAAAATCGCTGATGCCTTGCGCTTCCGCCTGTAGAGTTCTGCATCTATCCCTAGATGAGTTTTATCTGATGTTGTCGTGAGATGAGGTAGCTTTGCCTTATCAAATATTTAATTCTAGACATATATGGTTTTGCGAGTGGCGCGTTGGGTGAAGCGGGGGTGGGACCTTTACCTCTGGCCAAGACGTACAAATGCCTCCCACTTAAAGAAGGTTGTTTAGCTCATGCCGCAAGAATTTCAGCATATTGTTTATCAGGTGAATGACGGCGTCGTTGACATCACGCTAAACCGACCTCCACTTAATCTCATCGACCGGGATATCACTCTGGAGTATTTCGCTGCGCTTGAGATAGCAGATCAGGACCCGGAGGTGCGCGTGATCGTGCTTTCCGGCTCCGGCAAGGGCTTGTCGGCTGGGGTGAACCTGCGTTGGCTCGAGCAGTTCGATTCAGCCGCGATGCACGACTTTCTGCGCTTATACTACGTCGAGAGCATTCAGCGTATGCGGGCGTTATCAAAACCAATCATCGCTCAGGTGCACGGCCATGCTCGGGAAGGCGGCTGCACGCTCGCCTTCGGCTGCGACATTGTGATCGCGTCTGACGATGCGACATTTGGCTATCCAGGCGTGCCCAATTTGGCGGCGCCGCCGGGCATGCATACCTGGATTCTGCAAAAGCTGATTGGTCGTATGAAGGCGGCTGAGTTCATCCTTACGGGCAAAGCGATTTCCGCACAGAAGGCGGACGACTGGGGCCTGATCACCCGCGCCGTGCCAAGAGACCGCCTGCGCGATGAGACCTTAGCCCTAGCAAAAGAATTGGCAGCTTTATCCCCGTTGGCTCTCAAGCGCACGCGCGCCTTCATGTATGCGCTTGAAGACATGCCCTTCGTCGACGTGCCAGAGGCGGCATTGGAAGCTGTTTCCACTGCCTTCAATAGCGCCGACAGCAGAGAAGCGCGCTTGGCCTACAATGAGAAGCGGCTCCCGATCTGGACCGGGAAATAGGATCTGTAAGCCAACCTCTCTTCATCCTGCTATGTCCGAGCGATCTGCCTTGAGCTGACTTTTGCCGCCGGACAACGTTTACGGCTTATAAATCCGTGCCGTTGATTCAGCAGTTTGCCTGAGAAAATCCGCCTCACGATTATAATATACGTTCGCTACCCGCTTTAATTGCTCCAAGTCGAGGACATGCTGTTTGAACGGGGCACCGATATCAGCCATCAGACCATCCGGTTTTGGTAGAACCGCTTCGGGCCGTTATACGCTTCCCAAATCCGCAGACGGCCTGGTCGGCCCTCGCTGAGTGGTTCAGTTTTGCAGCGGCAGGTAAGAGTCCTGTTCTCGAGTTCAGATCGTCAGGACCGCCTTGCCTGCGTAGGTCCGGTCAATCAGGCCGCCAGCGACCTCCCCGACGGCAGACCAGTCCTTTTGGACGGAAACGTGGGTTTTGAGCTTGCCATCAAGCATAAGGCGCATCAGGCGGGTCAGGCCCTTAGACGCGGTTTCCTTCTCTGACTCTCGATACAGGTGGAAGCCGTCAACGCGACCGTCGCCGGAAAGCAGCATGGCGCGAATCGGGATGGTTGCCTCAAGCCCGCCGCTAATGCCGTAGGTCACGAGCCGGCCGCTCATTTCCAAAGCCTCGATCAGCTTCGCGAAGAGCGGGCCGCCCACGCCGTCGACTATTGAGCGAAACTTTGGCATGTCGGCGAGCGCCATACCGTCAGCCGACACCACTACTTCTGCACCAAGATCGGCGATAGCCGCTGCATGCTCGGCCCGGTGCAGCAGCGCTACTGGCTTTGCCCCCATAGCAGTCGCAAGCTGGCAAGCGAAGTGACCGACTCCGCCAGTAGCGCCGGTCACTAGAACACGGTCGCCCGCCAGGCGCTCGCAGCGCTCCAATGCGTATAGGGCTGTCAGGCCCGCGACGGGCAGAGTTGCGGCGTCGATGTCTGAGACGCCATCGAGGATTTCTGCCATGTCTTGGACGGGAACAGCCGTCCGTTCCGCCCAACCTTCGAGCCGGCGAGAGAAGCCCACGACCCTGGCCCCTTGGGCCGGCCCTTGGCCGTTGGCGGCGGCCTTCGCGACGACACCGGCCAGGTCCCAGCCGACGCGCACCGGTGTCGCAGACTGGCGGGCGCGGTTGATCTCGCCACGATTTAACGAGACGGCTGTGACGCGGATGATCGCCTCATTGGAATCAGGGCTCGGCTCTTGCACGTCGCCGATGGCGACCCAGCCGTGGGCGTTCTGGTTGGAGATGACGGCTTTCATAGTTCAGAGGCCTTTCATTGTTGCGCCAGGCTAAAAGTTCACCAGGTGATATCATGGCATCGAAAGTAGAGATTATGGCACGGACAAAGCGGAACCAAGGCGTGATATGCGTAACCTCGGAAACCTCCTAGCCTCAAAAGTTTAAAGAGCGTTTCGATGCACTTGAATAAGCACTTAAGTAATTCACAACTTCCTTTAATCAAAGGTCATGCCTAGGCATCAAATACAATTTCCTCTGACGCTTTCGAGGCTATTCCTAAGGTGGGCCCTCTAGGGGTCATATCTGACTGGGGTGAAAATCTAACTTAACCGGTCCCTGATTAGGCTAATTATATTTTACCACGCTTACCTTCTATCTTCTGATCCTCCTTTGTTGAGATAAAAACTATCCCTATGGGTAAAACACTTCGGGAGGACTGTTCCACTTGTTTACGTGTGAATGCCTTCTTAGGTTGTGTTTCGATGATCTGCGATGACGCTCCTGTCGCACACCCCGGCGAAACTGACCATCTGTGGGCCGAACTTGCCGAGGCCGAGGTTGCCCTTTTGGACGGTGACCTTGTTTATTTGCCCTGAAACACGGGCTTGCGCTTCTCTATGAACGCTTGGACCGCTTCCTTGTGATCGGCCGTTGCAGCACTCTCTACTAAGCGCTCAGCCTCCCTGTCGAGCGCCTCCAGGAACGTAAGATGGAGAGCGTCGTCCAGATTATCCTTCATCAAGCTGAGAGAGACTGCAGGGCCGTCCGCTAGCAACTTCGCGAAGGCGAAGGCCTCCTCGTGGAAGGTCGCTTCCGGCAGCACACGGTTAACCAGCCCTATGCGCAGGCAGGCCTCAGCATCGACACGTTCTGCTGTGAATAGCAGCTCCCGCGCCTTCGCCGTACCGACGAGTCGCGTCAACAGCCACGCGACTCCATAGTCACCAGCGAGGCCGACCCTGGCGTATCCTGTGCTCACGAAGGCCGAGGGAGAGGCAAGGCGGATGTCGCAGGCCAAAGCGATAGCGAGCCCCGCTCCGGCGGCTGGGCCAGGAAGCGCTGCCACCGTCGGCTTGCGCAGTCCGACGAGCGCCCCAGTCAGTGTGCGCTGCCGCTCCTTCAACTGTGCTGTCTTCTCCGCCTTAGTCATCGCGGGTTTTGGTAGTCCGGTGGCCATGCTTTTGACGTCGCCACCGGCGCAAAAGGCAGTTCCTGTCCCGGTGATCAGGATCGCGCCAACGTCCGGGTCGTCGCCGCGTTCTCGGATCATGCTGCGGAGTGCCGGCGTGAGCACGTCGCCCAGGGCGTTCCGGGCTTCAGGCCGGTTAAGCGTAATACACGCGACCCGCTCTTTTACTTCGCAGAGGAGTTGGTCCGTGCCCGTGTCAATAACGCGCTTCATTAGCAGCGCCTAGGAAGCGGTTGCCTGGAAACTCGGCCGGTCTTTCAATTTCGCCATATAGGCTGAAATCGTTGGGCTCGCCTCAATCGCGGCTTTACCTTCCGGGAAGTTATACGCGGCGTTCAAGATCGGCGCTAAAAAACAATCCGCCATAGTGAACTCGCCGCCACCCAGGTATCCGTCCGCCAGCCCTGCTTCGATGATGCCGAACATTTTTGGAAACCTCTTGATTGCCTTGTCGATCTTGGTTCGGACCACATTACCGTCTTTGTCTTTATGGAAGGCGTACTCAACGACATAGTTGCGCATCAATAGCTGATCTACTTCGGTAGCCACGAAGGCCGTCCACTGATTGACCTTAGCGGCGCCTTTCGTGTCACCGGGTGCCAGCTTTGGCCCGTCGAACGCGTCGTCAATATAGCTGGCGATCGCCAGTGATTCTGAAAGTTCTAGCCCATCGTGGCGCACTGCTGGAATTTTGCCGGTAGGGTTCAGCGCATTTACCGCGTCTGAATGCGGCGTTTCCGGTATCAGCTCGTAAGCGATGCCCTTCTCTTCCGCAACCATTCGAACTGCGCGCACAAAATTCGAACGCGCGAAGCCTATAATTTCCAAAGCCATGTCAAGCTATCCCATAATGTGCAATCCCACAGGCCGTTTTAATACGACGATGCAACAGCCAGTTCAAGTGATGATGTAAGTCCGCTACCCGCTCTTCTTTCGCCAGATCGATGACTTCAGCGCCAAGACTAGTCGATAGCGGTCCATCGTTAGAGGTAGGGTCAGACAGGCTCTCCACTGCCATTTCACCCGGACCACTTGGTTTTGGATGACGTCATTAATTTGCTTTCACGTAAATCAAAAGGAACCAAATTTCTTGGTACAAAAACCAAAGGGCAAACTGCTATGTTTTTACTCGTAGGTACATTGCTTTAGCAGTTGCTCAGTGAAGACTTCGGGCGCCGATACTAGGTCTTCGAAGTTTGCGATAAGCGGCTCACCCCTAGCGACTTTACGACCCTATTCCAAGCTCGAAAGCGGCACTGTATTCTGATCATCGAGGCGCTGAAAATTTGCTTTTTGTAGCTGAGGCTGTCGCCGCAATCTGGCCCTGATTGGTAGATTTAGCCGACTGAGTTTTATCTTGTGGGGCTTCAACTATCTGCCGAACAAACTTCAAAAACAGGCCGAAGTGGCGGCTGAAAACGAGCATGAACAAGATCGCAGACCGAACAGAGGTGATAATTTCGGAGCGATGAGGGTCGGCAATTGAAGGGATAAAGTGCAACGATGTTCATATTTATCACGCCAATTCAAGAACTCGGCCATGGCCGAACATAAAGCCAGTCCCTCTAAATTTCATAGGGCCTACCAGTTAAAACCATGGTCAAAATCTTAGAAACACGGTTCACCGGATCCTGCTAATTTTATCTTGGCCAGCGCTAGCATGCTGAACAGACCAAAAAGTTAAAGAAGACAATCGAGGCTATGGTATCGACCAGGGCTAGGTGCATGCATGATGCGTTACGCCAACATCCCTAATGTGTCGACGGCCTCATTCACCGCTGAGTGGAAACGTAACAGATATCTGGTTAGAAAATTCATAAGCTAGATATCGGTTGCGCTTCCCACCTCCAGCTAATGATATATCGATCTGATAATATCTGCCGTGGTGATATTGCTGCCTTCCTGCCTGTGTCCGATCAACCTGGCGTCCGGTCGACCGCCTTACATTCGTATTGTTGCCATGAGGTCCTTTGCGCATGCTCTCGGCTCCGATAAACTGATATTAGTTTTTCCTTTGTAGGGGCCGTTTTTATGCACGACCTTGTCATCCGCAATGCCAGCCTGATAGATGGCACAGGTGCAGAACCACGTGTTGCTGATGTTGCTGTCATCGGGGAAAAGATTGCGGAAGTTGGCCGCTGCATTGGGCCGGGAAAACGGGAGATCAAAGCGGATGGCCTGATCCTAACGCCGGGCTGGGTCGATATCCACACGCATTATGATGGCCAAGCAACCTGGGATCCTTACATGTCACCCAGCGCCAACCACGGCGTGACCACAGCTATCTTTGGCAATTGTGGAGTCGGTTTTGCGCCGGTCCGCCCCGGTCAGGAAAAGTACCTAATTAATTTAATGGAGGGGGTGGAAGACATCCCGGAAACCGTTCTCTCTGAAGGTATGGATTTTACCTGGGAGAGCTTTCCCGAGTATCTTGAGGCCCTCGACAGCATGAAGCGGGTCATGGATATCGGCGCGCAGGTACCTCATGCCGCCTTGCGGTTCTATGTAATGGGCGAACGAGGCGCAAACCACACTGAAGTGCCAACAGAGGCAGAGATCGGTGAGATGGGCCGATTGCTGGAGCAGGCCCTGGCTGCGGGCGCTCTCGGCTTCACCACTAGCCGCACCAGCAAACATAGGGCGGCAGATGGCAGATTGACCCCCACTCTCTCAGCCGCTGAGCCAGAACTGGCCGGACTGGCGCTCGCCATGAGACGGGCGGGCAAGGGAGTGATTGAAGTAAACAGCGACTTCGGCGCGGGAGATTTTACTATCCTCCGCCAAGTGGCAGAACTGGCAGATCGGCCGCTGTCGGTCTTGCTTTTGCAGGTCGACAACGCTCCAGACCTCTGGCGTGAGACATTGGCCGAGATCGAGAAAGCAAATAGGGATGGGCTGCACGTGACCGGTCAAGTCGGCTCCCGCTTTATCGGTATGGTTATGGGGTTGGAGACGACTGTGAACCCTTTCGTCAGCCACCCTGCCTGGAAAGAGATGGCAGACCTAGACCCGCGGGAGCGTTATCGGCGGATAGCCAGTAATACAAATCTGCGACGGTCACTCTGGTATGACCTGCCGAATAATGGCCATACCCGCTGGCTCGGCAAGGCGTTAGACCGGGCTTTCACACTCGGCGTCGACATCAACTATGAACCAGATCCGAAGGATGCTGTAGCATTGCGGGCAGCCGCGCTTGGTCGAGATCGCTTCGATTTGGCTCTTGAACTGATGCTCGAAAATGAAGGCCGCGGGCTGCTTATCCATCCGTTCGAGAACTATACTGAGGGCAATCTAGAGAATGTTCGCATCATGCTGACGCACCCTAACTGCGTTGCGGGCTTGGCGGATGCGGGGGCGCATGTAGGCGTTATCGCAGATCATTCATCGGCCACCACCCTGCTAACCCATTGGGGCCGGGACCGAACCCGGGGTGAAAAACTGCCTCTGGAAGTCTTGGTGCGCAAACAAACAATGGCCACCGCCAGCGCCTATGGCTTTACAGATCGAGGCGTAATTTCAGTCGGCAAGCGCGCTGACATTAACCTGATCGATTTCGATGCTTTGCGCGTTCGTACGCCGGAAGTGCGCTATGATCTGCCGGCGGGTGGGCGGCGGCTGGTGCAGTTACCAGAAGGTTATCGGCGCACGTTTTGTGCGGGCGTGGAAACCTTCAGTAACGGAGAAGCTACAGGCGCGTTGCCAGGCCGGTTGATACGTGGCTAAACCTCAGCGAGTGCCTTACGCCCGGCCAAATTGCTGCCAAACCATTAGAAAATTTGGGGTCAATGGTGAATCACTGCGTTCCAGACTTTGGGCAAGCGACATTTAGCCAGGGCTGCAAACCAGTTCTGCTCAAAATATTACGGCGTGTAAGGTGTGCCGCATGGAAGCCAACGCGCTTGTCTGTACAAAGGAGAGGTAGGCCAATTTCGAACGAAACCAGACTTGGTCGTCAGGCAAATTGGGTTTGGGTTATAGCCATTTACAGACTGGAGCAGGCCCAATGAAGTGGTCTACCTAGAGTGATAGAATTAACTCGCCAAAGGAGGATGAGCCTATGGCTGGAATTCGAGGCAAGCCGAAATTGGCCCTGTCATAAGGCTTTGATGTTAAATTTCCGGAGAAGTCGTATGGGTTCCCGCACGGTTCCTTCTGCTAAAAAGCCTACAGCGGGTGAGCGGAAACGCATCTAATGCCTAGTTGCCGGATTTGCTTTGGAAAAGGCGTCAATTAGTTAGCTACCTATCTAAATGCACAAAACAGGCTTTGAAAATCTGTCACTGGAAAACTCACGAGGTTGCTCGTTACCCGTAAGCAATTGAGCCAGGAAGCGCCCCTTGGGGCAAGCGGGAGATATAATCGCCGTCAAACAAAAACAAAAAGAAATGCCTCTGTAACTCTTCTGGCCAAGGCTACGGCATTCCCGCCCGGAACGATTCCATTTCCTCCCTTACCAGCGCACAGAACGCCCATCCCCGCTCTGATAGTGGACGGTTAACGGCATAAACAAACTTCATTTCAAGCGATATCCGGGGCTCATAGGGGCGAATCACGATGCCACGGCCAGCGAAGGCCCGGGCGGTTACAGGCTCTAGAATGGAGAGACCGGCCTTCTGACTAATCAGATCACAGATTGGTGCCGAGTTTGTTGCCTCCATGATGATTTTCTGCCGGATGCCCGCATCCTCAAGGCTCTGTAGGATCTTTCGTTGCGTGATGCTGTAGTCGGATATGATGAGCAGTGGCTCCCCGTCGAGATCACGCGGACGATTCACGCTCTTCGCGGCCAGTGGATGATCTTCAGCCAGCACGCAGACCGTGTCCAGCAAAGGAAGGTCGACCGCAGTGACGCCTGGCGCATCAGACGGCGTCACGGCAACGCCGACGTCATATTGATGTGCCCGTACGCATTCCAGCACCTCGGGCGAAGGGCAGGAATGCAGCGCCAACTTCACATCCGGCCAGCTCTGCCGAAACCGGGCAATAACACGCGGCAACAAGTAGAAGGACATGGCGACTGTCGACGCGATCCGAAGGTCGCCGACCCTGCGCTGCTGCAGTTCCTGCGCAACATGGACCTATCCAGGCCGTGGAAGCTCCGCTGGACCTCTCGGTAAAACTCGGCCGCATCGGCGGTTGGCGTCAGGCCGCCTCGAGCACGTTCGAACAACGGGAAGCCGGTTTTCGCCTCCAGGTCGCGGATCAAACGACTAATGGCGGGTTGACTAACCCCCATCAGCTCTCCGCCAACAGTCATGCTGCCGGTCTGATAGACGGACCGAAACGCTTCGATCTGACGAAAGTTGAGCCGGAGGGCCATGCAGATATCTCCATAACATTTAGTTATGGTACGATACATGATTTGCATTAGACATTATTAAAAGACTAGTGGTACGGATTACCTCAGATAAAGACAAACTTACTGACGGAGAACGTTCGCCTTGCACGCCCAGACTGATACGATGTCAGCAATAGATATGACCCCAGCCGAGCATGCCGCCAAGATGGCTAGCTACATTGACGCTGGTGCCCAGCGGGCGATGGCACTCGGCAATCGCGGTCCAATACAGCTGGAGGCTGAAGGTAAGCTACATCCGACCATTGTGGAGGCCTCGCTGCGGCTTTTATGTTTTCGAAGGCGTGGTTGGTGCGGCAGAACTGGCTGACCTGGGGCAAGATTTGGAGGAGACGCTCGCAGCCGCACCAGCGCGCCCAGATCCGAACAGCAGTCCCGGCAACCCCAGCGCGTTTGGCGGTGAATACGCCAAGCCGCCTTACCGCTATGCGAAGCCGCTCAGCGATCCATATGGCGGAACAGACCTGAACAATGGCCGCCACCCGATCGCGATGCAGGGTCCGACGGCGTCCTCCGACGCCCCGGAATGGACGGTCAATTTGCTGGACGGTAATCTCCAGTTGATGGACGCGAGCCTGCGCCTTTACGGCCACCCCGGATTGCTGGCGGTTGCAGAGGCAATCCTCGGGCCGGATTTCGTGCCATACACTGAAGTTACCTTCATCAAAGAGCCTAGCCTCGGCCCAGCCGTTGCTTGGCACCAAGACGGCACCACCCACTGGGACGCCAAAGACTGGAACGAAGGCGCGCATGGCTTTATTTCATGACCCAGCTGTATGACAGCACGCCGGCGAACTGTGTCTGGGCGCTGCCCGGCACGCACAAGCTAGGCAAGGTGGATTTCAAGGCGCTTGCCGCGGCAAGCAGTTCTGACCAACTGGACGGTGCCGTGCCGATGATGTGCGCTGCTGGCGACGCTGTTATCATGAACCGCCAGCTTGCCCACGGCTCCTTCGCCAATACATCGACCGAGCGCCGGGTAACGCTGAACGCAGGGTTCTTACCGCCTAGCCGTGTCCTGAACGTCGCGACCCGAAAATTGACCGGCGAGGAGGTCATTTATACCGCTGATCGTATTCATGAGCGCAGCCGAATTATCCAACTTGGTATCGACGCCCGCCAACAACGGTTTCCCAAAGAAACGCCTTTTGTCTATACACCACTGGTTGGCGAAGAAGAGCAAAACCGCTGGAGCGAACTGGCAAGGGAGACGCTGTTGAAGGACTATAATCTGCGGGATATGTTCATCTGAAGAGCTTTAGATGTAGGTGCCTATCGAGATATCCAATAATCTCTCGCCTCTATCCGCTTGATAGCTGGATCAAAGACAAAGCTAGCTTCCTCATACTTGGCCCGGTTTTCTTGCAACCATGCGCGATTATCATCCTCAATTTCAGAAGCCAAAGCCTCCAAGACAGGCGGCATTGGTGATGGCGCAATAAGCGCGCGCCAATGCTCCAGTTTAACGCTAATACCCCTCCCCACAGCTTTCGGGGTCTGGATCAGGCGTTAGAAGAACGCTAATAACATGGTTTAATACTAATTTTTTCATTTTTATTGTTGAATGCATAGATTTCATACACACTAATAGTAATAGATATGCAAAAAAACTAGATATATATAAATAATATTACCCACAATCAAGCGATATTGTAGATAGTTTTAATCTCTTCTCCAGCTCCAAAGCGCATTCGTCGAACCCAATCTGCAAATTGTTGACCCACCGAATTTTCACGCGGCTTCATTATCAAAACCCTATCGCGCAACCATCCTTACGTGGATCAGAACCGCCTGCGAGCGTGCCACGCTCATGGTCAATCCAGATACCTTGGCTGCCGCCATGTGGGCCATTGACGCGCTTAATGTTATGACCCCGAGCTGCCAGATCCGACGCCAACACGTCACTCACGCCATTTTCAATCTCAACCGCATTTTCGTAGGCAAAGATCCGTGGCAGATCTATCGCTTCTTGGGGATCAAGGCCATGGTCCAATATCGAGGACAGCAGCCAGCTATGACCAACAGGCTGATAATGTCCGCCCATAACGCCGAACGGCATCACAGCCCGCCCATTCTTGGATAGCATACCGGGAATAATCGTATGCATAGGGCGTTTACCCGGCGCAATGCAGTTCGGGTGCCCGTCTTCAAGCACAAAACCGAACCCTCGATTTTGCAACACAATGCCCGACTTCGCGGCGACAATGCCGCTGCCGAATCCTTTAAACAGTGAATTGATGAATGAGCAGGCGTTTCCATCTCCATCCACGACGGAGATATAAACAGTATCATCATGCCGAGGCAGGCCTGGTGGCGGCAGTAATTCTGCTGCCTTTTGATCATCAATATTCGCAGCCAATGCATTTGCATAATCCTGTGACAGCAGCGTCTCCACTGGCACATCAGAGAATTTTGGGTCTGCGACAAAAGCATTCCTTTCCCGATAGGCCAATCGGGTAGCTTCGATCATACGATGTAGACGGTCCGGTGACATTGGATCACCACCGGCAGGCATAGCCTGGGTGAGGTTCAGCATCAGCAACGCGATCACACCCACACCATTCGGCGGGCATTCAAAGACGTCATACCCACGAAAATCCGTTTTGATCGGTGTCACATACTCGCCGCTGACAGCATCAAAATCAGCCAGCGCATGACCGCCGCCCTTTGCATTGAGTGTGGCAACAATATCCTCAGCGACAGCGCCTTCATAAAAAGCGCTCCTACCTTCAATAGCGATTCGTCTCAGCGTCGTCGCTAGTGCTGGCTGGCGCAGGATATCACCTTCGCAAGGAAAGGTGCCTGCAGCGTTGAGATAGACCGACTTAGCCCCCTCATCCTTGGAAAGCTTTGCAGAAGCGCCAGCAAAGTCTGCCGCCGTCCGGCCATGAACGGCGAAGCCTTCTTCTGCGTAACGGATGGCTGGCTGCAAAACCCGGTCCAATCCAAGTCGGCCATGATCGGCAGAGAGCGTCGCCCAAGCGTCAATTGCGCCAGGGATCGTGACCACGTGCGCGCTCTCGTCATCAAACAAAGTGATGCCGCGCTCCTGGAAGAAAGCCATGTCTGACTTGCCTGCGGCCTTGCCAGAACCGTTGAAGGCAACAGGAACTTCTGACCCTGCAGGCTGGTAAAGGCAGAAACAGTCACCGCCAATGCCAGTTGATCCAGGCTCGGTCACGCATTGCACGGCGCAAGCAGCGATCGCTGCGTCCATGGCATTACCGCCAGCCTGCAATATCTCAATAGCGGCGAGAGTCGATGACGGTTGGCTTGTTGCCGCTAGTGCTCGCGTTGAGCGAACGGCAGAACGGCCCGGCAAGTGCAAATCACGCATGTTTAAGTCCCTAAGTCAGACTTTCGGCAAGGAAAGCGTTAAGCATTAACGACCAAGTTACCGCAAAGGCGGAAGCTTTGTCTCAGGGGACAGCTTTACACAAACAGGCCCCCTGAACGAAAGAGCAAATTATTAGTACTCAACGCCTCGCCTCTTTAAAACACCGCGAAGTTCTGTTCGAGCGCCGTATGGAGCAAGAACAATCCCAACCAACGCCTGATCGGGAAGCCCTGCATTTCTTTGAAATGTCACGCGAATGAATCCACGACCTGATCTTTGAGATTTTAGGCACGGCGATCAGCAAAGGTGTAAAAGCCAAGCTGGAAGCAAGCAGCGAAGCGGCTAAAGCGCGCCTTAAAACTGTTGTAGACGTTCGCGCCACAGCTTGAACACTGTTAATCTAGGTGGCTGAAAACTGCAAAGTGGCCAACCGCGCATATAGACCATCCGCAGCAATTAATTCGGCATGCGACCCGCTGGCGGCAAGCTCCCCCCCCTCTAACACCAGAATACGGTCAGCGTTTTGAACGGTAGCCAAACGATGTGCAATGACAAGCGTTGTTCGGCCTTTCTGCAGGCGGTCAAGTGCTACTTGTACTTGCGCCTCGCTTTCAGAATCAAGTGCGCTGGTCGCTTCGTCCAAGAGCAGGATTGGCGGGTCGCGCAGAATAGCACGTGCAATCGCAATCCGCTGGCGTTGACCGCCAGAAAGACGCACACCTTTTTGCCCAAGGTCTGAACCAAAGCCTTCAGGCATCGCCTCAATGAATTCAAGCGCAGCCGCCGCTTCCGCTGCCGCACGCACATCTGCATCGCTTGCATCAGGCCTGCCAAAACGGATGTTCTCTGCAACGGTTGCTGAAAAGATTGCAGGCTCCTGCGGCACGAAACCATAAGCACCACGCAGCGCCTGTGGTTGAAATGAAGTAATATTCTGGCCATCGATCGTTATGAACCCGCTGGCAGGATCGTAGAATCGCAGCAATAACTGGAAGATCGTGGTCTTTCCCGCACCCGATGGTCCAACGAGTGCCACTGTCTCACCCGGCACCACATTGAACGACACCTCATTCAACGCAGGCGCATCAGGCCGTGACGGATAGGTAAAGGACACAGCACCAAACGTCAGTGCGCCTGTCACCGGGTTCGCCATTAGGCTTGGCGCAGTCGGTGCCTGAATATCAGGTTCCTCCTGCAGCAAGTCAGTCAGACGTTCTGTAGCACCGGCTGCACGCTGGAGATCACCCCAGACTTCGCTCAATGCGCCAACACCGCCCGCTGTAACAATTGCGTAGAACACGAAAGCTGAGAGTTCACCCGCCGACATTTCCCCTTCAAGCACTCTATGACCACCCAGCCAAAGTACAAATCCAACAGCGCCGAAGACAAGCAGTATGACGACAGCCGTCAGCAAAGCCCGGGCACGGATACGACGCACTGCTGTGCCGAATGCCTTCTCAAGGCGGGCAGAGAACCGTCCAAGATCAGCCTCTTCCTGTGCGAATGCCTGCACAACCCGGATCGAATTGATGCTTTCCTCGATATGCCCGGCCACATCAGCGATACGGTCCTGGCTCTCACGAGAGAGCTTGCGAACTTTGCGGCCAAATATAACTATCGGTGCAATAACAACTGGGATCGCAAGCGCCGTAGCCCCCATCAGCGACGGGCTCGAAATCGCCATCAGTACAAGACCACCAATAACCAGCAAAATGTTCCGCATAGCGACTGAAGCCGCAGAACCAATGACAGTTTGCACAACCTCCGCATCAGCAGAGAGCCGGGAGAGCACTTCGCCTGTCGGGCGGGTTTCGAAAAATGCGGGGCTCAATTGCAGCACGCGGCCGTAGACAGCCCGGCGGAGGTCAGCGACGACACGCTCGCCAATCCAGGTCACAAGGAAGTAACGCCCATAAGTGCCGACCGCCAGCAGTAGGATCATGACACCTAGCCAAGTCAGCGCGGCATCCAGCACACCGGAATTATCGCCCGAAAATCCATTGTCGATCAGTTTACGCAGGCCCATCCCGATTGTCAGGACAGCGCCGGCTGCAACAGAAAGTGCAACAAGCGCCCCAGCTATGCGGAGCTTATAGGGCTTCAGAAACGGCGCTAGAGCGCGCAGCGGCTTCAAATTCTGGCGTTTAGCTTTGTCGGCGAAAGGTTTTGACAAGGGCGCACTCAATCCAATTCAAGGAATGTGACCACGGGTAACCAGCCCAGGGAATGGGGTCAACTAGGCAAAGAGCCACATTGCAGTGATCCCTGTCACGGAATTGCCAGTTAGGCAGCCCATTCGGCACTATGAGAATCAAGGGGTGCTGCCGGAAGTGCCCAGTGCGGTGGCGTTTTGGAAAGGACAGTAGCCATGCCAATACGGCGCAAATGGCCGAACGGACCCTGCTCATCCAGCATATGGGCTGCAATCGCGGCATCGGTTGGTTCCGCAGCCCTAATCGCATCGAGTGGGCCAAGCCCCTCCAGCCAGCGCCCGGTCCAAGCAAGGGCGGCACGGACCCTATAAGCACCGCCTTCGCGGCGTTGGCGTAACAACGCTGAAAGTGCAGCGGCAGCCATCAAGTAACCGGAGCCGTGATCCAAAGCCTGAGCAGGTAGTGGCTTCGGCGCACCATCTACCAGTCCCGCCGCACGCCCGCCAGCGTCTGCAATGCCCGAAACCGTTTGCACAATCGAATCAAACCCACGACGTCCAGCCCACGGCCATTGATAACCAAACGCGCTGAGCTGCACCGATATGATTGACGGGTTGAGCTGCATCACTGAGTCCGCGCCAACGCCCGCTGCATCAAGCGCGCCGGGGCGATAGCCTTGGACAATGATATCTGCGTCTCGAACAAGCGCTTTAAAAGTCTTACGCCCAGCTTTGGACTTGATATTCAACAATGCGTTTCGCTTGCCTGCCCCACCATCCAATACCAGCGGTCCACGGTCCGGATAACGGGGTGGCGTTAGGCGGAGGACCTCAGCGCCAAACGCGGCCAAAGTACGGCCACAGACAGGCCCAGCGATCACCCGCGTCATATCCAAGACCTTAACCCCTCCAAGGGGCCGAGCGGGATTAGCCGACCAAGTCTTCGGCGCGGAGTCGCCAATCTTATCTATAGTGAGCAAAGGCGCACCCTCGAGCGCCTGACCGGCCGGGTGGGCGCGCCATTCTGCTTGGGTACGCAGCATACCGCCAGGTAAACGATGCTGGATAAGTACTGCCTCGGCCTCCGCCGCTGTGACTTGGTTCAGCGCTTGTTGCATCCCGGCACGCGAGACTTGGGATTTGAATGCCGCCGTGGCACCAGCCATATGGTGGGGATAGTTACAGTGCAATTGCACCCACCGTCCATCACCACACCGATAATAGCCAGAAATCTCGTCCCAAATGTATTCAGGCTCTTCTCCAACGATATGAGCATGACGTTCTGAGCGGAATCCGATAGCAGCCGCATCCCGATCGATCGAAACAGTTTGGTACTCACCGGTTCGCGCGCGCCAAGCCTCCGCTGCCATTAAACCAGCAGCACCTTCAGTGACTTGCGCCGCAAGGCCAACTTTGAAAACTGACGGCAAACCATGCCCTTCACCGGTGAAGCTAATTTGGTCAAGCGCTGACGAGTCGCCGTCAAGCGTAGTCCATACGTTCTTGAATACGGCTTTGGTTTCCTCAGTCATGGAATAACTACTTCGCCCCAGCTGCAACAGCAGCCGCTTCCATTTTCTCCAAGGTCGTCGTTGTAGAAATAATATTGGGGTCCATTTTGATGGTAACGACAGAAGGCAAACCACTGGCGATCGCGCGATCAAGGGCCGGAGCGAACTCTTCCGTGGTCCGAACCGTTTCACCATGGCCGCCAAAGGCTTTGATTAGAGCTTCGAAATCTGGGTTTTGCAGATCAATCGCCATTGGACGGCCAGGATGCCGCTTTGCCTGATGCGCGCGGATCGTGCCGTACATGCCATTGTCGAATACAAGAATAATCGGCTTGCCGCCATACTGCTTCGCTGTCGCAAGTTCCTGGCTCGTCATCATAAAACCCCCGTCCCCAACAAAGCCGATGACGAGCTTTTTAGGATAAGCCAAGGACGCACCAACCGCCGCTGGCACTGCATAACCCATGGCCCCGCTTGTGGGTGCAGCGAATGTTCCTAACTGCTGGAACTGCATAAACCGCATTGCCCAACCGGAGAAATTTCCCGCGTCTACAGTAATAATCGAATCTGGCTGCACCCGCTCCCGGATCGCAAGCATGCATTTACCCAGATCAAGCGGCCCGTTCATAGGTGCTGGATCAACCCATGCTTCAAAATCTGCTCGCGCCTTCTGACGCAACGCGGCCCAAGCTGGGTTCTTCACTGGCACCATTGCCTTGGCTGCAGCCGCGAACTCCGCCATTCCCGATTGAACGCCAAGATCTGGCTGATACACACGGCCAATTTCTTCTGCCAATGCATGCACATGAATGAACTGCTTAGACGGCTTCGGCATTTCCAGCATTTCATAGCCCTGGGTCGTAATCTCACCAAGGCGTGCGCCGACGACAAGCAGCAAGTCAGCGTCTTTCAACAATTGCAGCAGCTTCGGCGCAGGTGCCGTTGATAGATCACCAACGAAGTTCTCGCCCATATGATCCATAATATCGAGCCGGCGGAACGAGCATGCCACTGGCAGATCATTTGCTTTGGCAAAAGCTTCAATGTCATCCGCCGCAGCCTGGGTCCATCCTCCGCCGCCAACAATCATCAGCGGTCGTTTTGCCTTACCAAGCATACCCATTACACCATGGACACCTGCAGGAGACGGCGCTGCGCGAACAGTCTTGAATGGAATCGCATCCTGGGTGCTGCTGAATTCACGCAGCATGTCTTCAGGCAGCGCCAATGCCACCGGGCCGGGACGTCCTGACGTCGCTGTCTGAAAAGCGCGGGCTAGGTATTCTGGAATACGGTCAGCGGTCTCGATCTGCGCGGTCCATTTCGTTACCTGGCCAAGCATCCGGCGGTAATCAATTTCCTGAAAGGCTTCCCGGTCGAACTGATCTCGCGCCACTTGGCCGATTAGCATGATGAGCGGAGTCGAATCCTGGTGTGCCGTGTGAAGCCCGATTACGCCATGGCAAGCGCCAGGCCCGCGCGTCACCATGACGACGCCGGGCTTGCCTGACAGCTTACCATAAGCTTCAGCAGCGTTTGCCGCACCGGTTTCGTTGCGGCAGGTAAACAAATTGAAGTCGCTGTGATCATAGAGGGCGTCCAGAAGCTCTAGGTAGCTTTCACCGGCCACGCAGAAAGCTGTGTCGCAGCCGTGAATGCGCAACTGGTCGGCCAGGATTTGGCCTCCATGGCGCATATTGCTGGCGGCTTTTGCTGTTTCTGGCATGGATCTTGGCTCCTGGGCGGCAATCTAAATTTGGGAATTATATTTGAAGTAGGAGACACTGTTAGCGCCCCTTTCGTCAATCCAGCATGAGCTTCAATACACTTATCGGGTTTATGCGACAGGGAGTCGCACACTTGAGATTGACAATCATTCGCATTGCGAATCGTTTTCATTCTCAGTAGCATTCAATTGCGTCGAATGGCGACGCGGCCAAACGAGAGAGTGTGCCGGATGATTGTTCGGATGCTAGGATTAGGCGGCTTGATAGCGCTGATGCGCATGGCTGATGCAAGAGAACAAGGCGGGTCCACTGTCGTCAAATGGCCAAATGACGATAGAGCGGCACAGCCACCAGCTTCGCCCGATAAGGATTGATAGAGATGAAATTCCAAAAACTGCTCGCGGCAGCAATTAGCCTGTCCGCAGTAACAGCAACAACGGCAGCGGCCGCCGATGAGGTCAACGTCTAATCGTACCGCCAGCCGTTCCTGGTCGAGGCTTTGTTCAAGCGGTTTGAGGCGGAGACCGATACAAAGATCAATGTCTTGTTCGCTAAGAAAGGCCTTGCTGAGCGTCTAAAAGCTGAAGGCCTCAACTCGCCTGCCGACCTTATCTTCACCGTGGATATTGGACGATTAAATGTTGTGAAAAAGGCAGGCCTAACACAACCAATTTCTTCCGACGTCTTTGCAAAGACAATTCCACTGCAATACCACGATCCTGCGGGCGACTGGTTTGGGCTAACGACCCGCGCTCGGGTTATTTACACAGCCAAAGGCCGCGTTGGACGTTGGAAATCGTTGACATATGAAGATTTGGCCGATCCCAATAAAAAACCGCGTCGGCACACGGAGCGGCAAGCACCCATACACAATTGCCCTTGTCGCCTCCATGATCTCCCACCATGGTCAGGAAGGTGCAAAAACTTGTCTGACTGGCGTCAAGAACAACCTAACCCGCCGTCCGCAAGGCAATGACCGCGCACAACTCAAGCCGATCAAGGATGGTTTTTACGATATGGGGCTTGGCAACAACTACTACTTCGGCAAAATGATGAGCGATCCAAAGCAACGCTCCTGGGATGAAGCCGTGCATGTAGCCTTTCCAAATCAGCAGAATCGTGGCCGCACGTAAATATCTCTGGCATGGCGATGCCGAAGCACGCACCGAATCCAAGTGCAGCCAAAAAAGTTGATGGAATGGCTGGTCGACGCGGAAGCACAATCTTTCTACTCCGAGCAGAACTATGAGTATCCGATCTGTGAGGGTGTGAAATGGGTACCTCTGTTATCCGACCTTGGCGCATTCAAGTCTGACGCTTTGCCGATTTCTACGATCGCGGAGCTGCGCAAAGATGCGGTCAAATTGGGCGACGGAGTTGGGTTTGACGGCTGATCAATTACCGTCGTCATTTCCTTCAGGATAGTTGTATTTGACTAAGGGTCGTTTGTTTGGCGTAAATCGGGGGGAGCCTGCGGGCTCCTCCTTTTTTGTTTGTTGCGCAAGCGTTGCTCTCCGTGTCCGAGAGCGGTCCGCATAGCCGTGGAGCCCAGGCAATGGCTTCGGCGCAAATTTCGCGCCGGCTGCTGCCATGAATGCTTGCCATATTTCGGTTGGCGGACCGCTACCGGACAAATTTTTGATCGGGCGGTTATCATCATCACCAACCCATACACCTGCTACTAAGTCTGCGGTGTAGCCGATAAACCAAGCATCACGACCCGATTGGCTGGTGCCAGTTTTTCCAGCGGCGTCACGGTCAATCTTTGCTCTGACGCCAGATCCCCATTTGACAACGGCCCCCAGCATATCCGTCATCCGGAGCGCCACTGCAGGATCAATCGCTTGCGAAGGCTCGCTGACAGGCTCGTAAAGGACGGTCCCATCGCGCGCTCGAATTTCCCGGATGCCATGGGGTGTTGCGAACCGCCCATGGTTAGCAAATGCGGCATAGGCACCGGTCAGCTCCAACAATGAAGCCCCCCCTGCCCCAAGGGTCACACTTGGTCCATTCGGCAAGGGGCGATTGAGGCCAAGGCGGCGAGCAGCCTTAACTGCATTCTGTCGCCCTACGCGTTCCGCTAACCGCACGGCAGCCGCATTCAGTGATCGTGCCAGTCCAGCTCGCAGCGTGACGTCGCCATAGTACCGGTCTTTGTAGTTCCGCGGCTGCCATTTACCGATCCGGATAGGTCCGTCATTAATCCGATCGCCCGGCTCCCATCCGGCTTCCAATGCGGCCAGGTATACGAAAGGCTTAAATGTGGAGCCCATCTGACGCTCTGCCTGCGTTACTCGATTGAATTGGCTAACGCGGTAATTAACGCCGCCCACCATGGCGCGAACCGCCCCATCCGGCGTTATAGCGACAAGTGCGGCTTGAGATGGCCAGTTCGCAGCGCTGACATTCTTCGGGCGGTTATTCAGAATACGCGCGACCGCACCCTCCGCCGCGCGCTGAAGGTCCATGTCCAGCGTTGTCTCAACAAGAACGTCACTGTCCAGCCCAGACATGAAACCTTCGGCTTGATCCAGAGCCCAATCTGCAAAATAGCGCGCTCCACCTCCACCAGGTGCGGTTAGCGCCGTCGCTGCCGCGTTGGTAACACCCATTGGCTGTGCGGCAGCGCTGGCGGAAATAAACCCGGCATCCGCCATCGCATTCAGGACAAGTTTGGCACGTGCCGCTGCGGCTTCTGGGTTTCGGTCTGGAGCGAGACGCGATGGTGCTTTAAGTACAGCTGCTAACAGGGCAGCCTCCCAAAGCGAGACCTCCGTTGCCGGTTTACCGAAGAAGCGCCGCGCGGCAGCGTCAACGCCGTACGCGCCGCCGCCAAAATACACGCGGTTTAGGTAGACCGTCAGAATTTGGTCCTTGCCAAACTTCCGCTCAATTTCCAATGCAAGCAGTGCTTCCCTGGCTTTTCGCCAATAGGATCGCTTGTGCGTGAGCAGCAAGTTCTTCGCCAGTTGCTGGGTGATCGTACTGGCACCTTGTCGTATTTTGCCGCTGGTAATATTGACGAAGAGCGCCCGCGCGACGCCCCATGGATCAATCCCACCATGCTCATAAAACCGCTTGTCTTCGATCGCGATCACCGCGCGCGGCAAGTGCGCCGGCAGGTCTGCAACGTTAAACATTACCCCGTTCAGTTCACCATATGAGGCTAGGAATGCGCCGTCTTTTGCCAACAGTGCTGCCGTCGGGCCACGCTTCAGCCGCGTCGCTTCATTCAGTGATGGCAATGTCAGATAGAGATATCCAACGAGACACCCTGCGGCCACGAAACCCCATATGCTGACAAGCACTGCAGCCCGAAAAATACGCCACCCATGCCAGCGTTTACGGCCATCGGGCTTGGTGGCTGATCTTCGGCGCGGCGGAGGATCATCTGCCTTAGGCGCGGGTTTTGCAGGCGCTTTGAGGCGCGCAGACAGTTTGGGGTTTTTGCGTGAAGTACTCTTCTTGGCGACGGTTTTTTTCTTAGCGGACGGCTTCTTAGCGCTATACGACTTAGACCGAGCGCCCGCTTTAGGCAAAGCAGCCTTCTTTTCCCGAGTATCCCTGTGCTTTACCGCCATCTACTAACTCGTTGATCAGGCTGCCGGCGCCATCCCAAGCGCACTCATATAGAGATCCAGCAGCGCTTCCTGCTCGGCCCGGTCATTGGAGTCCATTTTGCGAAGCTTCAGCACCTGCCGCATAATTTTAACATCGAAACCATTGGCCTTTGCTTCTGCAAAAACTTCCCTGATGTCGGCAGCCATGGCGGCCTTTTCTTCTTCCAGGCGCTCAATGCGCTCCATATACGCTTTGAGCTGCCCGGCAGTAATGCCGCCCACATCAGACATTCTTCAAATTCCATATATTGACAGTGTGTCGAGTTGGCGACCGTAGGCCTAGACCTCGGCAGGATCAAGGCATCTCAGAATTATCCTCGTGCGCGCCTATTCTGGCCCTTGGCATGCCGTTTTGGCTTTGGCTCCGAGCGCATTTTCAGCTTAATGCCCGTAATCTCGATCACACTAAGTTCTGTGATCGCTGCGATCTCTTCAATAGTGAAGGTAGTTTCACGCAATAGCGCGCGAGCATGCGTTGGTGGATGCATACGACGGCTGCTGCGGCGTTGCGCCTGCTGCCGACGGGGCGGTGCCTTCTCTTTATTTTTACTATCATCGAGGCCGCGTTTTTTGGCCTCTTCAACCGCTTCGTTCCAACGCTTATGATCTGCGTCAGTTGCGCGCCAGGAATGGCTGTCGGTAGATTTTTTACGCGACATTCCCCAGCGTTCTTCGAACCCTGGGGGCGCTTCATTTGCGTCTCCGGTCCATGGTCCACTGCGCTGGGCTGCGCTCTTGGCGCGTGTGCGCGCCGCTTCCTCAGCCAGATCTTCCTCGCGACCCGTGTGGTCTGCGGCGGCATCTTCCAGGCTCATTCCTTGCTTTTTCGCCAGACGCTTGGCTGCAGCGAGCGCAGCTTCCCGCTCGCCCTCGAACGGACTCTCAGCGGCAAGCTTTAGCAGATTGTGAAATCGCCGACGCTCATCTCTTGTAAAGCCGCCAGAAATCTTCCCTCTCCTTCGCAATTATTGAAAAAAAATATTTTAGAAGACGCCGATCATTTTGGCGACCCTCCTAAAACCTAGCCACATCAGATGGAACCGGCATAAACCGCCTCGCAGTAATTTATGTAGTATCATCTGCACTCAGGCAGTAACGCTTAATACCGCGCGCCGATTCGTACTCATGGGAGATGCCCGTCAATGTTTGGCTTGAGCTTCGCCAAGATCTTGCTGTTGCTTGTTGTAGCGGCCCTCGTTTTTATCGGCTGGCGCAAGCTAACCGGCTTAGGCGCAGCTGTCGATCTGCTTGGAAAGGCCGCACAGAAGGCCAGTGGCAGAGGCAAGCGGGGGAAGCCAGCGGACCCCGAAGTTGTCGACCTTGTCAAAGACCCGGAGACCGGCAGCTATACCCCGCGACAAAATACCCGGTCTAACGACTGAGGCTTTTTTGGCCTTTGCTTAAACCCGCATTGACCCCACACATGGCCCTTGTCTAGTTTTGCGCTCACATTAACCGTGACGACGCCTAACCAAGCGCCGCGCCTGCCGCCCGGAGGCCCTTTAGATGGCTGCCCAACCTTCCAGCTTTCAGGATTTGATCCTGAAGCTCTCCGCCTATTGGGCCGATCACGGCTGCGCTATTCTTCAACCCTACGACATGTCCGTCGGCGCAGGCACGTTTCATCCAGCTACAACATTGCGCGCGCTGGGGCCTGAGCCTTGGAAAGCGGCCTATGTTCAGCCTTCCCGTCGCCCGACAGATGGTCGTTATGGTGAGAACCCGAACCGCCTTCAGCATTATTACCAATACCAGGTGATCCTGAAGCCGAACCCAGAGGACATTCTGGACCTCTATTTCGGCTCACTTGGTGCCATCGGAATTGACTTGAACGTCCATGATATTCGCCTAGTAGAAGACGATTGGGAAAGCCCGACGCTGGGTGCCTGGGGGCTTGGCTGGGAGGTCTGGTGTGATGGCATGGAGGTAACGCAGTTCACCTATTTCCAACAGGTAGGCGGCTATGACTGCACGCCTGTTTCGGGCGAAATTACCTATGGCCTCGAACGCCTCGCCATGTACGTGCAGGGCGTCGACAATGTTTATGACCTGGATTTCAATGGTCAGGGCCTCAGCTATGGCGACGTATTCCTGCAAGCCGAACGCGAATTCTCCGCCTACAATTTTGAACATGCGGACACGGACGCATTGTTCCGACACTTCACAGATTCTGAAACCGAATGCCAGGCGCTCGCAAGTGAAGGTCTGGCTCTGCCAGCCTATGATCAGTGCATTAAGGCCAGTCACACGTTTAATCTGCTGGATGCGCGCGGCGTTATCAGCGTAACGGAGCGCGCAGCTTACATAGGCCGTGTCCGCACCCTCGCCCGAGCCTCTGCAACGACTTGGCTACAATCACGCGGCCATCTACTGGCGGAGGGCCAGTCCAATGGCTGAGCTTCTCGTTGAAATTCTTTCAGAAGAAATTCCCGCCCGAATGCAAGCAGCAGCCGCGCGTGACTTCGCCAAGTTAATCGGCGACCGACTGAAAGACGCGGCGCTCATGCCAGAGAATATCCGCAGTTTCGTGACACCTAGGCGCTTAGCATTAGTGGCTAACGGCGTTCCATCCAGGCAGGCGGACCGCAAGGAAGAACGCAAAGGCCCACGGGTCGGATCGCCAGAAAAAGCCATGGAGGGCTTTCTGCGCGCGAATGGTCTAAGCTCCATCGACGAATGCGAAGTCCGCCAAGTCAAAGGCACGGATTTCCATTTCGTAGTGCGCCAGATCAAAGGCAAAAACGCTGCAGAGGCTCTTCCCGCTCTTATCAGCGACGCCATCCTATCCCTGCCATGGCCGAAGTCCATGCGCTGGGCGGATACAGAACGCCGTTATGTCCGCCCGTTGGAGCGAGTCTCAGTTAGCTTTGATGGCCAGCCGCTGACCGGGAGCATCAATTTTGGAGGAGCTTTCGGTTTAAAAGCCTTCGGCACGGAAACACGCGGCCACCGGTTTATGGCCGGTGATAAAGTCGTGCCCGTCCAGAATTTTGACGACTACAAATCCGCACTCGAAGCCGCAAACGTTCTTCTAGACCCAGCAGACCGACACAAGCGCATTGAAAATGGGCTTGCTTTGGCTGCGAAAGCAGAAGGCCTCGCGGTCAAGAATGACCCTGGCTTACTGGATGAAGTGACTGGTCTTGTCGAATGGCCCATCATTCTGATCGGCCAGATTGATGATGAATTCATGACCGTTCCGGCAGAAGCTTTAACGTCCTCTATGCGCTCCCACCAAAAATATTTTGCCCTTGAAAATGCAGATGGCAGCCTGGCACCCCGGTTCGCCGTCGTTGCCAATATCGATAGCACTGAAGGTGGTGCACGGATCGTCAACGGCAATGAACGCGTTCTCCGCGCTCGGCTGGCTGATGCCCGCTTCTTCTGGGATCAAGATCGGAAAATACCGCTGGCTGATAGACTGCTAGCACTGGAAAAGGTCGTCTTCCACGCTGACCTGGGTTCCGTCGCCGAACGTGTACGCCGCATTGAGGCGCTTTCCGGCGCACTCGCAGCCCGCATTGATGGCTCAGATATCGCCCAAGCGAAGGAAGCAGCCCGCCTCTGCAAAGCAGACCTTGTTTCCGGCATGGTGGGGGAGTTCCCGGAACTTCAGGGAGTGATGGGCCGATATTATGCGCTCAATCAAGGTGCCGCTCCCGCAGTCGCTGACGCCATCCAGGACCATTACGCACCCCAAGGCCCGAGCGACCAATGCCCAACGGCCCCCGTATCCGTCGCCGTTTCGCTTGCTGAAAAGCTCGATACGCTGGCCGGTTTCTTTGGCATTGATCAGAAGCCAACCGGCAGCCGGGACCCCTATGCGCTTCGCCGTGCCGCCCTTGGCGTGCTTCGGCTGATCCTTGAGAATAAATTGACATTGCCGCTCCGTACGGTTTTAACTGAGACTCATGCTGGATATGCAAATTTGCCTGAAAGTGCGGAAGCAACGACGGATGCACTTCTGCAATTCTTTGCAGATCGGTTGAAAGTGCTTTTGCGTGACGAAGGTGTGCCGCATCACCATATTGCTGCCGTGCTGGCGCTGGGTGATGAGGATGACTTGGTTCGCCTGGTCGGCCGCACCCAGGCGCTCGGCCGACTTCTGGCGAGTGAGGATGGCGGCAATCTGCTGATCGCATACCGTCGCGCCGCCAATATCACGGGCATCGAAGCCAAAAAAGATAGCAAAAGCTACGATGACGCCGCTGATCCGGCTCTCTTCGTGCAAGCTGAAGAAACCACATTGCATGCCGCCCTCTCAACGACCGCTCCCAATGTCAATTCAGCTATCGCCGCAGGCAACTTCGGTGAAGCAATGGCGGCTTTGGCCGGTCTCCGCCAACCAGTTGATGCGTTCTTCGAAGAAGTCACCGTAAATGCGGATGATCCAACAGTGCGTGCCAATAGGCTTCGACTGCTTGTAGAAATTGGCACGACGATGCGCGGCGTGGCTGACTTTTCGCTGATCGAAGGTTAGGACGCGGGCTGCGGCCCATATGTTCCGGAATAGGACGAGCCAGACGATGACAAAATTGGTGTACAGCTTCGGCGGCGGATCTGCAGACGGTCGTTCCGAAATGCGAGAATTGCTGGGTGGTAAGGGTGCCAACCTTGCAGAGATGGCCAGCCTTGGCCTGCCGGTGCCACCGGGTTTTACGATCACCACGAACGTCTGCACCGCCTATTACGACAATGGCCGCAAGTATCCTGATGACCTTGAAGCGGCTGTCACCAAAGCGCTTGAAGCCATCGAAGCAACGACCGACCGTAAGTTTGGTGACCCTGCTCGCCCGCTTTTGGTGTCCGTGCGCTCCGGCGCCCGGGTCTCCATGCCTGGAATGATGGATACGGTTCTGAACCTGGGTTTGAATGAGGAAACAGTCGCAGGCCTCGCTATCCAATCTGGATCCGAGCGTTTTGCGTGGGATAGCTACCGCCGTTTCGTACAGATGTATGCCGACGTTGTTATGGGTGCTGACCATGGCATGTTCGAAGAGCAAATCGAACTTCGCAAGGAAAGCAAAGGCATCGCCCTAGATACGGAGTTGGATGCAAGTGATTGGCACCAGCTTACGCTTAAGTTCAAGCAATTGGTGCAAGAGGACTTAGACGAGCCATTCCCAGAAGACCCAAAGGCGCAGCTTTGGGGTGCCATTAGCGCCGTATTCCAAAGCTGGCAGACACCGCGTGCTGCCACGTATCGCCGCCTCCATGATATTCCCGCAAGCTGGGGCACTGCCGTCAACGTACAGGCCATGGTGTTTGGCAATATGGGTGATACTTCCGCAACTGGCGTTGCCTTCACCCGCGATCCTTCCACCGGCGAGAAAATGTTCTATGGCGAATTCCTGGTGAATGCGCAGGGCGAGGACGTTGTTGCTGGCATTCGCACGCCACAATCGCTCACAATCCACGGCCGCGAAGCCCAGGAATCTGAGCTGCTTTCGATGGAAGAAACCATGCCTGAAGTCTTCGGGCAATTGCTTGAAGTACAGGCAGACTTAGAACGCCATTACCGCGACATGCAGGACATCGAATTCACGGTTGAAGAAGGCCGCCTTTGGATGCTGCAAACCCGCTCCGGCAAGCGCACAGCAAAGGCTGCAGTCCGCATCGCCGTTGAAATGGCAAGCGAAGGGCTGATCACGAAGAACGAAGCCGTATTGCGCGTAGACCCCGCATCGCTGGACCAACTTCTGCACCCCATGCTAGACCCGAATACAGAACGGACCTTGCTCGCACGTGGCCTACCAGCTTCCCCAGGCGCTGTGTCGGGTGAGGTCGTGTTCAACGCTGACGAAGCCGAATCCTTATCCCAAGCTGGCGTAGATGTGATCCTGGTGCGGGTAGAAACTAGCCCTGAAGATATTCATGGCATGCATGCAGCGCGCGGCATTCTTACAAGCCGCGGTGGCATGACAAGCCATGCTGCCGTGGTCGCGCGCGGTATGGGCCGCTCCTGCGTTGCGGGTGCAGGTGAAGTGGTTGTGGATTATGCCAAGGGCGTATTCCGCGCTGGCGGTCGTGAAATCAAAAAGGGTGAGCGCATTACCTTGGATGGCGGGCAAGGCCACATATATTTAGGAGCGGTGCCGACACTGAGCCCCGAACTATCTGAAGACTTTGCACGGCTTATGGAAATGGCAGACAGTGTCCGTAAGCTAAGGGTCCGCACCAACGCCGAAACCCCGGCAGACGCAGAGGTAGCGCTCAGCTTTGGCGCAGAGGGCATCGGCCTTTGCCGAACAGAACATATGTTCTTTGATGCAGAGCGCATTGTATCCATGCGCGAAATGATTATGGCGGATGATAAAACTGGCCGTCAGGCGGCACTCGCCAAATTGCTGCCAATGCAGCGCCAAGATTTCCACGATCTCTTCCGGATCATGGCGGGGCTGCCGGTTACGATTCGTTTGCTAGACCCGCCGCTACACGAATTCCTGCCGCATACCGATGACGAGATGGTTGAAATCGCCCGCGTCTCTGGCAAGTCACTTGATGCGATCAGGGAGCGCGCCGCGCGGCTGACTGAAGCTAACCCAATGCTTGGACATCGGGGCTGCCGTTTGGCAATCACCTACCCCGAAATCTACGAAATGCAGGCCCGCGCGATTTTCGAGGCGGCAGGCGCGCTTGCCAAAGAAACCGGTAAACCTGTCATTCCCGAAGTCATGATTCCGCTGGTCGCGACCAAAGCCGAGATCGAGCGGATGAAAATGTTGGTTGATGCCGTTGCTAAGGCGGTCGCCGACGAGACCGGTCAAACGATGGAGTACCAAGTCGGCACAATGATCGAATTGCCCCGCGCGGCCCTTCGAGCTGCTGATATTGCAGAACATGCGGAATTCTTCAGCTTTGGCACCAATGATTTGACTCAGACCACGTTTGGCCTGTCTCGAGATGATGCGGCGTCGTTCCTGGACAGCTATCTCCGCCAAGGCGTGCTGGAAAAAGACCCGTTTGTCTCGCTAGATCCAGAGGGCGTTGGCGAGTTGATTGAGATTGCCGCTGAACGCGGCCGCAAGAGCCGTTCAGACATCAAACTGGGCATCTGCGGCGAACATGGCGGCGATCCAGCGTCAGTCGAATTCTGCCATGGCGTTGGGCTGAATTATGTTTCCTGCTCTCCCTACCGCACGCCGACAGCGCGGCTCGCGGCTGGGCAAGCGGCAATCAAGGCAAAAGCCTAAGTCGCATACTTTCCTGCTTGGGTGCCTACCGCATTTCATGGCAGCATACACTCCGCAGGGAGAGTATATGCTTACACAAGTCGCAATTATCGGAGCTGGGCCAGCAGGCTTGCTACTCGGTGCGCATTTAAGCGCTAATGGCATCGACAACGTAATTGTTGAAAAACAATCTGCCGATTATATCCTTGGCCGCATCCGGGCAGGCGTACTTGAATCTGGGACCGTGCAGCAGTTGCGAACGCTGGGCCTTGCCGCCCGCATCGACGTTGAAGGACTGGTTCATGATGGACTGGAAATCGCCTTTGACGGCAGGCGTCGCCGTATAGACCTTGGTGCTAGAACTGGAGGTCGAAAAGTTACCGTTTATGGCCAAACAGAAGTGACGCGAGACCTGATGGGCGCGCGCAACAATTCAAATGCCCAAACAATCTATGATGCAGATGTCGTCCTGCCTGTTGATTTTGATGGACAGACCCCAAAAGTTCAATTTAAGAAAAATCGACAACAATATGAAATAAAATGTGATTTCATTGTAGGCGCAGATGGTTATCACGGCATCTGTCGGGCCAGTGTGCCTTCAAAATCAATCCAGGAGTTTGAGCGCATTTTCCCATTTGCATGGTTAGGCGTGCTAGCTGATGTCCCCCCGGTATCTGATGAGTTGATCTATGTGAACCATGAGCGCGGCTTTGCATTGTGTTCCATGCGCTCACCCACGCGCAGCCGTTACTATCTGCAATGCGCTGTAGATGAAAATTCAAAGGCTTGGTCAATCAACCGGTTCTGGGATGAAATTCGCGCGCGCTTAGATGCGGAAGCGGCGGCCCGCGTCACCACCGGCCCGGCGCTTGAGATGAGTGTGGCGCCACTTCGCAGCTTCGTTGCAGAACCGCTTCGCTTCGGGCGAATGTTCCTGGCAGGCGACTCAGGCCACATCGTGCCACCAACAGGTGCCAAAGGCCTAAACCTAGCAGCAAGCGATGTATATTATCTGGCTGGCGCTCTCCGCGAGTTCTATGAGGAGAAATCGAGCGCGGGACTTGACGCCTATTCCGTTAAGGCCTTAGCCCGGGTCTGGCAAGCGGTCAGATTTTCATCTGAATTGACGGCGCTCACTCACCGTAATGATAAGGCGTCCTCCTTCGATCGCCGAATACAATTAGCGGAATTAGCGCGGCTTACGGATAACTCTGCTGTCCAAACTGCATTCGCCGAAAGCTACACCGGCACCCCCTACTAGGACCCCGCCAATGCCGAAAATCCAATTTGCAAAGCCAGCCTTCGATGTTGGTTTCGCAACCAATGACATTGCTGGCCATACCGCCTTCTGGAGCGATGAAGTTGGTCTGCCCTATGACCACATGGCGAAGCTTGGCGGCGGATTTCACCAGCATCGCTGGACCCTGGGCAACAGCATCATCAAGGTGAACCACACGCGCACGGCCTTATCTGACTTACCAGCTGGAGGATATGCACGTCTTTCTATCGCTCATAAGGATGCCACCAGTCTTCAAACTCCTGACGGTGTGCCCATCAGCCTAATTCGTACGGAGACTACGGACCTCACGCTCCACGCCGGAACGCATGACCTAGATGCCTTCATGCGGTTTTACAGTGAAGCGCTTGGGCTACGATCCGATGGCACGGATACGCTGAAGCTTGGTCGGAGTACGATCATTGCCGAGCCAGGGGCACCTGCCCGCGTTGATGGATGGCGGGAGCGTGGCCTGCGATACATGACATTGCAGATATTTAATTGTGACAGCTTAACTGCCGCCTTGGAACGGTCTGGCGTAGAAATCGGCATGGCACCAAAAACCGTAGGCCAAGTCCGCTATAGCTTTATTCGTGATCCTGATGGGAACTGGCTCGAGCTATCTGAGCGCGCTTCATTGACGGGCAAGCCTGTCCCCGCCGGTTGACCTGTGGCCCCTTCAAGCAGCATTCTGAGAACTGAATTCAATGAAGGCTGCCGCCCATGCCAAAGCGACTTACAGAGGACCAGATCAACCACTACCGAACACACGGATACTGCTACCCCGTGCCTGTTCTGTCACGCTCGGAGTATACGGATTATCGCAGTGATCTGGAGCGCCATGAAGCCGAAATCGGCGCGCCCTTAGACTTTCCAGAAAAATCCAAGCCGCATTTACTTTTTAACTGGGCCGACCAAATCGCACACCACCCGGCAGTATTGGATGCGGTTGAGGACCTGATTGGGCCAGATATCTTGCTGTATCACATCACGCTGTGGACCAAGGAGGCAGGCGCACCTGCGTATGTTCTCTGGCATCAGGACGGTGCATATTTCTTCCTAGACCCAGCGGAGCAAGTCACAGCCTGGGTCGCGCTGTCCGATGCGCCAGTTGAATCTGGTTGCATGCATGTATTGCCCGACACACACCAATCCGCATGGCTAGAGCATTTTGATGATTTGAACTCCGACAATATGATCAAACGCGGCCAGGGCATCCGTGGGCTAGACAACAAGTCCGGCGCGCCGATGCCGCTTAAAGCTGGCGAGATGTCGTTACATCATACCAAGCTCATTCATTCCAGCGGTGCCAATAACTATCACGACCGGCGCATTGGCGTTGGCTTGAGCTACATCCCCGCACACGTGCGGCCGCTTGGCAAGCCGCAGCCGACAGCGCTACTCGTTCGCGGGCAATGGGCGCATGAAGACTTCATCAAAGAACAGCGCCTCACAGAGGCGGAAACGCCCGCTGCCTGCGATGCGCACACAGAAGGTGTCAAGCGTTTTCGGGCGCGCCAAGACCGTGGCTCCAAAATCGCCCGCGGATACTATTCCGACTGAACTTAGGACGACTAAACCTTCATGGCCCAAAAATCTCTTATCCATCTGGCGCAATTTCTTGTACATGGCCCGAGCTATCATAGCCTCGGCATGTGGCGACATCCAAAAACGGACCACACCAACTTTCGTTGGGATCGCCCCAAGCTTTATGAACACATTGCGCAGACTTGCGAGCGTGGCTTGTTCGATATGGTCTTCTTCGCGGACCTCAACTACATCTCAGATTCATTCTCCGGCACGATGAAGCCCGCGCTCCGCTATGCCGCCCAGGCGCCAGAGCATGACCCGATGCCGCTGTTGGCATGGCTTGGCGCGGTCACTGAGCGTATTGGCCTAGCGGCCACCTTCTCTACCTCCAACCAACATCCATTTTACGCGGCCCGGATGTGGGCGACGCTAGATCATATAACCGGAGGCCGGGCCGGGTGGAACGTTGTCACATCCATCAACCGCAACCAGGCCGCCAATTATGGTAATGAACGTGCGCCGACCGACAAGCGCTATGAACAAGCGCATGAATTCATGGAAGTCTGCCAAAAACTTTGGACGAGCTGGGATGAAGGTGCGGTCGTGATGGATCAAGAAGGAGCTGTATTCGCCGACGCATCCAAAGTTCATCGCATCGAACACGAAGGAAAGCATTTTAGAAGCCGCGGTCCGCTGAACGTCGTCCCCTCTCCCCAGAATGGTCCCGCCATCATGCAGGCTGGCACATCGCCCAAGGGCCAGGATTTCGCGGCAAAATATGCAGATGCGCTGTTCGCCATTCAACCACGCCCGGAAGATGCTAAGGCTTACCGTGATTCCATCCATGCCCACATGGCAGACTTCGGGCGTGATCCAGCCCATTGCGCCATTCTGTTCGGCGCCCAGCCCATCATTGGCGAAAGCGAAGCCCATGCGCAGGAATTGCAGGAAGAACACAACGCCCTTGTGCCGCTGGACGCTGGCAAGACTATCCTCTCCGCCCACTTAGACTATGATCTATCTGTTATTCCAGATGACGCACTGATGGCCGAAAGGAACGAGCCCGAACTGCACCGAATGCGCACGCGTTTCTTTAAGCCTGACGGGTCGTCTATGACACTAGCAGAAGTCGCCGCCCGCCATGGTCAGTCCGTCGGCTTGCCGCAGTTCGTTGGCACAGCGCTCAGCGTGGCAGACCAAATGGAAGCCTTCGTTGACCACGCTGGCGGAGACGGCTTCATGCTAAGCCCTATTCAGTCCCCCGGTGCCATCGAACAGTTCGTCGATGAAATCGTCCCTGAATTCCAGCGACGCGGCCGCTACCGCAAGGAATACGCAGGCACAACGCAGCGCGACTTGCTGCGGCAAACTTTGTAGGACTAATGTTGCTATGAGCGAAGCAATCCGCTGCTCCATCATCCGGGGCGGCACCAGTAAGGGTGTCTATCTGAAAGAAAGCGATCTGCCGCTAGATGGTGGTGCGCGTGACAAAGTTATTCTTGATATCTTCGGGTCTCCGGATAAACGACAGATCAATGGGTTGGGCGGCGCCGATCCGCTCACCAGCAAGGTGTGCGTTGTCGGCCCACCGCCTGCGGACCGGCCTGATTGCCACCTGACCTACACGTTCGGCCAGGTCGAAATTGACGAACCTTATGTGGATTATCACTCGCTCTGCGGGAACCTAACTGCGGGCGTTGGGGCCTTTGCCATTTGGGAAAACATGGTGCCTAAGAATGTGCCTATCACGGAAGTGCGCATCTACAACACCAACCTGGAAAGCCTGATCATCGCTGAAGTGCCGGTGACAACCGATGGTCGCCCGATGGAGAAAGGCGATTACACTGTCCCTGGCGTTCCCGGCACAGGGGCCCAAATCACTCTAAATATGGCCGACACCGCTGGCGGCGCGACCGATCGCTTGCTACCAACTGGCAATCCCATTGATCGGCTCGACGTCCCGGGCTTTGGGCAAATCGAGGCCTCACTCGTCGATATCGGCAATGCCCATGTTTTCATTCGCGCCAAGGATGTTGGCCTAACCGGAACTGAGACCGCCGCCGAGATCGACGCGAACACGGGCTTGACGGCACTGCTTGAACGGATACGCGGTGCCGGTGCTGTCGCCATGGGCATGCTGGCCGATGCCGCTCAATCAAAGAGGCAATCACCCGCAACGCCCCTTATCGCCGTGATCGGTCCACCGCAGGACTATCAGAACGTCTTAGGCGATGCCGTTGTAAAGGCAGAGACCGTCCATTTCATCTCGCGCCTGATGTTCATGCAGCAAATGCACAAGACCTACGCTGGAACGAGCACGGTCTGCACTGGCGTTGCCAGCAAACTGCCTGGCACTATTGTTCACGAAATGGCAAGTCCGGAAGCGCAGGATCAAGAGACCGTTCATATTGGCCATCCGGCGGGTGTGATCAAGACCGAAACGCGCGTCACCCTCATCGGCAATAAATATCATGTTGAGCGCGCGACATTGGGCCGGACAGCGCGGCGGATCATGGATGGACAGGTCTATTTGCCCTAGATAACCCTTGAACCGGGAAGCGCGTATCGTCGTCAGAATGCACCGATAGAGCACGACCACTACAATTCGCGCCTTACGCCCATTCCCAATAGGCCTGTCATGCGCTAGATCTCTAGCCACTGCGTACTTTTGCATCACCGGAAATCATGACCGACCTCAGCCACATCCGCAATTTCTCTATCATCGCCCACATCGACCATGGCAAGTCGACGCTGGCCGACCGGATGATCCAAATGTGCGGCGGTCTGACAGACCGGGAAATGTCCGAGCAAGTACTTGATTCAATGGATATTGAGCAAGAACGTGGAATCACCATTAAGGCCCAGACTGTCCAACTGAAATACAAAGCCAAGGACGGCATTGAGTATGAGCTGAACTTGATCGACACTCCGGGCCATGTTGATTTTGCCTATGAGGTGAGCCGAAGCCTATCCGCTTGCGAAGGAGCTCTACTCGTCGTTGATGCGACACAGGGCGTTGAAGCGCAAACATTGGCGAATGTTTACCTTGCGGTCGAGAACGATCTAGAGATCGTGCCAGTCCTGAATAAAGTTGATCTGCCGGCTTCTGAGCCGGAACGCATTAAGGCACAAATTGAAGATGTCATCGGCATTGACGCTTCTGAGGCGCTCGAAATTTCAGCCAAGACGGGTCAAGGCGTACCAGGAGTGCTGGAAGCCATTGTTCAGCGCCTACCGCCCCCGAACGGTGATACTGAGGGGCCGCTGGAGGCACTACTGGTTGATAGTTGGTACGACCAATACCTAGGCGTTGTTACCCTGGTCCGCGTGATGAATGGCGAGATCAAGCGTGGCATGCGGATGCGCATGATGGCGACAGGTGCTGCCTACGAAATTGACGAAGTGGGTGTGTTTACGCCAAAGCGCACGAAGCGCCAGTCCCTTGGACCAGGCGAAATTGGTTATGTGTCAGCGCAGATTAAGGCTGTGGCAGACTGCCAAGTTGGCGACACGCTAACCGATGACCGTAAGCCAACTGATAAGCCGCTTGCCGGCTTCAAGCCAAATATGCCCGTTGTGTTCTGTGGCTTGTTCCCTGCTGATGCCGCAGATTTTGAGCAGTTGCGTGAGAGCCTAGGCAAGCTCCGCTTAAATGACGCCAGCTTTGAATTTGAAACGGAATCATCCGCAGCCCTGGGCTTTGGTTTCCGCTGCGGATTCCTTGGCTTGCTGCACTTGGAGATCATCCAGGAACGGTTAGATCGTGAATTTAATCTTGATCTTATCGCCACCAGCCCAAGCGTGGTCTATCGCTTGCATATGGTGAAAGGCGGTGTCATGGAGATGCATAACCCAGCAGACATGCCAGACGTTATGCAGATCGCCAAAATCGAAGAACCCTGGATCAACGCGACCATTATGCTGCCGGATGAACATCTGGGTGGCGTTATCAAGCTTTGTGAAGAGCGGCGCGGCATCCAGAAAGAGCTGACCTATGTTGGTGAGCGCGCAATGCTGATCTACCGGCTGCCTTTGAATGAGGTCGTGTTTGACTTCTATGACCGTCTGAAATCAATCAGTCGCGGCTACGCATCGTTTGACTATCAAATTGATGGCTATGAGGAAGGCGAACTCGTGAAGCTTTCTATCCTTGTTAACAACGAACCAGTTGAGGCGCTTGCAGCTATTGTTCACAGAACCCAGGCGGAATACCGAGGTCGCGCGCTTTGTGAACGTTTGAAGGACTTGATCCCGCGCCAACTGTTCAAGATTGCGGTGCAAGCGGCTATTGGTGGCAAAGTGATCGCACGCGAAACCGTTAGCGCGATGCGTAAAGATGTCACCGCAAAATGCTACGGCGGCGATATCACGCGTAAAAAGAAACTGCTGGAAAAGCAAAAAGCTGGCAAAAAGCGTATGCGTTCCTTCGGCCAGGTAGAAATTCCGCAAAGCGCCTTCATTGCCGCTTTAAAAATGGGCGACCCTTGAGGCACTCAGGAATTGCGAGCTCTTTTTAGGCAGGATCTATGATCGTAAAGTCGGATTAGCACATTGTTAGTAAAGCAGATATTTAAATCTACGCTCTCAGCCTAGAACAGCTTAAAAACCCAATAAATCTGTGATTTTTAAATTTTTAAACCTGGCTACAAAGGCAAATACTAAAAAATCCTGTTTTCTGTTTGCTTCCTGAATAGGATAAGCAGCAATGATCGTTCGCCAAACACTCACTCAAAACTTAGTGAATTATATTCAGCCTACCGGCAAGGAATTCTTTGTTCGCGATGATAGATTGAGTGGCTTTGCAGTTAGAGTTCAGCCCAAAGGTCCGATTACGTTTGAAGTCAATGGTCGACTCAGAGGCGGAAGGGCTTGTAAAGTTATCCTCGGCAAAACTGACCTGTTGACTATGACCTAAGCTAGAGCAGCTGCAGAAGGTCCCTTAAGGGTATGCGTAGCGGTATCGCTCCTCTCACTTATCGCCAAGAGAAAGCGGGTGTGAAGCGCAAGGCAGAGGCTAACGAGGAAGCGCTTCTAATTACTTTCGCTGCCCTTTTCAAACGCTTCATGGCAAAAAGCGAGAGAAAACCTAATACCGTGAGGCACTACTACTGGGTGATGGAATCTGTTTTGTGTGACTGGAGCAATAAGCCGGTCCGAATATCACTAGGTCTAACATTGAAGCTAAATTCGTTTCTGTCAAAAGAGCCAAAGGAAATGGCCACGACTCACAACATTTGGTGCTTTTTGATTGTTAGGCTACTGCAGATAATGTCCAACTATGTATCTAAATAATTGATTTTGTTATTTTATCACTGATTTATGAGGTAGCTACCGCATCAACCAAGGGGCAGGTAATCTAAATAATTCGAATTCCACACGTGTCTAATGCCTGGTAAATCAGCCTGGTAATGCTGCTGATGTCAGTTCACAGGCTGAACGATTCTGTTAGAAAGGGCCTACCTGGGTGACTAAGGTCGAGGCTTGGTGGAATAATTTCAGGAGAAAAATGTCTCCTATGTGTCTCCGGTTCCCCTAATTCTATTTTTTCTGAACTTCAGTCGGTATGGACTACGTCATTAGTCAAATTGGCTTAAGCGGCAAGAGTCGGACCTGCGGCCCTCTGCTCCCAAGTCAGTATTGCAATGGCATCGGTACTCCGGATGCTTTTGAGACCGTTTCCTCTAGCTTATGTTTACCGAAATTGATTGAAATATCCGTATTTAACGAAGGCAGAACGCTATACCGTCAAAATACGATTCGTTAATGGATAATAAAAGCTCCTATTCCGGAGTCAGGTTTTAATAGATGCAGAGAAGGGGGGCTATAGCAACCAGTGCACTTATATTTTTCTTGGATGCTGAAAGCTTTGAGGATGCGTCTAGCGGCCAGATTTTATCGTCGCGGATTTACTTTCGCTTGACTGGCGGCTTGATCTTGCATTTATAAAAACAGTGCGGTCAAGAACTCCTGCTCCTAACTGGGCAATTCCCACATTTTTATCGAGCCTACTCCTACAAAGTAGCAAGAAAGCGATATCGCAAGATTTAGAAAATTAATAATTTTACGACCGAAGGATAATTAAAATGATTCGCTGGGTTTTTGTTCTACTCTGCAGCTTTTTTATAAGTTGTGTTAAATTACCGGTTGATCAGGCATTAACAGAAAATCAGATTATGCTGAAAAGCGGCGATGGTTCGCTAATATCTGCGTATTTGTTCCGGCCCTCAACACAAGAGCCACGCCCCGCTATAATAATGATGCATGGATGCTCGGGCCTTCTGACTAAAAAGTACGGCCGTCTAAAATCGCGTGAAACCGCATGGAGGGATATTTTTCTGGAAGAGGGATATGTAGTCTTACTCGTCGATAGTTTTACAGAGCGAGGATACCGCTCTATTTGCCAAATATCATTGGCAGACCGACCGATAGAACCTGACCTGGAGCGACCTCACGATGCTTATGGAGCTTTACGCTGGCTGCAGTCTCAGTCTTTTGTCGCTCCGGATAATATTGTTTTAGGCGGCTGGTCAAACGGCGCAATGTCAATGCTTTGGACCGTTTTCTCTGACGCATTCCAACGGCCACAGAACCTTAAGTATGATTTTCGTGCTGCTTTTGGGTTCTATCCTGGATGCATTAATTTGAGAGATCGGCTGCCAACGTATACGGCTAAGGTGCCAACACTTCTGCAATTAGGGGCGGATGATAACTGGACATGGCCTAAGCCCTGTCAGGAGCTGTCTAAAACCGCAAATGCAATAGGTGGTGCATTGGTAATTGCAGATACATATAAAGGTGCAGTGCATTCATTTGATCATCCAACCTCAAAGCGGCGTACGATCACAGTTAGTAACTTTCGACAAGTTCAGATAGGAAGCGACCTGGAGGCTCGACAAAAATCGATCGATCGGATTCGATTGTTTCTGAGTAACAAATTCAATTAATTAAAATTAATGGCCTCTATATTATAATATATTGGATTTACATGTGGATTTTTTATTGACAATTAATCAAATATATAATTTAATTAAAAAATAGTATAGTGAAGAAAGATAAAAATTACGATTAGTTTTTTTTATTTTCTAGTATTGTTGACTTTTTTAAACAATAAAACTTTATACGACCTAACCACAGTGAAATTATCTGTGGGACTTTAAAGGTTAAATTTCATGCTATCTAAAATAATCGAGTCACAACCTTTAAATTAGAAAAATAAAAAGCTATACATTACTCTTGATTTGCAATTTTTAAGGAGTCGGGTCCATGGCAGATGGAATCTCTATACCAAAAGCTGCTTTATAAGCGGTTGGCACAATACGCGTTAAGCTAGACGCGATGACCGAAGTCGGAAGCGGCCCAAAGGGCACACGCGTAATTGTCGACGTTGCTTCGGTAGAGGTTGCTTCCGATAAAGTTAATGCAACTCTCGCACCAAATGATGCCGCGGATTGGCTGACTTTATCTGCTGATGGGACAATCGCTTGCTTAGATGTTCGCTTTACATTGAACATGACGACGGTGAATTCATTTACGTAGAGTATCAGGGGCGCGGCGATATGGAGAATGGTCTAATTGCTGTTGCACCTACCTTCCAGACAGGTTCAGAGAAGTACGCATGGCTCAATGGAGTCCAAGCCATTGCCGCAGGAAATGTTAATTTAGAGACCGGTGATCTTGTGTACCACCTTTACTAAATAGTCGTATCATTGCCGTAGTGGATCGCCTTGGAAAGGTTTGGATTAACACAAAAGCAAACAACAGATACGATAAAACTCTACTTCGCGCAGCGGGGGAAACACCTAGATTCACAAACGTTCGCTGTGCACGATTCACATTACAGCTGAGACTGTCAGGCTAAATCCATAAGATCACTATAGCCTTTGCATATCGTGGCCTTTTTCAAATAAATATCCTGAGGCATTGTATTTATAAGTATCATCCTAACCACTGCCCTGGCCCTGGCCCCTAAAATACCAACACTACCTAGCCAGCGGTAATGATACAGGTTCAAACCAGGGCGACAGCTCATTGCTATCTGAAGAGTGTCTAAAGACTGGAAAAGCAGAATGAAGCTGAGAAGTACCTATCTGATCATCAATATGACAAAGGGAAATAGTCAGCACTCACAACCGTTGGTAATGATTGATTGAAAGGCACTATATATAGCACCTAACTATGTACCTAACCAACTGTATTTGTTATTTATTACTAATTTGTGGGGTGCCTACTGCATCAGCGAAGGGTCAGGTGTTCTAGATAATTCGAGTTGCACACGTGTCTGATGCTTGTTGGTGCTAACTGGTGGGACATTAAAATCGTAGATGTGTGTCTTGAAAAAACCTCATCATCGGATTATCCATAGTTTTTTATGGTGTTTGTTGAGCGCTTCTTAAAGTGTTGGCTTTTTAGTCGCCTTTAAACTTGATTTGCTTAACATTAAACACCTAGCCGGGTTAGCACAGTGGTAGTGCAGCGGTTTTGTAAACCGAAGGTCGGGAGTTCGAATCTCTCACCCGGCGCCATAAGAATATACTAGGTAATTGAATTATTATAATAATTATCAAACACAAAGCCCGATCGGTACGTTTTTTGGTACACTTTTGGCTTAGTTAATTTTGTGACTTCTGGCACAGGCATGGCGGCGTACGGTATTCTAGTCTCGACGATTAGCCGGGTGCTGAACCATGCAGAAGGCGGTGTGACTAAGGTATATAATCGCTTTGGATATGCTGAGGATAAAAGCGCGGCACTCGAAACATTGGCCGGTCGCATGGGCGAAATTTTAAGTAATTAAAGCTGAAACCAAAGGCTTTCACATCCTTTCAGTCCTCCTGCCCATAGAAAAGTGACCGGCTATCCACTAACATTAGACACGGACCACTCGGTGGGGGCTGACCAAGACACCCGTGACGCTTCACAGCATCGACAGTGGGGCACAAATATGGTGTTGGGCCGTGGAAGGAATATCTGCAATGGCCCCCTCATCAATACCAAAAAATAGCGTCCCCCTCATGGATTGTTCCCGCAGTGTTGATGTTGGCGAGTACGGTGGGCTTGTTGGCGACTGATCTTTATGTGCCATCCCTACCGACACTGACTGAAGTTTTTTCAGCAAGCCCTGAAACCATTCAATTGACCATGACCTTTAATTTGGCTGGGTTTGCGGTCGGGCAGCTGTTTTTTGGGCCACTATCGGACAGGTTTGGCCGCCGCACTGCCATGTTGCTTGGGCTTTCACTATTCTGCTTCGCGGCGCTTGGCTGTGCGTTGGCATGGTCGGCAGAAGCGCTGATTGTGGCGCGTGTCCTGCTGGGTCTGACGGGCGCATGTGAAGTTGTGATTGGTATGGCCGTTATAAAGGAACTTTATGGCGAGGAAAAAGGCGTCAAGATTGTCGCTATCTACGCCATGGTCATTGCCGCCGCGCTCGCTGTCGGGCCGCCGAGCGCGAGGAGCTTCTCGATGGCTGCTACGTCCAAGGACACGCCGCCCGCGGCGAATTGGGTCAATCCCATGATGATGGCTCCGTTCGCCGTTATTCAGCGGCGGCGGCGTTAGCCGGCAAGGATTTCATGACCGCTTCGAAGCCCTCGAACTCAGGATGTCCAATATACATGCCGCGTGTTTCGCCGGCACCGGCATGGGCGATGCGGAACGCCTCGGACTTGGTCCAGGCTTCGAAAGCGGCTTGATTCTCCCAGATCGTATGGGAGGCGAACAGCGTATGTTCATCTGTTTTGGGACCACGAAGCAGATGGAATTCAACAAATCCCGGGACGTCCGACAACCGGCTGTCCCGCGTTCTCCATACCGTTTCGAAGTCCTCTTCGCGGCCTTTGACGATCTTGAAACGATTCATTGCGACAAACATGGTGACGCCCTCCTGAGGCAGTGGGTTGCAGAAATTTTTAGATTTAGCTTGCGAATGATAATAGTTCTCATTATTAATCATTTGCCGATGTCGGCATAACCTCACTGGCTACACGATGAAATTGAAACTCATTCGCATATCCGTCAAGAGGTTTTAGTGTTTATCGACAGCATACGCCAGCCAAGCCGAACGCGTCCCCCCGCGGTCGGCCCAGCCAGCCATCGCTCACACATAAGGAGCGCGTTGGCGTCATGAGAAAAACAGGAAAGTGGGCCGCCATCTTGAGCGCCGCGACAGCGCTATATGCCCATTCTGCTGTGGCCCAAACCGTGGTTGCAGAGGCGGAGGATGAAGGCTCGATCTTCCTTGACCAGATGACGTTTACCAAGACGCGCAAACCATTACCGGCTTTTGACGCTCCGGGAATGGTGACTGTTCTGGAGCGCGACGATATTGAACGCGCCCAACCCTCCTCCCCAGACGATGTGCTCCGGTTTGTCCCCGGCGTCGAGTTCAATGGCGGGCCACGGCGCACTGGCGAAACACCCAGTATTAGGGCTATGACGGTGCCTATGTGGCCGTGTTGTTCGACGGCGTCAGACCGATCTTCGGTTCAGCCCATGATGGGCGGTTCTTCATTGATCCCGAGCTTCTCAGGAGCATTGAAGTCCTGCGCGGAAGTGCGTCCTCTCTCTATGGCAGCGGCGGTACTGGCGGCATCCTGGAGTTTCGGAAGGCGCGCCGAAGACTTTTTGGAGCCAGGCGAAAGGGCGGGCGCTCGGATCTCCGCCGGATACCAGGACGTCAACACTGAGGAGTTCGAATCCCTCACAGCCTATGCACAATCCGATAGCGGCGGCGACGTCATCGCCAACGTAACTTATCGCGGCAGCGACGCGATTGACTTGGGCGACGGTTCAAAGCTGATCAACTGGGGCGACGAAGTCATCGCAGGCATGTTGAAGGCCGGCGCCGACATCGGGGAGGATCACTATTTCGAAGCCGCTTGCACCGCCTTCTTCAATGAAGCGGAAGAGCCGAATAACGGCCAAGGGGTGGGCGGCGGCGACGAGCGCTCCTCCTACGACACGCACAGCATCTTCGCCAACGCCAATGAGCCAGGTCGGAACTCCAAGGCCCGGATCTCATACAAGCTCGCGTTCTAATTGGAAGGATTCATCAAGATGCGCCGTTTCTGCCGTGTCCTCATTGTCGCCCATTACCTTGGCGTGCCGTTGGCGAGCCTGACCGCGGCTGCGGCACCGCCCGAGCGACTTGTCTCCATCGGAGGCGACGTGACGGAGATTCTATTCAGGCTAGGAGCGGATAGAAACATCGTCGCTGTCGACACGACGAGCCGGCACCCGACAGCGGCGACAAAGCTGCCCAATGTTGGGTATATGCGCAGGCTCTCCGCCGAACCGATCCTGGCGCTCGCGCCCGACCACATCATCGCCATCGCCGACGCCGGGCCGAAAGAGGCTATTCAGGTCCTGAAACAGGCGGGCGTTCGGTTTACCGACATCCCCGATGAACCAAGTGTAGCGGGCGCCCTTCGGAAAATCCGGGCGGTCGCGGCCGCCGTCGACACGATTGCCGCCGGCGAACGGCTCGCCACATCGATTGAGCAGATGATAAATGCGGCCCTTGCGAAAGTTCCAGCGCCGAGCAAGCAGCCGAAGACGCTGTTCCTGCTTTCCGTCGGCCGTGGCGCCCTGATGGCTGGCGGTGTCGGCTCCAGCGCCGACGCCATGATCGAACTCGCCGGCGGTCAGAATATCGCTGTCGGGTTCAATGGCTACAAGCCCTTCGAGCCGGAAGCCATGCTCGCCATCGATCCAGAGATCATCATCGTCACCAAAAGGACGCTGACGGCTTTGGGCGGCATCGAAGGCATGCGCGCCCAGCCACAATTTCAGGCGACGTCAGCAGCGCACAGTGGGCGGATTGTAGCCTTTGACGGCGCCATGCTGCTCGGCTTCGGCGCCCGGCTCGCGGATGCAATCGAAGCGCTGACAGCAGCCCTCCACCCAGGCGTGAACGGCAAGCCCACATGACCGGGATAGCCGACGCCATCGTCGGCGGCGAGGTTAAACCCTCGATCGCCGACCGCATTCGCAAGAACCAACGGACCCTCGCTAGGGCGCTTGCAGGGTCGGCTGCGGCGCTTGGCCTCCTTGTTCTCGCCAGCCTCGGGCTCGGCGCTGTGGACATTCCACCAGCGCAAACGATTTCGATCATTCTGGCGAATCTTGGCTTGCCCGCCATCGCTGAATTCACAACGCGCGACGAACTGATCTTTTCTGCCATTCGCGCGCCACGCACGGCGCTCGGCGTTCTAGCGGGCGCGGCTTTGGCACTCAGCAGCGCCGCCCTCCAAGGGCTGTTCCGCAACCCATTGGCGGACCCAACTTTGATCGGCGTGTCATCGGGCGCCGCTTTAGGGGCCGTCGCGGTGATCCTCCTGGACGCGCCGCTCTTAGTCTTGTTGCCGTCTGTGTTGCAGCCAGCGCTTCTGCCCATCGCCGCGTTTGGCGGGGGACTTGTGGCGATCTTTCTCGTCTATGTGATTGCGCAACAGGACGGCGGCACGAATATCGCGACGCTGTTGCTTGCGGGCGCCGCCGTCACCGCCATCGGCGGAGCCGGGATCGGCCTGTTCATCTTCGTCGGCGATGATCAGCAGATTCGCGACATCAATTTCTGGCTGCTCGGCAGTCTTTCGGGCGCGCACTGGCCTGCCATAGCGCCGGCTGCGATATTCATCATCATCGGGATCATCGGCGTTCTACACTTCTCCCGCGCGCTGGACGCGCTCTCCCTCGGCGAAGAGGACGCCTATCACCTCGGCTTCGAGCCTGAGAGGATCAAACGCCGGCTCATTCTGTGCTGCGCCCTTGCGACCGGCGCGTCGGTCTCCCTGACCGGCGTCATCGGGTTTGTCGGGCTCGTGACGCCACACATCGTGCGGATGCTGTTCGGGCCTGCTCATGCGGCCCTTTTGCCAACGTCAGTCCTTCTGGGCGCGTCGCTGATGTTGGCGGCTGACATCATCGCCCGCACCATCGCAGCGCCGGCTGAATTGCCCATCGGAATTGTGACCGCGGCGATCGGGGGGCCGTTCTTCCTTTGGCTGTTGATGCGCGGACGCGCCCAGGGGGGATGGTAGGCCATGTTGTCCGGCGACCGCCTGACGGTCCACCGTGGCGAACGGCCCGTTCTGAACGCGGTAGATATCGATATCATGCCCGGCCGCATGACGGCGGTCGTCGGGCCGAACGGCGCGGGCAAATCGACGCTGATCAATGCGCTGACCGGGCGGCTGCCGCTAGTGCGCGGCGCCGTCGAAATAGATGGCAGAGCTATCGGCGATTTTTCCCGGTTGGAGATCGCGCGACGGGTCAGCGTCTTGCAGCAACAGTTCCAGACCACATTCGCGTTTCGGGCCTTCGAGGTGGTTGCGATGGGTCGCGCGCCTCACGAACGCCTGGAGAAACGCATGACAGCGGCTAGGATCGTCGAGGCGGCGATGTCAGCGGCGGGCGTGGACCATTTGGCGGACCGGGCGGCGAACCAGCTTTCCGGCGGCGAACGGCAACGGGTGTTCCTGGCCCGCGCCTTAGCGCAGATCATGCCCCTGGAAGAGAGCAGCCCGCGCTATCTGCTGCTCGACGAACCGACCGCAAGCCTGGACCTTAGCCATCAGAGGTCGACTTTAGCGTTCGCCCGCGCCGTAGCGGCCAGCGGCATCGGGGTCTTATGCGTTTTGCATGACCTGAACCTGGCGTCCCGCTTCGCAGACCAGGCGATCATCCTTGCGGACGGCACCACCGCTGCTGCGGGCAAGCCCGCCGACATTTTCGACGCGCCGACGATCAGCAGTGTGTATGGCGACGACCTGTCCGTTTTCCCGGACCCTGAGACCGGTTGTCGCGTCATTTTACCCCGAGGCCTTGGAATGGACACAGCACCTATGCCGGCAGACGCTTCCCTCACCGCATTGGCCCGTCAAGCGCCCCAGATGGGCGGTATCCCATGAGACAGAGCGATTCAAAACACAATGGCGGCGCTCATCGCTCTGTGGGCCAGCCCGACCCGAAATCCGCGCCACCACGCGTCACAACGAGCGCGCTCATGACGGGCGGCCGCCGGCTGCTCATTCGCCACAATGATGAAGACTACATGCTGCAGATCACCCGATCCGGCCGCCTGATTTTAACTAAATAGCGACGAGAGAGGACGCGATCGATGCCCGATAAAGCTTATCCCCAAAACCCGCGTGATCTTCTGCCCGCGGAACAGGTCCTGCTGGGCGCGACGCGCCTTTGGGCGGGCAAGTCCCGTATGCCGAAACACGCTTTTGATGCTGTTCAGAACTACTACGGCATGTTTGATATCAAAGACGCCGCACACAGCCATGTAGCGATCCTTAGCAATAGCGCCACCGCTGGCAGACGAGCGCTCACCATAAACGTGCTGTGCAATCCAAACCTGACCTTGGATGAGTCCCACATCGTCCATGCTGTCGCTTATACCCAGCGGGGCGACATTGATCGCGCCAGTGCGACCCTTTCGAACTGGCTGCCGCTTGACGCGGTCAGACTAACGATGCCGGCCATGTCCGCCCTAGCTGATAACCTGATCGCAAAACGGCTTGTCGCCCCACTCAGGCCATGGTCTTGCGCCCCTGACCTAAGTGGCTTCATGCACCATGGAACCATCGTTGAAGAATTGAGTTCCCTTGCACACTGACAACTCGTCTTCGAAGCCATCTAGCTGCCAGATCGGCTGTTCGCTCGGAACGGCAAAGCGTGCAGCAAGCACTCGAAAGTGAGCACAAACCTGGGTTCGAACCTATGACGGCGAATATGAGAAGCTCGACCAACTCCGGAAATTGGCCGAAGCTGGTAAAGTAACCTTGCGGATTGCTGGAACCGTCCAGCCAGACAATACGCCCAAAGCCCACGCTGCGCTCGAAGCAGGCGGCAGCCGTGGACGGTGGATAATTGAATTTCAGCGGTCAACTAACCTAACGCCAGTGGCACCAATGCTGGCACGGAAGCAAATTCCTTTGGCTCATTCTATCTCCCCAGCAACTGAGGGTATATTAAGTGCGCCTGTGGGTGCCGTGCTCTGGCAGTTGGCGGCGCCGAATGTGGTCGCCGTTGCGATGATGACCGGGCTGACATTTGCGGACGCCTGGTATATCAGCCAATTAGGCACGGCGGCGTTGGCAAGCGCGGCACTGGTATTTCCGTTTCTGACGCTCATGCAAATGACGGCGGGCGGCGCAATAGGCGGTGGGGTCACGTCTGGCGTTGCTAGGGCGTTTGGCGCAGGGGATCTTGCAAAAGCAGAGGCGGTCGCCTGGCATGCGATGTTGATTGCAGCCGGGCTTTCAACGTTTTACATGCTGCTGCTCGGCTTGTTCGCACGCCCGATTTTTGCGCTGCTCGGCGGAGAAGGCGCGGCGCTGGATGGCGCGGTGCAGTATGCTCAGATCGTGTTTGGCGGCGCTGCTGCCACATGGTTCGTGTTCGTCGTCTCCGCTATCCATCGCGGCACTGGCGATACGGCGACGCCAGGGCGGACGATCACAATCGCCGCCGCAGCCCAAATAGCGCTCTCAGGCGCGCTGACATTGGGTTGGTTCGGCCTGCCTGCAATGGGCATTCAGGGCACCGCTGCTGCATGGGTCGTCTGCCAGGGCGTCGCCGCGATCTACCTGACGTCTTATCTGATGCTCGGAAAAGGCAGAATACGCCTCCGGCCCCGCGCGCCGGCTTGGGCGCCGTTCGCAGATATTATGCGGGTTGGCGGGCTTGGACTGCTGAACAGCCTCTGCATGGCGATGAACGTGGCGGCGGTGACCGGCTATGTCGGCCAATACGGCACAGCGGCGCTGGCGGGATATGGCTTGGGCGGGCGCCTTGAACTGATGCTGGTCCCCATCGCCTTCGGCGTCGGGGCAGCGTTGACGGCAGCGGTCGGCGTCAACATTGGCGCTGGACAATATGCCCGCGCACGGCGCTTCGCGTGGGCAGGGGCCTGTGTCACCTTAATCGGGACCGGGCTGATCGGGTTGATCGCGGCGTTCTTCCCAAGCCTGTGGCTCGGCGCATTTACGGCAGACCCGGAAGCCTACGCGTTTGGCGTCGAGTATCTCATGATCGCCGCGCCCTTCTATGGGATTTTCGCGGCTGGCCAGACACTCTACTTCGCCAGCCAAGGCACGGGCCGGATGATCCTGCCGGTCACTGTGACAGTCCTCCGTTTCCTGACGGTTGCAGCGTTCGGCGCGCTGGTGACTTTCATGGATTGGCATATCGCGTGGCTCTTTGTGGCGGTAGCGATTGGCCTTGTCATTATGGGCGTCGGCCAAGCCGCCTGCCTGTTAGCACCCGGTTGGCGCGCCTGGGAGCCCCGGCCCGCAAAGGCTTCCACAGAGCCGCCGGCGGCGTCGAAGCAGGTTAAGGCATATCGCTTCAGCAATGCCGCTACAGCCGAATTATTATGGCCACAGCCAAAGCTTCTAACGATGGACTTGCGTTGGAAGCCGCTGCGCAACCGCCCTGCTCGCCGGACTACGATGGCATAGGCTTGCTCTGAAAACCCCATACGCTTCTGGGCAATGTCAGACTAACCGGACTTGAGGCGCATGGCCTTGCCACACATCGCTGGCGGGCGTTCAAGCTTTCGAACGATCCGGCGTTTGCGGAAAGCTTGTCGCCGTCGTCCTGTCCATCGATGAGAAGAGCCAGATCCAGGCATTCGACCGGACCCAGCTGGGCCTGCCCATGAAAAAGGGCCGCGCCGGCACGATGACCCACGACTACAAGGGCAACGGACCGACGCTGCTCACCGCTCTCAACACTCTCACCGGCGCGGTCTTCGCCCGCAATATGCAGCGCCACAGACATCAGGAGTGCATTCGCTTCCTGGTTCTGATGGCGTCACCGTCCTTGAAACACGTGCGTGTCTGCAGCTACCTTTGAGCAGGTCAAACACATATTTGATGGAGCGAATAAATGGCGCGATTTAAAGATTTCAAGGCTTCCGGCGTCATTCCTGCAACGTTGCTCGCGTTCAACAACGATTATTCGATCAACTGGGCAGAAACAACACGGCATCTGACCGATATTGCTGCGACGCCGGGCATTTCCGCAATCACCGTTAATGGTCATGCCTCTGAAGTACACGCTTGCACAGTTGACGAGCAACGAGAAATTCTGGACCACGCACTGGATGATGTTGGTGATCGTATTCCGATCATCGCCGGTATCTTTGCCGATTCCAGTCACGACGCTGCCCGACTGGCAAAGATGTCAACGGACGCGGGTGCCTCCGCCCTGCTCGTATTTCCATCAAGCGTTCTAATGATGGGTGGAGAACTACGTCCGGAAATGGCATAAGCGCACTTTCAGGCCGTTGCTAACGCGACAGACCTCCCACTCATTTGCTTTAACTATGCCCGTTGGACCAATCTCGCATACCCGCTTGATACGATTGTCCGACTTTCCAAAAAAATTCCGTCGCTTTGCGCCATTAAAGACTGGACGGCGGAACCTATGGAAAACGAACGCAATATTCGCACACTGCAATCCCTGAACCGGCCAATAAACGTGCTGTCGACGAACAGCGCTTGGCTTATGGCGTCTCTATCCATGGGAGCAAGCAGCCTGTTACCGGTTGCCGGTAGCATCATTGCTGACCTACAGGTCGCAATGTTCCAGGCAATCCAGCGCGGAGATTTACCAACCGCGCGCGCGATCAATGACCGAATGCAACCCATTACACAGGCGTTTTATGCGCCGCCATTTCTTGACATGCATAACCGCATGAAAGAAGAGGCTGTTCTACTTGATCTGCAAGAGCGCGCCGTTGTTCGACCACCGCTTATGAAAATCCCACAACGTGAGATCGATCGGATCGCTGCTGGATTAAAGGCCGGCGGAATCAGCCGCAACGGCGCTGATAATCTCGATTTAGGAGCGGCGATTTGCATAGCCGCGGAATAATTATTGATGGCCGATTATACGATTAGTTTATCGCAAACGCAGCTGAGTCCAAATCAGTAGCTGTGGGCTACGTCGATCCAATCAGCGACTGATGCTGTGAAATCATCTGCCAGCCACCATCCCGGAACGCATAAACCGTCGTAGATCGCGTTATGCCCTCCACGGTCGCCTCCCCGTGGATCATCTTCGCATCCGCTTTGTAAATAAGGATGCCAATATCCCCATAAATCCGTACAGAGATATCACTCGCATCCATGCGAAGGATGCGCATTGTTCCGGCGTTAAACGCAGCAACCACATCTCCACGTGAGCTGGTTTCGCCGAACGAAGATACGAACACCATGTCCTCACCCACGACCGTCTTCAAGCTCTCCAAGTCGCCGGCAAGCAAAGCTTTCAAGCGTTTTTCATGAGCGGCGATTAGCAAGACACGGCGGTCGACATCAGTCATTTCGGGAGTCCTCCTAGGATGAGGGATAAAGTTTGACGCATGCGAACCAAGGGCGGATTCTTTAGTTGGAGTCAGAATGTTTGCCCCGTCGCTCTTCGAAGTCCGGAATAAGGTCCAGTCCTGCCTTCTCCGTCCGATAAAAAGGTGTAGCCATCATACTCTGCTTCCATAACCGATATAGTGCCACAGAGTTTCTCTGGCGCAGAGCATTACCGAACACATCAGAAAATAGCAGAATATTCGACGAAAGGGCGTATTCACCTAACCCAATTGAAACCACCGAATTCCGTGCCAATACGGCTCTCTAGCTAGGCCCCTCGCAATAACTGTGCACAAATTCCATACTTATGCGGCAAGTGGCGTTGCTAAAGGTGAAAGATCTAAGAATGTTCAACTCCACGATAACCCCTGACCTCACAGAGTTTCGCAGGGACGTGCGGGCCTTTCTGCTAAACAATCTACCAGAAGTCATCCGTAAAAAGACTGCTGCTGGCGTCGAACTTACCGAGTCGGAATATCGTGACTGGATGAGAATCCTGTCCGACCAAGGCTGGATCGCAGTCAATTGGCCAAAGCAAGACGGCGGCCCCGGCTGGTCCTTATGGGAACGATCAGCCTATGAGGAATAATATTACCGGGCCAAGGCACCCCGTGTGGTGGATATTGGCGTACGCATGGTTGGCCCGGTACTTCTAGCATTTGGCGATACGCAGCAGCGCAAGCGCTTTCTACCGAAGATAGTCGATAGCTCAGAATTATGGTGCCAAGGTTATTCCGAGCCGGGTGCGGGGTCAGACCTTTCATCTCTCAAAACGAAGGCCGTGCAAGATGGCCACGTCTACCGCGTCCAAGGTTCTAAAATTTGGACGAGCCATGGACATTTGGCAGATCGCATGTTCACGCTCGTTCGCACAAGCAACGAGGGGAAAAAGCGGGATGGTATCTCAATCCTACTAATCAATATGAAGTTACCGGGCGTCCGTGTTCGCCCCATTCGTCGAATAGATGGTCGGCATGAATTTAATGAAGTATTTTTAGATGACGTCCGTGTTCCGGTAGAGGATCGTGTCAGCCAAGAGGGACAAGGTTGGGAAATTGCGAACTATTTGCTTGGCCATGAACGCGGGAACATGTCGCTGGTAGTTATGATTGAAGAAATTTTCGATACCTTGCGGGAAATCACCACGACAGAACGCGCTGGATCAACCGATGTTGCGACGACACCAGCTTTTAAAAGGGCACTCGCCGAAGTTGAGATCGATTATATGGTGGTTAGGCAATCTGCCGAGAAGATTATGCGTGCCGTTACAGCGGACAGTGCAGTCGGTCATGTCGCATCTGTGGTTAAGCTTGGCCGCAACCGGGCCACTCAGTCAGTAGCGCGCCTGATGCTTGAAGCCGGCGGCTATTCCGCCATGGCGAGTGATCCGATGGCGATCCGAGGGGAATCAGCCCCGCCAGAACCAAAACTCCTCTTTCGGATGGCCCTAGAATATTCCGATTCGCGCAAAGTCTCCATCGCTGGTGGATCAACCGAAATTCAAAAGGACCTCGTCGCCAGACGCGTGTTGGGGCTTTGACAGCGGTTGGATAATCTTCTGCATTTGCACTTGACTTAAAGGGTTCGACGCAACAATGCATTCTGATAACGCTGACACGGCAACCCCCGCTGCCTTCGCACCGCACCAAATTACGAGGCTTAATTATGGATCAGTCATACCGGATCGATTGCCTTCAATATGCGAACTGGTCCGAAGCCATTTTTCGCCAATTCCGAGAAGGCGCCCTCGACGCTGTCCATGTCACAGTGACATATCATGAAAATTTCCGTGAGACTGTGCTGATCATGGAGCAGTGGAATCGCTGGTTCGAACGGTTTCCGGAATTGATATTTCAAGGCCGCACGGGAAATGACGTGCGCACAGCCCGTGACATGGGAAAGACAGCGATCTTTTTTGGCTTCCAAAACCCTTCGGCCATTGAAGATGATATTGGCCTAGTGGAGATCCTGCATATGCTGGGCGCCCGGTTTATGCAGCTCACCTACAACAACCAATCCCTACTGGCGACAGGTTGTTATGAGGTTGAAGACCCAGGTGTCACCCGCATGGGCCGTCAAGTCATCAAGGAAATGAACCGCGTGGGCCTAGTGGTGGACATGAGCCACTCTGCCGAACGCTCAACCCTGGAAGCAATTGAAATATCGGATCGGCCAATCGCGATCACCCATGCTAATCCGGCCTCATGGCACCCTGCGCTTCGAAACAAGTCTGACGATGTATTACGGGCCTTGGGCCAATCTGGCGGCATGCTTGGATTCTCAACTTATCCCCATCATCTCCAAGGCAAGTCCGATTGCACGCTTGAGAGCTTCTGCGAAATGATAGCTCGCACTGCAGATCTGATGGGGCCAGAACGCATTGGTATCGGCACAGACCTTTGCACGGATCAGCCAGATAGTGTTGTCGAATGGATGCGAGTAGGCCGCTGGACCAGAGAAATAGACTATGGCGAAGGCTCCAAGAGCGACGCTGGTTTTCCGCCCATGCCGAGCTGGTTCCGCGATAGCCGCGACTTCGACCAGATCGAAAGAGGCCTGCGCGCTGTCGGCATGAATGAGGCAGAGGTTGCAGGTGTGATGGGCAATAATTGGCTGCGTTTCTTCGACGCACAGTTCCAACCGGCATAGAGACCATAAGACTTTAAGCATGAGAGGCAAAGGTTGATGTCCAGTCCTACGCCCGGCACAGCAAGAACACATGTGCCGCTAAGGCCACCAGAAGTCGTCATGCGACTGGAGCGGCTAGGTGCGAATTTCCAATCTCGGCTTTCATTCATTCCAATCCTGATTCGCAGAATGCAGCGCGAGAACTGGAGTTTCGACCGGCCAAACTTTGACATCGACGAGAACGGCGTTGGCGTGGCCGTGTATCGCGCGCAAGGCCCAGATCGCATATATAGTTTGGTTGCTTTTGCCCACGACCTAGCGGCCGACAAACGCTCAGACCGTGTGATCGCAGACGCTTGGGACGCGACCTTTGCCCTTGTTGATGGCAATCCGGATGCGGCTGATATGCGCCGACTTGCAGCCAATGTTCCGAAGCAGGAAGCAGGGCGTGTCTCATCAAAGGAACTCACGTTATCGCGCGCAAACCGGTCTGTCAGACTGTTCAAACATACTGTTGAGAAGTTAGCTGCGGGTGACCAACCCGATGCAGATTTGGTTGAGAAAACAGGCTATCTGATGCGAACAACGGCGGTTTATGGATCAGGAAAATTCGGCGCGGCTGATCATTCCGCTATCGCAAACCGGGGAGAATTCGCTGCACCATTTCAGGCTGAAATGCTGACAGTCTATTTAATCCGCGCATTCTCCATTGATCTTGTGGAACACTTAGCAACATGTCACTCACCGAGCACTGCAACAAAGATCCTACCCAGCCTTCGCCGGCGCTTTGGTATTGGGAACTCAACTGGCCTGGGCATGGCGCCATTTGTGCTGAATCATCCCATGCTCTTCAACAATTGGATCATTGCACGCGAAACGGCGCTTGCCCGTGTCAGGTCACTGCCCAACGCTTCGCCAGACACCACGGAGCGCCTTAACATACTAGCAAAACGGGCAACTGCGAACGCGGATTCCTGGATGTCCGAACACCCACTCCAGGAAGCCAAACTCAAAGCACTACAGAGCGATCTCAAATTGCTGGGCGCGCATCTCGCCCACAACTTTTCAAATTCAGAGTTCCCTTGGGATCAACTTTACCGCTGGACTGAAGACCATCTTTCGATCGAAGGGCAGGAACAGGTCGTTGCATTGTTGATTGATGCTCATGGCCCGTTGAAGGATGACTTGGCTCTGACCATGAGCGCAGATGAATCTACCGGACGCCCGATAGACGGGGCTATGAGTATCGGTACGTTCAAGAACCTCTTAGTGAAGGACTACGGGTTCGCCTTAAGCATTGATTGGTCAGTTCAAAGCGCAATAGATCGTGTTTGGTACGTCTCAGCTGAAAAGCTTGAGCCAAGGCTAGGCCAGCGCTTTGAAGAAGATATTGAGGCCTATGAGGAACCGCTCTCCCCAGCCCGAGATGCAGCCAAAATGTTTGAGGACATACAGAGTTGGGCCGACAACACAGCCCTGGCGGCTTTTCTCTTGAAGCATCCAGAATACCGGCACATAGCGAGGCGTGCTCAGCTAACGTCCCGCCTGCCCTATGCGGAAATTAGAGATAACACTGTCAGCGACACCGTTTTGCCAATAGATATTTTGCGTAGCAAATTGGCATTCTTTGGCGCAGGCCGTTTCGATCCTCGATCTGACCGGTGGGTGCGGATCAACATGTTCCAAGGCGCACCATTCTTTGACGAACTGCAATCTGCCGCAGCTGACGACTGGATGTATTTCCCCCACGAATCCACGCTATGACCGAGCCGCAATGTTAGAGCGTTCATTCGGTGAGATTGCTGCTCTAGCAAAACGGGCCACACGTGGCGCTGGATACGCATGGGGTGCATGCGAGGACGCTGCTTCCGCAACGGAATGGCTCTCCCGTCAAGGTTTACCCGGAGTTCAAGTACTCAGCAATGCTCTTTCTGCCCATGAAGGGCCGCAAATAGCGCCCACCATAACCGAACAACCCTGGAAAGCTGCAAATGGGGCCCTTCTCTGCGCCTTAACGACCGCCGCAGCGCTTACAGATCATATCCAACTCGCAGCACATGACGGCGGGATCGCCATTCTAAACCTTCGTTTCCCACTCCTGACTGTCGGCTGTGTCGGGGCATATGGGGAAGCGACAGGCCGACGCTATCAGCTTAAATGGAACGATACCCAGATCGATGCAGGCCTTGGAGGATCCTTTACCAAAGACCCAACCCACAAACTTATAAGCGCAAGCGCGAACATGTTCAGATGCACAGAATTAGAAGCCATACCTGCGCGAGCAACACAATCTTCCCCCACTCGTCCAAGCATTGACGTAGCTCACTGGAAACGCCTCGAACAGTTAGCTTTCCGAACCTACGCCCCAGCCACGGCAGCCTCACGCCTATCAGGCGCTGGCCCCGACGCTGGTTAGGTACCTGCAACTGCAATTTTGGAAGTGATCGAAACATGCATAAGACTGATATTATGAGCCAACGCGCCTCGCTTTTTTTAGCGGGTACCTTATCGATACAAAAGTGCCGGAGGAAGGAAGATGGGACCAAAATCTTATAGTCTGTCGACGCCGGGTAGCCGTGCCGTCAAGGACATCCGCCGCGAGACGCGCCGGCAATTTTCCGCCGAATAGAAGATCTGGACTGTTCTGGGTGGCCTGCGAGGCGAGGACAGCATCGGTGAGCTATGTCGGCGAGAGGGCATAGCCCAGTCCCTGTATTATGTCTGGTCGAAAAAGTTCCTAAAAGCAGGCAAGCGCCGATTGGCTGGAGGTACAGCGAGGCTGGTGACCACGGGTGCGCGCGAGGACTAGGTCTAGATATAGGTTAGAATCCGTCAGTAAGGCAACGCGTCGGGCCACTACGTTGTCTCCTGTTCTTGCATGACATGAACGGTCTCACCACTAGCTGCCGCCTCCTGAATAGCGCCGACGACGCGTATTGTTTTTAAGCCTTCTGCGCCAGACACTAACGGCTCCGCTCCATCCTTAATCACGCGGACGAAATGGGCGATCTGATTAATCAGTGGATCAGCTGCGGCAAGCGACATGCTGGTGGCACTAATGGGGGACCACCAGTCCGGCACCCCAACGTGTCGCCAAATTTTCAGATCTGGGATCGAAAGCGCGCCTTCTGTCCCACCGATCATGTAGCAGCTCTCCGAAGTCGCAGGATATATTGGATACTCCCGGGCTGTCAGCTCCCAGCTCCAGGGTGAGACAACAGCATCTGCAACATTGATCGTCCCCACAGCACCTGAGGCGAACCGGACAACGGCGGCCGCAGCTTCCTCATTCTCATAGCCTCTTGAAGAGGGTGCTGCCTGTGCCTGTACGCTCAGGATTTCGCCACACAGATGACGGATGAGGTCTACATCATGGACTAGATTGACAGAGATCGGCCCGGCCCCTTTTTGCGTCCGCCAAACCGCTTCCTCAAAATAACTATCGGGCTTATAGAACCAGCATGTTGCTTGAACGGTGCGAATTTGGCCGATCGCCCCGGACGCAATGACCTCCTTGGCTTTCTGGATGATAGGATTGTGCCGCCGATGGTGGCCAACCAGGACAGGCACATTGGCTTTAGCCCCAGCAAAGGCGATCTGCTCTGCCTCAGCAACAGTGGCTGCTAAAGGTTTCTCGATTAAAATCGGGCAATTCTGGGCAATGCATGCCAAGCCCTGCTCAGTGTGCAGGAGCGTCGGCGTCGATAATATAACGCCGTCAGGTTTATCAGCAGCAAAAAGCGCAGCCAGATCGCTATAGCAGTTGATGCCATGTTCATCGGCAAATTCCTTGGCGTCCTCGGTTAGATCGACAATGGCCGCAAGCTCTACACCATCGACGTGCCGGATAGCGTCTGCGTGTCGTTTTCCAACAAGCCCAAGCCCAGCGATAGCCAAACGAATTGGCGCACCCATATCAATATTTCCATTTTGTGCGAAATGCATAAGACCAGAAGTTTGACCTATCGCGAGACCGTAAGGGATGGAAGCGAATCAACTGGTACTGCCTCTAAAACAGGACCCAACTGGATCCAGCCTATAGGCTAGAACAAGATATCGTAAGCGCCAAGCTGATCCAGAGCGATGCCAACTAGCAAGACCGACTGCCCTTGCCCTGCAGCGTTTAAGGAAGGCGATGTGATCATCATCAAACTTCTGATCAATTGTGTCGTTAATCTGATTGAAGCTTCTAAATAGACCGTGCGTATCGGCACAAGGACGCAGCAACATCGCAACTTGACCAATAGTGCGACCTCCCACCATCTTGATGCATTGCCATGCCATATCGTGAGAATGCACAAATGCCACAATCCGTCCTCAAAGCTGCCGGATATGACTGGCGCCTCTTCGCCGGCGCACATGTGATTGAGCAGAACCTTGCCGCATCTCTGAAACGCGCCGGAGCAAAGCGAGCCTTCGTTATCTGCTCGCCCTCCATAAATAAACGCACCAACACCGTTGAGCGCATAAAATCGGCATTGGGAGACACGTTTGCAGGTGCTTATGACGGTATCGCCAAGGACAGCACGTTCACAACCGTTCAGGCAGCTAAGCATGAAGCACAGAATGCGGGCACTGATCTTCTGATCGCTGTTGGCGGTGGGAGCGTGCTTGTCGCCGCACGTGCAGTCGCAATTTTCATGAGTGAAAGCGGTGATCCATTTAAACTGATGACCCAATATCCCGAAGGCAAGCCGGCCTTCAGTCCCCGACTGAATGCACCAAAACCACCGATCATCAATATACCAGTAACGCCTACCAGTGCGATGAACAGAGCAGGTACGGGTCTGAAAAATATAAATATTTCTGGGCGCATGGAATATTTCGACCCCAAAACGCGGCCACAAGCAATCTTCCTGGATGACGAGGCTATGTTGAGCGCACCCAAAGACGTTATTCGCTCAACGGCCACGACCGTGTTCGCCAGCACGTTGGCCGGAATGGCGCAGACTGGCCTAAATCCTTTGGTGGAAGGCGACCGCGATCAAGCATTCAAACTAGCATACCGCGCCTATATCGGTTTGATGGATGCACTTGATAATCCAGACCGACGCCGGAACTTAGCGTTAGCTGCATTTCTGCAGAACCGCGCAGAGGATGATGGCAAAGGCAGGTTTGCAGGCGGCCCCTTTGCTAGTGATTACGCAATTTCCACGGCGCTGCATGTGATCTACCCGCATATTGGACAGGGCGAATCTACGTCAGTTATCCATGCAAGTGGCATTCGGGTTGCAGATACAATCCCGGAAGAGCATGCACGGCAAGTTGCAACAGCGCTTGGTCTATGGATCGAAGGCATGACGGCCATAGATGCCGCGCACGCTGTCGCAGACAGGTTGGAGGCAATCTACACAGAAATTGGGATGCCCACACGCCTCCGCCAGCTTGATGTGCCGAAGGGCGAACTTAGCCACGTGGCAGCAGCGACGTTGCAGAATTTCAACGCGAATGCAGGCATGCGCTCAGAATCTGGTCAGATCGCCAGCGCAATGCGTCTGTTAGAAGCTGCTTGGTAGGTCATACATCTAAAAACGCCAACACAGCTTCTGCGAACGCTGCGGGCCGCTGCGCGAACATAACATGGGTGGCATCACTGATACTGACGAAACCTTTGCCCTCGATATATTCAGATAAAACGCGAGCGATGATCGGCAGCGCCCTTGCGTATTGGCGCCAACCACGGATCAACGTCGAGGTTTTAATAAGTTCAGCCTCATCCCGTGCAAATGGTCTTCGTTGTTCATTGCTTTGGGCAAGGAGCGTGAACGCCGTCCTTAAATGTCCGAAGGCCGCCATTGATATCGCCAGCGCGCATCTGCGCGCCCGCCTCAGCCACGTATTTGCGTAGCGCACTTGCTGCACCATCAATAACGGGCAACGGCAGCAACGCATCCAGCTCCCCGCCAGGTCCTGCCAATACGAGTCGCCGCAGTAAGTCTGGGCGTTCTTCAGCGACGCGAAAGGAGATATGGCCGCCTCGGCTATGGCCCAACAGGTCAATTAGCCCTAGGTCCAGCGCTTCAATAAACGCGATCTAATCCGACACTTGCTGAGCGATTGTTCAGCTGCTGTCCTTCCCAATCCAATGCGCTGAAAATAGTGTTGAAGGCTTGGTGCAATCAGGTGCCGTTCCTGTGATATGGAACCCATCACTGGCGACTAAGCGCGGTAGTCATTAAACGAGCCGTGGATGCAGAGAAGCGTCGTACCGCCTGCCCCTAAACCTGGTCCAAGATCGACAAAGGCCATGTGATAGCCATTAACCTCAAGTCTTTGCTTTGAAACAGTCCAATCTGGTCAGAATTAGTCTTTAGTTGGCCATCCAACCGCCATCGACCATCAGGTTTTCACCGGTGATAAATGTCGCTTCATCACTAGCAAGGAAAAGCGCTGCGCTTGCAATATCACTGGGGCGGCCCAAGCGTGGCCAAGGCGTGCGACTATGGGAATAGTCCAGTGATCCTTGCGACGCTGCTGGCCCCGCCTTCCCAGTCAGTATTTTGCCAGGTGCCACTGCATTACAGACAATGCCATGTTCCGCGTAGTCTCCGGCAATCTGCTTGGTCATATACACAACCGTCGCTTTGCCGACTCCATAGGCAAAATCATTCGGCGCACGGATCATCCCGTGTTGAGAGGATATGTTAACAATTCGCCCGCGCATGTCTTCCCGTGATTCCTGCGTCAGCATTTGGCGAATTGCGGCGCGGCAGCCAAGGAACACGCCCTTAGCGTTTACATCCATCACCCGGTCAAAGTCTTCTTCAGAGGTTTCGTGCAGCGGCATATCGCAGCCGATGGCAGCATTATTGACGATTATGTCAAGCCGTCCGCCAAGTGAAACCGCCATAGTAACAGTAGCTTCCAAGTCAGCATTCTTTGTTACGTCGCACGGAACGAACTCTGCAACGCCGCCAGAAGCCCGGATTGCTTCTACGGTGTCCTCACCGCCTTCGCGGGGCGTACGGGTAACATCGCCGACAATCACCATCGCCCCCTCCGCCGCAAAGCGCAGCGCAATAGCTTTGCCGATGCCGGAGGCAGCACCGGTGATCACAGCGGTGCTGTTTTGCAGGCGCATTTTGCTTTTTCCCAGGCGGTTAGGACGCGACAAACCCCCCATCCACGTTATAACTTGCACCCGTAACAAATGACGCACGCTCTGACGCAAGCCAGCACACCATTTCCGCAATTTCTTTAGGCACACCCATACGTTTTGCCGGTACTCGAGCCAAAATTTGGTCACCCCGCCGCGCCATGGTGTCCTTGGTCATATCAGTTTCGATGTAGCCGGGGCAAACAGAATTAACGCGGATATTGTCAGTCGCGTATTCAATCGCTGCCGTTTTAGTCAGTCCGACCACACCGTGCTTTGCCGCCACATAGAGCGAGGATGTGGGCAGGCCATGCAAACCTGCGATCGAGGCAGTATTCACAATAGCACCGCCTGTTCCCTGCTTCTCAAACTGTTTGAGCTCAGCGCGCATGCAGAGCCAAACGCTTTTCAAATTAACGTCGATCATCTTGTCGACACCATCCTCTGGCCAATCAGCAGTTTTCTTGCCGACGGCCCCGACTTGAAATCCGGCGATCCCAGCATTGTTAAAAGCGCAATCCAAACTTCCATATGCATCTACGACAGCCTGAACCATTGCATTCACGGCGGCACTGTCTGTCACATCACATTCAAAGGAGAGTGCCTGGCCGCCAGCCGCATTAATCATCGCAACCGTTTCAGCTGCACCTTCGGCGTTGAGATCACTTGCGACGACACGTGCGCCCTCTGCCGCAAACAACAGTGCAGCTTCCCGACCAATGCCGCGAGCCCCGCCTGTGATAAGCGCCGTTTTACCTTCCAACATGCCTGCCATACTGCATCTCCCTGAATCAAAATTTCGTGGCTTGAGCCTCGTTCATTAGCATCAGTTGACGACGGCAATCGCGGCAGGTCAAATCCACTCCATGAGCTGGAAAGATAAAACCGACGAATTGAACGCACGTCGCACCGCTGCATTGGCGCAAGGTGGTGAGGAAGCTGTTGCGAAACAGCACGCCAAAGGCCGCCTGACGATCCGTGAGCGCATCGACACGCTGATTGACGCTGATAGCTTCGACGAAGTTGGCCGCGCGGCAGGTGATGCTGAATTCGATGAAAACGGCAACCTAATCGAATTCACGCCAGCCAATTTTGTGCTGGGATTCGCGAAGATTAATGGACGGCGCGTCGTTGTTGGCGGCGAAGATTTCACCATGCGCGGTGGTTCTCCTACAACTGCAGGCTTCCGCAAAAGCGTTTATGCCGAAACGGTAGCACTGAAACATCGGTTGCCGCTTGTGCGTATGCACGAAGGAGCCGGCGGCAGCGTCGGCGTCCAAAAAAACCCAACGCCGCCAGCGCCGGTTTTCGATCCGCCACGATTCCAAACTGTGGCGCAGGCGCTGTGCAGTGTGCCTGTCGCTTCCGCAGCCATGGGTGCCGTCGCCGGGCTGCCAGCAGCACGTCTTGTTTCATCACATTTCTCCGTGATGTCGGAAGAAACCGCACAGATATTGATCGCAGGCCCTGCTGTCGTCGCGCGCGCAATGGGCGAGCAAATGACCAAGGAAGAACTTGGTGGCGCTAAGGTCCACGCACGGAATGGCACAATTGATAACGCGGCGAAGAATGAGATCGCTGCGCTTGAGGAGATCAAAACGTTCCTCAGCTACATGCCATCAAACGTTTGGGAATTGCCGCCCGTCACGCAGACTCACGATCCAATAGATCGCCAGGAAGACATGCTGCTGGATATAGTCCCCCATGACAGACGCCGCGCGTTCGATATGCGCCGCGTAATTGCTGCCGTATTTGATTTAGGCAGTTTTTTTGAAATGGGAAAGGGCTATGGCCGCAGCCAAATCATGGGCCTCGCCCGGATGAACGGGCAGCCGGTTGGCGTTTGGGGCAATGATGGGCGCCATCTGGCGGGTGCCATGACAGCAGAGGGCGCACATAAAGCCCGGCGTTTTATGGAACTCTGCGAGACGTTCCATCTGCCCATTATCTGCTTGATCGATGAACCCGGATTTATGATCGGCTCCCAATCAGAAAAACAGGCGACGATCCGGCACGGGGCCGCCGCAGTACTAACAGCGGCAATGACAAACGTCCCCTGGGCGTCAGTCATGGTGCGGCGATCCTTTGGCGTCGCGCAAGCGGCGCATTATGGACCAGACGGGTATGTGATAGCTTGGCCTTCCGCCGAAACCGGGCCACTACCCGTCGAAGGCGGCGTATGGGTCGCATACCGCCGTGAGATCGAATCTGCAGCCGATCCAGACGCCAAGCGACGCGAATTAGAAGATGCACTCGCTGTAAAACAGTCACCCTTCCCGCGCGCCGAAGCCTTTGCCATTCATGAACTCATTGACCCACGTGAAACCCGGCCCATGCTTTGCCGTTGGATCGACCGGGTACAGCCTCTCCTCCCCCAACTGCTAGGCCCATCGGGCTTTGTACTCCGCCCCTAAACTTGAAAGATTTGAATTATGGCAACTGAAGTAGAACTCGAAACAGCTGGCACCGTATGGAAACTCCTTGTGAAAGATGGTGCCGCCGTTAAGGAGGGCGATATGCTCTTTATTATGGAAGTCATGAAAATGGAAGTGCCCTATGAGGCACCCCATGACGGCACAGTCAAAGACCTCAACATCGCAGAAGGTGATGTGCTTGAGGAAGGCGATATCGCCATGGAAATCGGCTAACGGCAGACATTCCATGGCTCCATATCTCGGCTACCAGACGCTTGATATCCACGCCCGTGCTGACGGTGTTGTCGTCGTTACGCTGAACCGGCCAGACCGACTAAATGCCTTTGACGGCGTGATGCGCCACGAAATCCGGCAAGTGCTGGGCGAGGTGAAAGCAGATGACAAAGCCCGCGCCCTGGTGCTTACCGGCGCTGGGCGCGGGTTCTGTTCTGGCGCGGACCTAACGGCGAAGGACAAGCGCACCTGGCCTGCGGGCATCAACGAGCCGCGCTTTGGCTGGTGCTTAGATCTGCTAGAAATGCCGAAGCCGACCATCGCCGCCATCAACGGCGCTGCTGTTGGCGGGGGGCTTGGTTTAGCGCTGCTTTGCGACATGCGGATCTGCTCAACCAAAGCCCGCCTGCTGCCTATCTGGATGAAACGCGCGATCCATCCAGATGACTTGATCACCTGGACACTGCCTAAACTGGTTGGTTATGGCCGCGCGCTCGAGTGGCTCTATTTGGCGGAAGATATTGATCTAGACGCCGCCGAACGGGCTGGCATGATCAACCAAATTACGTCCCCTGAGGACTTGATGCCGCGCACACTGGAACTCGCCGCGCGCCTTGCAGCAGGGCCAACGAAGCATATGGCGCTGACGAAACAAGCCCTCCTCAAAGGCATGAGCCGAGAAGCTTTTGACGCGGCGCTGATTGAATCTTGGGGCCAGGACCAAGCCCTCGCCTCTGAAGATCGCAAAGAGGGCGCGCGCGCCTTCATCGAAAAACGCGCACCCCGCTATACCGGACGGTAAAACAATGGCTGACACACCGAATATTGAGCGCATTGAACTCACGCTGTTCGATGTGAAGATAATTAATATGAGTGCTGATCCATCTGGGTTCGGCATTTCATACACACCCGGCCGAAGCAGCATTCAAACGCGCCTCGCGATTCGCATCTATGGTGATACCGGCGTGGTCGGCGAATATGTGCCTGGCCGTGGACGGGCGCGGGTCATTCAATCAGCTTCTGCAGCCCTCGGTCAGATGCTGATCGGCAAGCCTGCTTTGCAGCGCGAAAAGAACTACACGACGCTCCGGCGCCTAACAAAACATGTGGGCGAAGTCGGCATCGGCGGTTTGGACATCGCACTCTGGGACCTTGCCGGAAAGCATTATGGCGCGCCGGTTTATGAGCTTCTGGGTGGCTATCGGACGAAGCTTCCGGCTTATGCCAGCACCATCCACGGCGACAGGACGGCAGACGGCCTTTCAAGCCCCGAAGCCTATACGGACTTCGCCGAGCAGTGCCTTGAATTGGGTTATACTGGCTTCAAGATGCATGGATGGAATGAAGGCGATGTTCGCGAAGAGTCGGCAATGATCGAAGCGGTCGCCAAGCGTGTCGGCGGGCGGATGCGGATCATGTATGACGCGTCCTGCCACCTGAAAACACTTACAGATGCCATTGAAGTTGGGCGCGTCTGCGACGCCAATGACCTCTACTGGTACGAGGATCCTTACGCAGATGGCGGCCTTTCCATCCATGGCCACCAGATGCTCAAAAAGTCCATCAAAACGCCGATTATGATTAGTGAGCATGTGCGGAACCTGGAAACCGCGACAGACATGATGGTCGCGGGAGCCACAGATTTCGCCCGCGCCGACCCAGACTATGACGGTGGCATCACCGGCGGCCACAAACTAGCTTATGCCGCCGAAGGGCTTGGCATGGATATCGAAGTCCATTCCTGCGGCCCTGCCATGCGACACCTGATGGCTGCGTGCAGAAATGCCAACTATTACGAGGTCAATCTCGTTCACCCGAAATGCCCGAACGCATGGTCGCTGCCAGTCTATGAAGGCGGCTATTCAGACCAGCTGGATTGCATTGACAGCAATGGGAACGTCGCCGTGCCAGAAGAACCAGGCCTCGGCATGGAGTATAACTGGGCAGAGATTGAGCGGGCCACCGTGGAAAAGGTCGTGCTGACTTAAACGCCACCGCTATCGCAGTGTTTGCGCCTGGGCATCCAAGGTGATGCAGGCGGAAACGCCATGGGCGTAGAGCTTGCCATTCGCATCAACCAAGCGGCCTTCTGTTGATAGCAGCTTGCGGCCGGCATGCAGGACTTTGCCCTCCGCGCGCACAACGCCAACTTTCGTCGTAACGGCACGGACATAGTTAACTTTGAGGTCGACCGTTGTGTAGGGAATACCGGCTGCCAGGGTTGTGTGGCCTGCACAACCCATACAGCTATCCAACAGCGTCGCGATCCAGCCGCCATGAATGCCGCCAAGCGGATTTAAATAAGCTGGCGATGGCTCGCCTTCCCAGACAATGAAGCCGGGCTCAACCGTCACCAGCCGCAATCCTGCCGTTTCCGCTATGGGCGGATGTGGCAGGCGTCCGTCACGAATGGCGGATAGGAATTCCATGCCTGAAAGCGCAAACGCTTCGTCAAGCGGCACAGAGCCATAGGTAATTGTCACTCGGCAGCCTCAGTCTTGCTCTCGAATGTATCGAAGTAGCGGCGGCCGGCACCCTTCTGGTTCTCGTAAATCGAACCTTGCTTTTTCGCACCTGGGAACGGCATCCGTACCGGCACCGGGGCCAACCGCGGCTGGCTGGTGCTAGTGCCACGAACCATGCGGCCCTCAAATGCTTCAAAACCGCCTTTCAGATTAGCGATCGGCCATGCGTCAGCGGCAGCATATTCTGTCAGCAGCAACCGGCGTTGGCGGTTGGAGGTGTTTAGCGCCGAACCATGGACGGATCGCACGTGATGGATCGTCATGGAACCCGCAGGCCCCATCAATTTCTCAGCGGTTGATAGATCGACTTTCAACTCGTCTGGATCAAAAGCCCCACAGAATGCACCGTCATTATGATGATCATAAACCGGGCCTTTATGGCTACCAGGTACGGCCATCAGCGGGCCATTCGCCTCGTCGCAATCGTCCAGCAACATACCGGTAGCCAGCACGTCATCATTGGTGTGAGGGTAGAACGCCCAGTCTTGGTGCCATTCCACTGGCGCACCATAACCTGCGGCCTTCATATTCATTTTTCCGCCATAAACCCGCACATTCGGGCCAACAAGCTGCGCCACGATATCCGTAACATCGGGATCATTTGCGTGATCCCAGAAATACGGCACATGATTATAGGGTTCCTTGATACGGCGGATCCGCGGGTTTGATGCGTTGTGGCTGTCTTCAAGATCATATAGCTCATTGTTCTCCGTAACGGAGGACGCAGCCGCGATGATCTTGTCTGTCTCTTCCCGCAGCTTTTCAAGCTTTTCTGACGAGAGCACGCCCTCGACGACGATATAGCCCTTCTCGTTATATTCCTCGACCTGGGCGTTTGTCAGTTTGATAGGCATGTGCAACCTCCTCAGCAAAAGCGAGTTTCAGCCAATAATGCCAAATTCGGCGCGCTTGTCACGCGTCCGCAGCAAGGCCTGCACCGGTCAGCGCCTGATCCATCAACCCGATGGTTTCATCAACGCCATAAAGCGCGATGAATGACCCCATGCGTGGACCAGATGACTGACCAAGTAGAACTTCATAAAGCGCCTGGAACCAAGCACGCAGGTTCTCAAAGCCATGGGTCTTGCCCACATCGTAGACAATGTTCTGGAGGACGCTGGCGTCTTTTTCATCTACCACCGCCAATCGATCGCGCATATCCTGCATGGCCGCGCGTTCGGCATCAGACGGTGCGCGGTAGGTTTTCTCCGGCTTCACAAAGTCCCGATAATACGCGAGCGCATAGCCAACGAGATCATCCAGCATCGGAGCCGTTTCCGGGGTCAGGTCCGGCTGATATCGCCCAATGAACCCCCAAAGCGTCGCCTTCTCTTCTGCATTACAAACAGCCGCAAGATTCAGCAGCAGCGAATAGGAGAAATCGCCTTCAGGCTCTGGTGCAGCGCCAGCATGGATGTGCCATGCGGGGTTTTCCAGGAGCTTATCCGCTTCCAATTCAGAGACTTTGGTCAAATGCTGGCGGTATTCATCTACGGCACGCGGAATCACATCGAAATACAGCCGCTTTGCTGCTTTCGGCTTCTGGAACATAAACAGCGACAGGCTTTCTGGCGGGGCGTATGTCAGCCAATCCTCAACCGACAGCCCGTTTCCTTTAGACTTCGATATCTTGCCGCCTTCGTTATCCAGGAACAATTCATAGGTGAAGCCCTCAGGCGGCTCACCCCCGAGGATACGGCAAATCCGGGATGACAATTTCACGCTGTCGATCAAGTCCTTGCCGGACATTTCATAATCAACATCCAGAGCATGCCACCGCATCGCCCAATCTGCCTTCCATTGCAGCTTGCAATGGCCGCCGGTGACGGGCGTTTCGACCAGTTTGTCCGTGGCTGGATCGCGGTAGACCATCGTGCCTGCATCAACGCGGATTTCCTCCGCCGGAACTTGCAGTACTTCCCCTGTCGTCTCGGAGATCGGCAGGAATGGGCAGTATGTTGCGCGACGGTCTAGCCCAAGCGTCGGCAGGATAACTTTCATAACGGCATCGAAGCGATGCATCATCGCTAAGAGCGCTTCGTCAAATTCACCCGTTTTGTAGGCTTCCGTCGAGGATTTGAATTCGTAATCAAATCCAAACGTATCCAGGAACGCTTGCAGGCGAGCGTTATTGTGCGCACCAAAGCTGGAATGCGTGCCGAATGGATCCGGCACTTTAGTAAGCGGCTTATTCAAATGCCGCTTCAGCATCTCCTTGTTAGGCACGTTATCTGGTACACGGCGCAAGCCGTCCATATCATCCGAAAATGCGACCAGTTTGCTAGGAACATCAGAGAGTTCCTGAAATGCCCGTCGGACCATAGATGTCCGTGCGACTTCGCCAAACGTACCGATATGCGGCAGGCCTGAAGGTCCGTACCCTGTTTCGAACAGCGCATAGCCCTTAGAATTGTCTCTGTGCTCCAATCGTTCGACGAGCTTGCGCGCTTCTTCAAACGGCCAGGCGCGGGCAGCTTCAGCGGCAGGGTTCGTCATGGCGGGACAAGGCTCCAGAAAAGGTTTAATCTGCGGTTGTTAGATCTGTGCTGCGAATGGGTCAACTGGGCACAACATGATTAAAACAGCACAGAAAGATTAATCCCCATGACGAAACGCTGAATTTCCATTGCGGCCACGCCAAAAAAGCCAAAGCACGGCGTTACTACGCGTTTAGCAAATCAGGCAGGAGACCTTACGCACCATCCATCGCTTCAACGTTATCGCAATGGCCGTGATCGCCTCACTGTCGATTGCCATCGCTCACACGATGCGCGTCGCACACAGCGCTGAGTTTTTCCGCACATGGCCCCCATGCAGGACGCTATGTGGATTGAGTTGATGTCCTTGCCGAGCAAGGAACTCACAATCCAACGTCGTCGAGATCGCCTGTTTAAGGAGGCTGCAAAGCCAGCACCCCGGAAAGGCGACATAGGCGTACTTCGGGACCCGAAGGCACCCCTGAAAGCAACCCGAACCATCGCTGCTCGTGATATATCAGCATTCGAACGTGAAGTTCGCATACGCTTCTATATGAGTGACGAAAGTATTATTGCTTATGCAGAGCTCATGGCTTTACAGCCAAAAGGTCGTCGCGCCACCGGGTTTATCGCGCGTGTTGAAGCGGACGGAAAGTCCTGCGACTTAGCGATCGCCGGATATAGTGAAAACGTCGATTCGGCAGCAATTGTCGCTGTGGCGCGGCGGATCCTTTGTAACCCTGTCAGCACCCTGACACCCCCCAGAAATTCAGGTCAGCGCACTATTGAATGGGACGACGAAGATTCAATGAGCCTTGCATTGTTGGGCAAGACAGATGCGGCATGCGTTCTAGCCTTAGCGCTGGGCGCAGCAACACTCAGCGGCGCATCGGCAAAGCTTGGCGGTGATCCAGCAGAAGCAACGCCAGCACAGGTTCCCAGGCTTTCAAATAAGAACGGTATTATCCTGCTAACCCGCGCCAAACATGGCCGACTCAATCAGAAGGCCGCTGATCCAACGCTGTCGCCTGTCGCAATCTCCAAAGAACTTGGCAAAACATTCATCGATGACGAAGGTGAACCACCCGCGCACACCCGTCCAGTTTCCCTACTCCAAACAGACAATTTAGCCAGCAGGTTGGTCGCGAAGGTTGATGGGCTCGAAAATCTTTGCGCATTCGCACTCGGCGGCTAGAATTTCACGGGCAATGGTCGCGCGGAAGTACTGGATGCAAAAGCAGCAATAAAAATGTGCGCCCGAGACTGCGCCGGAATTGAGCGAATCAGCAGTCCAGCCCGCGTCGCCCGACGATTGGGGCTGCTCCAAGCCAAGTGAATAGCTGCCTCTACAAAACTGCTTTAATTCCGCTATACTCTCTTGCAACAGATTCACCTTTTCGCCGGAGCAAACACATGCAGCTGCGCGACGTATCACTCGACGACAAATATACGCTAGAACGCGGTCGTGCATTCATCACTGGCACCCAAGCACTTGTGCGGATACCGCTTATGCAACGCCAGCGCGATATCGCGGCTGGGCTGTCCACTGCGGGCTATATTTCCGGGTATCGCGGCTCCCCGCTCGGCGCTTATGACCAGCAACTTTGGCAGGCCCGCAAGCACCTGGAAGAGAACCACATCACCTTCCGTGCCGGTCTCAATGAGGACTTGGCGGCGACAGCTGTCTGGGGTGCTCAACAAATTGAGCATTCTGGCGATGCGAAATATGACGGCGTCTTTGGCATTTGGTACGGCAAAGGCCCCGGCGTTGATCGGTCTGGCGATGTATTCAAGCACGCAAACCAAGCTGGGTCCGCTAAGCATGGCGGTGTGATCGCACTCGCCGGCGATGATCACATGGCCAAGTCATCTACCGTCGCGCACCAGAGCGAGTTCGCATTCGTTGATGCGATGATGCCGGTGATCTCACCCGCAGGTGTGCAGGAATTTCTAGACTTTGGCCTGCACGGCTTCGCAATGTCTCGCTTCTCTGGCTTGTGGGTTGGTTTTAAGGCCATTGGCGAAACTGTTGATTCATCTGCAGTTGTTGATTTTTCACCAGAGCGCGTGCAGCCCATTCTGCCGCAAATTGATATGCCGCCCGAAGGCTTGAACAACCGCCAGATCATCATCGAAATGCTGGCGCTTGAAGAACAGCTTCACCGTTACAAGCTGCCAGCCGCCTTGGAATACGCTAAGGCCAACCGCCTAGACCGCGTTATATTTAGCGGACCCGAGCGCCGGATCGGCATCATCACGACAGGCAAAGCCTATCTTGATGTCCGTCAGGCGTTGGATGAGCTTGGGCTGGACGAGAAAGAAGCGGGCCGTCTTGGCGTTTCGCTTTACAAGGTCGCCATGCCGTGGCCGCTCGAAACAGAAGGTGCGCGCGCATTCTGCGAAGGCCTCGACCTGGTCATGGTTGTTGAAGAAAAGCGCAGCTTGATTGAGGCCCAGCTTAAAGAAGCGATGTACGGAATTGACGCTGACAAGCGCCCGCGCATTATTGGCAAGCAGGATGAGAACGGCCAAACGCTGTTCCAGCCTTATGCCGAGCTAACGCCAGCCATGATCGCCAATGCGCTTGCAGAGCGGCTCAAGATTTCCGGCCTGGACCAAGAGGGCACGCAGCGGATTGAAGACGCGCTCTCCCGCTATGACCGGATGACGATACATGCGTCCGGCAATCAGCCGCCGACAATGTCGCGCACGCCGTATTTCTGCTCCGGCTGCCCCCATAATACCTCCACTAAAGTGCCTGAAGGGAGCCGTGCGGGCGCTGGTATTGGGTGCCACTACATGGCGATGTGGATGGATCGTGATACATCTGGGTTCACACACATGGGTGCTGAAGGCGTAAATTGGGTCGGCCAAGCACAGTTTGTGGAAACAAACCATATTTTCCAGAATATCGGCGACGGCACTTACAATCACTCAGGCGTTCTAGCCATCCGGCAGGCAGCGGCGTCTGGCGTCAATATTACCTATAAGATTCTCTATAATGACGCCGTTGCGATGACCGGCGGCCAGCCCCATGAAGGCGGCATGACGGTTGATGAAGTTGCACGTCAGGTCCATGCTGAGGGAGCCAAGCGCGTTGTAATCGTATCGGACGAACCCGATAAATATCCCGATATGTCTTTGTTCCCGCCAGGCGTTAAGATTTACCACCGCCGCGCCCTGATGGCGGTTCAGAAGGACCTGCGTGAAACCCCAGGCCTGACAGTTATGATCTATGACCAGACCTGTGCGGCTGAAAAGCGGCGGCGGCGGAAACGCGGCACGTTCCCGAACCCAGCGAAGCGCGCATTCATCAACGAACGCGTTTGCGAAGGTTGCGGCGATTGCGGCGTTAAATCCAACTGCGTTTCAGTGGCACCCGTCGAAACGGAATTCGGCCGGAAACGGCGGATAGACCAGTCCTCCTGCAACAAAGACTATTCCTGCATGGACGGCTTCTGCCCTTCATTCGTCACAGTACTCAACGGCGAGCCCCGCAAGGCCGCACCCGTGGCTGATGATCCGCAGAGCGTGCTTCCAGCACCCGACTTGCCCAGCTTAGACAAGCCCTATGGCATTCTGCTGACAGGCATTGGCGGCACTGGCGTTGTTACCGTAAATGCGGTCCTCTCTATGGCAGCACATCTGGAACATAAGGCGGCTACGGTCATGGATATGGCTGGGCTGGCGCAGAAAGGTGGTGCTGTATGGTCCCACCTTCGTATCGCCAATTCGCCTGAAGAACTCCACGCGACACGGATCGCCATGGGCGGCGCCAGCTTGCTGCTTGGCTGCGATATGGTGACGTCCGCACAGCCAGATAGCGTCGCCAAGCTTGAACACGGCGTCAGCAAGGCGGTCATCAACACCTATCGTCAGTTTACGGGCGATTTCACCCGTGACCCTGACTTTCAGTTCCCAACGGAAGAATTAATGCAACGCATCGAAGGTGCGACAGGACCCGGCGGCACGCATTTCGTCGACGGAACCGATCTCGCCACCAAATTGATGGGCGATAGCATTGCAACCAACCTCTTCATGATGGGCTTTGCTTGGCAAAAAGGCCTAATACCGCTTTCATCAGAAGCCATCCTGCGGGCAATTGAACTGAACGGCGTGGCGCTGGAAATGAACAAGCGCGCCTTCCAGTGGGGCCGCACGGCAGCCTATGACTTGTCGAAAGTCGAAGTGGCGGCAGGTCCGAAGGTCGAGCGAGCCAAGCCAATGACCTTGGATGAAACTATCGCCCACCGCGTTGAAGAACTCACCAAGTACCAGAACCGCCGCTACGCAAAACGCTATGAAAAGCTGGTCGCGAAAGTTTGGGAAGCCGAAGAAGCTAAGACACCCGGCAAGTCCGGCTTAGCGATGGCGGCCGCCAAATACGGGCACAAGCTGATGGCCTTCAAGGATGAATATGAAGTCGCCCGGCTTTATGCCGAGCCAGATTTCCGCAAAAGGCTTGAAGCGCAGTTTGAGGGCGACTTTGAACTGCGGTTCAATCTGGCCCCGCCCATCACAACCAAGACCGATCCCGTGACCGGCGAGCAGATTAAAAAGGAATACGGCCCCGGCATGGAGAAGTGGTTCCACCGCCTCGCCAAGCTGAAATTCCTGCGCGGTACGATGTTTGATGTGTTTGGCCGGACAGACGAGCGCAAACAGGAGCGCGCTCTGATCAGCGAATATGCAACAACAATTGAAAAGGTGACAGAAGCGCTAACGCCTGAAAATCACGCCTTCGCCGTCGCCCTACTTAGCGTACCCGAACAGATTCGCGGCTACGGCCACGTGAAGATCGAGCATATTGAAAAAGCGAAGGCCGAAGAACAACGCCTCCTAACCGCATTCGCTGATCCAAAATCGGCGAGTTTGGCGCAGGCGGCGGAGTAGGCAGTCAGCTTACTTCGCTACCGTTCTGGCAAGCAGGCTGGGCCGATGGGTTCGAAGCTCTTGTAAGTCAGGATGAATTCCTGATGGCCAAGGGCTTCTGAACGCGTTTGCTCGCCCGCTGCGGTCTCGAAGATTGCGTCCAGAATTTCCTGGCCGACTTGGTCCAGGTCTGCCTCGCCTTTCAGGATGCGGCCGGCGTCGATGTCCATATCGTCTGCCATACGAGCGTAGGTTTCAGGATTTGCGCAGATCTTGATAACCGGCGCGCAGGCTGAGCCGACGACGGATCCTCGACCTGTCACAAACAGCACCAGGTGCGCACCGCAAGCAATCAGTTCCGCAATTTCCGCATTATCATTGATGTTTGGGAAGCCGAACCGCACTTCCCCATCCGGCACGACATCCAGCAGATAAAGCCCGCCGATTGGTGGAATATCACCGGGCTTCAACAGGCCAACGATCTCAGAGCGGCCACTCTTTGCGTACGCGCCCATACTCTTCTCTTCAATAGTCGTCAGTCCACCATCGGCATTCCCAGCAGCAAAACTGGCATGGCCGAGGGTTTCATAGTAGCGCGCAGCCTTATAGACAGCACCTTCAACCTCGCGACCAAGCTCTGGCGTCGCGGCGCGGGCGGCCATGTGTTTTTCACAGCCAATTAGCTCGCCGGTTTCCTCAAAAATACACGCAGCGCCGGCTTCGATCAGGCGATCAAATGCGCGTCCAGCGGCTGGGTTTCCTGTAATGCCGCTTGTTCCGTCAGACCCGCCGCAGATCGTACCGACAATCAAATCCGCCGGTGTCATCTCTACCCGTGGCCAATTGTCAATTTCGGCTCTTATCCGCTCAACATAGGCCCTGCCCGCTTCAACGGCTGCGCGCGTACCGCCAACATCCTGAATGGTGAGCACTTCGACAGGCCGCCCGGACCCCTCAACCGAGCCCGCCAACCGCCGCTTATCAAAACCTTCGCACCCAAGCGAAACCAATAGCACCGCGCCGACATTTGGGTGCGTGAGCAGCTGCTCTAACATCAGATGGCCATAGGCACTTGGATAGCAGCCAGGGAACCCCATCGCCTGTACATCCCCAGACCCGCCAGAAAGCGGATCTCGCCAGGGTGCGGCCACCGCTTCCGCCACATGCCGGGCACATTCCACCAGATAAACCACGGCGACGAGATTACGAACGCCTTTCCGCCCATCCTGCCGCGCCCATCCCTGCCAGCTCTGGGTCATGAGGACGCTCCTGTGAAGTCCGCCTGATTGTTATGAGTGTACGTTGGGATGTAGTCGCTTTTCATGTTGTGAACATGCACATGGTCACCTGTCGATACGACTTTCGTCATACTGCCAATGGGCGCGCCATATTTCAGAATAGTTGCCCCAACAGCAATCGCGCGCCTAGCCAATTTGTGGCCAACGCCGATACGGCGGTGCATTGAGACATCCTGGCCCTCAATCCTCACAACCTCATCTGCTCGCAGTGTCGCCGCAACGACCAGGACATTGTCCGCCTCGTCCAGCAGGATCAATCTTTTGTCAGTATTGGCAGACATAGCGCTCTTCCCATTCCTCTGATCCTTCATGCTAGCATTCTGATCCCACATCGGCGATCCGCCGGAATACAGTTGAGGACACCTTTTATGAGCGACTATAACGTTGGCGATCTTGTCGCCGAATTTTTGCAGGCGGCAGGCGTCGACGCGGTGTTCGGCGTCGTATCCGTGCACAATATTCCGATGATGGATGGGCTTGGCCGCAGGAACGCTATCCGCGTCGTCGGCTCTCGTGGTGAGATGGGCGCTGGCCATATGGCGGATGCTTATGCCCGCGCCCGCAAGAGCCTTGGCTGCTTCATCACCTCGACAGGCCCGGGGGCTGCCAACGCGCCTGGCGCATTAGTCGAAGCACGATTCGCGGCCTCCCCCGTGCTGCACCTGACCGGCCAAACAGCCACCGCCAACATCGATAAAGAACAGGGCGCGGTCCATGACGTGATGGACCAGCTGAGCATGCTGAAAAGCACCAGCAAAACTGCATATCGCATCCGCGCACCAGAAATGGCACTTGGCGTGCTGATTAAAGCTGCCAGGGAAGCACTGACCCCGCCGATGGGCCCTGTCTCCATAGAAATTCCGATTGATGTACAACGCGCGACAATCGAGCGCCCGGCTATGCTGGACAATCTGGTTATCGCCCCGCCTGCAGGTGATGCTGGCAATGCAAGCAGCCTAGATGCGCTGGCTGATATGGCGGCCGGTGCGAAACGTCCGATGATTTGGTGCGGGGCTGGTGCGCGGTATGCGGGTGCGGCAGTCCAACGGATCGTCGATATGGGGTTCGGCGTTGTGACATCTGTGAATGGCCGCGCAGTTATTCCAGAAACACACCCGATGACGCTTGGCGCATTCCAGGCAACACCGGAAGTAGAGAAGTTTTACGAGACCGTAGACTTCATGCTGATCGCGGGCGGGCGTGTGCGCGGCCATGAAACAAAAGACCTGGGCTTGAAGCTGCCCGCTCGGCGCGCTCAGATCGACATTGATCCAAGCGCCTGTGGGCGGACATATGCAGTTGAGCTTTTCCATGTCGGGGATGCCGAAGCGGCACTGAATGCACTCGCTGATAGGCTCGAAGGCCGGGTTCAAGTGGCTGATGACTGGGCGAGTGACATCGCAGCATGTCGCGAGGAAACGGAGGCCAATTACCGTAAGCATCTTGGCCCTTACCTGAATTTCCCCGAGATCTTCCGCGAAGCCATGCCAGACGATTGCTACTGGGTGCGCGATGTCACCATGAGTAATACGACCTGGGGCAATCGATTGTTAAAGTTGGATAAGCCTGAACAGAACATCTACCCAGTCGGCGCCGCCATCGGCCCCGGCTTCCAGTTCGGAATCGGCGCGGCGTTTGGCGCTGGCGGTGCGAAGACTGTCGCGATCACCGGCGATGGCGGTTTCTACCTGAATATGACGGAGCTTTGGACCGCGACCCAGGAAAAGCCAGACGTCGCAATTGTGATTTTTAATGACGCTGGCTATGGCGTCATCAAAGATATCCAGGATACGCTTTATGGCGGTCGCCATTACTTTGCGGACCCGATTGGGCCTGACCTGAAAGGTTTGGCCGCCCTTGCCGACCTCCCCTACTTCCGGGTCGAGTCTGAGGCTGAAATGGGCCCGCAACTCAAAGCTGCCATTGACCATGACGGCCCAACGCTATTGGAAGTGGATATGATGCAGATCGGCAAAATACCACGCTACTTCCAGCCCCCACCCTACGCCGCAAACGGCTAAAGAAAAGGTCTCGGATCAGCATCAGCGCGCCTGTCGCCTCAGTACGGCGGACCGCTGGATGCTGTGCTGGGCAGCAGCTTACTGGTCGCTATTGGCCCACGCTTCCACCTTCCGGCGCTGCGTTGCTTTAGCCAGCAGGATCGACCCCTCAACGATGATTGAGAAGGGGATGGCGAAGTAGAGGTATCCCCGCGGGATATGGAAATGCAGACCATCCGCGACAAGCGACATACCAATCAAAAGCAGGAATAATAGCGCCAGTATTTTCGTTGTCGGGTGCTTTTGAATGAAAGCACTGACCGGGCTGGCTGCGAATAGCATAACCAGAGGGGGGACACGACAGCGGCGATCATTTCTTCAATCTGATCCGCCATACCAACGACTATGTTAATCGAGTCGAGAGAAAACACCAAGTCCAATACCATGATCTGCCCAACGGCCATCAGGAATGTCGCTGATGCCAAGCAGCATCAGCACACGCATGCCGAGCGCCGCCATTAATCCGATCTGGCGCGCGCGGGCCTGCTGCTACTTCGGCAGCTTATCCGCAACGATGGATATACACACTAGATTATCAATACCGAGAACGACTTCCAATGCAGCAAGCGACGCAAAGCTCAGCCAAACATCCCGTTAGAAAGAAGTTCGAGCATGATTCAAGAGCCCTCGGCGACACTAAGGTAGTCCTGAAAAGCTATTTAAGCGGCGAGAGTTCCCGCTCAGCTGCCTTTTATTGACGCGACCCGAGTCTTGACCTCGTCCGCAGTCAGGTGGCCACGCTCAACCAATGTCTTGTGGAGACCAAGCAGCCAGCGCCCGTAATAAGGGCTGTTGTCATACATGTTTTGCGGCAGCTCTTCCTGCGTCCGGCGAGATACGTCTGACGACATGGCCGGATCAATCTCACCCATGAGAATCCGCATGGCATCTACACGCTTATCGAAATCCGTCGGCGGATATTCGCTTTGATCAATGGCGCCTGCGGGCTGTCCGCCGTAGTCAGATGGCAGTCGGGGCATTCGGGAACTCCAATTCTGTGTGCTGAGACATCATATCGACGCGCTCCGCTGTGTGAAACAATTGCTTTCGAACGCTGTGAGACGCGCATATGGTCTGCCCGAGCTGGATCACACCGTGTGGAGCACCCGCCCTTGCCCGAAAATATCCGTGACGCTGCCCTAGCCTATCATCGTCGTGAGCCTGCCGGGAAATTGGCTATTCAAGCCACCAAGCCGCTTGGCACCCAGCGTGACCTGGCCTTGGCTTATTCGCCCGGCGTTGCCGCTGCCTGCGAAGCCATCGTCGACGACCCGGCGGAAGCAGCTGTACTGACAGCGCGCGGTAACTTAGTCGGCGTGATTACCAACGGCACAGCAGTCCTGGGCCTTGGTGCGATTGGGCCGCTGGCCTCTAAGCCTGTGATGGAAGGTAAGGCTGTCCTTTTCAAGAAGTTCGCCGGAATCGACGTGTTTGATATTGAGGTTGATGCGCTGGACCCCGAACGGTTCTGCGATGTAGTGGCCGCCCTTGAACCCACGTTCGGCGGCATTAATCTTGAGGACATCAAAGCGCCAGAATGCTTTGTAATTGAGAAAGAATTACGCAACCGCATGAACATTCCGGTGTTCCATGACGACCAACATGGCACAGCGATTATCGTGGCGGCAGCAGTCTTGAACGCCATGCGCCTCGTCAAGAAAGACCCCGCGAATGTGAAGCTCGTCGCCTCTGGCGCTGGGGCCGCATCTATCGCCTGTTTGAACCTGCTCTGCGCACTTGGCCTGCGCCGCAAGAATATTTGGGTTACGGACATCGCGGGCGTGGTGTTTGAGGGTCGCCAGCAGGAAATGGATGAATGGAAGGCTGGATATGCCCAGCCAACCGACAAGCGCACGCTCGAAGAGGTTATTCCCGGCGCGGACATTTTCATGGGACTTTCCGCAGCGGGCGTTTTAAAGCCGGATATGGTGCGAGATATGGCACCGGACCCGCTCATTCTAGCACTTGCCAACCCGAATCCTGAGATCGATCCAGACGATGCCCGCGCCGTCAGGCCAGACGCGATTATCGCCACAGGCCGGTCTGACTATCCAAACCAGGTCAATAACGTCCTCTGCTTCCCCTTCATTTTCCGGGGCGCGCTGGATGTCCGTGCGACAGAAATTAATGAAAGCATGAAGCTTGCTGCAGTTGAGGCTATCGCCGGCCTCGCGATGCAGGAGCAATCCGAAGATGCCCAGCAGGCCTACGGCGGGGAAGCGTTGTCTTTCGGTCAAAATTACATCATCCCGCGACCGTTCGACCCCAGGCTTATCCTGGAGATCGCGCCAGCGGTCGCAAAGGCAGCCGTTGAGAGCGGCGTCGCCACACAGCCAATTACAGACTTTAAAGCCTACCGCCAGCGGCTCGATACCTTCGTGTTCCGCTCAGGCTTGATGATGAAGCCCGTATTTGAGCGCGCACGCGAAGACGTAAAGCGCGTGATCTTTGCAGACGGCGAAGACGAACGCGTGCTCCGCGCAGCACAGGCCGCAGTTGATGAAAGCATCGCCCGACCGATCCTCATTGCCCGCCCGCCTGTGGTTGAAGTTCGGATTGAACGGCTGGGTCTCAGGCTGGCTAAGGATGTTGACTATGACATCATCAACCCCGAACAAGATGACCGATATCGGGAATATTGGGAAACGTATCAGAGCCTTATGGGGCGACGCGGTGTCACGCCAGACGCCGCACGAACCATCATCCGCACCAATACGACAGCGATCGCTGCTACAGCAGTGAAACGCGGCGACGCGGACGCCATGATCTGCGGACTGGCTGGCGACTATGCCGCTAACTTGCACGAGGTGGAATTCGTGATCGGCCATGCGCCGGGCGTGCGCCAACTCGCGGCATTGAGTGGGTTAATCCTGCCAACCGGCGCTTACTTCATCTGCGATACCTATGTTCAATCTGATCCGACTGCGGATGATATCGTGCGCATGACCATGCTGGCTGCGGGTGAAATTGGTAGGTTCGGCATGACGCCTAAGGTCGCCCTGGTTTCGCACTCAAACTTTGGTGGTCGTGATTCTCCATCAGCATTAAAAATGCGGGAGGCCTTGGCAAAAATTAAGGGCCTAGAGCCTGACTTTGAGGTCGATGGCGAAATGCATGCTGACGCTGCGCTTGACGAGGTAATTCGTCACCGGGTTTTTCCCGGTTCAACGCTCACAGGTTCGGCTAACCTTCTGATTATGCCAACGCTGGATGCTGCGAATATTGCGTTCAACCTCGTCAAAGCGGCCGGCGAAGGACTGCATGTTGGCCCAATCCTGCTGGGTGCTGCTGAACCCGCCCACGTGTTGACGCCAGCAGCGACCGCACGCACGGTGCTCAACATGACAGCAGTCGCCGCCGTTGAGGCACAAGCCCGCAGCCGCGTCGTTTAATATTCTTTCGTTTGGAGAGATCACCCCATGGCCAACGCTAATCTTACAGAACTTACTGCCAAGGAAGCGCGTCAGTGCATAGGCAGCAAGGAAATCTCACCCGTTGAATTGCTAGAAGCCTGCGTTGGGCGGATTGAAGCTGTCGACCCCGCGGTCAACGCGATCTGCGAGCGGGATTTTGACCGGGCACGTGTTCAGGCCGTTGAGGCTGAACGCACTGTGTTGCGCGGCGATGATCTGCCAACGCTCCATGGCCTGCCCGTCGTTGTGAAGGATTTAGACGAGACGGACGGCCTGCGCACCACCTACGGATCGCCACAGTTCAAAGACTTCGTGCCAGACCAAGACTCGGTCATGGTTGGCCGGGTAAAGAACGCGGGCGGCATTGTATTCTGCAAAAGCAACACGCCGGAATTTGGTGCTGGAGCCAATACACGGAACCCAGTTTGGGGTGCCACGGGCAATCCGTTCAATCCAGACCTAAATGCTGGCGGTTCTTCCGGCGGCTCCGCTGCTGCATTGGCCTGCGGTATGACGCCGTTGGCAACAGGGTCCGACATGGGCGGAAGCCTGCGTATTCCTGCTGCTTATTGCGGTGTTTCCGGCTTTAGGCCAACGCCGGGTCTCGTGCCGACCATGAAACGCAATCTCGGTTGGTCGCCACTTAGCGTCTCTGGTCCCATGGGCCGAAACATCGAAGATATCTGCATGCTTCTGGCTGAACAGGCCGCTGACGATCCTCGTGACCCCCTTGCGACAGCCGTTGATCCTATGATGCTGCAGTCTCCGCAACCGGTGGACCTTGGCGGGCTGCGCGTCGCGTGGACCACAGATTTTGGCTTCGCGAAGGTCGATAATGCCTATGCCGAAACCTTCAAAAAGAAGGTTGCGGCCATTAAGGGCTATTTCAACGAATGCAGTGAGGCGACGCCGGATTTAGGCAATGCAGACGGCATATTCGGCGTCCTCCGCGCGCTCAGCTTTGTTGCGAGCCACAAAGAAACCTATGAGCGGGACAAAAGCCTGCTCGGGCCGAACGTGCTCACCAACTATGAGCAAGGTGCCGCAATGAGCCTGGCGGATGTCGCTAAGGCCGATGTAGAGCACACCAACCTGTATCGCCGGACGGAAAACTTCTTCCAAGAATTCGATCTGCTGATCGGCCCAACCGTGCCAATCTCACCATTCCCCTGGTCAACTTGGTACCTAGAGGAAATGAACGGTGAGCCGCTGGAAACCTACTATTCCTGGCTGGCGCCCACCTACGGCATTACCCTAACAACCTGCCCCGCAGCGACTATCCCTTGCGGTTTAGATGAAAAAGGCATGCCATTCGGGCTTCAGATCGTCGGCGCAGCGAAAGACGATGCATTCGTCCTCGGTGCCGCCCACGCGCTAGAGCAAGCCTTCGCTCGGACAACGGACCTCAAGCGCCCAGCGCCAGACATCGCCAAACTGGCGAGCGGTCCGACGCCGTCGCTTCGGTCCATCATTGAAACTTAGCCAATGATGAGGCGGCTGATTTCTTCAATGCCAAACGCCATATAGCCAGCGATCAGGCCAAAATACACGGCCGCGATTGCGGAAAGGCTTGTGAAGCTGATGTCGCGACGCATGATCTTGGTATCCTTGTTTCTTTGGCCAGGTAGAGATGTCCCGAAGCCGATGACTATGAAATAGATTGCGCCGCCTCACATTAGATAGACGTTTTTGACTACATTCTTCGCGTAAAACGCATAGTTGAAGGAAAACTCAATGGCCCGCATCCCTTATCCTGACTTGGACACCTTGGATCCGGAAGTTGGCGCATTCATGCGTCGGATTGATCCGATGGTGAATGTCTTCCACATGATGGCGCACGCCGAGACCGCCGTTCGCCCATTCATGCGGCTTGGAAACGCCCTTTTGTTCAAAGGCATACTTGACCCCGTTTTGCGGGAGATCGTGATCCTGCGGGTTGGCCATGTGACCGGATCAACCTACGAGGTGCATCAACACAAGATCGTCGGGCGCGATTGCGGCATGACAGATGCACAGATCGAAGCAGTGCCCGAGGGCGCGGCCTCCGATATCTTCACAGACCGTGAAAAGCTCGCCATTCGCGTGACAGATGAAGTACTAGCCAATGTCCGAGTAACAGATGAAACCTTTGCAGCTATGGAGGCCACATTCAGCCATCGTGAAAAGACGGAATTACTGATGGTGATCGGGTTCTACAACATGATCGCGGGTTTCTTAGAGAACATGCAGGTTGATATCGAACCCGAAGGTCTGGTTGATAACCCTCTGAAAAAAGCAAAGAAAGAATAGAAAAAATCGACGTGAGCCGAATCGGGCTTATTCATAGCTTCGCTCAACCCTCGGCTTCGCTTGGATCGAAAAGCGATGGCAGGGATATGTGAGATGCAGACGCTAAAATTTGTCCCGCCGAGACTCATCCCTTTTTCTGCAACAGCTGAGCATTTTCTCCATAAACGAACCCATCAAGCCTGCCCTCGATTGATTTCGTCAGAGCAACATTTGAACAAGATGCTAGCCCAGGCCATACAAACGCCTGAGCCCGAGTTTCGCGTTCCATTGGCCTATGCCCTATCGGCGCTCAGGCCAAAATTGGACCTCACCATTCAAGCGAATTCAATCAACAAAAATCCTTTGGGGATGGGTCCAAGGCACCGGCAAAATTGTGTGTGTGGATAATTGGTTCCTCGGTGCCAATGGTTGGAGCAAGGTTCTTATCAACGCGGAAGAGGATTCAATTGTCCAAGAAGCGCAGATGCTGATCGACGCCAATTTTTGGTTTACCGCGATTGGAAGTTACACAAATTACAGACAACCACTTGAGGCTGGAGATCCTACTTGGCGCAATATCGGACGCCTTGACAGTGTTGAGAAAATCGAAAGTTATTTAATTCGTTTCAGAGCGTTATACGACTCAATTGAAAAACACGGCTTGCTCAGTCCGGAAGAGTTTTCCGATCAAGCCTCAGGACATAACGAGAGCCCTCCCCAACGCAGAATTGCAATCGCGATTGGTGCTGACGGTACGCAATACCGCCTACCTGGCGGACAGCATCGATTTGCAGTCGGACTTATATTGGGGTGTCAGGTCCCGGTTCAACTTCGGCTGATCCACTATAACCACCTCAAAGCATTGGCAGACCCCAAGCAAGCCTTGCCGACCGCGCTGATCGCCAACGAAGTGCGGCAGCTTGCGGCGACGGGACGCGTCGGCGGAGGCAGCGAATAGCGCTATCTCCACATCATGAACGGTCACCCAATCTCATTCCATCTTTCGCCGCATGCACGCGCCGTCGGTCTCTGGCTGCTTATTATGGCTGCAATGGTTGGTGCCATGACTGTGATTGGGGGTGTGACGCGCTTGACCGAGTCTGGTCTCTCAATGGTCGAATGGCGCCCGCTCATCGGCGCACTGCCGCCGATCAGTGATGGGGAATGGGCTAGAGTATTCGCACTTTACCAAACATCCCCAGAGTACCAGAAGATCAACAGCGGCATGTCGCTGGCAGACTTCAAACAAATCTTCTGGTGGGAATATATCCACCGATTATGGGGCCGGTTGATCGGCCTCGCCTACGCTGCCCCCTTGGCATTCTTTTGGATTAAGGGCTGGATTCCACAAGGCCTGCGAGCCCGCATGATTTTGCTATTGGCCCTCGGCGGCAGCCAAGGCGTTATTGGCTGGTGGATGGTGAAATCCGGCCTCGTCGACAGGCCTGACGTCAGCCATTTCCGTTTGGCTATTCACCTCGGCATGGCCTTCATTATTGCAGGCGCTCTCGTATGGACCGCCCTCGATTTCCTTTCCCCTCGTACATCAGAGGCAGCCCCAAGGGATCTTCGTCGTATGAGCTGGGTCGTTCTCGCGACATTGTTCCTCGTCATAATCCTCGGCGCATTCGTAGCCGGGACGAATGCCGGAATGATTTACAATACCTTCCCGCTCATGGATGGCCGCCTTTTGCCACCGGATTACGCGGCGCTGACCCCTTGGTGGCGCAATAGTCTTGAGAGCATTGGCGCTATCCAGTTCAATCACCGCTGGGCCGCTGTTCTAACAACCATTCTGATCATCACGCTTTGGCTTCGCGCAAGGGTTAGCGTGCTTCACAGCGGACATCGCCAAGCGCCAAGCGTTATGGCGCTTCTCGCTGTCGTTCAGGTCGGCCTTGGGATCACGACGCTGCTTTCCGTCGTATGGATTCCATTGGCCGCCCTGCATCAGGCCACGGCGTTGCTATTATTCGTCGCCGCCGTATGGACGGTATGGGCCTTCAGAGGCCAGACTGCGCCTCATGGTACAAAAAACAGTTAGAGCAATATCGCCCGAAGGCGCTGTCCGGCGCTTTCGCAAAGGTGTCCGCGCACTAGCTGCAAGCGACCCTGGAATGGCTACTATCGTGAAGGAAGCCGGACCCCCACCAATTGCGTTACGTGATCCTGGCTTCCCAACCCTCTTGCGGGCTGTGTGCGCCCAACAGATATCGGCAGCCGCTGCACGCACAGTATGGGGCAGGATTGAAGCAAAAACCGGGGCGCCGGTCACCGCCCGCGCATTCCTGGAGCTGGGCTATGAGGGTGCGCGCTCAATCGGTTTTTCAGGACGAAAGACCGAATATGCCGTTGGTCTGGCTGAGGCCGAGGTCTCCGGCGCGCTCAATTTCGACGCCATTGCCCGGATGCCAGATGAAGACGCCACTGCAACGCTGACAGCACTCCACGGCATTGGTCGCTGGACAGCAGAGGTCTATCTGATCTTCGCGCTTGGTCGGCCAGATGTCTGGCCAGCTGCGGATATTGCGCTCGTGGCCGCGGCTGGAAGGATTCGCGGGCTTCCGAAAAAGCCAAGCTTCAAAGAAGCAGCCGCCATCGCCGAAGAATGGCGGCCTTGGCGTGGGGCGGCGGCTATCCTGCTTTGGCACTACTATCGGACCATGCCGCAATAGAGACCACGCAGCGTGCGGCGGACGAATTGACGGTTATCAGTCATCTGTGAGACTTTTATCCCAACATTGACCGCCCAGCCTGAAAGGATGTCCGAATGTTTGATATGGACCGCTTCATCGATGATTGCGCCGCAGCTGTAAAAGCTGATCCCACTCACAAAACAGTCCGCCCAATTGTAGAGCGCGCCGTCTCTGATCCGACCGCGCTGTTAAACACCATCGGCGAACCAGTAGCGGCAGGCGTCAACAAAATCTGCCATCGCCCGGACCTTACAATTCTGAACCTAGTTTGGGGCAAGCGCATGACGCTGATGCCGCATAATCATAATATGTGGGCTGTGATCGGCATCTACACGGGCCGTGAAGACAACATTTTCTGGCGACGCCTGGACGAAGGCCCCTGCGGCTTGGAAGCCGCTGGCGCTAAAACCCTGGGCGTCGGCGATGTAGCACCACTTGGCGCAGACATCATTCACTCCGTCACAAACCCACTGGATAAGCTGACGGGTGCCATTCACGTTTATGGCGGTGATTTCTTCGCGGAACATCGGTCTGAATGGGAGCCAGAGAGCTTGACCGAACAGACCTATGACGTTGCGAAGAATATGGCGCTCTTCGAAGAAGCCAACCGTCACTAAGAACAAGGACCGGAACCGATGCGGGTAGAGGCGATTGCGGGCGCGCTTGGGGCTGAGATCAAAGGCGTTGATCTGAGCAGTGAACTTTCGAACAGCGATGTCACCGCTGTCCGCGACGCCTTCCTGGATCACAAGGTTATCTTTTTCCGGGATCAAAAACTGACGCCGAAGGATCAAGTCCGCTTTGCCAGCCTATTTGGCGAGCCAGATATCTATCCCTTCATCGAAGGCCTGCCTGATACGCCTGAAGTCATCGAGATTCTGAAAGCTGAAGGTGACGCCAAAAACTTTGGCGGCAGTTGGCATTCAGATACCTCCTACATGGAGCAGCCTGCGCTCGGCACTGTGCTCTATGCGCTGGAGACGCCAAGCGCTGGCGGCGACACACTTTTCGCCAACGCGGGTGCCGCCTATGAGGCGCTGTCTGATGGCATGAAAGCCATGCTTGGCGATCTCAAAGGCGTGAACAGCTCCGAGCATGGTTATGCTGGCGGCCGGGCAGCGGCGATGGCAAAGCTGGATGGCATGAAAGAAACCGACCAAGCGGCGACAGGGTACGAATCCCGCCATCCAATTGTGCGCACGCATCCAGAGACTGCCCGGAAATCGCTCTACCTCAACCGCTCCCACACGGCCTCTTTCGATACGATGACGGAAGCGGAGAGCAAACCGCTGATCGACTTCCTCTGCGATCATATCACCCGACCAGAATTCACCTGCCGCTTTCGCTGGACGCCGGGCGCAATTGCAGTTTGGGACAACAGAGCGACCCAGCATTTTGCTGTGAACGACTACCCAGGCAAGCGTCGCCGCATGCATCGCGTGACGATTAAGGGCGACACGCCCCGGTGACGGCTAAACCGAGCCAGCAAGGCGTTGCCTCAACAGGCCTCTCAAACCGCTCGCTGATTACTATTCTTGCTGGCGCTTTCAGTGTTAGCATTTTCGCGATCATCATTACGGCGAGCCTTACAGGTATATGGGGCTTGCCCGGTGGACCGCTGCTTCAGGCTGCCGCTGCTATTGGCGCGGCTTGCCTGGTCGGATCGTTTGTCGCTGTGCTGGCAAAGCGGCGCGGGCGGCCGGGTAAAACAGGATTTAGATCTCATATCTGGCTCGCCAGCATCGGCACAGGGCTTGTCTTAGCCCATGGGGCGGGCGGGTTGCTTAAGCCACCAGCCACGCTGTTTGTGCTTCTGCTGCTGCTTATCGGCCTCGGCGTCTGGTCCAGGCTGCAGGGCGCACGGATGATGGCGCGGACCTTTGGCGAAAAGCGCGCAGGCTTCGCAAAACCGGACCCGGCTGTGCGGGCACGGCTCGCCGCCCTCATTGAGCAGAAGCAGGCACTACTGGCCAAACTTGATTCGGGTGCGAATGAGGCTCTCTTCTCACCGCAATTTCGGCACTGGTTAAGCGCCCCGATGCTGACACTCCGCTATACGAAGCTTGCAGCCGACGAAAGCCGTATCGTCGGCGCTGCCGCTGGCTTACCGCAGATCCAAGCGCGCTGGCGGCAAGTACATCGATTGGCAGCGCTAGCATTCGTTGGCGGGCTGCTGGCGCACATCATCATTGTTATGCTGTTCGCAGGATACGCTGCAGACGGCGGCGATATCTATTGGCTTCATTTTGCAGCTTGGGATTTTTGAGCGTTATGTCACGCCTAGCCCTCATGATAGATCTGGAACGCTGCATCGGCTGTAAAAGCTGTGAGGCCGCCTGCAAAGCCGAGCACGGCCTTGGCCCCGGCGAACGGCGAAACCGCGTCGTCTGGCTTGGTGGCGACAATGGCCCGACTTTGGATTTCCTGAAGCTGGCATGCCAGCACTGCGAACGTCCTGCCTGCCTCCGCGCCTGCCCGGTTGAACCCAAAGCCATCCGCAAGGACGCCGAAACCGGCATCGTATCCATCATCGAAGAAAGCTGTGTCGGCTGTGGTGAATGCGTCGCCGCCTGCCCATACGGCGCGATGGGTTATGACGCTAGCGGGCATCACGCGGTCAAATGCGATCTATGTCATGACCGGCGGGGCGAGGGTGAAGCAACAACCGCGTGCGCCAGCGTATGCCCGGGCAAGGCGATCACATTCGGTGAGCGCGATACCATGCTGGCAAGTGCGGAGGCTGATGGCCGCACTGCCATCGACAACGACCCGTATCTTTTGGCACCAGCAACAATCTACCTAGATCGCATTATCCGCGACGCATCCGCCTTTAACGTTTTTGAGCAATCAACGCCAGCCGTATCCGATGACGGCAAGCCGGACCCTGAAACAGCGACAGCCTTTCCCTTCGGCCTCCCTCGTGAGGAGCGACTGGCAGATCGGGTCGAGCCCGGCGGGTGCAATATCTGCTTCAATGCCTGCACCACCAATTTCCACTTCAAGGATGACAAGCTAGTCAAGGTAACCGGCAATGAATCTGATCCCATGCTGGAAGGCCGTGTCTGTCCGAAGTCTCAGTTCTCGCTGCAACTCTATAATTCCAAGGACCGGCTGACCCAGCCGCTAAAACGCGTCGGTGAGCGCGGCGAGAACAAGTTCGAGCCAATTTCATGGGAACAGGCACTGGATGAGATCGCGGAAAAGCTTGGCGCGATCCGGGATGACTTTGGGCCAGAAGCCTTGGCGATATTCTCCGGCACGCGCACGGGCACTTTAACCAATAAGGGTTATATCCGCCTGTTCCGCCAGCTATGGGGCACGCCGAATTTTGAAACCACGGAGCCTTATTGCTCCTTCGGCAAGAACATCGCCTACAACATGGTTCAAGGCGCTGGCGGTAGCGGCAATAGCTATACTGAAGGTGATATGGGCTCTGCCGAGCTCTATGTCTACATGGGCGACAATCAGGCGGAAACGCGCCCTGTCCACTTTGGCATGATCAATGACTGGCGGCTGAAAAACCGCGCTAAGTTGATCGCCATTGATCCACGTATGACAGTCACAGCCTCCAAGGCGGATTGGCATTTGCCGATCCGGCCCGGCGGTGACATGGCCCTATCCCTCGCAATCGCACATCACATATTTACAGAGAACCTCCACGACGCAAAGTTTTGCAAAGAATGGGTGCTTGGCTGGGAAAAATGGCGCGACTTCATTTTTGCCAGTGGGTATTCGCCAGAATGGGCAGCACCGATAACCGATCTTCCCGCTGAGGACATCAAGCGGCTGGCGGAAGAAATTACTCGCGCAGATGGTTGCGTTATCTTCGGAAGCCGGGGCTTGAACCAGCACGTGAATTCGGTCCAATCCAACCGTGCGATCATGTTTGTAGCGGCCATTACGGGCAATTGGGGTCGACGAGGTGGTGCCTATTTCAACATGTCGGCATCTGTTCCGGCTGAAGCCAATGCGCCGAAGGACAGGATCGCGCCGTTGAATAAACCCCGCGTCCGCACCAGCCCCACAGGTTGGGTCGACGCCATGCGCACCAGCCAGCCCTACGCCCTAAAGGCACTCATTACCTGCAACAATCCCATGTCACTCTGGCCCGACCAGACGGAAACGCGGGATGGATTGAACGCGCTTGATCTTCTGGTCCACATCGACATCTTCCCGAATGAAACTAGCGCTTACGCCGACTACGTCCTGCCTGCCGCCACCGGCATCGAGAAAGGCGAGGTCGGACGCGCCTGCGAGGACCGCCGTGTCGTATGGATAGATCGCATGATCGAGCCTCCCGGCATTGCCAAACCAGACGGATGGATTTGGATCGAGCTTGGCAAACGCTTCGGCTTCGATGATGTGCTGAAAGAGGAGTGGAAAGATTCAGCAAAGTTCTGGGATGAAGCCATGATCGATCATGTGCAGATGCGCGGCGTCACCCAAAAACGCCTTCATTCCAGGCCCTATCGCTGGGTCCGTTTCCCTGTCGCGACAGAGGAAGCCGAAGAGATCAACACACTCTATTTGGAAGGCACGACGGCCCCGGGCAAACCAGAAGGTCATCGTTTCCCTTCCCCGAGTGGCAAGCTGGAGTTCTTCACAGAGGAGATGGACGCTAAGTTCAAGGGCTATGGCCTATCCGCCCTGCCGGAATTCTATAGTGAGCGCGAGAGCCTGTTCGATATGACCCATCTGGAAATGCTGGACCCAGACTGGGCAGAAGGCATTAAAAGCCCGTTCCTGAACGGTGCCGCCTATGCCTCCCGCGCACGTATTGTTGATGCCAGCGAGGCCCAGCCCGCCGCCAATCTCCGCGCCCAAGGCTATGACATGGAACTTGTCACTGGCCGCGCACCTGCCCCGCACTTCCATTCCTGGACGCATTACTCATGGCAAGCGCAGGAAATGTGGCCGGACTTATACGCGCAGATGCATCCCGCCACGGCCAAACGCCTTGGGATTGATGATGGCGACCGCGTTACGGTAGAAACATCCCACGGTAAGGCAGTCGCGCGCGCCTGGATCACGACCGGCATCCGCGAGCGCGCGATCTTCATGCCCATCGGCTGGGGCGAACGGCAACCGTTCAACCCCTGGCGGCCAGTCAATGACTTAACTGACAAACATCAACGCTGCCCGATCTCCGAGCAGACGAACCTGAAGTCTCTGCTCTGCCGGGTGAGCGCGGCCTAGGCGATCAATCTGCCTTGGGTGCGATCTTCTGCTTGAGTGATGTCATGCCTTTGATCCAACGCTCTGGATCAGATGCTTTTTTGGCCCAATAAGTGCCTGCGGGCGGGTGCGTGAAGATCATAAAGCGATCGTCGGCAATGCCTTCGAGGATCACATCTGCCGCTGTATCCGCCGTCATCACCCCATCACGGACGGTGCCAGTATCTGGCATCCCATCTGTCATTGGGGTAGCCACACGAAGAGGGCAGACCACGGATACGCCAACGCCCTTTGGTCCCCACTCCACAGCCAACCATTCCGCCAACCCTACAGCGCCATGTTTAGTTGCTGTATATACGGCCGAATTCATCTGCATCAGAATACCGGCTGCAGACGCTACATTTACCAGCTTGCCTCCGCCGCGCGCTGCCATACCCGGTGCGACCGCTCGCGCGGCAAACAAATGCGCCATCACATGAACGCGCCACTGCTGATCCCAATGGGCATTGTCATCCCGGATTGGTTTTGGGCTGATACCGGCATTAGAGATAAAAAGATCAACGGGCCCCAACTCAGCCTCAGTCTTTGCGACCAAGGCCTGAATGGCCGCCTCATCCGTAACATCGGTTGGGACAGCAAGGCCGCCTATTTCTTCGGCTGAAGTCTGAAGTTTGTCTGCCTGCAGGTCCGCCATAGCGACACCTTTAGCGCCCGCGGCTATCAAAGCCTTTGAAAGTTCAAACCCTATACCGCCACTAGCGCCCGTAACCGCTGCGACCTTACCTGAAACGTTCATCCATCCCTCCCGAATCAAACTGCTTAGCATGGATTACAGCACGGGCAGAGCAGAGGACGCTATGCCGCCAAAACTTCGTTCAAGAAGTCCGAAAGTTCATCTGCGCGGTAATGAATGTGGCTTTCGTCATCATCGCCCGGCTGTGCGCCAGGCCGATCATTGCGGAGCCAAACCGTGCGCATACCAAGATCAGACGCAGGCTTTAAATTCTTCGCAGTATCCTCAAACATAACCGCGCGTTTTGGGTCAACGTCATGCCGCTTCAGGAATGTGTCATATGAGGATTGATGCGGTTTCGGCATATAGTCCGCATCCGCAATATCGAACATATCCTCGAAATGATGCGTGATCCCAAGTCGGCCAAGCACATTCGATGCGTGAAGCCGCGTCGCATTGGTGTAGATCACTTTTCGGCCAGGCAAAGCGGCTAAAGCTTGGTCTAGTGGCACATCATGGTGCATCTCTGACAGATCAAGCTCGTGACAATAGGGTAGGAATTTCTCGGGGTCCATCTGATGGTGATCCATCAGGCCACGGAGGGTTGTTCCATATTCTTCAAAATAGAACTGTCGGCGCCTGTCTGCCTCGAGCAAATCGACGCCAAACTCCTCCATGATGAATTCCTGCATGCGAACATGCATTTGCGGCATCAGGTCTGAGCGGCGCGGGTTGTAGAGGGTGTTGTCGAGATCGAACACCCACACGTCTATTTCAGCGGTTTTTATCTGCATAATGCAGGATATAGCCGCCCCTGCTCGCCGTTGCCAGCCCAGATGTCGGCGCCTACGATGCGGGCTGAACACGAAAATAGGATTTGCCCCATGCTGGTCGTGCATGACGACGCCCATCTACAACATCAACCGGCAGAAATTATCAGCCGTGGACGCCACGTTCCCCATGTGGAGATTGCGCGCCGTGCTGAAGAACTCTTAGCGGCAGCAATGGCTGGTGGCCACAACCTACAGGCCCCCACAGCCCACGGTGTGGCCCACATTGAAGCTATACACGACAAAGAATATTTGGCGTTCTTGGAGTCAGCATGGACGCGCTGGCAAGCCTTGCCTGATCCAACGCCATATGTGCATCCCTACGCACAGCCAAACCGTAGGATGACCGGCAAGCCAACCAGTATCATGGGGCAGGCTGGGTATTTCATGGCCACGAACTCCGCACCCATCGCCGAAGGTACATGGACAGCGGCCAAAGTATCTGCGGATATTGCCCTGACTGCCGCTGACGCCGTAATGGCTGGCGACTCAGAGGCTTATGCGCTTTGCCGCCCACCCGGGCATCATGCGTTTCAGGACTTGGCCGGCGGATTCTGCTACCTGAACAATATCGCCATCGCCGCACAGCACATGCGCGGCAAATGGGACAAACTTGCGATCCTAGATATCGACGTTCACCACGGAAACGGCACCCAAGGCATTTTCTACGACCGGGGCGATGTGCTGTTTGCGTCGCTCCACGGCGACCCATCAGACTATTTCCCGTTCTTCGCAGGCTACAAAGATGAAATCGGCGAAGGCGCTGGTGTCGGGAAGACAACCAATTTCCCTATGGCCCAGAACAGCGGCGACGATGTGTTTATGGGTTCTTTGGATAAGGCCTTCAACGCTATCCAGGCGCATCATCCAGGTGCCCTTTTAGTCAGCCTAGGATTTGATGCTTATGAGCATGATCCGATTGGATATCTGAAAGTAACAACCGGCGGGTTTGGAAAAGTTGCTGAGCGCATCGCCGGGCTCGGCCTTCCGACACTATTGGTGCAGGAGGGTGGCTACAATTGCGAAGGGCTTGGCCCAAACCTAACGTCGTTTTTTGCTGGGTTCTCTGCTGGCCGGGCCAAATAGGAGCAAACGCATGTCTCATACATTTCGATTTTATCCTATGCAGTTCCCGCCTGAAGCTGCAGTGCTAAGGCGGGAAGTACGCAGCTTCCTGCGTGCAGAGATAGACGCTGGGACCTTCACACCTGGTTCTGGCGATATGGCTTCCAACTTCAGTCCAGAATTCAGCCGAAAGGTTGGTGCAAAAGGCTGGATTGGGCTAACCTGGCCAAAGAAATATGGCGGGCATGGCCGCAGCCAGATCGAGCGTTATGTGCTGACAGAAGAATTTTTGGCCCATGGCGCACCTGTTCGCGCGCATTGGGTTGCGGACCGGCAATCTGGACCCGTCTTGCTGAAGTTTGGCGCAGAGGCAGTCAAACGGAGGTTGATCCCGGAGATCGTTCGCGGCGAGACCTATTTCTGCATCGGCCTATCAGAACCAAACTCTGGGTCAGACCTGTTTGCGGCATCAACGCGCGCAAGGAAGGTAGACGGCGGCTACAAAGTAACGGGCACCAAGATTTGGACATCAAACGCCCATCGCACCCATTACATGATTGGCCTGATCCGCACATCCCAGCCGATAGAAGAAAACCGCCGCCACGGGCTGACGCAGTTCCTAATCAAAATGGACACCCCGGGCATCACCGTGCGCCCAATCATCAACCTTGCCGGCCATCATGACTTCAACGAGGTCCACTTCGACGACGCCTTCGTGCCCGATGAACATATCATTGGACGCCCAGATGAAGCCTGGAAACAGGCGACAGATGAGCTTGCCTATGAACGCTCAGGCCCAGACCGTTGGCTTGAAACCATCTTTGCGCTGAACGCTGGCATTCGTGTTTCAGGCCCAAATCCGGACGACCGGACCGCCGAAGCCATTGGCCGGGATGTCGCGCATTTAATGACGCTCCGCCGCATGTCGGCTTCGGTTGCTGGAATGTTGCAGGCAGGTGAAACGCCCATGACAGAGGCTGCGGTCGTCAAAGACCTTGGCACCAATTGGGAGCAGGCCCTTCCGAACCGCATGCGCCTGATAGCACCCGCCGGCGTGCGCGCGCCCTCACCGAATGACACGGCCTATGAGGAGGTGATGCGTTACGCGACGCACGTCGCCCCAAAACTTACCATCCAAGGCGGCACCCGCGAGGTGCTACGCGGCATCATCGCTCGCGGCCTCGGACTTAGATAAGGACCAGATGAAATGGCAACGCTCGACACTCCAAAGCAAACGACAATCGCGACCGGCCTCCGTTTTCCCGAAGGGCCGATCGCAATGCCAGACGGCTCAGTCATTCTGGTTGAGATCGAGCGGGAAACGCTGTCCCGCGTCACGCCTGATGGGAAGGTTGAGGTCATCGCTGAAATTTCAGGCGGGCCAAATGGCGCTGCGCTCGGACCGGATGGCGCGATTTACATTTGCAATAATGGCGGGTTTGAATTCCATAAGGACGATAGCGGCATCCGCCCAGTGCGCCAGGCCTATGGCTACAAAGGCGGATCAATTGACCGGGTGGACCTGCAGTCAGGCGCTGTCAAAACACTCTACACTCATTGCGGCGACAACCAGCTTTGCGGCCCGAATGACATCGTGTTTGACCGTCAGGGCGGCATGTATTTCAGCGATCTTGGCAAAACACGGGACCGGGACTGGGATCGCTCCGGCCTCTACTACGCATCGATTGACGGCAGCCACATCACTGAAGTCGCCTTCCCACTAATCACGGCCAATGGCGTTGGCCTCTCACCAGATGAGAAGACCGTTTATGCGGCGGAAACCCAAACAGGCCGACTCTGGGCGTTCGATATTGAACGCCCGGGCAAGATCAAGCCGCGCGCATGGCCATCACCCCATGGCGGCTGGCTAGTTGGCGGCACGACAGGCTTCAGGAATTTCGACAGCCTGGCAGTGGATGCAGTTGGAAACATCTGCGTCGCAACATTGATGGACGGCGGCATCACCGTGATCGCGCCAGACGGGTCCGGCGTCGATCATGTGCCAATGCCCGATCCCTACACCACCAATATTTGCTTCGGTGGTGCTGGCATGAAAACGGCGTTCATCACCCTTTCGCTTAGCGGAACGCTCGTCTCATGCCCCTGGCCAAAGGCTGGCCTGCCGCTGAATTTCCTCAATACCTGAGGCAGATTTAGTCCTCGAAGCTGCAGCCCAAGCGTTTTAAGCTCGCATCGACCCAGGCGCGGTCCGCCTTGCCAGCGTCAATGTCTGCAAACTGCTGAATTTCAGCCGCATTCTTTGCTTCGGTGGCCTTCAGTATGTCAGCAGCATCCTCTTTTGGCACGCAAAGGCAGCCGTCCCAATCTCCGATCATGAGATCGCCAGGCCGGATAACCATGCCATCTATGGCAATGTCAAAGCCAATTTCACCAGGGCCATCTTTGTAGGGTCCGCGATGGCTGACGCCTACTGCAAAGACCGGCAGGTTCCGCTTCTGGAATGCGTCTAGGTCCCGGATGGCACCATCCAGCACGAAGCCTGCAACGCCACGCGACATTGCAAGGGAGAGCATGATCTCCCCCATAAGCGAATTAGTGAGGTCTCCGCCGCCATCGCATACAATCACATCGCCGGGATCAGCCATATCGATGGCCTTATGCAGCATCAAATTATCGCCAGGGCGTGTCTTCACCGTAAGCGCCGGGCCAGAAAGTTGGCCAGACGCATGCATTGGCCGAAGCCGAGAACCACCTGCTGTCATGCGGGACATGCTGTCTGATACGTTCGCAACCGGCATATGTTGATACTGCGCGACCAAATCAGCTGAGACTTTTTCTGTGTTCTTGCGGACACGAAAACCAATGGGCATAGCGACCCCTCCCCTAATGATGCGATTGCCGAAGTCTGCCTAGCAGTCGCCAGAAACGCCAGCTTGCATCATTAGTGGCTACCGGGCGACACTTCCATCAACATTGCGCCGACAGCCTATTGATGGAGTTCCCGATGATCGCTGAAGCTAAAGACTTCGAAGCCGAGTGCGCTGCGCTCGCGACCTTGCTAGCACCATTAAGCAACGCAGATTTCGTCCGTAAGACCGCGTTCAAAGCCTGGACCATTAACGACATCATGTCCCATCTCTACATGGGAGACACGTCAGCACGGCAAACGCTGATGGAGCCGGATGCTTACGAAGAGGCCCGCGCAGTTCGCAGGATCGCGCAGGATGGCGGCGAGACCCTACTATCTATCCAGCGGCGATGGGTGGATGGGTTAGAAGGCCGCGCCCTCGCCGCCGCATGGCGCGAATCATCGGGTAAAACCGCCGCCGCTTATGCTAAGGCAGACCCAAAACTTCGCGTAAAATGGGTTGGTCCAGATATGAGCGCCCGCTCCAGCATTACGGCACGGTTGATGGAGACCTGGTCCCATTCACAAGCGATCTATGACCTTCTGGGCGTCGAGCGTAAGGACCATGACGGCATTCGCGCCATCGCCCACCTTGGCGCAATCACCTACGGCTGGACTTTCCAAAACCGCAACGAAGATCCACCCGGCCCGCCACCGCATATCCGACTGACTGCCCCTTCGGGCGCAATCTGGGAATGGAATGCCGACACATTAGCGCCCAGTGAACGCGTAGAAGGCCCCGCCACAGATTTCTGCCAAGTGGTCACGCAAACACGAAATATTCAGGATGTCGGCCTGACTGTTACTGGTTCGAACGCGAATACATGGATGGCCAAAGCCCAGTGTTTTGCTGGTCCACCAAATGACCCGCCAGCGCCCGGCTCGCGCCGAACTGGCGCATAAGAACAGATAAACGCTGCTCAGATGGCCGTTTCTCCGTTATATTTCTGGCGAACAAACAGCCTATTCGGTAATTCACATACTGTCGCCAGACAGGATGCACAATGGCTAAAATCGACTATATCGAAACGCGTCTTTTCCATGTACCGCTGGATGAACCGTTGGCGGATGCAAAGCATGGCACACATACGCATTTCGAGCTGATAACCGCAACCGTGCATTTGGATGATGGTCGGTCTGGCACGGGTTACAGCTATACAGGGGGGCGCGGCGGGTTTGCTGTCGCGGCGATGATTCAGTGCGACTTGACACCATTCCTAGTCGGCCAAGCACCAGACGACGTGGAGGTGCTGTATGAGGCCATGCAATGGCATATGCACTATGTCGCTCGTGGAGGGATTGCGTCTTTCGCCATTTCAGCCGTCGACATCGCACTTTGGGATCTACGCGGACATGCGCGGGGACAGCCCCTTTGGCAAATGGCTGGCGGCGCTTCCCGCACCACGAAGGCGTATTGCGGCGGAATTGATCTGAACTTTACCCAGGAACGCCTGCTGAAAAACATTCAGGGCTATCTGGATAACGGCTTCAATGCGGTCAAAATCAAAGTTGGAAAGTCAGAATTGGATGAGGACATGCAGCGCACCGCCGCCGTCCGTAAGCTCATCGGCCCGGACATGGCCTTCATGGTTGACGCCAATTATTCACTAACCGTCGAACAGGCGATACAGGCAGCGCGCGTGTTCATGGAGCAAGACATTCTTTGGTTTGAGGAGCCCATTATCCCGGATGACTATGTCGGATATGCTGAGATCGCTGCCGCGACGGGTTGCCCGCTCGCCATGGGTGAAAATCTGCACACAATCCATGAGTTCGAATATGCCTTCGCCCAGTCAAACCTATCGTTCATCCAGCCAGATGCCTCAAATTGTGGCGGCATTACTGGATGGCTTCAGGTGGCTGCGCTTGCGAAACAACACGGCATTCCGGTGTGCAGTCATGGCATGCAGGAGTTGCAAGTCAGCCTCCTAGCCGCGCAGCCGCACGCCGGTTGGCTCGAAGTCCACAGTTTCCCTATTGACCGCCACACGACACGTCCGCTAGTGGTCGAAAGCTGTCTTGCAGTGGCACCGGATGAACCAGGGACAGGTGTGACATTCGATTGGGATAGCTTGAACGGCTTCGAACAAGCCCGCTAGCCAACCTCCTCTGTCGTCACCGGGAAATGAGCAGCCAGATCATCCACCTCCATTAAGTGATAGGCGTTGAAGCGGTATGCAGGGCCAGCGGCAAGTTCCGGAGGCGTAAACGGGAACGCAATGTTGCCGCTAGTGGACAGCCTTCCTGGAAAACCGTGATGCAGCAGATATTGCTTCGTTGATTTCGTAACGGCAAGCGCGCGATCTGTCGTTGGCGCAATCACCTCGCCCAGAATGAATATCTCATGGGGCGGCGTCGCGGGCGGGACTGGCCAGGGAAAGACGGCATCCAAGCCGTAGGTGCGGAAGGTCAAGTCATAGTCTGGAGCCACGCCTGCGCCACACACCAATTCCTGCACGACTGCTTTCACTTCTTCCAGCAAGGTTTTGACATTCTGAATAAATCGCGGATCCGCTGACCCGGCAAGCAATACGGCCCGTTCGCCCAGATAGCGGGCACCTTCCAGCTTGATTGTTAGCTGTTCAGCAGGCTCCCAGCGCGCCCCTTCGACGCGAGTGCGACTGTCATCAACAGCACTATATGTTGCTGTATCGACTAGCGCCGCACCCTCAGGCTCTGTAATCCTGTGAGGGTCCGCTTGCTCATAAAGACTATGCGCAGCGACAGACAGAGGCGTTGCTGCCCGTGCGGGGTTCATACTTTCCAGCACAAAACCTTGCTTATCCAGCACCGCCAGAATTGGATCACGGCCACCCGGCAGACAGCACAGTGAAGCGCATTCGACGATTTTGGCCATATGCACGGTCAGGCCTGTCGGAAACCCCAGCCATTCCGGAATGCAGGCATAAATGCCCGTATCGCAGGCGCGACCGGCAATAATTACATCTGGCTCTGTCTCCAGCGCGCGGATAAACGCCTCTGTCCCCGCCTGCCCAACCAAGTTTGAGCTGGCTTGGACTTCTTCCACCATCAAATCCGTTAGAACGCCCATGCCGCGCACGCGTCCAGCATCAACGGCAGCCTTCACACTATCGCGATCCATATCAGAACGAATAACGGCTAGTTTGAAACTCAGGCCATGTTCAGCTGCAATATCCCTAATCATCGCCAGCGTCGCGTCCAAGTGCGCTGCAGCGCCTGCAGAACCTGCACTGCCTATGATTAGCGGAATATCATGGGTCCGTGCGCCGACCAGCAGCTTCTCCAGATCAAGCCGCGTTTGCTCACCTGCCGTCGCCATCTGGCCGGAGCCTAGGAACGTTGGCCCGATATCCGTGGATCCCATGTCAGCGCCAATCATGTCAGGCTTTCGGGCCAGCGCCGCTGTAAACGCAGGCTCTGGCACCCCGTAGCCAAGCTGACCCGTCGCGCCGATCAATTTCAGCGGCTGATCAGGGTTGGCCGCGAAACGTGCGCGCAGGCGGGCGACGGCGCTCATACCTCAATCTCCAACAGTGGCGCATGTTGTTGCGCGCCGTACACGTCCCGATCTCCGGGGGCACCTGCGGCTTCGTGGCGTGGCAGCGTGATCTTAATGGCGAGTGCCGTTGGGTATGGAGTGATTACAACGGCGCTGGCCGAAACGCTGTAGATATTGGCGATAGGTGCAGCGCGCAAACCGGGTGCGGCCAGGCAACGTTCATAGTCCGCCTCGGACTCTAACATAATGTCGAATGTTAGATGCAGAGGTCCTGCATTCTTGCTGCGAACGACACGAGCCATGTCCATCAATCGCATACTGGGTGTCTCCCTATCCCGTCTTCACGGTCTCACTTGCAGGTGCCCGCCATGTTTCTTGCGCGGCGATCGCAAATACCATTCCCGCCAGCATGATCCCACCAGCCGCGACAAGCAAAGCAATGTCAGTGCCCGCATAGTCCGCAATCAGACCGAGCGACAGTGGACCGACGACATACCCAACATCCCCTACCATACGGAATGTGCTCATAGTGGCGGCGTTCATGCCGGGTGGTGCGCAATCTGCCGCGTAGGCCGATGGCGCAGCACCGCCAATTGCGCTGGCGACGCCCCAGACGACACATGCGGCAAGAAACAATGGATAACCTCCAGAAAATGCGAACAAGCACATTGATATGCCGGTGATGAGTGTTGTCGGTACAATCACCGTTTTGCGCCCGTAGCGATCCGCTAGAGCGCCCGCTGGATAGGCTGCAAGCAGGCCGAGCCCGCTCCCAAGCGCTAGGCCAAACCCTACCTCACTCAACGACAAATCAAGCTTTATCGCACCGATCAATGGGATAAGACTGAATAGTCCTCCCGTGCGCACCACGGCGTTCATTAGCGACACAATGCAGATCAATACGTAGCCCCGCTTTGCTGCAAGTATCCGCAATTGCTGCATGAGAGGCACGCGATCCGGGGCGGGTTTGCCGTCCCGGTTGGCAGCAAAATCACGGGTCTCACCAACAGCGAACCAGGCGCAGAGTGCGCAAACAACTCCGGCCACGCCATAGGCTGCGAATGGAGCATACAGGCCAAAATTATCCGCAATCAGCCCACCCGGAAGCGGGCCAGCGCCCACGGCGAAGATGAATGTGCCTTGGTAGATTGATATAACGCGGCCCCGTCGTGCAGGCGTTGTGATATCCGCCAGGATGATCTGGCCGGTCGTAATCACAAGCCCAGCGCCTGCGCCAGCGATAAAGCGACCAAGCATGAACTCAGGGTAGCTATCTGCCACAGCACAGATGACGTTACCCAGTGCTGTCACAAGACCGCCTAAAGCCAAGCTTGGGCGACGCCCAAGCCTATCGGACAACATCCCAGCGCACGGCGCGCCAAACAGCCTTGCAAACCCATAGATAGCGATAGCCATGCCGATGAGGAACGTCGAAACGCCGAACGACTTCGCATAGAGTGAGATCGTCGGCACAATGGCGCCAAATCCAAGCTGATTGATAGCAATCAGCACGCACATCCATGTCAGAACGCGCCGCTCGCTTAGATTAGCGGGCGAGGTCACAGGCCAACCTTTAGGTCAGTGATCAAAGCTCAGCCATGCTTTCGTCAAAGGCCCGGATCGTCGCTTCGATATCTGCTTCCGTATGGCAGACGCCGATATAGTGCTTGCTCTCGCTTTTCAGAATGCCGCGTTTGCGCATGCCTGCATTGTACTTTGCGGCCTTCTCCGGATCACCAAGGGAGGAGCGATAATCGACCACTTCCTGGTTGGTGAAAATAACATCGAACATCGGAGCATCGCCAACGACCTTGGCTTCGATATCGCGGCGCTTCAGGATGTCTCTATAACCTTCCATCAACGCCTCGCCACGGGCGAACAGCTTCTCGAATGCGCCAGGACGTTTCAGGATTTCGAGCGTCTTGCGACCAGCGGCGGCGGCCACCGGATTGCCTGAAAGCGTGCCGATCTGCGCCATGAACTTGTCCTCACCGACGGCAGATTTATCGAAGTTTGCCATTATTTCGGCCTTGCCACCAATCGCGGCCAACGGGAATCCACCGCCAATGGCTTTGCCCATAGTGCAGATATCCGGCATCACCCCATAATATTGCTGCGCGCCGCCATAAGCGAAGCGGAAGCCTGTGACAACTTCATCGAAGATCAAAAGAATATCGTTTTCTTCGGTGATCCTGCGAAGGCTCTCAAGGAAGCCCGATTGGGGCGGAATGAGGCGCTGGAACGGCTCAGCTAAAATTGCCGCGATCTCACCCTTGTGCTCTTTCACCAAGCTCTCGACCATGGCGAGGTCGTTATAGGGTGCCACCAGCATTTCCTGCTGCACACTCTTTGGGATACCTGGGCTGTCTGGAACGCCGACCGGGAAATTGCTTTTCCGTTTCGGCGCTAGGCTGATGAGCCCAAAATCGCTCATCCCGTGGTAACCGCCCTCGAACTTCAGGATTTTGTCCCGGCCTGTATGAGCGCGCGCAAGGCGCATAGCGTACATATCAGCTTCAGACCCGGATGAAACGAACCGCACCTGCTCGACGGATGGCATCGCGTCCACGATTTCCGCCGCCAGATGAATACCGTCTGCATTATTCGCGAAGAACGTCGTGCCTTGGGTGACGCAGTGCTGCGTGGCCGCTAGTACTTCCGGGTGCGCATGACCAACAATCATCGGGCCAGAGCCTAGCAGGTAATCGATATACTCGTTCCCGCTCACGTCCCAGACATGACTGCCCTCCCCGCGCGCGACGATCAGAGGATAGCTGACATTGCCGAAGCCGCCCGCAGGCAGCACTCGCTTTGCCAGTTCAACAAGTTCAGCCTCACTCATATCTTGAGTCAATGCAGCTTCAGCCATCGCCCTGCTCCCTTTGATTAGTCAGGTGACCGGTGACCGGCCGCCATCAACATTGATATCCACGCCCGTAACATAAGCCGCCGCATCGGACGCTAGGAAACAGGCGACATTGGCGAACTCTTCCGACGTGCCAATGCGGCCAAGTGGAATGCGCGCCTTCTCTGCCATTTCGACCTTGAATTCATCATAGCTCAGGCCACGATTATCTGTTGCGTACTTGCGAACATGCTGATCGCTATCGATCAACCCGGTCATCATCGCATTCACCAGAATATTATGTGGCGCACCTTCGTTCGCAAGAATTTTGGAAAGTGCCAGCCCAGCCGCCCGCGTTACTGCCGTTGGCGCACCCTCTGCCGCTGGAGCCTTTGCCCCTGTATTCAAGATATTGATGATTCGGCCCCACTTACGCTCTTTCATGTCTGCGAATGCGAAGCGTGAGAAGCGAATTTGGGCGAAGAGCTTTAGCTCCAGATCGGACTTCCAGTCTTCATCCGTCATTTCCAGGAACGGGCCACGCAGGCTGGAGCCTGCATTGTTCACCAGAATATCTATCTTGCCATAGGTTTTGACCGCTTCAGCATAGGCGGCCTCTATCGCACGCGGGTCTGTCACGTCACAGGCAATCGCGTGCGCTTTCCCGCCAGCGCCCGTGATCAGTTTGACCGTTTCATCAAGTGGATCCTGGCGTCGCGCAACTGGCACAATATTCGCCCCCGCTCCCGCCATCTTCATGCCCATAGCCCGGCCGAGCCCCATGGATCCGCCAGTGATCAGCGCAGTGCGCCCCGTCAAATCGATCTGCATCTTCAATATTCCTGTGAATGAATTTGTAGCCTCTTTACGCATGGTGAGACGCATAGCGCTTGCTTGTCCAGAGTATCCCTGCTTGGCGCGACAGCATGGCGGCGTTAGCCTGTTCTTTCGATCCCGAAGTTCAGGTTTGCTTGCATGGCGACACGTTATTCTCTCGGCATAGATATTGGCGGCACATTTACCGATGTGGTTGTGCAAGACCATGAGAACGGCCACCAGTTCTGCCGCAAACTGCTGACCACACACGATGACCCTGCCCGCGCCGTACTGACGGGCGTAGCCGAGGTGATCCATGAGGATGGCGTTCCAACGACGGAAATTGGCCGCGTTGTGCACGCCACCACGTTATTCACTAATGCGTTGATCGAACGCAAAGGTGCTGAGACCGGACTGATCGCCACCGAAGGCTTCCGGGATGTGGTGGAGATTGGGCGCGAGCGGAAATACGAACTCTACGATATCCATATCCAAAAGCCGCTACCCCTGGCCCCGCGCGAACGCCGCCTTGAAGCACGAGAGCGAATGAACTTTGACGGCAGTGTGAAAACGCCGCTAGATGCTGGCAGCGTTCGGGTCGCCGCTGATGCGCTTGTCGCAGACGGCGTTACATCCGTCGCCATTTCGTTTTTGCATGCCTATGCCAACCCTGCCCATGAGCAAGAAGCCGCCGCCATTGTCCAGGCTGCATATCCTGAACTAGCAGTCAGTGTCTCGTCTGACGTAGCGCCAGAAATTCGGGAATATGAGCGGACGTCTACGGCACTCGCCAACGCTTATATCAAGCCACTTGCCCGTGATTATCTGGATGGCATCCAGGCGGGGTTACAAACAGCAGGCGTTGAAGCGCCGCTCTTGTTGATGCTCTCAAACGGTGGCCTATCCGATCTGGTTGAGGCTAAGCGCGCGCCGGTGGCATTGCTAGAGTCTGGCCCTGCGGCTGGCGCACTTGCAGCAGCGTGGTTTAGCCGTGACGCGGCAAGCGGCGACGTTCTGGCGTTTGATATGGGCGGCACGACGGCAAAGCTTGCGGTTGTCGATGGCGGCAAGCCAGAAGTCGCCTATCACTTTGAAGCCGCCCGGCAAAAACGGTTTGCTGAAGGCAGCGGATTACCCATCCGCACCTCAACGATTGAACTGATTGAGATCGGCGCCGGCGGTGGGTCCATCGCGCGCTTGGATGAAATCGGCTTACTGAAAGTCGGCCCGGATAGTGCCGGGTCCGACCCTGGCCCTGCTTGCTATGGGCTAGGCGGCACGGCTCCAACAGTCACAGACGCAAATTTCGCACTCGGCCTACTGGATGCAAAGAGTTTCGCAGGCGGCGTCATGCAGATTGATATGGCTGCAGCGGAAGCCTCTCTCGATTGCCTTGCTGCGTCTGCCAGCCTCAGTCGCGCAGAGATCGCGCAGGGCATTCGGGACGTCGTGAATGAAACTATGGCGTCTGCCGCGCGCGTGCATATTGCAGAGCGCGGAAAAGACCCGCGCCGTTACGCCTTACTCGCCACGGGCGGGGGTGGACCATTGCATGGGGCAGATGTCGCGCGAAAGCTTGGCCTCAAGCGCATGATATCGCCTGCTTCCGCCGGCGTCGCATCCGCCATCGGCTTGCTTATCGCTCCCGCCCGTGTGGACAGGGTCGCCACAGTCGCCAAGCGCATGGACCAGCTTAACTGGTCTGCATTTGAAAAAACCTTCGCGCGCATGGAGGCAGACGCCCGCCACGTGATCGCTGCAACAGGGCTCAACGCCGAAAGCGCCAGGGTCGAACGTCGGGCGGACGTCCGCTATGTCGGCCAAGCGTTCGAGATTGTCGTGGACCTGCCCTCAGGCCCGTATGACACGAACTCAGCGCCAAGCTTGCAAGGTGCGTTCGAGAAGGCTTACTTGGCCCAATTCACACGCACCCCGCCCGCTGGACCTGTTGAAATCATCAACATCCGCATTGCTGCATCAGCCGACGCTAGCGTCGGCGCTACGAACGCTTCAAATGCGGCGACGGATGCGCCAAAGCTGAAAGGCGAGCGGCCTGTGTGGTCTCCAGACGAAAAAGCCTACCGGGCGACGTCAGTTTATGACCGCTATGCGTTGCGCCCTGGGGATGCATTCGATGGTCCAGCCTTAGTGGAGGAGCGAGAATCCACACTGGCAGCACCCGAACGCTCCCGTTTTATCGTTGCGGCGGGCGGCGAAATTGTCGTCGATCTGGATTAATAAGGCCAAGCCAATGACCAAAGCCGCATTTGATGCCGTGACCCTTGAAATCCTTTGGCGCCGCATGATTTCTGCCGCCGATGAAGCGGCAAAAACACTGCAGCGCGTCTCATTCTCAACGTTGGTGAATGAGAGCAATGATTTTGCCTGTGTGCTGACAGACGCAAACGGCGCATCGCTTGTCCAGAACACCGAAAGCATCCCTTCATTTAATGGCTGTCTGCCGGTAACCGTGAAGCACTTTTTGGACGTCATCGGCGTGGACGATATGCGGCCCGGCGATTTTCTCGTTTGCAATGATCCATGGGTTGGCACTGGGCATCTAAACGATATAACGCTCGCGAAGCCTGTTTTCCGGGATGGCAAAATCGTTGCCTTTTGTGCGTCCACCGCCCATGCGCCGGATATTGGCGGCAAGGTCCGGTCCGTTGTTGCCCGGGAAGTGTTTGAGGAAGGCTTCGCCATTCCAGCCATGCACTTAATCCGGGATGGTGAGCCGGACGCAACATTCTTCAAGCTTATGCGCGCTGCCGTCCGCACACCGGACCAGACAGAAGGTGATATTTGGGCGCAAGTCACCGCACTTGATCTGATGGAGCAACGCCTAACTGCGCTAATGGACGAGTACGCGCTGACCTCCCTTGAGGACTTTGCCGCTGAAATCCATGGCCGCTGCGAAACCGCCATGCGCGCCGCCTTCAAGGAAGCCCCTGATGGCCGTTATGAGTTTGGCTTCGAGACGGATGGCATGGATGCCCCCTTCCACTATCAGGTCGCGGTAACAATTACCGGTGATAGGGTGCATGTGGACTGGACTGGCACCAGCGACCAAGTAGGCCGGGCTATCAACTGCCCCCTGGTCTATACCTTCGCCATGACATCCTATGCGTTGAAATGCGCATTCCTGCCGAACCTGCCTAACAATGAAGGCGTGTTCCGCTGCATTGAAGTGACGGCTGAACCCGGCACGATTGTGAACCCCACACGTCCGGTAGCAGTTGGCGGTCGCATGGCAACTGGCCACTACCTACCCATCGCGATCTTTGGAGCGTTGGCACAAGCGCTGCCTGAAAAGATAATGGCCGCCTCTGGCTCTCCGCTTTGGTCTATTATCCAGACCGGTGTCACGGACGATGGCAAGCCCTATGCCAACACACTATTCTTTAATGGCGGATCTGGCGCGACGGCCCAAACGGACGGCCAGAGCTGCTATTCCTGGCCATCCAACATCTCCAATGTCCCGGTCGAGCTGACAGAACGTAACACACCGTTTTTTGTAGGCCGTAAGCAACTTCGTGATGGATCAGGCGGTCCTGGAGCGCAAACGGGTGGCCTCGGCCAGGAAATAGAACTTAAGCATGCGGGCACGGGCGATCTCGGCATAATCTTCATGGCCGAACGCTTACGCCACCCTGCCCACGGCCTGATGGGCGGCAAGGAAGGCGCATGCGGCGCAGTATTAATCGATGGCGAACCGGCGAATGCCCGGGCCGATCATGTTCTAAAGCCTGGCCAAACAATTACCCTGAAGCTGCCGGGCGGCGGCGGATATGGGGCTGTTGAGTAAGCCCCAAATTCTCCCGAAGCGTCGGCCCAGCATAGTCTTTATGATAGAGCTCGCGGCGTTGGAGTTCGGGGACTACGTGGGCCACGAAGTCTTCATAAGAGGCCGGCATATGCGTCGCGGCCATGACGAAGCCGTCGCAGCCTTTGCCGGTAAACCATTCTTCCATGCCGTCCGCGATCTGCTTGGCCGTACCGACAAACTGCGCCATTTCCTTCAAAGTTCCTCGGGCGGAATGCTCAACGAAATCACGGACTGTCGGGTTGGCTTTGCCTGAGAGCCGGATCACGCGATCCCGGATCGCCTGCAGACCGCTGATTGCCTCAAGCTCATCTGACGAAAACGCATCGTCCATACCCTTGGCGGCAAAGTCATAATTCAGCGCTTCTGACAGCAATGCCAGCGTATCGATTGGCTGGTGCAGTTGGGCAATCATGGCAGCTTTGTCTTCAGCCTCTGCTTGGCTTTCGCCGACAATGGCATACGCAGCAGGCGTGAGGCGGAAGCTGGTTGAATCCCGGCCTGTTTGCTCGGCCAGCGCTTGAGCCTCACCATACACCCGCTGCGCATATTCTAAGTTCGGGAAAATTGCAAAAATCAGTTCTGCCCACTTAACGGCAAACTGCTGTCCACGCCCGCTTTGGCCGGCTTGGATGATAACGGGGCGACCTTGCGGCGTTGGCGGCACCGTGAAGGGCCCACGGCTCTTGAAATAAGCGCCCTCATGATTGAGCGCTTTTACCTTCGATGGGTCTGCGAAAACACCATTCGCCTTATCGAGAATGATCGCGTCTTCCGCCCATGTATCCCAGTGCCCATGGACGACCTCCAAAAACTCTTCCGCCCGTTCGTAGCGCTCTGCATGGCCAAGCAGCGCATCTTGACCAAAGTTTGCGGCCTCAGAATCATTCAGTGACGTAACAACATTCCATGCAGCCCGGCCATTGGTCATGTGATCCAAGGTGGAGAACTGGCGGGCTGCGTGAAACGGCTCGTAATATGTTGTGGACATGGTGGCACCGAGGCCAATGCGGGATGTAACCGCGCCCATGGTTGCCAGGATCGGGATTGGATCCAGTTTCACGACACGCACACCGTTACGAATGGACTCGGCTGCACTATCGCCATACCGGTCTGGCATCGCTAAGCGATCATCAAAGAACGCCATATGGAACTTGCCGGCCTCAAGTGTCTTGGCAATCCGCTGATAATATTCAGGTGTCAGAAAGTCTGTCGCGGAATCCGAATGGCGCCAGGACGCTGGGTAATTCGAACAATTTTGAGCTTGCAGAAACCCCACAAGCGCCATCTGGCGTTTGGCCATGGTGAATAAATCCTGGTGGGTGGAAAAGCTTAGGTAGCTTCCTTAGCGGCTTCAAAATTCAGTTCACAGAGCACGCCATTCGGGTCTCGAACAAACAATTGCCAGAGCCGCCCGCCAGGAACCATTCGTTCTTCAAACTCAAATCCTTGCGACTTTAGCTGCGCCTTGAAGGTCACAAAGCCTTCAGCAGCGAATGCCACGTGGTCAATGCAGCCAGATTCTGTCACTGCAGTTTCGTCCATATCGCTGACATCTATCAGATGCATCACCGGTTCATCACCAGAATACAGCCACGCGCCAGGGAATTGAAAATTCGGACGGTCGCCATCTTTCAAGCCAATTGCTTCTACCCAGAACTTAACGGTTCCGGCTAGATCGCCTGTGCGTATATTAATGTGCTGAAGACTGCCGATGCCCATGGCGAGCGATTCCGTCAATGATTGATTCAGCTAAATACAACAACGAACCGGCCACCCGAGCAAGGGCCGATAAACAGAGAATGCGGTTTAGAAACTTTTGGCGGAAACTTGGTCGGGCTCGTCCTCGGGCTCAGCCGCGAATACGACTTGGTTCCTACCAGATGTTTTCGCCTGGTAGAGCGCACCGTCAGCGCGAGCAAGCAGTGTTTCCATACTATCCTGTGGCGTTGCTGTAGCGACGCCGAATGAGGACGTCATTTTGAGCTGGCTCTCACCCCCAATATCAAAGGTCTCATCGGCAATTGACGCGCGCAGGCGTTCAGCAATCCGGCTCGCTATGCCTTCTTCTGCGTCTGGTGCCACAACGGCGAATTCTTCTCCCCCGAGACGGGCGATCAAATCAGTGGCTCGTGTACAGATGCCAAGCCGGACCACAAAGTCTTTCAATACAGCGTCACCGGCAGAATGGCCGTAGGTATCATTGACGGCTTTGAAGCGGTCGATATCAGCCAAAATCAGCGATACAGGCTGATTGTGTTCCACTCCATGGCGAAGCAGGCGTGCGAAATGGTCATTGAAGTAACGGCGGTTGAAGACCCCGGTCAGTGGATCACGCGTCGCCGTATCACGGTTTTGGCGATGTTGATCGCGAAGGCGTTCATGGAAGCGATGCCGTTTGATCTGAAGGCGAATGCGCGCAACCATTTCAGCATGGTCAACAGGGCGGAATGTATAGTCGCTGGCACCAAGCTCCATGCCTTTATAAAGCGCTTCAGTTTCCCAGGAATTGCCAATAAGCAGGATGGGAATATGGCGGGTATCGGGTCGCGCCCGCAGTTGTGAGCAAACGCGCAGCCCATCAACTGGACCAGAGACTTCAAGAGCGATCAGTTCTGCATCGCCAGAAGCTATTATCTGCGTGGCTTCATCCTGGTCCGCAGCCACAACCAGTCGGCTGCAGCATATATGGGCTGCATCTTCCATCGCTTCGATATCGCTTGCGGGCAGGTCAATCGCGACCCAAGTCGCCTCATCGCCCGAAACTTCAGCAATAGAATCTTTGATGCCAAGTTCATCTTCGGTGGCTTCACGCAATTTCAGCTCATCTAAAATGCGCTTCAGGCGCGTCAATGCGCGCACACGTGTGAGCAGCGCCAAGTCGTTAACCGGCTTCGACAGAAATTCGTCTGCACCGGCCTCTAAGCCACGAACACGGTCTTCAATAGAGTTGAGCGCCGTCACCATAACCACCGGCACGTGGCCAAATGTTGGGCTCTCTTTGATCTTTTCGCAAACTTCAAAGCCGGTCATACCCGGCATCATTACATCCAGCAGCACGACATCCGGCTGCTCAGTCGCCATCATCTCAAGCGCTTCAACGCCGCTGCCCGCGCACCGGACTTCATAATATTCAGCCGTCAACCGCGCCGCCAAAAGGCGCTGGTTAATAGGTATGTCATCTACAACTAGGACGCGGCCGGTCATTAGCAGACTCCAGTCGATCACCCGATCTGTTGAGTGACCGTTTCCAAAAATGTCACGATAGAAATTGGCTTCGAGATGTACCTCTCGCACCCGCCTCGCCGGATACGTTTCTCATCGTCTTTCATAGCCAATGCAGTCACGGCAATAATAGAAATATCGCAAGAGATTTCGTCGTCCTTAATCCATTTCGTCACCTCCAGTCCTGACACTTCCCGAAGCTGGATATCCATAAGAATCAGATCTGGGCGGTCATCCCGGGCAATCGCTATTGCTTGGTGCCCATCGTTGGTTTTCAGTGTTCTGTAACCACTGCTTTCGAGAACATCATTGAAAAGCTTCATATTCAATGGTTTGTCCTTACTAATAAGGATCGTTTTCGATGCCACCTTGGTCACAATAGCCTGAACCGAAATGTTATACTTCTGACCTGTTAAGGAGACGCTAGCGCCGAATATTTAACGGAACGTAACCATTGATTTTGCGAATTAATACACGAAAGCGATACTGCGTCCGAGCAGTAACTCCTCTTGCGCCTATTCTGGCTTTCCGCCATAAGAAATCCTCGCTTGACCGGCCCCATCGTCTAGCGGTCTAGGACGTCGGCCTCTCACGCCGAAAACACGGGTTCGAGTCCCGTTGGGGTCACCAGCGGCCCTCGCCCTGCGAACGACCGAAGCTATCAGTAGACCGGCAGGCTTTTGCGCAGCAAACGCCGAGAAGTGCCACGCAACCTAGTCCTCAAACGACGGCGTGCCACCTTCATCCCCAAGCCGAATATCAGCTTCAAGCACGTCCTCGCCATCAATTGCACGCGCCAGCATGAGCGCTTTCGCTGCTTCCGGCAGGCCATCCAAAAAACAATCACTAATGCCGCTGCCGGGAGCGTAGATTCTTGTCGTGACATGACGCATCAGGCCGGATGCGAACACGTTCACAGCGAAGTGTGGTGCCTGCAGGCTATTGCCGCCTGAGGGTGTCGCACCGGGAATAATGGTCTGAAACGCAAAGTTGCCGTCAATGTCAGTTAAACAACGGCCGAATCCACGAACTTCAGGGTCAGCCGCCGGGTCATGGACCGAATAGCGGCCTTCAGCATCTGCCTGCCAGACCTCAACAAGTCCTTCACGGACGGGACCGCCGTTCTTATCCATCAGACGGCCTTTGAGCGTTACATGTTGACCAGCGGCTTTGGAGGTCGCGATGACGCTATCGTCCTCCCGCACAAATTCGTAGGAGTAGAACGGCCCGAGTGTCTGTGAAGCTGTTGGAATGCGCGCCATGACTTAGTTCTCCAAAGGCGTCGCCGTCCGTCCGCGCAACACCAAGTCAAAGCGATAGCCAAGCGCTTCTTCATGCAATCCAGCACTTTCGTCGGGGACGAGCATCAGCCGTTCACGTGCCTTTGGGTCCGGCACGCCTTGCAAAATCGCATCGAGGTCATTCAACGGGTCGCCTGGGAAATACACCTGCGTCACCAATCGCGAGACGAAGCTTGAGCCATAGGCTGAGACATGGATGTGCGGCGGACGCCACCAGCCGTCTGTATTCGGTACAGGGTAAGCTCCGGGACGGATTGTCAAGAACACCACTTCGCCCTTATCGTCAGCAAGCCCCCTGCCCCAGGAACGGAAATTGCCATCAATTGGCGCTTTCCGCTGATCAACTGGATGCTGATACTTACCCGTGGCGTTGGCTTGCCAAAGCTCAATCAGCGCGCCCGGCTGCGGACGATCATCCTCATCAACAACCCGAACTACGACACGAATAAGCTGCCCAATGGCGAGGCCGTCAACGCCAGCGACAAGGTTCTGATCGACTGGCGGAGACGCCTCAAAACGCGGGCCAGTGAGTTCTGTCAGCGTGCGCAGCGGCGGCATCTGTCCGCCCGGGGCCAGTGTCCCTGTCCGGAAGTAGCCTGCCGTTTTGTATTTTGGCTGCGAGCCCTCAGGCAGCGGATCATAAATCTTGTCTGTGATCATAAGACTGTTCCTTGCTCTGCAGCCTTATGCAGCCGCGCTCCATCGGTTAACTAGGCGCTCAAAGAACTGGCCACCCTTCGCCAATTGTTCCAGCGCCAGGAATTCATCTGGTCTATGGGCCTGGGCGATATCTCCAGGTCCACAGACGACCGTTGGTATCTCGCCCATTTCCTGAAAAAGCCCGGCTTCTGTGCCATAGGCGACCTTGCCATGATCATTACGCTCAGCGCAGCTTTTAGCCAAGCGGACGACCTCATGGCCCGGATCAATCTCAAGGCCTGGAATAACGGAACGTTTGATCAACTCAAACCCACATTTAGCAGATACGGCTTTCATCTGCGGCTCAAGCTCGTTGCGGATGTAATCCGTGAGCTGCGTCATGATATCCGCCGGATTATCCGCCGGCACATAGCGGAACTCAAAATCAAACTCACATTTGTTCGGAACAATGTTCACAGCCGAACCGCCGTTGATGACACCCGTATGCACTGTTGTATGAGGCATATCGAACATCTCATCCCGCGCGCCAGACGTAATTTTATTACGCATCAGCTTGCGCAAAAATACGATGGCTTCCGATGCATACTCGACCGCATTCACGCCCTGTGGTGCCAAGCTAGAATGACACTCAAGGCCGGTAACGATGCCTTTGTAGCTCCATTTGCCTTTATGAGCAGTCACTGGCTGCATGCTTGTCGGCTCGCCAACGATGCACATGGCAGGATTCATGGTCTTGCGGTTCAGCCCATCAATTAAGCCACGAACTCCCAAACAGCCAACTTCTTCGTCATATGAGATAGCGTAATGAATTGGTGAGGCCAGATTCGCAGCCTGGAAAGCAGGTGCAGAGGCCAACGCTAATGCCACAAAGCCTTTCATATCGCAGGAACCCCGCCCGAACAGCTTATCGTCGCGTTCCACCAGATTGAACGGGTCATCAGTCCACGCCTGTCCTTCGACCGGCACCACGTCGACATGGCCGGAAAGGATCAAGCCGCCATCAACGGGCGGCCCGATGGTTGCGAACAGGTTCGCTTTGTTGCCGGCCTCGTTATAAACGCGCTCGGTCGCGATCCCGAGATCGGCGAAGTACCGTTCAATATATTCAATCAGCTCCAAGTTGGAGAGATGGCTGATCGTGTTGAACCCAACGAGGTCCGTCAGCAGAATTCGTGCGCGGGCGCTGATCGTTTCCGCTGTCTCTACCATTAGGCATCCAATCCAAATACGCGTCGAGCGTTACCGCCCAGAATACCGGCCTTATCAGCAGCTGTTAGGCTTGCGCCTTTAACTACCTTAGTCGGCTGAAAATCGCCAATCGGGAACGGCCAGTCAGAGCCGAGCATAATTTTGTCCGCCCCGACCTTGCTAACAAGGAAATCCAATGTCGATGGCTCGAACACAATGGTGTCGAAATACATGAGTTGGAATTCAGTCGATGGGTCAGCGCAAGTCTCTTTGTGCAGATCATAATGCCGCATCAAACGGCCAAGCGCATAAGGCAACGCCGCTCCGCCTGTCGCCGCAACGACCTTGGCACCAGGGTTCTTCGACAACACGCCGCCAAAAAGCAGCCGCGCAATTCCCGTAGAGAGGTCATTAATACGGGCTACGGCATTCACCATGTCATAGCCGGTGACGCGCTTATCGATGGTGTCATATTCCGGATGGATAAAGACTGCAGCTTCAAGGTCAGACGCAGCAGCCCAAAACGGCTCCAATTGCGCATCATCCAACCCTGCTTCCAGCCCCATGCCAACGCCTGATGGCTGCGTGCCGATCATAACGCCTTTGAAGCCGTCTTTAATGGCTGATTCAAGCACGCGGGCTGCACGATCGCCATCCTGCAAAGGAACTGTGCAAAGCGGGAAAAGTGCATCGTCCTTGCTGGCAGATTCCATTAGCACGTCATTTGTGAACTTCGCCCAGGCCTCACCTTCGTCGGCTGGAAGCTCATAGCCAAACGCATCCAGCCATCCGCCGACAACTTGGGCATCCAGCTTTTCGCGTTCCATCCACTTATGCCGCTCATCGGTTTCACGCAGGCGGGGCATAACGGGGCGGGTTGGCGCGCGCTGCATAAATGACAGGCGATACTTGCCCTCACTCGCAAACAATTCAATTGACGGAAACTTGTCGATCACCTTATCGAGGCGCTCAAACATAAGCTCTGGCGCGTAGTGCGCGTGGCAATCAATGATCATTGCGTTCGGGCCCCCGCCAGCAGCGTATCGTAGAACTTCATTGGTTGGCCTAAAGGATCGCCCTGCAATGCGCCATCGCGCATAACGCTATTACCACGAATGATGGTCGCGACCGGCTTAGCGCTGGCCTTGAAACCCGCATAGGGCGTCCAACCGGCTTTGCTTGCGATCCAGTCATCCGTGATTTCCCAGTTCGATTTCATATCCACCAACGTGAAATCAGCATCATAGCCTTTAATAATGCGGCCTTTGCGGACAATACCGAACGCCCGGTTCGGACCGTGGCTCACCAGATCAACGAACCGCTGCAGGCTGAGCTTGCCATCATTCACATGGGTCAGCATGACGGAAACCAGCGTTTGCACGCCGGGCATACCAGACGGCGTGTTCGGATAAGGCTTCATCTTCTCTTCGCGCGTATGCGGCGCATGGTCGGAGCCGAGGATATCGACTACACCGTCATTGATCGCCTGCCAGATTGCTTCCTGGTGATGTTTTTCACGCACGGGCGGGTTCATCTGAGCGAAAGCGCCAAGGCGTTCATAGCAATCAGGCGCGAACATCGTGAGGTGGTTCGGTGTCGTTTCAACCGTCGCCACATCTTTGTGGTCAGACAGATACGCCATCTCGTCCGCTGTAGTCACATGCAGCACATGAACCTTGCGCCCTGCGTCGCGGGCTGCATTCACCAGCCGTATCGTCGCAATCAGCGCCGTCTGCTCATCCCGCCAAACCGGGTGAGCACGTGGATGCCCTTCGGCTTCGGCCAGTGCTTTCCGCTCCCGCAGACGTGGCTCATCCTCGCAATGGACGGCAACGCGGCGATGGCCATTCTGCATGGCGCGAACGAGATCATTAGGATCTTCCAGCAGTAGCCCGCCTGTGGAACTGCCCATGAAAATCTTGATGCCGCAGCACCCTGCCAACTTCTCAAGCTCTGCCAAATTCTCAAGGTTCCGGTTGGTAGCACCCGCATAGAACGCGTGCTCCACCCACATACGGCCAGCTGCACGGTCAAGCTTGTCCTGCATGTCGTCCACATTATCGGTGGAGGGGTTGGTGTTCGGCATTTCGAATACGCCCGTAACCCCACCAAGCGCCGCTGCAGCTGCGCCTGATGCCAGGTCTTCCTTGTGCTCGCCACCTGGCTCTCGGAAATGCACCTGGGTATCGATAACGCCTGGCAGGACATGCAGCCCCTTGGCGTCAATCACTTCAGCGCCACTTAGGCTGCCCGGAGCGCCAAAGCCACGAATTTGCCCGTCGCGCACGCCAACATCGCCTTCAGCTACCCCGCCGGGCGTAACTAGACAGCCAGATTGGATAACCTGATCGAATTGCTCAGCCAACAGATTGTTCCTGTCCTGGGGAAATGGATTGAATTGCGTCTTCAACGGCTTCAAAAGCCAGCAGCACAGAGCCGTGCCGCGATCTATACTCATGCGCCGGGGCCAGCATTTGCAATTCCGGCCAGAGATCGGCGCTTGGCAATGCACCGTCCTGTAGCATTTTTCGAACGGCGTCTGCTATCGTCAGCAGCGCGTCCGTATCTTCGCCAATCACGCGGCCCGCCATGATGGCCGCAGCAGCCTGCCCTAAGGTACAGGCACGGACGACATGGCCATAGTCAACGACTTTACCGCCTTCCACTTTCAGATCGACAGTAATGCGGCTACCGCATAGTGGACTTCGGCGTTGCACAGTCGCGTCTGGTTCCTCCAGGCGCTGCTGCAGTGGAATATCATTGGCAAAAGCCATCAGCTTATCATTGTAAAGCGCGCGCATAGCGCTATTGGTCCTGCTCATGCTGCCCTCCCCGCGATCTCCTGAATTTGGCCAAGCATAGCATGCAGGCCGTTGGAGCGTGTCGGACTGAGATGTTCTGATAGGCCTATCTTCTCAATGAACCATGGGCTGGTTCCAAGAATTTCACCCGGCGTGCGCGCATTATAGACACGCAGCACCAGCGCGATCAGTCCAGCGACAATGGCAGCGTCTGTAGCGACTTTGAATGTCAACGCGCCGCCTTCTTTGCCCGAAGTCAGCCACACGCGGGACTGACAGCCACGGATCAGCGCCCCATCAGGCCGGGCATCCTCCGGCAATTGGTCAAGCTCGCGGCCAAGATCGATGATGTAGCGGTAGCGATCCGTCCAATCATCAAACAGGTCGAATTCATCAACAATCTCTTGCTGAGCGCCATTTATTGCGCTCAGATCGACATCTGATTTTTCAGCTTCTGGCGGAGATACAGGCGCAGTCATACGTAAGCCTCAGGATTCGGAACGACACAGCTTGGAAATACGCCGTTCGGACAGTATGTATAGCCCCAACTGATCCGACAACATATCGCATAAGGTTTTGACGAGTATGTCAGACGAATTATTCTCCCCTCGCCGCACCATCGAACAAGTGGAAGAGGGCAATGAGCTTGCGCCAAAATTTGATGATAACGGCCTGATTCCGGTCGTCACGACGGATTTCGCATCCGGTGAAGTGCTGATGCATGGCTATATGAATGCAGAGGCCTTCAAACGAACGCTCGAAATTGGCGAAGCACATTACTACAGCCGCAGTCGCCAGCAACTATGGCATAAAGGTGCCACTAGCGGCTTAGTGCAGACCGTGAGGGAATTCCGGATTGATGACGATCAGGACTGCGTTTGGCTGCGTGTGAACGTAAATGGCGGTGCCAGCTGCCATGTCGGTTATCGTTCATGCTTCTACCGGTCGGCCCCAATCGGCGCAACTGGCCCGGTGGCTCTCAAGTTTGAGGAAACCAAGAAAGTGTTTGATCCGATACAAGTTTACGGTGACGCACCGAATCCAACGAAGCTCTAATAGCGCAGCGGAATATCGGCTTTCGAGGAAAGGTCCAGGCGCGCAAGGCAGTTCATCGCCTGACCGTCAGCACTGGAGCACAACACAACATCATTTACCAAAATTGATCCAATGACGGAACAATCCGTCTCTGGCATATCAAAGAGGCGTACAGCGGTTTTCCGAGGAATAAGCGGTCCAAGTTCGACATAAAGTCGGTTACGAATAATGTCGCTCTTATCAAAGAACACGAGATCCAGCTTAAAAGCCTTAATGGCCGATTCTGCAGGATTGTTTACCACCAGATAAACCCGGCAGATGGGGCCGTCTTGCTCTAACCGATTAAGCTCAACAGGGAATTTTGTAGCATCCTGCGCCGAAGCAGGAGCGACTGACAGCCCACCCAGTATCAAAGCGCCAGCAAGCCTTAATAAGCGGGGCATCCAAGGCCGATAGGTCATGCGTTTTCCTCCTGTTAACCATCTTTGTGGGGAAGATACGCCAGCCCGCGCTTGCCGCCAACTAATCTCTCGGCCGCCTAGGTATTAATACCAGATTCCGCCCCGCAGGTCCCTGCACGAGAGGATGATACCAATGAAGGTGCAGCTATATTTTGGAAGAATGAAGGCGTGATCCAGCAATAGCATCGGTTTAGGCTGAGCAACCGAATCACCGCTTAAGGCCATAACCCAATGTCAAACGCACCATTACAAACAAATGCACCACAAGCTGACGCTGCGCTTGAACGCTTGATGGAAGTGATGCGTCGACTACGTGACCCTATCGATGGTTGCCCGTGGGACTTAGTTCAGAACCACAAAACCATCGCGCCCTACACAATTGAGGAAGCCTATGAGGTGGCGGACGCAATTGACCGGGAGGATGATACTGATCTTTGTGACGAACTTGGCGACTTGCTGCTTCAGGTTATCTTTCAGGCCCAAATTGCTGATGAAGCCGGCAAATTCAAGTTTTCTGATATTGCCGACAAAATCACTAAAAAGATGCTACGCCGCCACCCGCATATTTTCGGAGAGCCGTTATCAGAGGACGCAAAGGCTGGCCCGGCAGGATGGGAGGCGATTAAAGCAGCGGAACGTGCGGCTAAGACGGATACGGACGATGGCCCCACCAGCGCGCTTGACGGCGTCGCGGCCACCCTGCCTGCCATTGCTCGCGCCTACAAACTACAGCGACGCGCAGGGCGGATCGGCTTTGACTTTCCCGACTGGCGTGACGCGCTTGCCAAAACCCATGAAGAACTGATTGAAGTTGTTAAAGCGCAGGGCGATCAGATCGCGATAAAGGAAGAAGTTGGCGACCTGTTATTTGCTGCCATCAACCTCGCTCGGAAGTTGGATATTGATCCTGATCAGGCACTTAAGTCGGCCAGCGCCAAATTTGAGACGCGCTTTCGGACCATGGAAACGGCTATTCTCAGCGCCGGCAATAATCCAACGGACCTGTCACTCGAGGCGCAGGAAGCCGAATGGATAAAAGCAAAGTTGGCACTAAAACGCTGATTCCTATTTCTGGAGTAAGTGGATGAGGGCAGATGTATCCCAGCGCCCGCCACCCTCTTGCTGCACATTCTTATAAAACTGATCCACCATTGCCGTTGCGGGCAAACGCGCGCCATTCCGTTCAGCTTCAGCGATGCAAATCCGTAGGTCTTTCCGCATCCAATTAACAGCAAAACCGAAATCGAACTTGCTATCGACCATTGTCAATCCGCGATTTTCCATTTGCCAGGATTGCGCTGCACCCTTTGAAATCACGTCCAGCACAGTCTCCATGTCCAGACCGGCTTTAGAGCCAAAGTTCAGAGCCTCAGACAGCGCCTGCAGCAGGCCAGCGATACATATCTGATTGACCATCTTACAAAGTTGGCCACTACCCGCTTCACCAATCAGTGTGACCGCGCGACCGTAGCTATCCATCAACAGCTTTGCCTTCTCGAATGGCTCAGCATCACCGCCGCACATAACCGTTAATGCGCCATTCTCTGCACCCGCCTGACCACCAGAAACCGGGCCATCGATGAACGCGATACCAGCTTTCTCAGCTATATCGTAGAGCTCACGCGCCAATTCAGCAGATGCTGTCGTGTGATCAACATAAACTGCGCCGGCTTTCATCGCGCCAAATGCGCCATGGTCACCGGTTGCAACGGCCCGCGCATCAGGGTCATCACCGACACAAGCGAATACGAAGTCTGCACCCTTAACTGCATCCGACGGCGTGCACGCGCTCTTACCTTTATGCTTTTGCGCCCAGGCTACCGCCTTCTCAGAGGTCCGATTGTAGACCGTTACTTCGTGACCAGCAGCGGCCAAATGGCCCGCCATCGGGTAGCCCATTACGCCAAGGCCCAAAAATGCAGCTTTCGCCATGTATTCTTCTCCTGTGCGACCGTGCTTCTGACCCTATGCGGCTTCCGGCGTTGTGATGAGATCGTGAATCTTGTTCCAAATATCTTCGTCAGGTGCCAGCAAGCCAGGGGTATCTGCGTTCGAGGGCTTGTAAGGCTCACCCGTAATCAGCTTGCCGACACCGCCGGCTTCGCTATGCATCAAAAACCCTGCCGCATGATCCCAGGGGAAAAGTTTGGAATATCCGCCAAAGTGGGACAGGCCCGCCAAGCGCGACATATGCTCATGGCCGACGCACCGGGCATTAAATACACCGCCCATCTTTCCACGCCCCCTGGCCCAAGTCGCTTGAAAGCCTTCAGACCGGCGGAACATCCGCCCGTAGATCGACCCATTCATCAAGCGGCTCTCGGCCGGTGTGTGGACGCTAAGCCTACGTCCGCCAAACCACGCCCCGCCGCCCAGCGAGCCAACAAATGTGCGGTCGCTGTATGGGTCATGGATCCAGCCTGCCAGCACTTCGTCTTTACGCACCAGCGCCAGGATTACGGCCGAAAGCGGATAGCCAGCAGCAAAATTTCCTGTGCCGTCGATTGGGTCAATCACCCAGGAAAGATGATCATCTGCTAGTCCAGCGATGGACGCACTGCCATCACTGACCGCTTCTTCGCCCACAACCTTTGTATCTGGCGTCAGGTCCTGCAGAGCAGCACCTAGCCTGCGCTCAACTGCCAGATCAGCAGAGGTAACGAAGTCCCCCGAAGACTTCTCCGTGACTTGTGCGCGCGAAAGCACACCAAGCTTGGCTTTCACTTCCTCAGCGGCGATCTCCGCGATGATGGAAGTGACCGCATCGAAATCAATATCTGGCGTCATGACGCTGCGCTCGCTTCTTGAACAATTGCGACATCTGACCAGCGCTTCATAAAACGATCAACTTCACTTTGCGGCATAGAGGCTTCCACGACCATATTCTCGTCTTGGATTTCAGTATCGATCTGAAAGCTAACCCGATACAGCCAGGCAACCGCCTCCCCTTCGGCACATGGCAGGCGTAATACGATCCGAACTGATCCTGCCGAAAGCGCTTGATCGACCGCAATCAGCAGCGCAGGCAATCCTTCGCCGATTTCGGCGGAAACCATCAATGCATCTGGCTCCTGCATCAGGCGCGCACGCTGATCAGCAGTCGCTACATCAGCCTTATTATAAACATTCAGGATGACGCGGCTTTCTGTATCAACGCCCAGATCAGCAAGAACGGCCCTCACATCGCTGGCTTGTTCAAACCGTTCCTCATTTGCAAGATCATGGACGTGCAAAATGACGTCCGCGGCGGATACTTCTTCCAATGTTGCGCGGAAAGCTTCGACAAGCTCCGTCGGGAGTTCGGCGATAAAGCCAACCGTGTCGGAGAAAATGGACGTTCGGCCAGAGGGCATTTCAACGCCGCGCATGGTCGGATCCAACGTAGCAAAAAGCTGGTCAGCGGAAAGGACGCCGGCGCCTGTCAGCTTATTGAACAGTGTGGATTTACCAACGTTCGTGTATCCCACAAGCGCAACAGTTGGCGTATCATTGCGCTTACGGCCGCTGCGATGTTGTGCGCGCGTTCGGCGGACATCATCCAACTGCCGCTTGATTCGACCGATTTGATCATCGATTGAGCGTCGATCAAGTTCAAGCTGACGTTCGCCCGGGCCGCCCATAAATCCAGCACCACCACGCTGTCGCTCCAAGTGCGTCCATGATCGAACAAGGCGCGTGCGTTGATAGCTAAGCGCTGCAAGACTGACCTGGAGCACGCCTTCGCGAGTTCGCGCACGAGCGCCAAATACCTCAAGGATTAGACCGGTCCGGTCCAATATCTTGACGCCGACATCACGCTCTAGATTACGCTGCTGAACCGGTGAAAGTTGGCCATCAATAATAAGTAGGCTTGCGTGGAGGTTTTTGACCTCCTCCGTCGCTTCCTCAATGACGCCAGCGCCAAACAGCGTTGCCGCCTTTGGTTTTGTAACGCGCACTTCGCGGGAATAAACCACCTCCAAGCCAATGCCACTCGCAAGGCTGTTCGCTTCTTCTAAGGATCCAGCGGATGCCGACCTTGGCCCAAGCCGCGGCAATTCCGGCCTCAAGGTGATGGCACGTATTGGTCCATCATCGTGTTCAATATCGCCCAACGTTATTTGGCCTCATCTTCTGGTTCGCCCGTCGTATCCTGAAGATTAACCGGGCTTGAGGGCATAACGGTCGAAATCGCATGCTTATAGACCAGCTGGGAATGGCCATCACGACGAAGCAGCATGCAGAAGTTATCAAAGGATGTGATGACCCCCTGCAGCTTAACGCCGTTGATCAAGAACACTGTCACGGGCAGCTTTTGCTTCCGGACATAGTTCAGAAAAACATCTTGAAGGTTTTGAGACTTTGCGCCGCTCATGCTGGCAATCCACATGCAATGGGTCTTTTGACGATGCTGACCCCATGCCACTCGCCGCAACCGCTCATTGTTAAAGTTCTAATGTGCACCCCGCACCTACATGCTACAAGTACCTCTGCCGTATGCGCTCAGTCTGCGGCACTCAGCGTATGGTCATTATAGAGGTCAAACATGCGCTGCGTAACAGGCCCTACGGCACCGTTGCCAATCGCAGCCCCATCAACTGACGTGATCGGTTTAACAAATGACGTGGCGCTAGTGATGAACATCTCCGTGGCACCCATCATAAAGACACGGTCAAATCGATCCTCGTTAACTTGAATTTGCGCACCGGCAGCCAACCGCTTTACCGCAGCCCGCGTGACGCCGCCCAAAATCTCCGGCCCAAGCGGATGCGTGTGCAACGTGCCGTTTGCATCAACAATCCAAACATTAGAAGACCCACCTTCTCTAACGATTCCATCATCGGCGATAAAAATCGCTTCAGCCGCACCGGCATCTTTGGCCTTCTGCTTTGCTAGGATATTGGCGAGAAGCCCGACGGATTTGATGTCGCAGCGCGCCCAGCGATCATCACGAAGCGTGATAGCGCTTTGGCCAGCAGGTTTGTGTCCAGCCGCTGGCCAGCTCCGCGCGCGTGCCGAACAAACAAGTGCTGCTTTTATAGGACCGGGGAAGAAATGGTCTCGCGGCGCAACGCCCCGCGTTGCCTGCGTATAAACGAAGCCTTCGCGGATGCGATTTCGCCGAATGAGTTCATTTAAAACCACCCGAAGCGACGCTTCTACCATCGGCGGCTGGATATCCAATTCACCGAGTGAGCGCCCTAGCCGTTCCAAATGCGGCGCTGCATCAACCATTTTGCCGTTGCGCACAAGCACCACTTCATAGACGCCATCTGAAAATTGATAGCCGCGGTCCTCAAAGTGCACCAAAGCATCAGCATGTGGCCTATAAGCCCCATTTACATATACAACACGGCCCATTGTGGCTCCCTATTTGCACCTAGAAGAACTCAAAGCGGACTTCAAATAGCCGCTCAACCCGCCGTACGACCGATTCTTCCGTAAATATCACTACCCGGTCGCCCTCATGGATACGCGTGTCTGGCTTCGGCATAACCACCTCATCATTGTGCATGATGGCACCAACAATGGCACCCTCAGGCAATGGCAACTCGTCAACCTTCTTATTAACAATGGCGCTGGTGGCCAAGGCGTCGACTTCAAGCACCTCACCAAATCCATCACCTATAGAATGCACTTCCCGCACCCGGCCACGCCGGACGTGGCGGAGGATCGTGCTAATCGTGATTTCACGAGGATTGACCACCACGTCGATGTCCAATGGATTGACCAATGTTGAGAATGACGCCCGGTTGATGAGTGAAATCGTCCGCCCAGCGCCTGCACGTTTGGCCATTAGAGACGCCAGGATATTGGTTTGGTCATTATTAGTGACGGCGATGACCGCATCTGCATCATGCACCCCTGCTTCTTGCAGAATCTCTGGTTCTAACGCATCGCCGTTAATGACAATTGAGCCTTGCATATACTGCGCCGCAGACTCGGCCTGGACCAGATCCATTTCAATAATGCGAACGCTTACATTGCCGCTATCAAGCGCATCGGCGATCATCATGCCAATATTACCACCGCCGATGACGACGACCCTCCGCGCTTGCTGCTCCTGATGGCCAAACGCTGCCATTGCCCGGTCAATATGATCAGCCGCAACAATGAAATACACCCGGTCCATCGGAAATATCTGATCATCCGGATCCGGAATGAAGTGCCGGTCCTCGCGGTGGACGCCAATTACGGTTATCTGTAAATCGGGGAATAGGGCAGTCAATTGCCGTAAAGGCGTATTGATGACGGGGCAGTTATCTGTAATCCGAACACCGATGAGACGCGCTTTTGAGTCCATCAGCGGAATAAGCTCAAATGCGCCAGGCGCTGTCACACGGCGGACAACAGCGCGCGCAACCTCCGCCTCAGGCGAAATAATCACATCGATCGGCATATGATTGCGCGAGAACATGACACGCCAGTTCTCAGACATATATCCCTTGGTGCGGATGCGTGCGATTTTTTTTGGCACGTTAAAAAGCGAATGTGCGACTTGGCAGGCAACCATATTCACTTCATCAGACGCCGTGGCGGCAATGAGCATATCAGCTTCATCAGCACCGGCTTGCTGCAGAATATCCGGGTCAGACGCATGACCTGTTATAGCCTGCACATCGAGGGAATCACCCAATTGCTGGGCGAGTGCTGCAGACTGATCAACAACCACGACATCGATATTTTCGAGTGCGAGCTGACGGGCAATACTAACGCCAACCTGGCCAGCGCCACAGACGACTACTCTCATGTTCCGTCCTCATCGGACTCTGCCGCAACGCTTTCGCCGCCTGGCCCGATGTTGAGCGCCCGCATTTTACGATGCAACGCTGACCGCTCCATTCCAACACTCTTTGCAGTCTTGGAAACATTGCCGCCAAACCGAGCGACCTGAGCAGACAGGTAATTCCGCTCAAAAACTTCGCGGGCTTCTTTTAGCGGTAATGCCATGACCTCTGTCCGGCGTTCGGATAGGAGAGAAGTCGGGTCCTCCTTCAGGATGTCCGGCGGCAGAGCCTGCATCCCGATTTCTTCGTCAACAGCACCAGGTGCCATAATAAGCAGCCATTCCACGACATTACGTAATTGCCGCACATTACCTGGCCAAGCATGCGCCTGCAGTGCCGCCATTGCATTGCTTGAAAGAATACGCCGCGGTTGGCCAGACGCTGCTGCACGTTTAATGAAGTAATCGATAAGAATTGGAATATCATCGACACGATCCGCCAACGCCGGTGCCTCAACAGGGACTACGTTCAGCCGGAAGTACAGATCTTCCCTGAAACTACCCTCCCGCACAGCGGCCTGCAGATCACGGGACGTCGATACCAGCACTCTAACGTCAACAGATATCTGATTGGCCGAACTGACGGGCGTGAATGTCTGCTCCTGAATAACCCGAAGCATCTTCGCCTGGGTTTCCAACGGCATATCCGCCACTTCATCCAGTAATACGGATCCGCCATCTGCATTCTGCAGCAATCCAGGCGTTACAACGCCGGCGGCTGCTTCCTCGCCAAAGAGCGCAGCTTCCATTGTTTCCGGTCGCATGCTCGCGCAATTCACTGCGATAAACGGTGCACCAGCCCTATCTGATCGGGCATGGATGTTACGTGCGATGACCTCTTTGCCAGAGCCACTCGGCCCCATGATTAGGACTCGGCTATTGACCCTAGCGAGCCGAGCGATCTGGCCTTGAAGCGCCGCCACTTGCTGAGATTGCCCAATCAATGACCAGTCCTGGTGTGTTTGCGCCTTCAGTTCAGCGTTTTCCTGGCGAAGTCGACCAGCTTCCAGAGCACGGCTGACTGAAATAATCATACGGTCCGCATTGAACGGCTTTTCGATAAAGTCGTATGCGCCGTCCTGAATGGCGTTCACAGCTGTTTCAATATCTGAATGACCGCTCATCATCAAAACAACCGTATCCGGGCGCTCCTTTTGTATTGTCGCCAACACTTCAAGTCCGTCCAGCGAGCTTCCCTCAAGCCAAACATCCAGCACAACAACCGTTGGGTTACGGTTCATAACTTGCCTGAGCGCTTCATCAGAGCCCCCAGCAGTTGCAATTGCCCAGCCTTCATCCTCCAGCAGACCAGACAACGTCAACCGAATATCAGCCTCATCATCGACGACTAGGACATCGACGGCCATGGATTTTCTCTCCTAGGGCGCACAGCACGCAACGCCAGCGTTCATTCAGCAGAATTGATTATGCGCTAGCAGCCGAAAGATCACCATGGCTTAACAGGCGTATCTCAACCAAGGCGCTCCCGGCTGGTTTATTAGATAGCCTTAGCTCTCCGCCATGCTCCTCAACGATTCGTTGGACGATTGCGAGGCCCAGGCCAGACCCATTTGGCTTGGTGGTGACATAAGGCTCCGCAACGCTGTGGATCAAGTCATCTGGGAAGCCGTTGCCTGTGTCTTCAACGCGCAGCACCACCTGATGGCCTTCCGCCAGTACTGTCAGCGCCACTTCGCCTTGCTCACCTTCGTCTGTAGCCTGTTTTTCCTGAACGGCGTGGACGGCGTTGATAAGAATGTTATTCAGTGCGCGCGTGATCTGACCGGGATCACAATCGATTTCATTTGGGCTGCCTTCAAGCGAAATTTTAAACGAGACATCCTTATGCTCCATCTCGAGCAGGAAGATTACCTCACTGCTTAGGTCACCCAGACTCGCCAATTGCATCTTAGGGCTTGGCAGGCGCGCAAATTCAGAGAATTCATCGACCATCCCCCGCAGCGCATCGACCTGTCGAACGATGGTGTCACAGCAGAGCGCAAAGATATCCGGATCCAATTCAATCGTCTTGCCGTATTTTCGCTTAAGGCGCTCAGCGGCGAGTTGAATTGGTGTTAACGGATTCTTTATTTCGTGGGCTACCCGACGCGCAACGCCTGACCATGCCGCTTGGCGCTTCGCCGCCACAAGATCAGTGATGTCCGTGAAGGTAATCACCTGTCCTTCAATGTCTGCATCGGATTCATCGGATGCGCGCGCCAGCAAAACACGCTGGCGTCCCTCGCGGATAATGCGCACTTCTGTTTCTGCAACCCCACTGGTACCGCCAAGTTCTTGCAAAGCCATTTCTAGTTCTGGCGCAACAACGCGCAGTTCTTCACCAACAATATTCTCACCCGCCGCCAAAGTCGCCTCGGCATAGGTATTGGCCGCACGGACAACCCCTGCCGGATCAACCCCGACCACGCCAGATGTAACGCCGCTCAACACCGCGCCGATGAACTTTCGCCGCTCGTCCATCTCTTCATTCGCATCTACAAGCCGGTCCCGTTGCGCCTCAAGCTGCTCTGTCATCCGGTTAAAGCCGGCTAGGAGGCTGCCAATTTCATCACTGCGCCCCCTGACGATCACCCTAGCAGATAGATCACCCGCCCGGACCTGGTCTGCCGTTTGAATCAACGTTGAAATAGGTTCCGCCAAGGCGCTTGCAAACATGAGCCCCGCCCACATCGATGCCAGCACAAAAACAAGTCCAAACAAAATGTAGAAAACGGACAACCTGGCCTCGATGCTTGTTCGTTTAACTACGGCCTTCTGAAAATCACCAACGGCAAGGTTCACACCCTCTACATGTCGGACAATTCCGGGGTCAATTGCACGCCCGACGAGAAGAAACAGCTTCCGCTCCCCCAACCAAAGCAGAGAGCGGACACGCTCTGCGCTGCCCCCTATGACTACGACATCGTCGCCCAATCGCGCTGACCGGACAGCCCAATCTGGTACCGTGGCACCCTTCAGTTCATCCACATCACCCGCTTTTCCACGAACGCCACCGGACTCATCGAAAAGCACGACTTCGGCTAAGCCAAGGCGCATGGTTAGGCCTCTCAGGACTCCATCCCAATCATCTTTAGCGCCTGTATCACTAACATTCTGCAGGGCAAGAGAATCACCCATGGCGTAGGTATCGCGCACAAGGCCGAGGCGATGTTCTTGCAAATATGCGCGCCCAATGAATAGAGAACGGTTGACCGCAGCATCTACTTTTTGGCCGAACCATTGGTCCAAGCCAACGTGCAGAAACGCCACGGAAAAGATTACGAGCATGATACTCGGCGCGGTTGCCACTAAACCAAACAACAATGCGACCCGGGCATGCAGTTTTCCGCCGCCACCGCCCTTAACGCGCGCCCGGAAGACCGCGAAAATCCTATAACCGACAAGCAGTGCGAGGATTAGCAGGATTACCAGATTGGCATTCAGCGACATCACCACATTGTCGGGTGATGAAGTCACGAACGGCGCAACATCCAGTAAAAGCGCAAACGTGAATGCCACCATCGCAAACGCGATGAAGGTCATGCCTCCGACTAAAAAGAATAGTCGCCACCCCGAAAAAAGCCGCTTCAGCATCGTAACCCCGCTGCGCATACGGCCCGTCTCAACCGCGATGGAGACTAAATACGGACCCTGACGCCCTTCTTAAGCACAGGAACGCCAAGTATGCGTATCTTTTTTCTAAGAGTATTGCGATTTATCCCAAGCAAATCTGCTGCACGAATTTGATTCCCGCCAACAGCAGAGAGTGCATGTGCGATCAACGGTGCCTCTAACTGATCAAGAATTCGACTGTGCAGGCCTGGTTCTGGTAGATCACCGCCCATATCCGCGAAATATCGGGTGAGGAACGCGTCAGCGATTTCTTCGAGCGTTTCCCCGCCTGCTAGCTCACCCGAAATGCCACCGCCACCATACATCGGGGCTGATTGCTCTTGAAATATTTCTCTAATCGTCTCGGCAGGCACCGTCTCCTCTGGCGCCATAACAACAACACGTCTTATGAGATTTTCCAGCTCACGCACATTTCCAGGCCAGGAATGCTCCTTGAGCGCCGCCATCGCACCTTCTGAAAGCGTTCGTCCCGGCAGGCCAAGGCGCACGCAGCTTGCAATAAAGTGCGTCACGAGTTCCGGAATATCTTCCTTACGCTCGCGGAGCGGCGGCAATCGCACTGGCACAACATTTAAGCGATAGAACAAGTCTTCCCTGAATGTCCCCTGCTGAACCAATTGGCGAAGATCCCGGTGCGTCGCGGAGACGATACGCACATTCGTCCGTATCGGCTTCGCGGCACCAATCGGGACATATTCACCTTGTTGTAAAACACGGAGCAATCTGGTCTGCGCCTCGTGCGGCATGTCCCCGATTTCATCGAGAAACAAGGTGCCACCTTCGGCCTGCTCGAACTTACCAGCCGCCCTAGTGGCAGCACCTGTAAAAGCACCCCGCTCATGCCCAAAAAGCTCGCTTTCGATCAAGTCTTTTGGAATCGCGGCCATATTTATCGCGAGAAACGGCGCATGCTTGCGTGGCCCAAACTCGTGAAGCGCGCGAGCGGCAAGCTCCTTGCCAGTACCCGACTCGCCAGTGATCAGTACTGAAAGGTCGGCACCCATCAGTCGCGCCAGCACGCGATATACATCTTGCATCGCAGGCGACCGGCCTTTCAGCGGCAGTCGTTCCTCTTCGTCAGTTGCTGGGTACGGCGCATTCGCTGAAATGGTCGGCTCAGAGAATGCACGGTCAACGGTGCCGAGCAATTCCCGCATATCAAATGGTTTCGTGAAATACTCAAACGCACCGCGTTCCGTCGCTTGAATCGCGGTCAACAACGTATTTTGGCCGCTTACGACAATAACACGCAGATTCGGCCGGGCCTTTTGGATTTTAACCAGTAGGTCTAAGCCGTTTTCATCTGGCATCTTGACGTCTGTCACGACCAGATCACCCAGTCCGTTCGCCACCCACTTCCAGAGCATTGCTGCAACGCCGGTAGATTTAACCTCATACCCTGCGCGCATGAACGCATGGGTCAGAACGGTGCGGATGGACCGATCATCATCCGCCAGTAAAATGACACCCTTGCTCATGGCTTGGCCTCCGTCTCTATGAATAGCGGCAAGTGAACCGTGAATATTGTCTGGCGTGGTTCGCTTTCGAATTCGACTGCGCCGCCATGGTCGCCGATGATCTTTGCCACCATAGCGAGACCCAAACCCTGTCCGGAATCCTTCGTCGTAACAAATGGATCGAAGACAATCCGTTGCAGATCTTCAGGAATACCCGGACCATTATCCTGAATGACGATCTCGATCGGAAGCGCGCCAGACTCACGCCGATTATCGCCAGACAAGCGCAGACCGTGGCGATAACTTGTACGCAGCACGACCTCACCGCCGCCTTCACGTGCAGCGTCAATCGCATTCTTAATCAAGTTCATGAAAACCTGCACCAAGCCTTCAAAATCACCGCGTACAGGTGGAAGTGATGGGTCGTATTGCTCGACAATCCGCAAGCCCTCGAAAGCGCCACCAGTTCCCAGCACGCGACGAGCGCGGTCTAGTGGCTCATGAATGTTCACAGGCTGATGGGCAACTGGGCCAACATTAGCGAACACATCCATCCGTTCAATCAAATTGGTGATGCGGTCGACCTCATCCGCGATCAACTGCGTCAATTCCCGATCCTCGGCATCCAGTGATGGTTCCAAGATTTGCGCCGCGCCCTTGATGCCAGCCAGCGGGTTGCGGACCTCGTGCGCCAGTACTGCCACCATCCCTGATGCCGAGCGCGCAGCGCCCTGTCGGCGCATTTGCTGATCAACCCGTTGCACAATGGATGTCGCTGCGAACTGGATAATGATATCTGGTGGCTGGTTTGGATCATCAGACAAAAGCGGCGCTGTTGAGATAGCGACCCGGTCAGTCCGTGTTCGGGCAGTCGTCAGCTGCACATCGAATTCCGCCATTGGTGCCAGTTCCTCAGCGGTCTGGCGCACCAGCGACGCAATAGTGCTATCGCGACCGAAGACCATATCCAGATCTTGGCCTTCAAGATGCGCTGCGCTTTGCTGCAGTAGTGATTCGGCGGCCGCATTTACCAACCGGATAATGCCGCGAACCTCCACAACAAGCACTGCTGCTGGAAGCGCGTAAATCACATCATTCGCATTGGCTGCCGCCATAGGTTCTATGCCTTATGAAAACGCCTAATAAGTAAGCAATTTGATTTCAGTTCATTTTATAGGCATTTTATCATTCTGGCTACCCCTCCGCGGCGAAATCCATTATCAAGCTTCCAAACCCACAAGATAAAAGGACACGTAGATGTCGAGGTCAAAGGTGGCCGCATTAATTATGGCTGCTGGGGCTGGTAAACGGCTTGGCAGCCGCATACCCAAGCAATACCTTCCACTGGCAGGCGGTCCAAGCGCTCTTCGGCGCGCGATCCAATCATTTACAGCGCACCCACGCGTCGACCAAGTGGAAGCCGTTGTCAGCCTTGACGCGCATGATCTCTATCTAGACGCGACAAAAGGACTGCGATCGAACCCGCCTATTCCCGGCGGTGCCACCCGGCAAGATAGTGTAAGAGCCGGGTTGGAAGCACTTGCGGGGCCACATCAGCCGGACTTGGTTCTAATCCACGACGCCGCCCGTCCGATCATCCCATCCGTAGTGATCCACCGTGTCCTTGATGCGCTTGAGACCTCTCAGGCGGCGACTCCTGCCTTACAAATCGCTGATACCCTGACGCGCACATTCGATGGCCTGATCGATGCGCCTATACCCAGGGAAGGATTAGTCCAGGTCCAAACGCCCCAAGGCTTCCGCTTCAACAAAATATTGGCAGCGCATCGCGCCCACACAAATGCAGGCGCCACAGACGATATTTCGATGGTCCGCTTGGCTGGCGACATTGCCGCGATCGTCGAAGGCTCGCCCCTTCTGCATAAACTAACGACGGAGGCTGATAAGAAGATGCTGGAACGCCTGCTATCTGCCGCCCCTCGCGTCGGCAATGGTTATGATGTCCATGCCTTTGGATCCGGCGACCACGTTACCTTATGTGGCGTGGACATTTTGCATAGCCAAGGGCTTGCAGGGCATTCAGACTCAGATGTTGCTATGCACGCTGCAACTGACGCAATCTTGGGCGCAATTGCTGCTGGCGATATCGGCGCGCACTTTCCACCTAGCGATCCACAATGGAAGGGTGCCGACTCCGAAATATTCCTACGCGAGGCCCTACGGTTGGTTGAAGCCCGCGGTGGACAATTGGCGCACCTAGACCTCACTATCGTATGCGAAGAACCGAAGATCGGCCCACACCGGGATGCAATGCAGGCGCGGATGGCAAACATTCTGAGCATCGGCTTAGACAGGATCAGCGTTAAGGCCACCACCAGTGAGCGCCTGGGCTTCACTGGCCGCAAGGAAGGCATTGCTGCGTTAGCTACGGCAACGGTCCTGCTATGAATGAAATACCCGTCAAACACCGGTTATGGCGGCCTGGTGGCATTCTGGCGCTATGGTTTGGTGCTGGTTTAGCGCCGAAAGCGCCAGGGACATTTGGCTCGCTTGCAGCCTTACCCTTCGGATTAGCGGCCGCATACTGGGACGGAGCTTATGCGGTGCTAGCGCTTGCCGTGATCATATTTCTCATCGGCGTCCGGGAGACCGGACGATATATCAATGATGGTGGAAGCCATGACCCCGGCGAAGTTGTTATTGACGAAGTTGCGGGCCAGCTTGTGCCGTTGGCGTTCGTTCCGATTGGGTTTCTGCCATACCTAGCAGCCTTTATCCTGTTCCGTGCAGCCGATATCCTAAAACCCTGGCCTTGCAGCCTTATCGATCGGACATCGACGAGCGCCTTCGGTGTTATGGCCGATGATATCGTCGCGGGCTTGTATGCGGTTGTGGGCGTCTTGGCCCTAGACTATGGGGGAGCATGGTAGATGCTTGATAAACGTTGGCCTAACTTAGATGTATTGGCGACCATGACGCTGGATGCTTGCCGGTCTGCCGGATTGCGTGTGACGACGGCTGAATCCTGCACAGGCGGCCTTATTATCGGCGCGCTGACGGAAATTGGCGGTTCGTCTGACGTCGTTGGGCGGGGATTCATCACTTATTCCAATGGAGCCAAAATGACGATGCTGGGCGTTTCGTCCGCAACGCTCGAGAGTGACGGCGCTGTTAGCCAAGCGACGGTTCGGCAAATGACTGCCGGCGCGTTAAATGCAGCTGGCGACGATGCGGATATCGCTGTCGCAGTGAGCGGTGTTGCAGGGCCGGGCGGAGGATCCAAAGATAAACCAGTCGGCACAGTCTGGATTGCCGTAGAACGTCGCGGCGAGCCAGCTTTAACAGAGTGCAAATTGTTTCCGGGCGACAGGCGCGCTGTCCGCCAAAAAACAGTGATTCGTGCGCTAGAACTGACTATGGCAGCGGCGAAACGCTAACTTATACGTTCACAAGTTTCTGACGCACGGCTTTCAAAAGCAGCGACCATCCTTCGCACAGCTTCGCCGAACAGTGGCCCAATTAGTTTGCGGAGCAGTACAGATTTGAACTCAAAATCCAACTTGAAATCGACCATGCACCCACCTTCCGCTTCCTCAATGAGCCAACGGTTATTCAAGTGGCGCATAGGGCCTTTGGTGTAAGTGACGTCAACCAAATCTGGCGGATTTAAATCCACCCTGGATGTGAATGTTTCCCGCACCATTTTAAAGCCGATGACAAGATCAGCTTCAAACGTCTGCTCGGCCAACGGGCGCACCCGTGCTGCCATGCACCAAGGTAAAAATTCTGGATACTTCGCAACGTCCGCGACGAGCGCAAACATATCGTCCCTGCGGTAAGGCAGGAATTTTCGCTCGGCATGAAATGGCATCAGTTACGCGCCGCCAACTTTGCTTCACGTGCAACTCGCAATGCCGCAAAATCCGCATCTGCGTGATAGGAAGAGCGGGTTAAAGGCGTAGAGGAGGCCAACAAAAACCCTTTGCCCCCTGCGCTTTGCGCAAAAGCTTTGAATTCATCCGGCGTTACGAAACGGTCCAACGGGTGATGCTTTGGCGTTGGCTGGAGATACTGGCCGACGGTCAAGAAATCCACCTCAGCAGCGCGCATATCATCCATTACCTGCAGCACTTCATCCGGCTCTTCACCGAGGCCAACCATAAGGCCAGACTTCGTGAAAATCGACGGATCAAGTTGCTTTACCTGATCCAGCAAACGAAGACTGTGATAGTAGCGGGCACCAGGCCTCACACTCGGATAAAGGCGTGGAACCGTTTCCAGATTGTGGTTGAACACATCTGGCCTTGCGCGCACAACGACTTCAAGCGCACGTTCTTTTTTCAAAAAATCAGGCGTCAGGACTTCAATCGTCGTCTCTGGCGCTTTGTCGCGGATGTGATAGATGGTCCGGGCAAAGTGCTGCGCACCACCATCCGGCAAATCATCCCTATCGACGGACGTGATGACCACGTGCTTAAGACCAAGCTGCGCCACCGCGTTCGCAACCTTAGCCGGTTCCATAACATCCAGCGCACCAGGCCGACCCGTTGCAACATTACAGAAGGCGCAGGCACGAGTGCAGATAGCACCCATAATCATCATGGTCGCGTGACGTTGGCCCCAGCATTCGCCAATATTCGGGCAAGACGCTTCTTCGCAAACCGTGACAAGATTGTTATCGCGCACAATACCGCGCGTCTTCTGGTATTCTTTAGATACAGGCGCTTTCACCCGGATCCAGTCCGGCTTCCGCTTAGGCGCTGTCTCTGGCCGGTTGCGCTTCTCCGGATGGCGAAGGGCCGCGGCTGATGGCGCTACGATTTCTGAAGATTCTACGGTCATAGCCTTAGAAATGGATCGCGCGACCGTAGGCGTCAAGCACTGATTCGTGCATCATTTCCGATAATGTTGGATGCGGGAAGACAGTATGCATCAATTCGGCCTCGGTCGTTTCCAGCCTTTGGGCGACAACATAACCTTGTATCAGCTCCGTCACCTCTGCGCCGATCATATGTGCGCCAAGCAATTCGCCCGTTTTGGCGTCGAACACCGTCTTGACCATGCCTTCTGGGTCACCTAGTGCGATGGCTTTGCCATTACCCATGAACGGAAACTTGCCAACTTTAACCTGATGACCGGCATCTTTAGCAGCAGCCTCAGTCATTCCAATACTTGCGACCTGCGGACGGGCATAAGTGCAGCCAGGAATCTTTGCTTTATCCATTGGGTGCAGACCTTCAAGCCCTGCAATCTTCTCGACACAGATAACACCCTCATGGCTGGCTTTATGGGCAAGCCAAGGCGGGCCCGTCACATCGCCAATGGCGTAAACACCTGGCTCTGCTGTCTCATTCCATGCATTGGTCTTGATGTGGCCACGATCAACCTCAACCTTGGTCGTATCAAGGCCAACATCTTCTGTATTGCCGATAATGCCTACAGCCATGATCACGTATTCGGCTACGATGGTCTCAACGCCGTCTTTGGTCTCTAAGGTTGCTTTAACGCCGGTTTGGCCATGCTCCAACTCAGTAACTTTAGCCTCAGTCACAATGCGCATCCCCTGCTTTTCAAAGGACTTACGCGCCATTGCTGAAATTTCAGAATCCTCGACCGGCAGAACACGATCCATTATCTCAACGACTGTGACAGCGGCACCAAGATCATTGTAGAAGCTAGCAAACTCCACGCCGATCGCACCAGAACCAACGACTAGCAGGGACTTTGGCATCACCTTCGGTACCATTGCTTCACGGTACGTCCATACCCGGTCACCGTCAGCTTCCAGCCCAGGTAGTGAGCGCGCGCGCGCACCTGTTGCTACGATGACGTTCTTCGCAGTGATAGATTTATCGCCATCAACCAAGACTTTGCCAGCGCCATCCAACTTACCAGCGCCATTAAAGACCATGACTTTATTCTTCTTTAGCAGATGGCCAATACCACCAGAAAGCTGCTTGGCAACGCCGCGAGAGCGACTGACGACAGCGCCGATATCAAACCTGATATTGTCTGCGGACATGCCGAAATCACTAAGGTTCTGCATGAGGTGCCAAACTTCTGATGACCGCAGCAACGCTTTTGTTGGAATACATCCCCAATTCAAGCAAATACCGCCAAGGTCCTCACGCTCAACCAAGGCTGTTTTCATACCCAACTGGGCAGCGCGAATTGCGGCGACATAGCCGCCAGGGCCGCCGCCGATCACAATCAGATCAAATTCGGCATCCGCCATGGCTCTATTCCTTCCAATCGTGGCTGATAAGGGCAGAAATCAGAATCTAAAGCAGCATCGCAGCTGGGAACTCAATAACATTCTTGAACGCCTGAAGCAGTTCTGCGCCAAGCGCACCGTCCACAACCCGGTGGTCGCAGGAGATCGTGCAGGACATTACGGTCGCCACCGCAAGCTCGCCATCTTTTACGACCGGCCGCTGCTCACCTGCACCGACAGCAAGGATCGCGCCCTGGGGAGGGTTGATGACGGCGTCGAACTGTTTAATGCCAAACATACCAAGGTTGGAAATACTAATCGTGCCGCCAGAATACTCATCTTGTTTGAGCTTGCCGTCTCGCGCTCGTTTAGCGAGATCTTGCATATCCGCGGAAATCGCGGCAAAGCCCTTTTTATCTGCATCGCGGACCACAGGCGTGATCAGACCGCCAGGGATCGCAACGGCGACAGATACATCAACCATGTTGTACCGACGCACACCTTCTTCCGTCCAACTTGCATTAGCATCTGGCACCCGCCGCAAGGCTACTGCAATGGCCTTAATAACAAAATCATTCACTGAAACTTTGACGCCTTCTGGCGCCCGCGCGTTGATTTCCTTGCGGACGCGCAGCAGCTCATCAATTTCACAATCTACGGTCAGATAGAAGTGCGGCACTTGCTGCTTGGACTCAGTCAAGCGGCGCGCGATTGTCTTCCGCATGGATGTGTGCGGGATGAGTTCATACTCATCGGCCGAGCCTAAAGACTCTGCTGACTTGGGCGCGTCAGCCTTTTCGTCAGCTTTGGCCTCTGCTGGAAGACGTTCCTTCAGAAAGCGTTCGATATCAGCCTTTATGATACGGCCACTAGGGCCAGTGCCGGGTACTTTCTCAATCCGCAGGTCATTATCCGCAGCCAAACGGCGCGCGAGTGGACTGGCAAATAAGCGGTCGCCCTTATTAACGGCAGCAGCTGACGTTGCTCTGCTGCCAAAAGCGCCCAAAACATCGGCTTTCATGATTTTCCCGCCAGGGCCAGATCCTGAAATGTCACTCAGCGACACGCCAGATTGACCCGCAATCCGCTTGGCGAGCGGCGTCACCTTAATGTCGCCATGGTTTTGTTGCGTGGCCGAAGCCGGTGCAGCGTCTTCTGTAGAATCAAACAACGACTTTGCAACTTCTGGCGCTTCAATACCGCCAACATCTTCGCCATCTTCAGCAAGAACGGCAATCACTGCGTTTACCGCAACACTTTCGGCACCTTCATCAACGAGGAGTTGCGCCACTTGGCCCTCATCAACTGCTTCGACTTCCATAGTCGCTTTATCGGTCTCGATCTCAGCGATTACGTCGCCGGACCGCACGCTATCACCAACCTTAACGAGCCAGCGAGCGAGCTTGCCGTCGGTCATTGTCGGCGACAGGGCAGGCATAAGGATGTTCGTCGCCATGGTCAGTCTCCTGGCGGTCAGTCAGATGAAGCCGAGCGGGCTAGCGGTAACATGCTGCTTTAGCAGCGGCGACAATATCTTCCGAGCTTGCAAGCGCTAGTTTTTCCAAATTCGCGGCATACGGCATTGGTACGTCTTCACCAGCCACACGCACGACAGGTGCATCCAGCCAATCAAAAGCCTTCTCCATCATCGTTGCAGCGAGTTCAGCACCGATGCCTGCATAGGGCCATCCTTCCTCTACAGAAACCAAACGGTTGGTCTTCTGCACGGAACGGACAATCGTATCTGTATCTAGCGGTCGGATGGTACGAAGGTCGATCACCTCCGCCTCAATTCCCTCATCTGCCAAGATATCGGCGGCTTCAAGCGCTTTTTGGCACATGAGTGAGAACGCTGTGATAGTAACATCTTTACCCTCACGCAATACTTTGGCGCGGCCAATTGGCGTCACGAAATCGTCGTCTGTCGGCACGTCGAATGTCTGGCCGTAGAGAAGTTCGTTCTCCAGGAAGATTACAGGATTTGGATTGCGGATCGCAGCCTTCAACAGGCCTTTCGCGTCACCCGCCGAATACGGAGAAATCACGATAAGCCCAGGCACATGGGCAAACCAGCTTGCATAACACTGGGAATGCTGGGCAGCGACGCGCGCGGCGGCCCCATTTGGCCCGCGGAACACAACCGGACAGCCCATCTGACCGCCGGACATATAAAGCGTCTTAGCGGCAGAGTTGATGATGTGATCCATCGCCTGCATAGAGAAGTTGAATGTCATGAACTCAACAATTGGCTTCAGGCCATCGAAGGCTGCGCCAACGCCAATGCCTACAAAACCATGTTCGGTAATCGGCGTGTCAACCACGCGCTTCGTCCCGAATTCATCAAGCAAGCCTTGGCTGATTTTGTAGGCACCTTGGTATTCGGCGACTTCTTCGCCCATGAGGAACACATCCTCATCCCGTCGCATTTCTTCCGCCATTGCGTCGCGCAAAGCGTCTCTAACAGTTTGTTCTTTTGTATCCTCATAGGCTTTGGCTTCCGCCGCGTCCATCTCTGAAGTTGGCGCAACAGCCATTCCAGCCAAGTCGCTTTTGCGTGCTCCGACATCAGCCTTTGCTTCCGTTGGCGCTGCAGCAGCCTCAGTCATTGGTTCAGACGAGGCCTTAGCCGCTGTTTTGCCTGTATCAGCCGGCGCTTCTTCACCAGCACCAACGAGAACGGCTATGACAGCGTTCACTTCAACACCCTCTGCACCTTCTTCGACGAGGAGTTTGCCGACTTTGCCCTCGTCGACCGCTTCAACTTCCATTGTCGCTTTGTCTGTCTCGATCTCTGCGATCAGATCGCCGGCAATCACGTCGTCGCCCTCTTTAACGAGCCAGCGAGCAAGTTTGCCCTCAGTCATCGTCGGCGACAGGGCCGGCATAAGGATATCAAAGGCCATGGTATTCCCCCTGCTCGCGCGCTTACGCTTCGATCAGAATATCGGTGTAAAGCTCTGACTGATCGGGCTCTGGACTCGATTGCGCAAACTCTGCCGAATCCGCCACGACAGCACGCACATCAGCGTCAATCGTTTTAAGTGCGCCCGCGTCTATGATTTGGCTCTTGATTAGATACTCACGGAGTGTCTCGATTGGATCGCGTTCTTCCCGGATCTTGTTGACTTCATCACGGGAACGGTATTTAGCCGGATCAGACATCGAATGGCCGCGATAACGGTATGTTTCTGCTTCCAGCAGGACAGGGCCGTTAGTCCGGGAGTATTCAACAGCTTCCTTGCATTCTTCCGCCATAGTCATGACGTTCATGCCATCTATCTTTTTGTTCTTGACGCCATAGGCGTCACCACGAAGATGTAAAGCTGGGCCAGCGGACGACCGGTTCACCGATGTCCCCATGCCGTACTTATTATTTTCTATCACCATAATTAACGGCAGCTTCCAGAGCGACGCCATATTCATGGTTTCAGCGATCTGGCCTTGGTTGGATGCGCCATCACCGAAATACGCAACCGATACGCCGCCGGTATCACGATATTTAGCAGCGAATGCCAACCCGCCACCAAGCGGCACCTGTGCGCCGACGATGCCATGACCGCCGAAGAAGCGCTTCTCCCGGCTGAACATGTGCATAGACCCACCTTTACCGTGGGAATACCCATCCTTGCGGCCAGTGAGTTCAGCCATCACGCCACGGGCTTCCATTCCACAAGCCAGCATATGCCCGTGATCGCGATAGCCGGTAATAACGGCGTCACGCTCATCAAGCGCATGCTGCATACCAATAACGACTGCTTCCTGGCCTATATAGAGATGGCAGAAGCCGCCGATCAGGCCCATGCCGTATAGCTGTCCTGCGCGCTCTTCAAACCGGCGGATCAGCAGCATGTCCTTATAAAACTGTATCAGGGTATAATTATCGAATGATGGCTTGGCCTTGGCTTTTGACCTGCTCGCCGTACGTTTAGCTGCCGGTTTTGCTGAAGCCTTACTGGCTGTCCCGCTCTTAGAAGCCGCTCGCGCCATCGCCCTCTCCGATTTGCATTTCTGAAACGCCCGTAAGCGCCTATGATAAAACCATAGACCGCTCATATCACCATGGCAATGAACAAGCCGTGATCGGTGATTTCACCAAGCGAGAAATGCGATTGGCCAATCAAACCTTATTTCTGGAAAACAACCACTTCGCGCTCCGCGCCCATGTTAAGGCGCCGGCGAGCATGTTCCCCAAGCGAATCGGGGTGCATCGTCTCAGGCCGCAGTAAGAACGTGTCACGTTCGAGACCGACCCTAGTCGCCATTAAGCCAGCTAACTCGTTCTCAGCATCAGCAATTCGAAGATCAAATGCCTGCATAGCCAGCACGCCGTGGTCATTTCGAACCAGATGAACACCAAAATAAACAGCAAGACACGCAAACACCAAAGGCCACACTAAGCCTTTCAGGCGTTTCTTGATGTCAAGCGCCATCTCCATCCTGCAGATGGATCATGTCGCGAATCCTACGTCAACATAATTCTGCAGAAAATTGCCCATTACTTGGTGCGACTCATTATTTTGCGACGATGGACGCCCTGCCTGCATAGCGCCCACTGTTACCCAGTTCGGCTTCAATGCGCAAAAGCTGGTTATATTTCGCCATCCGGTCTGACCGGGATAGCGACCCTGCTTTGATTTGACCACAGTTTGTCGCAACCGCGAGGTCGGCGATAGTGGCATCTTCAGTTTCACCGGAACGATGAGACATAACGGCCCCATAGCTGGCCCCCAACGCCATCGAAACGGCGTCTAGCGTTTCCGTTAGCGTGCCGATTTGGTTGACTTTCACTAAGATCGCATTCGCGACACCGCGCTTGATCCCGTCTGCCAAGCGAACCGGATTTGTCACGAAAAGGTCATCACCGACGAGCTGAACCTTGTCTCCGATCAAGTTGGTCAGCGCCTTCCAGCCGTCCCAGTCATCCTCTGCCATTCCGTCTTCAATGGAAACAATGGGATAAGCTGCGCAGAGGTCAGCCAGATATTCAGCCATGGCTTGACCGTCCAGCTTTTTGGATTCGCCAGCAAGATCGTAAATGCCATCCTTGAAGAATTCTGTAGACGCCGAATCGAGGGCAAGAGCAACGTCGGCGCCAGGCTTCCGGCCCGTATCCTCAATCGACGCCATGATGAAATCGAGCGCTTCTCTGGAGCTGCTAAGCGCAGGCGCGAACCCACCTTCATCGCCCACATTAGTATTATGGCCAGCCTGTTTAAGGCGCCCGCGCAGCGCTTGGAAGACTTCCGCACCAGCCTGCATTGCTTCCGTGAAGCTGGCAGCACCAACAGGCATGATCATGAATTCTTGAATATCGATGGGATTGTCCGCATGCGCACCACCGTTGACGATATTCATCATCGGAGTTGGCAAAACATGCGCATTGACACCGCCAACGTAACGATACAAGGGCATGCCTCTGGAAGCTGCTGACGCCTTAGCAACCGCCATGCTGACGCCAAGGGTTGCATTTGCGCCGAGCGTGCCTTTATTCGATGTTCCATCAAGGTCGCACATGATGCCGTCAATATAGCGTTGATTTTCCGCTTCCATGCCGATCAACGCGTCTGCCAGCCCGCCATTGACGCCATCAACAGCTTTCTGAACGCCCTTACCACCATATGCTGCACCACCATCCCGGAGCTCGACGGCTTCGTGAATGCCGGTTGAGGCACCAGACGGAACAGCCGCACGGCCAACTGCGCCATCTTCTAAGGTCACATCAACCTCAACCGTCGGATTACCACGGCTATCAAAAATTTGGCGGCCAAGGATGTCGACGATAGCGGTCATGAATTGAGCCTTTCAAAGAGAGAATGCTTAGATAGAAACGGGATTTGCTTTGGCGATGTCATCCAACTGGACAAACAAGTCCAACATGGCTTCAAGTTGGTCCACCGGCACCATATTGGGGCCATCACTCGGCGCGCTGTCAGGGTCGCGATGTGTTTCAACGAATAACCCTGCGACGCCCACAGATATTGCCGCCCTGGCAAGCACAGGCACAAATTCGCGTTGCCCGCCGGATGTGCCGCCCTGCCCGCCTGGCTGTTGCACTGAATGGGTTGCATCAAACACAACCGGCGCGCCGTCCTTGGCCATGATCGGTATGGATCGCATATCGGATACGAGCGTGTTGTAGCCAAAGCTCGTCCCACGCTCGGTCAAAATCACGCCGCTCGCACCTGCCGCCTTAAGCTTGGCCGCCACATGCTGCATGTCCCAGGGTGCTAAAAATTGCCCCTTCTTTATATTCACCGCACAACAGGTTTCAGCTGCCGAAACCAGCAGATCAGTCTGACGACATAGGAAAGCTGGAATCTGCAGGAGCGACACGGCTTCAGCCGCAGCAACGCACTGGGCTTCGGTATGGACATCAGTTGTAACAGGCAGCCCAAGCGTTTGACGCACGTCACTTAAGATATCGAGACCTTCAGCCATCCCGATGCCCCGCGCGCTTGATAGGCTGGTGCGATTAGCTTTGTCGAATGAAGATTTATAGACAAGAGATACACCGACACGATCAGCGATCGCCTTTATCGCTTCCGCCGTTTCCAGAGCATGCGCCCGGCTTTCGATCGCACACGGTCCCGCTATGAGCGAAAACCGCTTCGCACCGTCAAATACGGCGCCGCCTACGTCGACAAATTTCGTCATGCAGACTCTCCGACGGTAAATTAAACGAGCCGCGCCTGGTGCAGCGCAGCCGCAATGAAGGATCGGAACAACGGATGCGGTTCCATCGGCCTGGATTTCAGCTCCGGATGGAACTGCACCCCGATAAACCAGGGATGGTCGGAAAGTTCCACAATCTCAGGCAAGCGCCCGTCCGGCGATAGGCCAGAGAAGATCATCCCTGCCGCTTCGATTTCTTCACGATAGGAGATATTGATTTCATAGCGATGACGGTGACGTTCGTGCACCAGCGTCTCGCCATACGCTTCCGCGACGCGAGACCCTTTTTTAAGAGACGCCGGATAAGCGCCAAGTCGCATTGTGCCCCCGAGATCGCTGTCATTGTCGCGAATCTCGACCTCACCCCCTCGCTTCCACTCCGTCATTAGGCCGACGACAGGGCGCATTGTCGGGCCGAATTCTGTCGAGCCAGCGTCCTTCCAGCCGACAACAGATCGCGCCATCTCAATCACAGCCATCTGCATGCCAAAACAAATGCCGAAATAGGGCAACTTCTCTTCACGTGCGAACTTTGCTGCGAAGATTTTACCTTCAGCGCCGCGTTCGCCGAATCCGCCCGGCACTAAAATGCCATGCACGTCTTCAAGCTGGGAATTATCGCCCGACTGCTCAAACGCTTCAGCCTCAATCCAGACGCACTCAACCTTCACATTGTTAGCGATTCCACCATGATTCAGCGCTTCGATAAGTGATTTGTAGGCGTCCTTCAGGACTGTATATTTTCCAACAACACCAATGCGCACGGCACCTTCCGGCTGTTGCACACGCTCCACAATCTCACGCCAAATGCTAAGGTCAGGCGCCGTTTCATCGGCTAAGCTGAAATGCTTCAAAACCTCCGTATCGAAACCTTCTGCATTGTAGGTCAGCGGCGTCGCATATGTGGTGTCTACGTCGATGGCCTGAATAACGCGCTCTTCGCGGATATTGCAGAACAGCGCGATCTTGCGCTGCGCATCTGCTGGAATTGGGCGGTCTGACCTACAAAGTAACATGTCGGGCTGAATGCCGGAACTCAGCAAATCTTTGACGGAATGTTGCGTAGGCTTGGTCTTCAATTCACCAGCAGCCGAGATATATGGCACCAGTGTTAAGTGCACAAACATCGTTTGCTTGGTGCCAAGTTCGTGACGGAGCTGACGGATCGCCTCAATGAACGGCAGGCTCTCAATATCGCCGACTGTGCCGCCGATCTCGCACAGCACAAAATCCTCATCGTCCAGGTCCACCTGGATGAATTCCTTGATCATGTCAGTGACGTGCGGGATGACCTGCACGGTGGCACCCAGATACAAGCCCTTCCGTTCCCGCTGCAGAACACTTTCATAAATACGGCCAGTCGTGACGCTGTCACTCTTACTACCAGACTGATTGAGATACCGTTCGTAATGGCCGAGATCGAGATCAGTTTCTGCGCCGTCATCGGTAACAAACACTTCCCCGTGCTGATATGGGCTCATCGTACCGGGGTCGATATTCAAGTACGGATCAAACTTGCGCAGACGGACACTGTATCCACGCGCTTGCAACAAGGCACCCAAAGCTGCTGACGCAACGCCCTTACCAAGGGAAGATGCGACGCCGCCTGTTATGAAAATAAATTTCGACATCGCGCGCCGTTAAGCCCCCCCTCGCACTTTGATCAAAGCGTGAACACCAGTTTGCGCTAGCTTCCTACTGTGCAGTCGGCGCACTCGGCATGAGCGGCTGAGAGGTTGCTGCCGGTGTTTCAATGATCGAGCGCTGCGTGTTTGACCCGCTGGCTAGAATCGCCAGGATCAAGCTCGTTGCAAAAAAGCCGACAGCAAGCGCGCCAGTGGACCGCGTTAGCAAAGTAGCTGCGCTTCGCCCAGTCATCAGGCCAGTGCCGCCGCCGCCGCCGCCGCCGCCACCGCCAATTCCAAGCCCGCCCCCCTCAGAGCGTTGCAACAGGACGACGACGACAAGAGCTGCCGCAATCAAAATATGGATCGTCAAGATGATTGGAACCATGGTTTCCAAGCTTTCATAAGGGCGCGCGCATAGTTTCGCGCGACACGACCGTTTGATTTGACCCTCTATGTACAGTTAGAAGCCGCGAGTTTCTAGGCGCAGGTTGCCGCTATGCCCAAGAAATCTTCAGCCTTAAGGCTAGCCCCGCCGATAAGCGCACCGTTGACGTTCTCCAACGCCATAATTTCTCTGGCATTCGATGGCTTCACGGAACCGCCGTAGAGCAGCCGGATACCGCTGCCAGCATCAGCGCCAAGCATATCAATCAGCGCGTCCCGCATAGCCTTATGCACGGCTGCAATTTCATCATGAGTCGGTGTACGTCCACTGCCGATCGCCCATACCGGTTCATAAGCGAGCGCGATTTTGGCACCATTTACGCCGTCTGGTGTGCAAGCGCGAACTTGGCGGGCGACTGTTTCTTCCGCTTTATCGGCTAGGCGTTCCTGCTCCGTCTCGCCAACACAGACGATTGGTTTGAGACCAGCCCGCAACGCAGCGGACGCCTTTGCCCAGATCTCAGGGTCACTTTCCCGGTGGCCATCGCGACGCTCAGAGTGACCAACGATGACATAAGAACAGCCCATGTCCGCCAGCATCTCGGCAGATACATCGCCCGTGAAAGCGCCTGAAATTTCGTTATGGCAGTCTTGGCCACCGACGTTGGCCTTGGATCCAGCCAAAGCGGCACCAACCCGTTCAATATGAAGGTAAGGCGGACATACAAGCAGCTCTGTGACGGATGGGGCCGATGCCGCACCATCCGCCATACCTTTAGCCAGTGCATCAGCATCGGCCCCGAGCCCATTCATTTTCCAATTTCCGGCGATTAGATATTCGGGTTGGCTCAAGGCAAAATCCTTATTTGATGCGACAATTCGAGCGCTCATCCTCGAATCAAGCATATGTGACGCCATATAAAGCAGTCATAAAGAGCAAAATGTCCAATTCCGGTCCCTTGCCGGATTGCCGGACGGTCCTGACATCCCTATGATCCGCGGCCTTATCCACCCTATTCATTCATCAAGATACAGGGTCCGTACATGCTCATCGCAATGCGCAAGCAAGCCGCCGGTTGGGTGGCGAAAATTCTGTTCGGTCTCCTCATTCTGAGCTTTGCGGCCTGGGGTATCGGGGATTATCTGACGCCTGAAGCCAACCCTGTTCTGGCCGAAGTTGGTGAGATTGAGATCCGCCGCGATAGCGTAGATATAGCTGAACGTCGCCAAATTGAGCAGATGCGACAGCTACTTGGCGCGCGGTTTGACGCATCATCCCTGCCTGAAGGTGCTATCCGGGCTGCAGCGTTGGATCAACTAATCGGTCAAGCTGCGCTTGACATGGAAGCTCGGAATCTTGGCGTCAAAGCAGGTGAAGATGCGGTCCGCAACGCCATCATGTCTGATCCTTCATTTCAGACGCAAGCTGGCAATTTTGATGCAAACCGCTTCCGCCAAGCGCTTTTTAACGCTGGTATTGGTGAGGATAATTATGTGAACAGCCTACAAAAAGAGCTTATACGCCAGCAATTGGGTGAGGCCGTCGCGATTAAGTTACCCCCGCCGAAGCCTTTGGCGGAGATGATGTACGCGTTGGAAACCCAGACCCGGGCAGTCGCGACTGCCAGCCTGCCGTTGAGCGCTGTTACGCCGATTGCTCCAACAAAGGCTCAGACAAAAGAATACATTGCCGCCAATGCCGCACGCTTCGCCGAACCTGAGCGTCGCGACATTCGGGTGCTTTATATCTCGGTCCCTCGCGTCGCTGCAGCCACTGAAATTTCAGATGCGGACATTGCTGCATTTTATGAATCAAATAAGGCAAGCTTCGTGCAGCCTGAAGTGCGGACTCTGACCCAAGCACTGTTCAGTGACGCCACGGCAGCCAAAACCTTCAAGCAGGTCGCCCCAAAGGACCCTGAAGCCTTCGGGACCGCTGCTGAATTCGCGGGTGCGCTAGTGACGGACCTTGGCCCGTTGCAACGCTCAGCGATCTTTCCGGCTTCTGTCGGTGAGACCGTCTATAGTATTTCAACGGAAGGCCTAACCGAAGCGCATGAATCCAGACTTGGGTGGCACGTTATTTTAGTTTCGAAGATTGAGCCAAAGAAAACAACGCCGCTTGCCGATATAAAGCCTGCGATCACAGAACAGCTTCGCCAGGAACGCGCAAACAATGGCCTGATCGACGTTGCGAATGCCGCTGAAGACGCTTTGGCTGCCGGTGAAGGTCTAGAAGCCGCAAGCAAGTCAGCAGGCCTCGCGCCGATTTCCGTTACTGGCTATAGCGAGAACGGAGCAGATGCCTCAGGCCAGAGCCTGCATGGTCTGCCAAGCGACCAAACTTTCATAAGTACTGTCTTTGATCGGAATGCTGGCGATCAGAGCGGCTTGATTGAGCTAAAGGATGGGTCATTCGTTTCCCTGATCGTCGACAAGATCACACCCTCTGCGCCGAAACCGTATGAGGATGTTCAAGCGGACGCGGCTAAGGCTTGGCAATCGGAGAAGCAATCCGAAGCCGCCATTGCCCAAGCGAAAGCAATTGGCGAAGCACAAGACATGACGGCGTTCAAAGATGCTGCGACAGCCGTTGGCCTCTCCGTTACAGAGTTTGCGCCGAAAACACGGCAGGTCCTGCAACAGGAAACCGAGCTTCCAGCAGGCCTGATCGAGAGCGTGTTTGCAGCGGCGGAGAAGACGTCAGTTCAAGCAATCAATGGCGATGCCATAGCAATTGTCTACGTCCAGTCGGTTACAAAGCCGACGTTTAATCCGAACGGCGAAGCGGAAGCTAAATACATGGCGCAGCTCGCCAATGTTTACGCGAATGATCGTGTCGAGGTTCTAGGCGCAGTCGCGCGTGCAGCAAACCCAACAACGATTAACAATGTCCCTGAAGCGCCGCCCGCCGGCCAATACTTGCAGTAGACCAAATGCGCATAGACCCCGAACGCTCGACCTTTGCTCAGACATATAACATCGGGGCGCCGCAAGTCGCGTGGACACAAGTTTCCGCTGATCTAGAAACAACTGTGTCCGCCATGCTCAAACTGTCTGGCGGCGGCCCCAATAGCTTCATTCTGGAAAGCGTCGAAGGCGGGGAAACCCGAGGGCGCTATTCCTTTATCGGCATTGAGCCGGACCTTATCTGGCGATGCCGGGGCAATCAGGCTGAGGTGAGCCGCACAGCACCCCATACCGAAGCTTCGTATCAAGTTGAGAAACAAGGCTCAGTTGATTCGCTGCGTGCACTGATTGCCGAGTCGCAGATCGAAAGCCTGCCCGTTGGCCTCCCGCCCATGGCGTCGAGCCTGGTAGGATATATGGGCTACGACATGGTTCGCCTGATGGAGCGCCTGCCGAACGAACCAGACGACACGCTCGGCATTCCAGACGGAATTTTCGTCCGCCCAACGATCATGGCTGTATTTGATACGGTCGGCGATATCATCACCATCGTAACACCCGTCCGCCCCGCATCAGGCGTTGAGGCTGATACGGCGTATACTGAGGCGACTGGTCGGCTTGCTGCTGCCGTTGAACGACTAAATGGCCCCATGCCCGCGCGCGCGCGCCTGCCTGGAGCAGCGGCCCAACCGCTGGTACCAGAAGATATCGAGTCCAATTTCTCAAAGCCTGATTTTTTGGCGGCAGTCGAGATGGCCAAGGAATATATACGCGCCGGCGACGCGTTCCAGATCGTGCCAAGTCAACGGTTCGTCGTACCGTTTGAGCAGGAGCCATTTGATCTCTACCGCTCGCTTCGCCGCTTAAACCCCTCACCATTCCTGTTCTTCCTGGATTATGGCGATTTCTCGATTGTCGGCTCCAGCCCAGAAATCTTAGTCCGTGCGCGCGATGATGTCGTCACGATTCGTCCGCTTGCAGGCACCCGCCGTCGCGGTGGCAATGCGGCTGAGGATGCCGCACTGGCTGAGAACCTAAAGAACGATCCGAAGGAACTCGCAGAACATCTGATGCTGCTGGATTTGGCGCGGAATGATGTTGGGCGGGTATCCGAGATCGGCAGTGTGGAGGTGACGGCGCAATTTGATATTGAGCGTTACAGCCATGTGATGCACATGAGCTCAACGGTTATTGGCCAGATCACGCCAGAATATGACGAAATCGGCGCTTTGATTGCAGGCTTCCCCGCTGGCACCGTATCTGGTGCACCAAAGGTGCGGGCTATGGAAATCATTGATGAGTTAGAACCGACAAAACGCGGCGTTTATGCCGGGTGCATAGGCTATTTTGCATCTAATGGCTCAATGGATACCTGCATCGCCTTGCGCACTGGTGTTGTGAAAGACGGCAAATTGTATGTGCAGGCTGGCGTCGGCGTCGTTGCCGACAGTGATCCAGAAGCCGAATATCAAGAGTGCCATGACAAAGCCCGCGCCTTGGTGCGAGCAGCAGAGGCCGCCCGGTCGCTTTAACGGCCCCCGAACCTAGTATACGCTGCCGTAGACCCAGACGAACGCGGCGGAACGCGAGGACGCGCATATGTTTATGCTGATCGATAACTATGACAGCTTTGTCTATAATCTGCGGCACTTCATCTGCGAGCTTGGCGCTGACGTGGCTGTAAAACGCAATGATGAGATTACCGTCGATGAGGTGATTAACGGCGGGTATGAGGGCATTGTTCTCTCTCCCGGCCCGTGCACGCCCAATGAAGCAGGCATCTGCCTGGATGTTGTGCGTCAAGCGCCGGATGATTTGCCGATCTTCGGGGTTTGCCTTGGCCATCAAACAATCGGTCAGGCATTTGGTGGCGTTATCGAACGCGCACCAGAGCCGTTGCACGGAAAACTGAGTGTAGTTTCAACAGACCAAACAGGTGTGTTTAAAAACCTGCCGGATCAGTTTGAGGCGACGCGTTATCATTCTCTTGTTATTAAATCGCAATCACTACCGAACAGCCTGATTGCTAATGCGCGCGCCGAGGACGGATGCATCATGGGCGTTATGCATGCGGATCGCCCGATCCACGCTGTTCAGTTTCATCCGGAAAGCATTGCGTCCGAATATGGGCATCAGTTGCTCGGAAATTTCCTAAAAATAGCGACCAATGGACGGCTGCCGAACAAAGATCCCAAACCGCTCCCGGTGCGCCGGAAGTATGCAATGGACGGAGCCTGACACCATGGACCTTCGACCTTTCCTGACCCAGATATCGCTTGGCCAGTCGCTTGATCAGCAGCAGGCTGAAGACGCCTTTAATGTCATGATGTCTGGCGATGCAACCCCGGCACAAATGGGTGCATTGCTCATGGGCATGCGTGTGCGTGGGGAGACTGAGGCCGAACTAACGGGTGCCGCCCGCGCCATGCGCGCCAAGGCCGTCAAAATTAAACCACCACCAGGCGCTATCGACACCTGCGGCACTGGCGGTGGGCCAAAGGGAACGCTGAATATCTCGACAGCCGTAGCGCTTGTTGTTGCAGGTGCGGGCGTTCCCGTCGCGAAGCACGGCAACCGCGCGGCCTCTTCTAAATCAGGGTCGTCTGATGTGCTGGGCGCTTTGGGCGTGAATATTGATGCGGATATGTCCCTCGTTGAGCGTGCGCTTTGGGAAGCCAATATCGCGTTCATGATGGCACCAAGGCATCACGGTGCTACCCGCCATGTTGCGAGTGTCAGAACAGAACTCGCAACGCGCACGATCTTCAATCTGCTTGGACCACTATCGAATCCAGCAGAAGCGCCGCGCCAGCTTATGGGCATATTTGCGGCGGAATACGTTGAGCGGCAGGCCAAGGTGCTCGGCGCGCTTGGATCAGAACGCGCTTGGGTGGTCCATGGTTCAGATGGCATGGATGAGCTAACTACGACTGGCCCTTCCACCGTGGCCGAACTGAACAACGGCAAGGTAACGCTATTCGAGCTTTTGCCTGACGATGCAGGCATTCCAACAGCATCCACCAATGATTTGCAGGGCGGATTGCCAGAAGAAAACGCCAAAGCGCTCCGGGCACTGCTTGATGGTGCCAAAAACCCGTATCGGAACGTTGTCCTGTACAACGCGGCGGCAGCATTCATGGTCTCAGATAAAGTCCCAGACCTGAAAGCAGGCGTCGCTATGGCAGAGGCCAGCATTGATAGTGGCATGGCGAGCATAGCCCTGGCGAAACTCATTGCCATTACGAATCAAGCGCCGCCGCCGGAGCGCCTCTAATGGCCGATATTCTGCAGGAAATTGTTGACCGAAAGCGTGAGCATGTCGCAGCCTGTGAACGCGAGAAGCCGCTGAGCGTGCTTGAGCCAATCGCCAAGGCGGCAGACCCAGTGCGCGGCTTCGGCGCGGCACTGGCGGCCAAAGACGACGCGGGGCAATATCCGATGATCACGGAGATCAAACGCGCCTCTCCCAGTGCCGGATTGATCCGGGAAGATTTCAATCCATCCGCCCTCGCTACCGCCTATGAGGCCGCAGGTGCTGCTTGCCTATCCGTGTTGACGGATGCGCCATATTTTCAGGGCGAGGACGCCTATCTCGCCCAAGCACGGGGTGCCTGCAGCATTCCCGCTCTCCGCAAAGATTTCATGGTCTCGCCCTATCAAATCGTCGAATCCCGTGCTCTCGATGCCGATTGCGTTCTGATCATTCTATCCGCCGTCGATGATGTCCTGGCGGCCGAAATGGAATGTACCGCCATGAGCTACGGAATGGATGTACTGGTGGAGACTCACGACGAAGCTGAATTCGAGCGCGCAATGAAACTGCAATCACCGCTGATCGGCATCAACAATCGCGACCTCAAGATCATGAAAACCGATCTTGCAACGACAGGTCGGCTTGCAGCCAAAGCGCATGCCGGGCGACGCATTATTTCTGAAAGCGGGATTGGCGACCGAGCGGACCTAGCCCGGCTCTGGGCGGATGGTGCCCGTGGGTTCCTCGTTGGTGAACGGCTGATGCGGGAGGACGCCTTGCAACAGGCGGCGTCCAAACTCATCGGCGAGGGACGCGCATAACATGGCAGATAAGCTGACCCATTTCGATGCCTCTGGGCGCGCACAGATGGTAGATGTCGGCGCTAAGCCTGAAACAGACCGGCGCGCGGTCGCTGTCTCCCGTATCACCATGCAGCGTGAAACAGGCGAGCGCATCGCAGAAGGCAAGGTCGGAAAAGGCGATGTGCTGGCGGTTGCCCGACTAGCGGGGATTATGGCAGCCAAGAAAACATCTGACCTCATTCCGCTGTGCCACCCCCTTCCATTGACTGCTGTAAAACTTGACCTTCAAGTTAGCGAAGACCTGCAATCCGTTAATATTAAAGCCGAATGCAAAACAACTAATAAGACAGGTGTTGAGATGGAAGCGCTAACAGCAGCCTCTGTGGCTGCCCTAACCGTATACGATATGGTCAAAGCTATGGACCGGGGCATGACGATTGAAAATACCCGGCTGCAGCATAAATCAGGGGGTAAGTCTGGTGTGTATGAGGCAAGTAAGTGATTCCCGTCGAGGAAGCCCAGGCGCGCGTTCTAGTGGCTGCCAAACCTACTGGCGTTGAACTCATCATGCTTGCCGACGCCCATGGTCGAACCCTCGCTGAACCCATAGTCGCCCGCCGCACACAGCCCCCCGCAGATATGTCTGCGATGGATGGTTATGCCTTGCGCGCGGCAGATACTTCAGCCGCACCAGCTAATCTAACGGTCATAGGCGAATCACCGGCAGGTAGGCCTTTCACTAGCAATGTTGGCGAAGGCCAGGCCGTTCGTATTTTCACTGGCGGCGAAGTACCAGCAGGTGCAGATTCTATTGTGCTTCAGGAAGACGTTGATCGTGATAGCGATAACTTAAGCCTGAACAAAGCCGCTGAACTCGGTCGCCATATCCGTCGCGCCGGGCTGGATTTCAGGAGTGGTGAAACCACAATTTCTGCAGGCACGATCATGACTCCCGGTCAGCTCAGCCTTGCTGCGGGCATGAATACCGTATGGGTGCGCGCCGCGCGGCGTCCACGGGTCGCAATTCTGGCGACAGGAGATGAAATTAAGCTTCCCGGCGATGTGCTGGAGCCTGGGCAAATCATTGGCTCCAGTGGCCTCGGCATCGCGGCCTACGTGCGAGAATGCGGCGGCGAGCCTTTGATGCTAGATGTCGTCAACGACGATGAAGGCGCGTTAATCACTGCCGCCCGCCAGGCCGCAGGCTGCGATATTCTAGTGACACTTGGCGGCGCATCAGTTGGAGACCATGATCTCGTGCAGAGCGCCCTGGTCAAAGAAGGCCTGGATGTTGATTTCTGGCGGATCGCGATGCGACCCGGCAAGCCGCTGATGTTCGGCGCGCTTGGCGGACAAATGGTGCTTGGCCTCCCCGGCAACCCCGTCTCAACAATGGTTTGCGCCCATTTGTTCCTCGGCCCTGCGATCAGATACATGTTAGGTCGCGATGATACAGGACCACCTGTAACCTATGCCCGCCTTAAAACTCCGATGTCTGCCAATGACCGCCGCCAGGACTATGTTCGTGCGCGCATGACAGCGGAACAGGAACATGGATTCGTGGTTGAACCCTTCAGCGTGCAGGACAGTTCTATGATGTCCGTTTATGCCGCAGCGAATGCCCTGATCGTCAGACCACCTCATACAGAGGCAGCGAAAAGCGGTGATCTCGTGCAGGTTCTTCCATTAGATCCCATATAAATCAGCATGTTGTGTGTCGCAGGCTCACGACACATAGGGCGCTTACTTGCAGAACGAATACAGATCATTAATGTTAATTATCTGTCAATATTAAGAACATACTTGACTGTTACTGTGAACTAAACTAGAACGATTATTTGACAGATAGGGCCTGCATACCCGTGCGCCCTGGGTTCAATAAAGGAACCTTAAGCCATGCTTACCCGCAAACAGCACGAATTGCTGACGTTTATCAATAACCACATCAGCGAAACTGGTGTTTCTCCATCTTTCGACGAGATGAAAGATGCGTTGGACCTTCGTTCTAAATCTGGCGTTCACCGTCTAGTGATGGGCCTGGAAGAACGCGGCTTTATCCGCCGCCTCGCCCACAAAGCCCGTGCACTGGAAGTAACGCGCCTGCCTGAAGACGCCGCTCTTTCCGCAAGCCACGCGCCACGCCGCGAGCCTGCGCGCAGGGATAAGCCGCTGCACGCGATCGCTTCGGATGAAAATATAGGCTCGGTCTCCCTGCCTCTGCACGGTCTGATCGCTGCTGGTACGCCAATTGAAGCGCTGAATGACCCCAATGCCTTTGTCGATGTACCACGGGAAATGCTGGGCCGCGGCAACCACTATGCACTGGAAGTTTCAGGCCGCTCTATGATCGATGACGGCATTATGGACGGCGATGTGGTCATCATTGAAGAAGGTGCGGTCGCGGATAATGGTGCCATTGTGGTTGCCCTGGTTCGCCAGGAAGAAGCGACGCTGAAACACATCGACCGGGAACCCGGGCGCGTTATCTTACGAGCGGCCAATCCAGATTTCCCGCCGCAAGAATACGCACCGGATGAAGTTGAGGTGCAGGGCCGCCTGATCAGCTTGATCCGCCGTTATCACTAACCGTTGCAAACATGGCCATGCTGATTACTCCGACCAAGGGCGTGCGCCTCGTGCCGCTGCTGCACTTCTTGTTGTAACTGCGCAGTATTTGACCCAAAGTGCGAGAGCTCCGTCACGCTGCTGATCGAATAGATCAGGCGAATGCATACCGTCAGGGCATTCCCTTGCTTTAGCGGCAGAGCCACGATAGCGGGCAATACCATAATCAGCCGGCGACAATCGTCGCCGAGCCCCTGTGGCAGAAGCGAGATCGCGACCGTAGCGGTATCCTCTGCAATCAAGCATCCAGCAGGGTCACATCGGGCTAGGCTCACAGGCGCATCTGCAAGCGCCATAACCTTAACGCCACCAACATAGCGTACCCACGCTTTCTGCTCGAACGCACCGCGCCTTGTTGACGTGAAACAAAGTATATTTCCATCCCGAACAGCTGCGATACGACCTTGCTCATCCACAAGAATATCTGGCGGCGTCGCCACTGGTAAACCCAATGTAGCGGCAGCGATTCCGGCCAATCCAAGCCAGCGCGGCCAACCTCTAAGCGCGCAAATGTCCACACCGCCCGCCATGAACGCGCCAGCGACCCAGCCGGGTGATGCTGCTGCATGGATTAGACCGCCTTCCCAACTCTGCACCACATAGGCTGCAGCCAATACGAGCTCGACACCATGTCACATCGCCTGAAACGCCATGTAAACCCCTGGCCGATCAGCAATAAGGACGCCGTAAGGATTGCTGACGGCATGATCCAGAACGCCATCAATGGCATCGCTGTCAAGTTCGCAACAACACCATATGCTGGGGTCTGTTGGAAATATGCGAGTGCCGGAGGGGTCGTCGCCGCTGGCGCGATGAGCGAGGCCCGGCTATCCCGCTGGCATATCGCCAGATATACCGAATCAACCCACCACCAAGAAGCCTTGGTTCCGCCTCCCGTTGGCGACGCGCCGCGTGGGCTTCATAGGCCGAGACGATACCGGTCGCAGCTGCAAACGAGAGCTGAAAACTTGGCACCACAACCACATCTGACGGCGCTGCGATTACGATCGCCGCCGCCCAGGCGATGAACCAAAGACCAGAGCACAACCTATCCACCATGACTGACAACATACCCGCCGTTACCATGACAAACACGCGTTGCGCCAGCGGCGCGGCACCAGACATCGCCAGATGTCCAGCCGCGGCCAGGATCGCCATCAACGCTGCGATATTATGGATCAGAATTCGAAATGCAACACCATGTGGCAATGCCAGCAGAAGCCGCGATACACAGAAAATCACGCCCGCTGCTAGCCCAAAATGCAATCCGGAAATTGCAAGTAAATATGCCAAACCATACGCGCGGAGGGCGTCCTGGTCTTCATCCACAACACCCGCGCGGTGGCCGACAGTCACCGCTGCAATAATGCCAGCAATGTTTGGTTTATCCGCCAGGGCAGAATAGACTTCAAGCTGGATTCCAGCCCGCGCCTGGTTAACCCAACGTCTGAGGTCACTGCGGTCCCGGGCTTGCGTAATGACTGCGGTGCCGATTGCAAAGCCAACAGCGCCAATCTGCTTAAAATAGGCCCCGCGCCGTAAATCAAAATCGCCTGGGACCAATGGCCTAGGTGATGGGCGCATAATCGCCCTGACCCACACTCTATCACCTACCGTGATGCGCGCGCCTTTCACCAGCCCAGCGCAATCTCGCGTGAGGTCCGTAATCTTGCCGCGCACTTTGAAAAGAACGTTTCTGAGTTCCAACAGGGAGCGCGAGTCTGCCGCCTAACCCACGCAGCGATGCCTGAAATCTCTCCCGCCTGCTAGCGGTATACATTGGCGGTTCAACCCAATCCGTCCGGAGTAAACACCAGAGAATCCCGAGGCTAGCGGCAAACATTAATAACAATAGCCAATGCAGACGATCGAAACGCCACCCGAAGATTACTAAAAAAATAGCGCGAGCAAGGCAGACACCACTGGCCAGAAGCTCGGTTCAGTGCTCAGCGTCATGTCGGTTGCAGCACCGACAGCAAAAAACGGTGCCCACAGAATTGGCTAGCGGCGGCTCATCGTTGGCGCGCTCGATAGCTTTTCCCACAAATTTGGCAAAATGCCGCCTTGACCTTCCGTACACGAAAGACCTTATACAGCGGCATCGCAGCATCGGGCACCCTGCCCGGTTTTAGGAGCGCCCAGCATGACTGTTGTCACTCGTTTTGCACCGTCGCCGACTGGATTCTTACATATTGGCGGTGCCCGGACGGCGCTGTTCAATTATCTCTTCGCCAAACGCCACGACGGCAAGTTCATGCTTCGAGTTGAGGACACAGATCGCAAACGCTCAACTGAGCCAGCCATTGACGCGATACTGGATGGTCTGCGCTGGCTGGAGCTCGATTGGGATGACGAGCCTGTGTTCCAGTTCGCCTGCGTTGATCGCCATGTCGAGGTGGCGGAAGCAATGTTGGCCAGCGGCTACGCCTACAAATGCTACGCTACTACCGAAGAGTTGACAGAACTCCGCGCCGCGGCCCAAGCTGAACAAAGGCGCTTCCTTTATGATGGCCGCTGGCGCGACCGGGACCCGAGTGAAGCCCCTGAGGGCATCAAGCCCGCAATTCGGCTAAAGGCCCCGAAAGACGGCGAAACCGTTATCAATGACCTCGTTCAGGGCGATGTGCGGGTGGCCAATGCTGAGCTGGACGACATGGTCTTACTCCGCGCCGACGGTACGCCGACCTATATGCTGGCCGTCGTTGTAGATGACCACGATATGGGCATCACCCATGTCATTCGCGGCGATGATCACTTGAACAACACCTTCCGCCAAATTCAGGTGTTCAACGCAATGAATTGGACATTACCCGCTTTTGCACACATTCCCCTGATCCACGGGGCTGACGGGGCGAAACTCTCGAAACGCCATGGCGCGCTTGGCGTCGATGCGTATCGGGATATGGGGCTGTTACCAGCTGCGATCCGAAACTATTTGCTGCGGCTGGGCTGGAGCCACGGCGATCTCGAAATCGTGCCGACAGAAGACGCCATCAAGTTGTTTGATCTAGAAGGCGTCGGCCGGTCAGCCTCCAGATTCGATATCGCTAAGCTGGAGAACACCAACGCACATTACATGCGTGAATCCCACCCGGAGTCCTTGATCAAAGCTATTTTACCAATGATAGAAGCCAAGATTGAGCGCCGCCTTTCTGATCCAGAAACCATACGCCTCAAGACAGGTATGGCCAGCCTGCGACAGCGCGCGAAGACATTGCTCGACCTTGCGGTATCCGCCGAGATTTACCTGGATGGCGCTCCATTCAGCCGATCTCCGAAAGCTGCTAAAGTGCTGGCTAGCACAGACGCTTCCGCTGGCTTAGCCGCCGCCTTAACCGCCCTTTCTGCAATCCCCGATGGCGCATGGACCGACGACAGCATTGAAGCGGCTCTGCGTGCAGGCGCGGAAGCAGTAGATCTGAAGCTCGGCAAGCTAGCACAGCCGCTCAGAGCAGCGCTTACGGGCTCAGATGCATCGCCAAGCCTCTTCGAGGTTGCAGCTGTTCTTGGCCGAGACGAGACATTGCGCCGAGCGGCCGCCGCTGGATGAGCAGAGCGCTTTTAATTGCAAAAATCGCCCTTAGGCGCTACCATAATTTCTTAAACCGTTGCAAGGACGGCAGTCAAAACACAGCCGTTGGGGGATATTCCACATGAGCACATCTGGTAAACACCATACAGTCACGATGAAGGACAACGCGTCTGGAAAATCAGCTGAATTTCAAGTTATGCATGGATCAGCTGGTGTTCCAGTTGTCGATATTCGAAGCTTCAACAAGGAATTCGGCCTGTTCACTTATGATCCAGGCTACACAGCGACCGGCAGCTGCCAATCAAAGATCACGTTCATTGACGGCGACAAAGGCATTCTGCTGTATCGCGGGTATCCGATTGAGCAGCTTTCTGAACACAGCGACTATATGGAATCCTGCTACTTGCTGCTGTATGGCGAACTGCCTACCGCTGAAGAGAAAGTTAAGTTTACTTACGACATCACGCACCACACGATGGTGCATGATCAAATTACTAATTTTTTCCGGGGTTTCCGCCGCGATGCACACCCTATGGCCGTTATGTGCGGTGTGGTGGGCGCGCTCTCTGCGTTCTACCATGATAGCCTGAACATCGAAGACCCTTGGCATCGGAAGGTCGCCTCATATCGCTTGATTGCGAAGATGCCAACGATCGCTGCATGGGCCTATAAATACACCATTGGCCAGCCGTTCGTGTATCCGCGCAATGATATGGGTTACGCGGAAAATTTCCTCCACATGTGCTTCTCAACACCGGCTGAGGAATACAAGGTTGATCCAGTCATCGCCAAAACATTGGACCTTATTTTCACGCTCCACGCAGACCATGAGCAGAATGCATCTGCTTCAACTGTGCGTTTAGCAGGGTCCACGGGTGCCAATCCTTATGCCTGCATCGCTGCTGGTATCGCAGCGCTTTGGGGCCCTTCCCATGGTGGCGCGAATGAACAAGTCCTCAACATGCTGGAGGAAATTGGCACGGTCGATAAAGTGCCGGCGATGGTCGCCCGCGCTAAAGACCCAAATGATAGCTTCCGTCTCTTTGGCTTTGGCCATCGAGTATACAAGAACTTTGATCCGCGTGCGACTGTCATTGGTAAGGCTGCACATGAAGTGCTTGAGACTCTAGGCGTCCACGACCCACTGCTTGAAGTCGCAGTTGAACTTGAGCGAATTGCGCTTGAAGATGAATACTTTATCCAGCGTCGCCTCTATCCGAACGTAGATTTCTATTCTGGTTTCATCCTGAAAGCGATGGGCTTCCCGGTCTCTATGTTCACCGCATTGTTTGCAATTGGCCGCACCGTCGGTTGGATCGCGCAGTGGAATGAGCTGATTGAAGACTCTGAACAGAAGATCAACCGCCCTCGTCAACTTTACACCGGCAAGCCGTTTCGGGATTACGTACCGGTTGATAAACGCTAACCAACAAAAAAGCGCTACACGCCGTCTGGCATCGTGCTAAACGGGGGCAGCTTTAGCTGCCCCCGTTTGCTGTTCTGCATCAATGAAAGCTAATTTGACCGTGACCGAACCCACCCGCATCTACCTATATGATACAACTCTGCGTGATGGTGCCCAGACTCACGGGGTTGATTTCAGCGCTGCCGATAAGGCCGCCATTGCAAACGCTTTGGACGGCCTTGGCATTGATTATGTTGAAGGTGGATGGCCAGGTGCAAACCCGCGTGATGATGAATTCTTCGCGCAATCAGAGGGCTTGAAATCAGCCACCTTCACCGCGTTCGGCATGACCCGTCGGTCTGGCCGCAGCGCCGCTAATGACCTAAGCCTGACAGCCGTACTCGGTGCAAACACACCCGCTGTGTGCCTCGTCGGCAAAACTCATGATATTCACGCCACCACCGCTCTTGGCGTCGATCTCGACGAAAACATCCGCATGATCAGCGACAGCGTTGCAGAGTGCGTACACCGCGGCCGCGAGACCTTATTCGATGCTGAGCACTTCTTTGATGGCTATAAGGCGAACCCAGAATACGCGCTGAAAGCTATTGGCGCGGCGCTCGATTCTGAAGCCCGCTGGGTCGTTTTGTGCGACACCAATGGCGGTGCCTTGCCCCATGAAGTGGAAGAAATTGTCGGCGTCGTTGTCGCCAAGTTTGGCGGCGAACGGATTGGCATTCACACGCATAATGACACTGAAAATGCCGTTGCAAACTCGATCGCCGCCGTTCGCGCCGGCGCGCGACAGGTGCAAGGCACATTGAACGGCCTTGGCGAGCGATGCGGCAATGCCAACCTCGTCTCGTTGATCCCGACACTGAAGCTAAAAATGGGCTACAACGTCGGCATCACCGATGAAGCGCTGCTGCGCCTGCCCCAAGTCAGCCGGATGCTGGACGAACGCATGAACCGCGCGCCAAACCGTCACGCCGCTTATGTCGGCGCATCCGCTTTTGCGCATAAAGCTGGCTTACATGTCTCAGCTGTTGAGAAAGATCCCCGCTTATATGAACACATCGAGCCAGAAGTTATAGGAAACAGCCGCCTAATCCTTGTTTCAGATCAGGCTGGGCGCGCCAATATCCTTTCTCGGTTCCGCGACTTAGGCATCGAAATTGATGGCAAGGACCCGCGCGTGCTGAAGATCGTTGAGGAAGTGAAGCAACGCGAATATCAGGGCTACTCCTATGACGGTGCCGAAGCCAGTTTTGAACTTCTGGCCCGCAAGCTGACATCAGGCGTGCCAGACTATTTCAGCATGGACACATTCCGTGTCTTAGATGAACACAGGATGGAAGCTGGTTCACAGCAGCCAGCGCTTTCCGAGGCCACAGTGAAGGTCTCCGTCGGCGAGACCCGAGTGCTTGAAGTGGCTGAGGGCAATGGCCCCGTAAATGCGCTCGACCACGCGCTCCGAAAAGCGCTAGCCCCATTCTATCCCGGCCTGGCTGACGTCCGTCTGACAGATTATCGGGTGCGGATTTTGAATTCAGGTGACGGCACCGCCGCCGTAACCCGCGTTATGCTTGAAAGCGCCGATAGTAAGGGCAGACGCTGGACGACGGTCGGTCTTTCCGGTGACATTATTTCCGCATCCTACGAAGCGCTGACCGACGGGCTGATTTACAAGCTGATGGCGGACGGCGTCAACGCGCCAAGTTGATGGCTGGCACCAATTCGTCAAAGACCTCCGAACTGCATGTAGGCCCGGCCATCATCCTGGTCGAGCCGCAAATGGGGGAGAATATTGGGGCTGCTGCGCGCGCCATGCTGAATTGCGGGCTGACAGATCTTCGCCTTGTCCGCCCCCGGGATGGCTGGCCAAATCAGAAAGCGGCGTCCTCATCCGCTGGCGCCGACATCGTCGTCGATGCCGCCCGCGTATATCCAACAACCGCAGACGCTATCGCCGATTTGCAGGTCGTTCTGGCGACCACCGCGCGCCGTCGAGATATGGTGAAGCCGATTTTCACACCAACACGAGCGGCGGAAGTCATGCGAGCAGAAGTCGCGAATGGTAATAACGCCGGCATCCTATTTGGCCGCGAGCGATCTGGCCTGGCGAATCATGATGTTATGCGAGCACAGGCGATTATTACGGCGCCGCTAAACCCGGCCTATAGTTCGCTGAACCTTGGCCAATCTGTACTCTTGGTCGCTTGGGAATGGCTAAAGGCTGAAGACGAAACTCCGGCCGAGGAATTACCGCTTGGCGAAAGCGAATTTGCGGCCCAAGGCTCTGTGAACGCCCTGATGGACCATCTAGACGTAGAACTAGAAGTGGCGAAGTTTTATCGATCCCCAAACCAGAAGCCGGCGATGAAGCAGAATCTCCGTAATATTTTCGCACGCGCGCGTATCACTGAGCAGGAAGTTCGAACCCTCCGCGGCATTGTCGCGCGCATGGCGGCATTGAGGCGGCGCGTGTCCCGTTAACTAGAAAGCGCTTGGCGGCAGGCCGCCACCGTCAACGACAAAGGCCTGGCCAGTGATGAACCCTGCATCTTCGGATACAAGATGAGCAATTGTTGCTGCGATCTCTTGCGGCAGCCCGTGGCGCTGCATAGGGATGGCCTGAGCGCGTTCTTTCAAACCAGCTTCAACATCGCTCCATCCAGCGCGCAACGTGCTGGAAATAGCGCGATCAGTCTTGATGGACCCCGGGCAGACTGCATTCACGGTTACCCCATGAGGTGCCAGATCATGCGCAATAGACCTCGTGAGGCCAAGTACAGCCGCTTTGGACGCTGAATAGACGCCGCGTTCTGGCAAGGCATACAGACCGGCCACAGATGACAACGACACGATCCGGCCATAGCCCGCCGTCTTCATATGAGGCACAGCAGACCGGATCATAAGGAATGGCCCTAATGCATTGACCCTCATCGTCTTTTGCCAAGCATCCAGCGGGATATCTTCAATCTGGCCGCGATCTTTGCCATGTGGCGCACCAGCGTTATTCACCAGAATGTCTAACCGCCCAAACTGCTCAATCGTTTGTGCAACCAACCGCGCTGCGTCCGCCTCATCAGAGACATCGCCAACAAAGCTTGTCGCCTGGCCGCCGGCCGCTTCGATCTCTGCGGTGAGGGTATCTAAGCCCTGCCAAGCAGCCGGGTGTACACCCAATAGTGTCTGATCATTGGCGACGCCGCCTGAAGCGACATCAGACACCGCTACAATTACATCGTCCGCTGCCAATCGACGTGCAGTCGCCGCACCGATGCCGTTTTGCTTGCCGCAGCCAGTTATCAGCGCAACCCGTCTATTAGCTTCATCACCCATGTTTTGATCAAGCCAAGTTAAGGTCACTACCCGAATTGCCTGGGATATGTGACTAACCGGCTTGCTCCATCTAATTGTTGACCAACAATCAGCTTGTAGAAAACAAAGAGGGTATGCAACGCGTCCATCAGGATAAGGATAAGCCCAAGCATCTGAAGCGATGGATCACCGCTGAAAAAGCAGAGTATCGAGCCAACAAACAACCAGGGATCGAAGAGCCCACGCACGATATTGCCCAGATAGGAATGGTGCATGCTGACGGTTCCAAAAATTCCACAGAGCCTCACTGCAATGCCGAAGCTTTTATCAGTTGCATCTGCCTGAGGCCGGCCAGTGTCAACTGGTGGCATAAAACCGCAGCGGCCGCGGTATCGGCCATAGCGATCCCACATTTCACACAAAAAGGCATTGCGCTGCGCTAACGGTACTAACGGCACAACGGCGGGCCGATTTTATCCCGGAAGCTACCGATAATGATCATTACAAAATCAATCAGGACCCAAATACCAAGGCCGCCAAGTGTAAGGGTCATAAAAATTCCAGTGATGATCTTACCGACATAGAACCGGTGTATGCCAAACGTGCCTAGGAAAAAGCAAAGCAGAGCTGCCGGAATCATACCTTTCTGGGATACCGGTTCCATAGCGGCCCTATTCGGCGCGCCGCAGGATGGACAATTTGGTGCCTTTGGGGACATGATATCACCGCATTCGATTTAAAAAACTTTGCTTGATGGCTGATCACTATCATTTTGGTTCATCTGCAAATTATTCGTAGCTAGCCCCTCTCAGCTAATTCGAATTCGTTATATCATCCGCCGAAAACCACTGGTAATTGGATAACGACGATCGCGGCCAAAATTCTTGGCAGTAATTTTAGCACCTGGCGGCGCTTGCCTCCGCTTATACTCAGAAATATCGAGCAAACGCCAAATGCGCCTCACTGTCTCTTCCTCGTACCCAGCACTGACAATCTCTTCCACCGATTGCTCTTGCTCAATCAACTGATTCAAAATGCCATCCAAAACATCATAGGGCGGCAAAGAATCTTCATCTTTTTGATCAGGCCGGAGTTCGGCAGATGGCGGTTTGGCAATTACGCGCTTTGGCATAACCGGACCCGCAGGCCCCAAAGCTCCGGTTGGCGAATGAACATTCCGCCAACGGCAAAGATCGAAAACGACGGTCTTGTACATATCCTTTATGGCATTGTAACCGCCGCACATATCACCATAGATCGTAGCGTAACCGACAGCCATTTCAGACTTATTGCCAGTCGAAAGCACAATGTGTCCAAACTTATTGGACAGTGCCATCAATGCCAATCCGCGAGATCGGGACTGGATATTTTCTTCCGTAATGCCAGCTTCTGTGCCTTCGAAAGCCGGACCAAGCATCGCAGTAAAGGCGTTCATCGCCGGGCCAATATTGATGCTTTCATAGGAGACGCCAAGCATTTTGGCCACACCTTCGGCATCTTCCAAGCTTTCCGGGGATGTATAGGGCGACGGCATCATCACACAACGCACCCGGTCTGCACCCAGCGCATCAACTGCTATCGCCGCCGAGATAGCCGAATCAATCCCGCCTGAAAGGCCGAGCACAACGCCCGGAAAGCCATTCTTGTTGACGTAATCGCGGAGACACAGCATTGCCGCGTGATACATCGCCGGAAGCCCCTCAGGCACATCCTCGATTGGACCTTCAGCACATGTCCAGCGACCATCTGCCCCGCGCGTCCACTCCGTCATAACGCAGGCTTCACGCCAGCCCGGCAGTTGGGCTCGCAAGCGACGATCGCCGTCGATTACGAATGATGCACCGTCAAACGCCAGCTCATCCTGGCCGCCTACCTGGTTCACGTAGACCAGCGGTAACCCGCTTTCCACAACCCGTTCGACAACAAGATTGAGGCGCACTTCTGGCTTTCCAACTTGGAAAGGCGACCCGTTCGGCACCAGCAGCAATTCAGCACCGCTTTCTTCCAAGCACTCGACCACATCCGGCGACCAGATATCTTCACAGATCGGCACGCCGATGCGAACGTCTTTAAAGTTTACTGGCCCTGGCAATGGGCCAGAATCAAACACACGTTTTTCATCGAACACTTCATAGTTCGGCAGGTCAGCCTTGTAACGAATGGCGCTAACGGCACCGTCTGCCAGCAACGCCACTGCATTGTAGAGCTTCCCGTCTTCAGCCCAGGGCGTGCCGACAAGCAGCGCCGAACCTTCAGCAGTTTCTGCAGCTAAAGTCTCAATCGCGCGCCGGCATTCTTTGACGAAGACTGGCTTCATCACCAGATCTTCTGGCGGATAGCCTGAGAGGAAAAGCTCTGGATAGACAATAAGATCTGCCCCCGCGAGCTCATCCCGCGCTGCTTTCAGCTTCAAAATATTGCCTGCGATATCGCCAACAACTGCGTTCAATTGGGCGATGCCGATGCGCAAACGGTCCGTCATGAGACTGGCCGTCCTTTCATTCAGGAGCCGCCGCCTTTAAGCATGGCGCGGCGCTTGGAGAGCAGGAATTCACGGCCAACCTTCACACTTGGCTTACCGTCATACTGAATAATATCTGCGGTTGCGTAGGTCTCACTCCACCGGTCTGGCAGGTATGAACCTGTGCCTACAAGGTCTAGCGGGGCATCCGCAATCGCCATGGTCTTGCATTTCTCGACATTAAAACCAGAACTGGCAACAACCTTCACTTTATCGAACCCCGCCCCATCCAATGCCTCACGCAACCGCCAAACTGCAGCGGCCGAAACACCCGTTCCGACCAAGTGCCGGAGCTCATTTTCGGTTCGGTAATTGCGGATCGCGTTTGGCGCATATTTGTCCAGGATTGCGTATGAGGCCTGTAGGTCCATACCCTCGAGATAACGCCCACCATGGGTATCGAGGCGGAACGCGAGACGCCCAGCAGCAGCTAGGTCCGGGAAGCGATTGGCAACCGCAAGCGAGTCCGTAACCTCAGACCCATAGTAATCCACCAGTACTGTCAGATTCTCATCCGGGAAGGTCTCATGCAGCATTTCGGACGCACGCAATGTCGATCCGGCATAACCAATCAGCGCGTGCGGCATTGTGCCAAGGCCCTGCTCCTGGCCAAAGAAATGTGCTGTCGCATCCGTTGCGTTGCCAATAAAGCCGACAGCCCCCTTTGCTTGCGCCGCCTTTGATCCGACGCTGGCGGCATAGGCCATCAATTCCGCCATATCGGCACCAGCGCAATGGCGCGCGTCCATCGCCAGGAACGCCGTTTTCGGCAAGGCCATCGCCATCATGTAAGCATTGTAAGCAGCCACGCTGGCGGCACCTAGCTTCTGGAGATACAGCGTCTCAGTATCTGCCAAATGGTAGAGCGAACCGGTGAGATAGAGCATCGGTTCACCAGCGCCAACGAACTCACCCTCGGCGTGAGGTGCTTCGATCTCAAATTCCACACCTCGCGCTTTCGCTACGCTGTGCAGCCAATCAACCGTCATCTGGCCTGTGAACAACACTGGGCGACGCATGAAGACGGCATAAGTCGCCGTAACATCGCCGAAGCGCCCCACGGTTTCCTTGGTCTTACGAAAGTAAGCGTCTGTGAAACGTGAAATTTCTTCCACGTTAGGCCGTATAGGATGGTTCGACATCAGCAATCCAGGCAAATGGCCCCGTGGGGCGCAGGCAGAGCTACGCAACGGCGCTACTTTGAGAGTCGCGCTCCGCCTTCAGTTCTTCCGCCACCATAAAGGCCAATTCAAGCGCTTGGGAAGCATTCAGCCGCGGGTCGCAATGGGTGTGATACCGGTCGCCAAGATTATCGTCCGAAATCGCCTGCGCACCGCCGGTGCATTCGGTGACATCCTTGCCCGTCATCTCGAGGTGGATGCCACCCGGATGCGCTCCTTCCGCCCGTGCGACTTCAAAGAAGATCTGAACTTCGCGGCGGATCAAGTCGAACGGACGAGTTTTGTACCCAGACGCCGCCTTGACCGTGTTTCCATGCATCGGGTCGCAAGACCAAACAACGGACTTGCCCGCAGCTTCAACCGCCCGAACAATCGATGGCAAATGCTTTCCAGCATGCTCTGCACCCATGCGACAGATCAAAGTAAGCCGGCCCGGATCATTTTCTGGGTTCAGCATATCAATCAGCTTGAGCAGCGTATTGGGATCTGTGCTTGGGCCGCATTTGAGGCCAAGCGGATTTTCGACACCACGCAGGAACTCTACATGGGCCTCATCCAGATCACGAGTCCGATCGCCGATCCAGAGCAGATGCGCAGACACATCATACCAATCGCCAGAGGTGCTATCGACACGGGTCATAGCTTCTTCAAAAGGCAAAAGCAGCGCTTCGTGAGACGTGAAGAATTCTGTCTCACGGATCTGCGGGGTCGTCTCAGAGGTAAGCCCACAAGCCGCCATGAATTTCAGCGTTTCCGACAAGCTATCCGCGAGCGCTTTGTATTTGTCGCCCTGGGGGCTTTCATTGACAAAATCCAAGTTCCACCGATGCACCTGATGCAGATCGGCATAGCCGCCCTGCGCGAATGCCCGAAGCAGGTTCAGCGTGGCGGAAGCCTGGGTGTAGGCCGTCACCATCCGTGCCGGATCAGGATTCCTGTCATCAGCAGTAAAATCCGCGCCGTTGATAATATCACCGCGATACGATGGCAAAGCGACATCGCCAACCGTTTCCAGGTCCGAAGACCGCGGCTTGGCGAACTGCCCTGCAATACGGCCAACCTTCACGACAGGCAAGCCGCTGCCGTAGGTCAGCACCACCGCCATTTGCAACAGCACACGAAAGGTATCGCGGATATTGTCCGCATGGAACTCCGCGAAGCTTTCTGCGCAGTCACCGCCCTGCAATAGGAACGCCTTACCTTGCGCGACCTGTGCGAGCCTTTCCTTCAGCCGCCGAGCCTCCCCTGCAAAAACCAAAGGCGGATAGCCCTTGATTGTGCCAAGAGCAGAATTCAGCGCGCCTTCGTCCGCATAGTGCGGGACTTGGCGAATCGGCTTTGCGCGCCAGCTTTGCGGCGTCCAGGTGTCACCCATAATATCCTCATTGCCCACCGAACGCTTACACGCGGTAGGTTATACACAAGCAGAAAGAAAGACGGTATACGCCCTTTTACGCTGGCCTTAAAGCCGCAAAAGTCATTCTGCGGCTTGCTTCACGGGCTCACGCTTCTGGCGCATGGTAACGAATTCTTCCGCTGCCGTCGGATGAATACCGATGGTCGCATCAAAATCAGCTTTGGTAGCACCACATTTAAGAGCAATACCGAGACCTTGTGCGATCTCTGGCGCATCATCGCCGAGCATATGACAGCCGAGGACTTTATCGGTTTTTGGATCGACCAGCAGCTTCATGAAGCTGAAGCACTGCCGGCCTGTTAGCGTATGCTTCATGGGACGGAAGCGCGAGGCGTAAACATCAATATCGCCGAACTGTTCCCGCGCTGTTACCTCATCCAGGCCAATGGTTCCAATTGGCGGCTGGCTGAAAATGGCCGTGGGTACAAATTCATAGTCCGGTGAGCGTGGATTGTTTTTATAGAGCGTATCGACCAGGCACATCGCTTCGTGGATTGCGACCGGCGTTAGCGCCATGCGGTCCGTCACGTCGCCAATCGCATAAACATTATCGACGGTCGTCTTAGAGAATTCATCGACAACAATCATGCCCTTTTTTCCAAGCTCAACACCAATTTTTTCAAGGCCCATGCCTTTGGAATTTGGATCGCGGCCCGTCGCGAACATGACAAGGTCCGTTAGGAATTCATTCCCCGCATTCGTTGTTAGCATATAACCACCATCAACTGACTTCACAGCTGTCGGGCTTTCGCCAACGACAACATTGATGCCTTCGGCTTTCATCGCCACAGTCAGTTCATCCGCCACTTCGCCCTCGAATTCACGCAGCACGCGGGAGCGCACCATCAGCGTCACATTCGCGCCGAGACCAGCGAAAATGCCTGCGAACTCAACAGCAATATAGCCGCCGCCCACGATAACAATGCGATCCGGCATGCTCATGAGGTCAAGCGCTTCATCAGAGGTGATGCCATGCTCTGCACCAGGAATATGCGGCACAAAGGGCGCAGCGCCTGATGCAATCAGAATGCGCTTAGCCGTGATCGTTTTCTCACCAACCTTCAGCGTGTTGGCATCAATGAACGAGCAATAGCCTTCGTGCATGGAGACATTGGCGTTCTTGAGCAGATTGATATAAATGCCGTTCAGCCTGTCCGTTTCCTCGTTCTTTTTAGCGATCAAGGCCGCCCAATCGTGTGACGGGACGCGGGAGCGCCAGCCATAGCCCGTCGCATCTTCGAAATCGTGATGGAAGTGGCTTGCGTAAACGAGCAGCTTCTTTGGTACACATCCGCGCAGCACGCACGTGCCGCCAATCCGCCGCCCTTCACCAATTCCAACCCGAATACCTTCAGCTGATGCCATGCGTGCAGCCCGGACGCCACCAGAGCCAGCGCCGATTACAAAAAGATCATAGTCATACTGGCTCATGCGGAAAATCCCATCTTAAGGCCCTGTTTAAGGCGGAGAGCAGCGTAGCCATCTTGATTTAGGGGCGTAGCACGACCATTCAATAGAGGCTAGAAGTCCTTGCCGTCCCGTTCCATCAGATTGTCGTGATTGATGATATCTGCGATCCGCCATACCACGCGCTTAATGCGTATCGGCTTTGTGCTGGCACGGCATGATGCGCTATTCCCATTGTATGACCCACCAGCACCAGCCTTTGCGCGCGGCGCTGCACGCACGGCAAACTGGCTGCTGCGCCGACGGGAGGCAGACGGCAGGCCAGGCGAACGGCTTGCAACGGCCCTCACGGTACTCGGGCCCAGTTTTATTAAGCTCGGCCAAACGCTCTCAACACGGTCAGACCTTTTCGGCGCTCAGGTGGCAGACGACTTGGCACTACTTCAAGACCGCCTGCCGCCCTTCCCTAGCCACATTGCTTTCGATACGATCGAGGCCGAGCTTGGCAAGCCCGTCGCTGAGCTGTTTGCTGAAATTGATCCCGTAGCCGTCGCAGCAGCTTCAATCGCCCAGGTACATCTAGCGGAAACGACGGACGGGCGCGCTGTCGCCGTCAAAGTGCTACGCCCCGGCGTCGAGCACGAATTTGAGCGTGATATCGCTATGTTGCGCTGGTTGGCACACTGGGCCTGGCGGCTCTCCCGTAAGGGCCGGCGTCTCAAGCCAATTGAGGTAGTTGAAGCATTTGCTGAAACCGTCCGCGCCGAGATGGACTTGCGCCTGGAAGCAGCGGCCGCAAGTGAACTTGGTGATAATTTCCGCGATGCGCACGACTTCGACACGCCTGAAATCGATTGGGTACGAACTGGGCGCCGGGTTTTGACGCTGGAAAGGGTTGCCGGTGCCCGCGTTGACGATACCGCCGCGCTTGACGGCAAGGGCCATGATCGTCACGCCATCATGCGTATTGCAGCAGGCGCATTCTTCCGTCAAGTTTTTGAGCACGGCTTTTTTCATGCTGACATGCATCCCGGCAATGTCTTCGTCACGGACGGTGGCGGGTTAGTGGTGATTGATTTCGGCATTATGGGTCGGCTTGATCGCAACACCCGGGAATATCTGGCGGACATGCTGCTTGGCATGCTTACACGGGACTATGAATTGGTCGCGGATGTGCATTTCCGAGCTGGGTATGTGCCAGCCCATCAATCCCGCGCGGCCTTCGCGCAAGCAGTCCGGTCTATTGCGGAACCGATTCTAGGCCGACCATTACATGAAATTTCACTAGGTCGGTTGCTGCAGCAGCTTTTTCAGATCACCGAAGCCTTTGAAATGGAGACGCAGCCGCAACTACTCCTGCTTCAAAAAACGCTGCTGATGGCGGAGGGTATGGGACGCCGCCTCGATCCGAACGTAAATATGTGGACACTGTCCCAACCTCTTATCGAGGAGTGGATGCGCGACCATCGCGGCCCTGAAGCCCGCGTCGCAGGCGTGCTGGCTGATGTGAACGACGCAGTACTTCGTCTGCCTCGCGTATTAGTACGCATGGAAGCATTGCTAGACGACCGGACTAACGCCCCTCTGCATAGCCCAAGTCAGAACAGACCCATTTTTAAGCAATGGCAATTCTGGCTGATCGTTGCAGCTATGGGCTGGGGCGCGTTCTTCCTCGACTAACTCACAGACCGGAAGAAGGCTCATATTTAACGTTTATTGGTTAATGTGTGACCCAATGCTAGGTCTTCAGTGGTCACTCTGCGCAATTGCAGCATGAACTTGTGCGTTGCACAAATTTTACCTATACTCAGGTATTTCCGAGAATGGAGTTTGATCGTTGTTGTATCACGCTTATGAGATGACCCGCGCCGCCCTTCGCCCCTATCGTGGCGCGGCGAATGCCACCCGGCAGATTCTGCAAGCGACAACCAATCCATTCGCCATGATGCCTACAAATCGTGCATTGGCTGCTGCCTGCGAAGTATTTGAAAGCGTCACAAAACACTATGGCAAGCCTGAATTCGGCATTGATGAAGTGACAGTTGTGGGCAGCTCTGCGCCCGTTCCAGTCACTGAGGTCAGCGCGTTGCAGATGCCATTTGGCAATCTTCTTCACTTTGTCCGGAACCAGAAGGCATTGCCCAAGAGGCAAAAGAAGGCACCAAAAGTGCTGATCGTTGCACCGATGTCTGGTCATTATGCATCATTACTCCGTGGCACAGTCCGCGCGATGCTCAGCAATCACGATGTATACATCACGGATTGGACGGATGCTCGCGAAGTACCGCTAACTGCGGGACGCTTTGACCTTGATTGTTACGTTGAATATTTGATGACATTTATTCGTACCCTTGGCCCGGACTTGCACGTAATGGCAGTGTGCCAGCCCGGCCCTGCAGCTATCGCCGCGACCGCGCTGTTGGCAGAGGCGAATGATCCTGCACAGCCTGCAACGCTCACATTGATGGGCAGTCCAGTTGACGCGCGGAAGAGCCCTACAGTTCCCAATAATCTTGCGACATCCCGCGAGCTCAGCTGGTTCGAAGAAAATGTTATTTACAACGTACCTTTGATTTACCCAGGTGCGATGCGCCGTGTCTATCCAGGCTTCTTGCAGCTTACCGGCTTCATGACCATGAATATGGACCGTCACATCGATGCCCATGTGAAGCTTTATGACAACCTCGTCACCGGCGACGGCGACAGTGTTGATCAGCACAAGCACTTTTATGATGAGTATCTATCTGTCATGGATATGACCGCTGAATTCTACCTTGATACCATCCAGCGCGTTTTCCAGGATCACCACCTAGCAGATGGTAAATTCCATTGGCGCGGCCAGCTGGTGAAGCCTGAGTTGATCAAAAATACAGCGTTGATGACAGTCGAAGGCGAAAATGACGATATCTCTGGAATCGGCCAAACCCAAGCTGCCCATGACATCTGTTCTGGCCTGACCGACGATATGAAGACCGATTGGGTGCAGCCCGGTGTTGGTCATTATGGCGTTTTCAATGGTCGCCGTTGGCGCGAAGAAATTCAGCCGCGCGTTTCAGATTTCGTCAAAGCGCATCCGAAATCCGCGAAGGTCTAAACCCCAACGCGATGACAAGGGCTGCGGCGGCAAGGCACCCAGCGAACATCCAGATCGCTGTTGCATACCCGGATTGATACGCCACAACCCCGGCTAGACACGGGCCAACTGTCATACCTGCGAACATCCCTATATTGATAACGCCGAAGGTTTTGCCGAACCCGTCTGCACCAAAGGCAGCGCGGGCTAACATTGCGGGAAGCATCACTAGCGGACCAACGACGAAGCCGACAATTGCAGCCGCCGCAAAATTTAAAAAGATGGTACCTGCGATATTCGCTGTAACGAACCCAGCGACCTGAACCAGATACATCGTCGCCGCCAAAAGTCCCAGCGGCACATAGTTAGCCGCCCAACCAACGACAAACCGGCCAATCGCTGCTGAAATTACGGTGACGCTGACAGCATATCCAGCCATGACCAGCCCTATGCGCGGCGTGAAGATCGAAATCTCATGAAAGAGAAAGCCTACCTGGCCAGTGAACGATAAAAAACCGGTCACCCATATCGCCCAGAACACCGGGGAACGTCGCGCTGAGCGAAACCGCGCAAGGCCACGCGCATCATCCGACGCTGAGCCTGTGGCTCGTCGGGCTGGAGCCCACCGGAGTAAGGGCGTTAGGCATAACAGAGTTGCAGCGGCGATAACTGCGGATGCCCAATCAAAGCCGAGTTTTGCTGTCAGCCAAATATACACCGGCGTAACAATCGCCCCACCGAAGCTAGCGCCCGTCAACGCATACCCGAGTGCTGCCGCATAGCGTTGCTGGAAAAGCGGTGCCAGGGCTGCGCTGATGCCTAGATTTCCGATTGTCGGATATGCTGTCGCCAAAACTGCATAAGCAAGGAACAGCTGCCAAGGCGTCATGACTAAGCCCACTGCCGTGAGACCAATCGCGGTCGCATAAGCTCCATAGCAGGCGACGGCGCGTGGACCGAAACGGTCTGCGGCAGCGCCAACGCCAAAGGCCGTCAATGCCCCAACCGCCCAGAACCACGCCTGAGCCGAAGACAGCATCAACCCCGACCAGCCATGTTTTGCCTCAAGTGCTGCCTTAAAAACACCGTGGGCGTAGAAGATTGACCCCCAGGCGAAGAAAGCCATGGCAAAACTGACAGCGATGACGCGCCAATGCTGGCGGATTTCGCCCAAAGGAGCAGCCTGTTGCATTTTTGACGATCAAACCCCTTGCCGAGCTGCTATACGCCCGGCATGAATATGCTTAACACTGCACCAAAACCATACTAGGGAATAGACTGCGATGCTCGCCCAAATGATGGACCAACCGCTGCTGATCTCCTCCTTGATCGGCCATGCCGCCAAATGGCATGGCGATACAGAGATCGTTACTCGCACACTTGAAGGCCCGATCCATCGTTACGATTGGCGCAATGCTGAACTTAGGGCGCGGAAATTTGGGCAGGCGCTTATCCGACTAGGCGTCAAAGATGGTGACCGAATAGGCACCATCGCTTGGAACACCTACCGCCATGTTGAGGCCTATTACAGCGTAGCGGGTATTGGCGCAGTCACTCACACCATAAACCCACGCCTGTTCCCGGAGCAGCTTGAGTACATCATCAACCACGCGGACGACCAATATCTCGTGATTGACACCAGTTTTGTCGATCTAGTCGCTGGAATGCAGGATAAGTTTCCGAACATTCGCGGAGTCATTGTGCTTGCAGACAAAGCCAACATGCCTAGTGATGCCAAACTCCCCGGTGCCTTGTGTTACGAAGACTTACTGAAACGCGAGAACGGCGAGTACGTGTGGCCCACGTTCGATGAGAATTCAGCAGCAGCGCTTTGCTATACCAGCGGGACGACCGGCAACCCGAAAGGCGCGCTCTATAGCCATCGCTCGACGGTACTGCACACACTGACTGAGATCGCGCCTGACTGCATGGGCCTTGCCGCCCGCGATACAGTTTTGCCTGTAGTGCCCATGTTCCACGTAAATGCTTGGGGCCTGCCCTACGCAACGGCAGCTGTGGGCTGCAAGTTAGTCCTGCCGGGCCGGGACCTGGACGGCAAAAGCATCTACGAGCTGCTGACCCAGGAAAAAGTATCATTCACTGCCGCCGTGCCGACGATCTGGATGATGCTACTGGCGTACATGAAAGAGGCAAACGGTAAGCTGGATGATCTGGAACGGGTGGTCATCGGCGGCTCTGCCTGCCCGCGAGCCATGATGGAGACCTTCCAGGACGAATATAATGTCCAGGTTCTGCATGCTTGGGGCATGACTGAAATGTCGCCGCTTGGCACAGTAAACACGCCAAAAGCCAAGCACGAAACCCTTTCCAAAACGCAGAAGGTTGACCTGCAGCAGAGTGCTGGTCGTGTTCTCTATGGCGTGGACATGAAAATCGTCGATGAAGATGGCAACACGCTGCCAAATGACGGCGAGACCACCGGCGAGCTAAGGGTCCGCGGCCCCTGGATCATTGCGGACTACTTCAATCTGTCAGAGAAAGCGCCAGCCCATGCCGAAAATGGCTGGTTTAGCACCGGCGATGTATGCGCAATCGATCAGGATGGCTACATCTGGATCACGGACAGGCTGAAAGACGTCATTAAATCTGGCGGCGAATGGATCAGCTCTATCGATCTGGAAAACGTCGCTGTCGGCCACCCCCAAATCGCTGAAGCCGCCGCCATCGGCGTCCATCACCCCAAATGGGACGAGCGACCATTGTTAGTGGTTGTTCCGACTGCAAATAGCCAAAGCCTTACGAAAGAAGACGTGCTGGGATACTTAGAGGGCAAAATCGCTAAATGGTGGATGCCGGACGATGTCGCCTTTGCCAAAGACCTGCCGCATACAGCAACCGGCAAGCTATCAAAGCTGCAACTTCGCCAGCGCTTCAAGGATTACAAGCTGCCGACAGCCTGAGTTAGCTTGAGGCCGCAATTCAAGGACAGTATTTCGCTGCCAGACTTGGCGCGTCCGCCTTTCCTGGGCGATAATAGCGCAGCCTATTCCTGCTGCCGAAGCACCGGTGCGCACCGTCTACGTTCCGGCATTGCAGGCGTGTTTTGGAACGGACGATATTATGGCTCGCCAATGCTTTGCCTTTATTTTCGCCACTGCGGATAACGGTTATCTGTTCTTTGATGAAATCAACGCGCCATAGCGTGGCCTTCACCCCTTGAGCACTGGTAACGAGATCATTGCCGTACCAACGGACATCCAGTGTTTCCTGTGATGCCGCTTTGCGCATCTGACGGATCGCCCGTTCCAAATCCGCTCTATTTGAGCCAACGGATTCGCTGACGCCAGCAACAATCATTTATGGCGTGTAGACCCGTCGCTGGCCGCGAATGGATTAGTTATGATCTCACTGCCGAGTTGTCACTTCAGCACTCGAAAATGGATTCTTCCCATTTCGAGCCCCGCCATAGTCCAGTTTATTACAATAATCGAAATGCCATTCGAGCGCTACAAATTCTGGACGTTTCGCTAACTTGCCTAGGTATTGCTATGCGTGCGGACAGGAATGACACCCTTGCGACATGAACAACTCCAAGGCGACTGACCGAGCAGAAGCAGCTTTGGCTGACAGAGAGATGATTGGGGCAAGCGCCGCCGCGAGGGCGATGGATGTCTGTTTAATCTCTGTAATTCAACTACATCGGTGACAAGGACCGAATCACTACTAGGTTAGCAAGCCTTTATACCCAGGGGTTTCTGTAAGCGCCTCCTTCCCCCCGTTGGAGAGCGAGGAGACCCAGCGGCAAGGCCCGGGTTGCTAATATGCTGCAAACGACATCAGCCCAACCCGCGCGCGGCCAGACTCCTGATGAGGTCACGCACGCCAAACGTCCATGGCGGTGCCTTATCAGTGGCCGTAACTTTATTGACGAGGCGACCCAGCGTCGGCGTCGCGATTTCAACAACGTCGCCCATTTTATGAGTAAATCCATCGCCGTCACGAAGGTCAGTCGGCGCGAACATGGTACCGCACATTAAAAACGCGCCATCCGGGTATTGGTGCGCGGAGGAAAGCGTAGCCCTGGCTAAGGCTTCAGGGTCTCGGCTGATTTCCCTCATAGAAGATGCACCTTCCATGCGGAAATTGTCTTCGCCGGTTAGCAACAAAGACACCACGGCTTGGCGCACGTCATCAATGCTAAAAGACTGGTCAAAAAGCCGGATAAATGGCCCAAGCGCGCAAGAGGCGTTGTTGTCCTTCGCCCGCCCCAGCAACAGCGCTGACCGGCCTTCGATATCTCGCAAATTCACATCATTACCGAGCGTTGCACCGACAATTTGGCCTGAAGGCGCGATCACCAGCACGATCTCAGGTTCTGGATTGTTCCAGTCCGAATCTGGGTGCAAACCAATCAATGCGCCCGTTCCGACAGCAGCCATTGGTGGGCATTTGGTGAAGATTTCGGCATAGGGGCCAATGCCAACTTCCAGATATTGCGACCATACACCGAGCTCGATCAGGCGAAGCTTCAGCTCTTCCGCAGCCTGGGACCCTGGCTCGACCTTTAAAAGGTCATCGCCAACCTTCTCACGCACCGCCTCACGGACAGCTTCCGCCCGCGCTGGATCGCCTTTGGCTTGCTCCTCAATAACACGCTCCAGCATGGAAGCCGCGAACGTTACGCCCGCAGCTTTGACTGGTTGGATATCCTGTGGGGCCAGAAAATGCGCTTCGTCAGCCGTTCGCCGATCTGGCGCGCTGGCAGCCAGAATATCTTCGAGCGCACCAATACGTCCGCTCGGTGTAACAGCATTAACTGCTGTAGCAGGATCCGCCTTGCTCAATATATCTACAATTGTGGGAAAGCGCCGCGTTAGATCATAGACGCCATCAGCATCGATTCGCACGACAGCCGGTCCCTTCCCGGGGAGCGAGATGCGAGCGACGAGTGTGCCTGCTGTTCCGTCTGCCGGAAGCGCGCCTTCAGGCGTCAGAGCATAATCCAAAGCCATGGAGCGAATCTCCTGAAATCGATAAACGTCAGTCGTGGCCTAGCGCGCGGCGGTGTTGTGCTGCATTGAGCGCATAATTGGGCGCGGACTTGGCCCGGTGCGCGATCTCATCAGCACCCATATCCCGCATTTTCTTTGCAGGAGCGCCCGCCCAAAGCTCGCCCGATTTAACGACCTTATTTGGCGTTACGACGGCACCAGCCGCGACCATAGCGTCCGACTCGACAACCGCCCCATCAAGGATAGTTGCCTTCATACCGATGAATGCACGATCGTGGATTTGACAGCCGTGGATCATCGCCAAGTGGCCGATCAACACGTCATCACCGATGAACGTATCAAATTGCCCACCCGTCACATGCACGACGCTACCGTCCTGAATGTTCGTGCCCGACCCGATACGGACCAACCCAACATCGGCGCGGACGACGACGTTGTACCAAAGGCTAGACCGCACTCCGATTTCAACGTCGCCAACGACAATGACGCCCGGCGCCAAAAATACATCGTCCGCCACGCGGGGCAGGATGCCCTCATGCGGTAAGATCAGCCCCTTAGGGGCCGGAAGGCTACTACCTTGCATCAATACTTAAAGTCCTGTTGCTTCGTCAACGCCGATTAGCATGTTGAGCGTCTGAACAGCTTGGCCAGAAGCACCTTTGCCCAGATTATCTAGAAGCCCCGCGACTACAGCCGCATCGCCGTCTGGATTACTCAGCACATGCAGGCGCAGCTTATTCGTGCCATTAAGACACTCTGGATCAAGCCTGTCATTCCCTTCAGGCGGACCAAGTGGGGCCACCTCGACAAATTGCTCGTCCTCATAGTGTTCCGCTAGCACTTCATGAACTCGTTCAGGCGTAGGGTTTCCAGCCATCGCCCAAAGCGGCAATGGCACCTGGACAAGCATCCCTTGACGGTAGCTGCCAACATGGGGCTCAAAGATCGGCGCATGGTCGAGGTTCGCCCAACGCTTTATCTCAGGCAGATGCTTATGCTTCAGGCTTAGCGCATAGCTAAAGATCGTGCTTTCGCAACGCTGAGCTTCCGGGCCTTCAAACTCCGCGATCAAGGACTTCCCACCGCCTGAATAGCCGGATACGGCATTAATCGTAATAGGCCAATCTTTAGCCACCAGCCCCGTCTTCACCAACGAATGCAGCATCGCGATAGATGTCAGCGAATAGCAGCCAGGATTACTGATCCGCGTCGCACCACTGATGCGCTGGCGCTGGTCGGGCGCATATTCCTGAAAGCCATAGACCCAATCATCCGCCGTCCGATGGGCGGTGGAAGCGTCGATCACCCGTGTGGCAGAGTTATCAATCAGGCTGACGGCTTCGCGCGCTGCGAGATCCGGTAGGCAGAGGATCGCGACATCAGCTGCGTTCAGCGCATCCCGTCGGCGGCCATCATCTTTGCGCTCAGCATCGTCCAAACGGATGATTTCGATATCCGTCCGTCCATTCAGCCGCTCAAAGATCTGCAGGCCAGTAGTCCCAGCCTCGCCGTCGATAAATATGCTCGCGGTCATCGTCCTCTTTCTCGTGAGTCATTTATAAGTTCGTATCAGCTAAAAGGGCTTTTATGCAAGTTAAGCCGCAGCGCGGTAGGCGGATTGTTGAGCCCGACCCTAGAATCCGAATTTTGTTCCATCCTGCAAGAGCCCCCTCACCTTGTTTCCTCTCCCCCGATGTAGGGGGAGGAGACTTAGTGGCGATTTAGGTCACCCGTAAGCACTGCCTGTAATGAGGAAGCCTGCGTGAGGGTCCCCTCGCCCCCTCAAGGGGGCAGGTAGAGGAGCGCGCCAACAGAAAATGAGCAGGCCTTACGCGCTATTCAGAACCCTCTCGCCGCAATCGCCTTGCCAATCCAAGCGCAAATGTCAGGCCTAATCCGGCTAGTCCCGCCATCATGAGAAATGCCGTGGAGCCGCCGTGATCTTCGAAGATGCCACCGGTTATGGGCTGCATGATCGCTATCGCCATGCCCATGCCGAGGGCCGAATAAAGGGCCTGGCCAGTGGCGGATGAGCTCGTCGGCACATGGCGTTGGAGGTAGGTCATCGCACCCAGATGGGCCGCGCCGAATGTCAGGCCGTGGAGGGATTGGAACACCAAGAGCAGCTCGTAATCGGTCGTCAGGCCAAGGCCGATCCAGCGGATTACGCCGCCTGCAGCGCCCAAAGCCATCAGGCCGCCAGGCCCAAATTTCCGCACCAGGAATACGCTGGCCCAGAACAGCAAAATCTCCGCCACGACACCGATGGACCAGAGCATACTGATCTGGCTTTCGGTGATCCCTGCCGCCTTCCAGTAGATCGTAGAATAGCCGTTCAGAGCTGCATGGGCGCTCATATTGGCAGCGGCGGCCAGCAGCAGCAATTGGAAACGGCGGTCGCGCAACAGCGCCCATGCGGGGGCAGAGGCAAACTTTCGGCCTGCGTCCCCTCGCGGCGGAGAACGGAGGTCAGGCAAGAAAGCCACGGCCACAAAAATCAGCATAAGGCCGCCGACCAACATATAAATCACATCGTCAGATGAGCCGCCTTCAAGCCAGAACCCGGCCGCCGTCACCACAACGATGAACGCGACCGACCCCCAAGAACGCAGGAACCCGTACTCCAGGCCGCGCGCCCGTATTGTAAGTAAGCATAGGTTTTCACCTACTGGGAGCACCGGCCCTTGCAATGCATTGCCAACCGCAAGAACCGCCAAAATTCCCCAAAAACCGTAGGTTTGCGTCAACACCGCCATTGCTATGAAAGCGAAGCCAGCACAAAGCATTGCTAAGCGTTTACGACGGCCTGTTATGTCCGCCACATGGGCTGCCAGTGGGTTCACAGTCACCCGCACCCATGACATTGCGGCCAGGATGTAGCCTATCTCTACCGGCGAAAGGCCCCTGCCCTCCATCCATAGCGGCAAGAACGGGCCAATGATCGCGACGGTCCCGAACATGGCCACGTAATAAAAAATTATACGGGCGGACGGATATTTTACCGCCCTCGCTGTCGAGACCAGCGCCTGGGGCAGGTCTGCCATGTTTAAAGGGGCTGACATTGTGGCCAGTATATGCCCTAGTCTGCGTGATACAAAAATTTCGATAGACTTAACACGCCTGCCTATCCGAAGGAAATCATCCCATTGACTGACCAAGCCCAAGCTGATGCCTGGCGGGATGCGATCTTTGACGCATTCCAAGACGCCAACATCGCCCAGGTCGCCTATGTGCCAGATGCCGGCCACAAAAGGCTGATCGAACGCACCCACACTGCCAACGGCATACGCGCCATGTCTGTAGCAACGGAAGAAGACGCTGTTGCCTGCCTGGCTGGCGCGTGGCTCGGCGGGCAAAAAGGCGCGCTGCTGATGCAGTCCAGTGGTGTGGGCAATACCATTAATATGTTGAGCTTGGCTAAAACTTGCCAGTTCCCAATGCCAATGTTCATCACAATGCGTGGCGAATGGGGCGAGTTTAATTCCTGGCAGATGCAGATGGGCGAAACGACCCAAGCGCATTTGGAGCTTTCCGGCGTGAAATGTTATCGCTGCGAAACACCTGAAGACGTGGCTGAAACCGTCCGCGTTGCAATTGATCAAGCCTATAACGGCAATTGCCAAACGGCGGTTCTGCTGGCGCAGAAGCTAGTCGGCACCAAGAAATTCTCTGACGGCGGTCTTGGAGACAACAAGAAATGAGCGTGATTAGAACCAAACCGGACGGCCTTATTGACCGCCGCACATTTGTCGGCCACCTTGTAGCGTACCGCGAAGATGACCTGTGCATTGTCGCTGGTCTCGGCTCACCTTGTTACGACCTGAAAGCCGCGGGCGATCATCCGCTGAACTTCTACCTTTATGGTGCCATGGGCGGGGCGGTACCAATGGCAATGGGCCTTGCAGCTGCACAGCCAGAAAAGCGCGTTATAGCGTTGACAGGCGATGGTGAAGTGCTGATGGGGTTAACGGGGCTCGCAGCCGCAGGCGCTGAAGGGCTTGAGAACCTGATTGTCGTCATACTCGACAATGAGCGCTACGGTGAAACAGGTCAGCAGACCACACACACTGCGCGCGGCGTTAATCTAGCACAGACGGCTATTGGTCTTGGCTATCGGGCCGTTCGGGACATCAAAACACCGGATGAAGCAGAAGAGCTGCATGACTGGATTAAAACGGTTCAAGGCCCCGCCTGTGCTGTTGTCAAAATCAGCGCAGAAGCCGCTGGCATGGCATTGCCTCCGCAGGACGGCGTCTACTTGAAGCATAGGTTCCGGGAGCGCCTGCTCGGTGTTCAGCCCCGCTGACCAGTACGCCCACTACCGGACCTTCTATCGCACGCAAAGGCATGACACTGGGCCTTGTCGCACTTGTGCTCTTCGTTATTACGAGTGCAAGCGCGCGCGGCGTCAGCGAGACGTTTGCCGTGTTCTTGCTGCCGGTCAGCGCTGATCTGGGCTGGTCGCGGGCGGAAGCGAACAGCATCTACGCGCTCGGCATGCTGGGCCTTGGCGTCTTCTCGCCAGTCGCGGGACGCCTGTTCGATAGATTCGGGCCTGCGGTATTGTTTCCGCTCGGGATGGCATGCCTGGCGCTTGGGCCATTTTTGGCATCACAGTTGACAACGCTTTGGCAGTTCTATCTAGGGCTCAGCCTAATCGTGGGATTTGGTGCGGCCGCACTCGGCATCGCTGTACAGTCGACGCTGCTGGCGCGTTGGTTCGGGCGTTCTTTGACGACCGCTATCGCCATCGTATCCGGTGCAGCCGGCATCGGCGTGATGACATTCTCACCGGTTACGCAATATCTGATTGATGGTCTGGGTTGGCGCAACGCTTACGTCGGTATTGCCATCATCGTGGCTTCACTCGGCGTGATCACCATTTTCGCGCCGTGGCGAAAAATCGCCCGCGGCCACCCAGATTTAATGGACCAGCAGAGGGGCCTATCATCTGCGCCGCTTGAAGCTTGGACATTTAAGCGTGCCGTCCGCTCCCGGCCGTATTGGGCGTTAACAGCCGTCCATTTCATTACGGCCATTTCCATGTTTTCCGTCCAGCCACAGATCGTGGCGTTCCTGGTAGAGAATGGCGTCAATCCGATCACAGCGGCGAGCGCCTTTGGGGTTTCTGGCATATCAGCCACGGTGGGCCTACTGGTCTTCGGTGTGATCGCAGATAGATACGGCGCGCTGATTTCTGTAACGCTCTCCTACAGCCTGACGATATTCGGCTATATCCTGTTAACAGCCCTTGCCATCGCGCCCAGCACATTCCTGCTATGGGCGTTTGTGACCCTTTATGGTGCCAGCTTTGGCAGCCGCGGCCCTGTCATCTCCGCCCTCACCGCCCGAATATTCGGCCGCGGTCCAGATCTGGGTCTGATCATGGGCGCAATCTTCATGGGCATGGGCGCAGGTGCCGCCGTTGGCGCGACATTGGGCGGCCTAATCCATGACGTGACAGACGGTTACGCCGCCGTCATCGCTTTAGCTTTAGGCGCTATTTCCATCCCCGTTGTCATATTCTGGACCGTGCCAGAACTTCGCACAGCAGGGCGCTGGCGGAGATGAGGCAATAAACCATGCATGGGCGGCACTTTTGGCAGCCGGACTATTTAGGATCGGGTGGCCTATCGGATTAAAGCAAGGTTATACCGACCAAAGGGCTTCATTGGGGTTGGATCGCGTTTGGCTGCATCTGCATAGGTGTTAGCGGAACACTTCTTCTCTATGCGTAGCAAAACATCCCCCAAAGGCATTGCTTACGCGGTTTGGACAGGAATAGGCGCTGCTGGCACTTTCATCGTTGGCGTGACCATTTACGGCAATTCAGCAAGCGCTCTCCGCATGGTATTTGTCAGATTGATCATTGTCGGCGTGATTGGACTAAAACTAGCCTAAACAAGCGGTGCCACCTCCGCCTGGAATTCGCGCATGCGATCCAGCGTCTCCGGCAAGGTCTGGCCGTGGAGGTTTAGGATAATTGTGCCGACGCCGACTTCTTTCAGGCTTGCGATATCAGCGGCGCGATCTGCAGCACTGCCAGTGAGGATCAAACGGCCACCTTCGCGGTTCTTGGTTTCGGTTTGGCTATGAAATGGCGCGTTGTAGCCAAGCGCGATATCTGCAGGATCCCGGCCAGCCGCCTCGACTCTTTCATAAAGCTTATCGCGGCCAGCTGCGTACCGTTCAGATGAATCGAGCGGTGACCGTGGATTGGCACCGAGCGGGTACCAACCATCCCCAAGCTCCGCCACACGGCGCTGGGCGCGGCCAGATTCGCCACCGATCCAGACTGGCGGGTGCGGCTTTTGAATTGGCTTCGGCTGGAACGTGATATTAGAGAACTTGGAATATGGGCTGTCGTGGGCGGCGTGATCATCCGTCCATACCTTCTTAAAAATACGGATATAATCATCCGTCACTTCGCCGCGCTTATCGAAATCTGGTGCACCTAATGCCTCAAATTCCTCACGCATCCAGCCCGTCCCGCAGCCAACAATTAAACGCCCGCCGGATAGCTGGTCCGTCGTCGCCAAAGATTTGGCCGCCAACAGCGGCTCCCGGTGCGGAACAACCATGACAGACGTCAGCAATTTTACTTTGTTTGTCAGCGCTGCGACATAGGCTATCAGGGTCAACTGCTCCATGCACTCGCCACCTGCCTGGCCGGGAAAGCTACCTTCTTCGGAATAGGGGTATCGTGATGAGATATCCTTTGGCACTACGACGTGATCTGAAACAATGAGCGTGCCGTAGCCAAGTTTCTCCGTCTCAGTCACGATCGCGCGGATACAGTGTGGGTCCGTCATGGGGCCACGATGGGGAACCTGTAAGCCGAAATTTATACCGCTCATTGATTTATTGACCTTCCCATTCAGGATCACGTTTTTCGATAAATGCGCCAATGCCTTCTTCTGCATCCCGCGCCATCATGTTTTCCGCCATAACGCCTGACGCATAATCGTAGGCATCGTCGAGGCCTAGTTCCTGCTGCTTGTAGAACGCATGCTTGCCGCTCTTGACCGTATATCCGGAACGGCTCGCCACACTTTCAGCGAAAGCAAGCGCTGCCGACCGCGTTTCACCAACAGGCACCACCCGATTAATCAGGCCAATGCGCATGGCGTGATCTGCTTCCATCAATTCGCCAGACAGCAGCATCTCCATTGCATGTTTTGGAGCTACATTGCGGGATAGCGCCACCATCGGAGTAGAACAAAACAGCCCGATATTGACGCCGGGCGTCGCAAACCGCGCTTCTTCTGAAGCAAATGCAATATCGCAGCTAGCAACAAGCTGGCATCCTGCCGCTGTCGCAATGCCTTCAACTGCGGCAATGACAGGCTGCGGCAATTGCACAATGCGTTTCATAACACCAGCGCATTCTTTCAGCAGCCAATCATAATACTCCCGGTTTCGGTTCGCCTGCACCTCTTTAAGATCATGCCCGGCTGAGAACGCCTTTCCTTCTGCCTGCAACACCACAGCACGGATAGATGTATCCGCCGCGATACCGTCTAGGCTAGATGCGAGGGCAGCCAACATCGCTTCGGATAGTGGGTTACGAGCAGCAGGGCGGTTCAGCGTGAGGATGGCGACCGCACCTCGATCTTCGCGCAAGAGAACATCGGCAGTAGGAGATACGTCTGGCATAGTATGATTTCCGCAAGCTGAATTATAATGACAGCCTAACGATAGCCGTTCAGCGACCAATCGGCCAATGGAGATGCATCATGACTGATCTGGCGGACTTGCCCATCGGCGATATGCTTGACGCCGCTGAGTTCACACGGCGCATGCATCAACTTGTTCCGCTATCCGGCGAGATCGGCGTTATCGCGACAGAGATGCGCGGCGACGGCTGCGCCCGCGTCATTTTGCCCTTTACGCCAAGCTTCTCCCGCCCTGGCGGATCAATCTCCGGCCCTGCAATGATGGCCATGGCGGACGTCGCAATGTTCGCAGGCATTAATGGGAAACTCGGCTGGACACCTATGGCGATGACCTCAGCCCAGAACACGACTTTCCTAAAACCGCCGAAACTTGAAGAACTTGTGGCTGATGCGACACCACTCAGGTTTGGTCGGCGGCTCGTTGTTTTTACAGTCGCGATATTCAATAAGTCTGCACCAGATGTAATAGTTGCTCACGTAACGGGTTCGTATGCGCTTCCGAGATAGCGGTATTATAATACCCCATACATAAATGACGGAAAACGCGGAATTTTTTGCGTTGACATTGCATACAAGACGCCGGTATACCCTGGCCTCGGCCGGGCTCTTGCATTGCGTCCGGTTCAACGGAATTTCCACTGGAGCAACATCCCAATGTCAACGGTCTCAGCCAAACCGGGCGAGGTCGCGCGTGCATGGAACGTGATTGATGCGGAAGGCCTTGTTCTAGGCCGTCTCGCAAGCGTCATCGCGATGCGCCTCCGCGGCAAGCACAAGCCCCAATTCACACCGCATGTTGATTGCGGCGATCACATCGTCGTCATTAACGCTGAAAAAGTTGCCATGACAGGCAACAACAAGCGTCAAGACAAAACCTATTATCGCCACACCGGCTACCCAGGTGGCATTAAGAGTGTCACCGCACATGAAATTCTCGAAGGCCGCTTCCCGGAGCGCGTGATCGAAAAAGCTGTCGAGCGGATGCTGCCTAAAACCAAGCTTGCCCGTGCATCGATCAAAAAGTTGCACGTTTATTCTGGTCCAGATCATCCCCATGCAGCCCAGGAGCCTCAGCCCCTGGATGTCGCATCTATGAACAATAAGAACGCGTTCCGCGCTCGGAGGTCCAGCTAATGGCTGATGAAACACGCACTCTCGCGGACTTGAAAGACGCGCTCGGTGAAGATGGTGCCCAAGGCGGCGGTGCTGAAATGTCCAGCGATGCTCTGCCCGATCCGAAGATCGACGAGCATGGCCGTTCCTATGGCACAGGTCGTCGTAAAGAATCAGTCGCACGCGTTTGGATCAAGCCTGGTTCCGGCAGGATGACGGTAAACGGCAAGACCGTGACCGAATATTTCTCCCGGGCCAACTTGCAGATGCTCGCACTGTCCCCGTTCGATGTTGCGAACCGCCTCAATCAGTATGACCTGATATGCACCGTTAAAGGCGGTGGATTGTCTGGCCAAGCTGGCGCAGTGCGCCATGGCCTGACACGCGCGCTGATGGCTTTTGAGCCGGGCCTCCGCCCTGCGCTGAAAGCTGCAGGTTTCGTTACACGTGATAGCCGCATGGTAGAGCGTAAGAAGTATGGTCGGGCTAAAGCCCGTCGTAGCTTTCAGTTCTCGAAGCGCTAGGACAAATACTACAATATATTTATATGTATCAAGGGCTTCGCTTCGGCGAAGCTCTTTTTCTTTGGAGGCACGTCTGACGCACGACTCGCAGAACTCTGCGATTCCTGCTTTACTGGGTTGATGAGAAAGGCACGAATCAAGCACGTTCCGTTACCAGTTCTCGTTTCAGACCAGCAGTTCTCAAAAAAGCACGGACGTCATGCCTGAGGCTTATAAAGACCGCCAAAAGAGCCCTCTTCACGGCAGCAGGCTGATTATCTTTCGGCGTAACGACCTAGATAGCGATAGGTTCTTTTTCCGAGCAAAGGTCGAAGGCATTGCCGGTTACATACGACGAAGCTGCGGCACATCAGATGCCAGCGAGGTAATCCTCAAAGCGCAAGCTGCTTATGTCGATCTCTTAGTGAAACATAAGGGTGGCTTCTCTCTGACAGAGGTCACAGTCGATAAGTTCTTCCATGACTGGCTTGATCGTAAACAGCATCACGTCACTGAGAAACGCCTCGAATGGAAGCGCAGTGTCTATGAACGCTACGTCTCAGAGTTCATGGGAAAGAAGGTTCTCGGCAATCTCACAAAGCCCTTCTGCGATGGCTACTAGGATTATCGCCTGAACTACTGGAAAGACCTCAAGCGCAAAAAGCGCATAGAGGTGAACGAGAAGCGTATTGGGGCAAAAGGCACAGCATCCCGTAACATTGTTGTAGACCCCTGCTTTGCAACGCTTCGAGCTTAAGCATCCCTGATCAATGAGTTTCTTCGTGTTGCGACGGATGAAGGGCACATAACAAAGACACTCGAGGAATTCGGCTCACTACCGGAGAATACCAACTTTGGCATCAGACGAGTGTGGTAAGAAGCATTTTGGAGAGTAAAAACATCACTTCTCGCAAATCCAATAGAGCATCAATCTCCAAGACTGCTCTTGGGAAGATGATATCTGATGGAACCTATTATTTATCTTGCTGGATGACGACTGCTCAGATTGAAGAGATGCGGACCAAGAAGGCTATCTTCCAAAATCTCGACTGACCTCTACCACCCTAATGCCAGATACACGCTCGCTCTGCCTATCCCCATTTCCTTCGCAATCGCAGACGCACTTTAGTCACTGACGCCCAGCATTGACTCGCCCACGCTGCGAGATGCCCTTGCCCGCCGATGGCGCTTTCACAAGGGTATTTTCTGCATTCCCACGGTCTACCAGACTTTCCGTATGATAAACTTGACTGCCACCACATGCTTTGCAGTTGCACTGTTTTTTGGAAGTGCGGAGTAAGTTGAGGTAAAAGCAATTTTGATTCAGAGGAATGTAAAAATGTACATATGCACTAAATTTTATTTGGCTTTGGTAGTTTATTTATTCTTTGCTAGCAGCGTCCGAGCAGAAGCAATTTACCATGAAAAATTCTTTCCTAATGGTTCCGGTCCATTCCCAGCGGTAATAGCACTTCATACCAGCGGAGGATTTAAGACAGTAGGACATCTTATCCAGCGCTATGTAGATGATGGTTTCGCTGTTTATGCTCCAAATTTCTTTGTTAAATATGGCATAACCACTCGGTCGAGGATGAGCACATTCGATCGGTTTAGGGAGGACATCGAAAACGATTTATCTGAAGTTGTTGGTCTCATGCACAATGAACCTAAGGTCGAGAAAGAAAACATTTTTGCCACAGGTTTTTCCAACGGGGGGTTCTGGGTTGGTTATCTAACGGGTAGTTCGAAAGTGAGCGCCGGTGTTTCTCACTATGGAGTTTGGAAGGCAAATTTTGGTAGAGAGATAACCAACCCCTACCCTATGAATTATTTCTCCAAATCTAGCAATCCAATATTGGCGTTGCATGGTGATGTTGATAAAATACAAAGTCTAAATTTTGCACAGGAAGCCTGGAGTGAAATAAAAAGCAGAGGTGCAACAATTAATACTCATATTTACACTGGCGTTGGTCATGCTTGGGATCGAAAGAACCATAGAAAATATATTTATAATGATTTTGTCACCAAAGACTCTCATAAACGAACGATAGAGTTCTTTAAAAAATTTATGAAATAGGAGATGGCTCAGACACCATGCTGCGGGGTCTTTCAGGCATGTAATGTCCGAGTGGGACCTCAGAGAAACATATGACGTGAGGTATTACTCGGGTCCTTTTGGATGTCAGTGATGAACTCCACGATAGCACGTCTCATTAGGTCTCATTCGTTCATCTGATATCGGTTACAGATGGTGGTCATGTCCCTTAAGCATCACTGACTTATACAAAAGCATCATGCGCATTTCTTCCTCTACGAAATTCGAAAGTTCCTGGAATTGCTCAGTCATAATTTAAGACTAACTACTCGCTCTTCCTCGAACGGGTCCGAAAGATGCTTCAGGACCATCATCCCAAAAATGTAGTCCTCGAACTCTGACGCATCCATATTTCCACGAAAGATGTCTGCGCTTTCCCATAGGAAGGACTCAAGTTGTGGAAAAGTAAGTTTTTCTGGTATTTTTGCCCAAATACTGATGCGCTCAATGGGTTAACTCAAAGGATGAATCAGAGTTCGTCAACCGTCACGACTTTGGTATGCGTTGCTGAAAAATACAGACAGCTCCGATAAGCTGCACTCAGGGCTACAAATGAGCGGTGAGAGCGCTTACTGGCAGCTCACCGCTTCACGGGCGCTTACATAGCATTTTGACCGATTTCTACGCTAACGCCATGATTTTTGATATTTCCATAGAGAAACGGGTGTTAGACGCTCACAAGTTCAAGGACGACCATCGTGCCCTCCTCCGCTGAACGAGGCGCGATCCTGCGAGTAATCTGAAGATAAAGCGTCTGGTCAATCGTTAGATGCTGGGCTTACGATTATCAGGTCGTGATATAAGAAGGTTAAACGAATGAAACGTAACTCAAAGCTTTGGAGATTGGGCTGTCTCTGGTGCCGTATCGCTAAACTTTCAGAGGAGTGTTGAGGCGCATTGGAGAGGTGATAATGCGCCAGCACTGCTTGAATAGCCTCCGTCCGCAGAGAAACGCAATTTTAATTGCATAATTGCTAAAAAGAACCCCTGCAATTAAATCACATCATTAATTTGGTAACCGGAAGAGGGACATTCAATGCCTTTCTGCTGCCTCCAAGGCGCACTTACGAAAGAGTCTCTTAAATCAATAATTGAAATTAATCAAAATATAGAAGAGGCAACTCGCGCTATAACAGAGAGTGTTGGTAAAAATTTATTATTTTTATCATTGTTTACAAGGACCATATTTTACTTCATTGCAGTATTAAATATGGCTTTTTTACATAAATATATGCCTATATTTTAAAAATTACTCAGTATATTGTATTTGAATATCTTTAGAATATAACTTTGTATACGATCGAATATTAAATTGCCGCCGAAAAAATTGTAGTTATAAATAAACAAACCAATTCGACATAATCATAATAACCAGGAATTATTTATAAAAGCAAAATTTTTTTGTTCGAATTGTATTAAGATATCACATTATTTCAGGAGTTTAGATCAAAGCTACCACCAATAAATTTATGCCCGCTGTTAAAATCTTAGAAGTACAAAAAGCCCCATGAGAATGTGCGACAAAGCCCTCTAGGGGGCTGCTGATACGATTTAGTCACCGACGCCCAGCATGTGACCCACCTACGTTACGAGATACACTTGCCTGTCGATGGCGCTTCCACAAGGCTATTTGCACCAATTCCACTTTCTGCGAAACTTTCCGTATGAGAAACTTGACCGCTACCATCTGTATCGCCGTTACCCTGCTTCTTGGAGGTGCGGGGGTAGCTTGGAGTGCTGATTTTCAAAGGGGGTATGCGGGATACAAGAGCGGTGACTTCGCAACTGCTTTGCGTGAATGGACACCTCTTGCCGAACAGAGGCATTCCGATGCCCAGTACAATCTAGGTTTGATGTACGCCAACGGACAAGGTGTTCCCAAGAATTATAAGACTGCGGTGAAATGGTACAAACTTGCTGCCGAACAGGGGAATGCCTTTGCCCAGTACAATCTGGGTGTGATGTACGCCAACGGGCAAGGTGTTCCGCAGGATTATAAGACTGCGGTGAAGTGGTACAAACTTGCCGCCGAACAAGGTGATGCCGATGCCCAGTTTGGTCTAGGTTTGATGTACGCATTGGGACGGGGAGTGCTAAAAGGGTATATATATGCTCACATGTGGGGAAGCATCGCTGCGACCAATGGAAATAAGTTGGGTGCGAATTTGATGGATGATTTTGGGAAAAAGATGACCCCCGCCGAAATCTCTACCGCAAAGAAACTTGCCCGTGAATGTGCCCGCAAAAACTACAAAGGATGTTGAGTAAAATATAACCGAGTGCCCGATACACGCGCGCCCTTCCTATTTCCCATAACTCTACCCACACCCCTTTCTCTCTACCCATTCTAAATATTCTCTGTCAGACTCTCCGTCTAAAAAACTGACCGCCAGACCCTGCCTGGCCGTTGTCCTGCTTCTTGGAAGTGCGGGAGGGTCTTGGAGCCAGAGTTTAGAAAGGGTGTAATCGCATACAAAAGTGGTGATTACGCAACTCCTCTGGTATCCAGCATATCCCCTTTGAAAACCAGCACTCCAAGCTACCCTCGCACTTCCAAGGAGCAGGGCAACGGCGAGGCAGATGGTGGCAGTCAGATTTCTCATGCAAAAAGTTTGCAGAAAGTGGGATTGGAGCAAATACCCTTGTGGGAGCGCTATGGGCATCTCGCAAATTGGGGGGATTAATGCTGGGCGTTAGTGACTTAAGTGCGTCTGCAACTGCGAAGCGGATGGGAATAGGACGAGCGATTGCATATCGGGCACTCAGTTAGGTTTTACTCAACACCCTAAATACTTCTTACGGACACATTCAAGGGCAAGTTTCTGAGCGGTTTCAAGTTGGGACGGGGTTATTTTTTTAGCGGCGATTTCTCGCAACTTACCTCCATTCTCACTCCCATTAGAGGCACCAAGATTTCCCCACATATGGGCATAAACAAAATTCTGCATGACCCCTCTTCCCGTTCCATACATCACACCGAGATTGGTCTGGGCATCAGCATCGCCCTGTTTAGCAGCAAGTGTGTACCACTTCACCGCTGTCTTATAATCTTGGGGAATGCCTTGTCCATTTTCGCACATCACACCAAGATTGTACTGTGCAGAGGCATCCCCCTGTTCGGCAGCAAGTGTATACCACTTCACCGCTGTCTTATAATCCTGGGGAACACCTTGTCCTTTGCTGTACATCACACCCAGATTGTACTGGGAATCGGCGTACCTTTGTTCGGCAGCAAGTTTGAATAACTTCACTGCTGTCTTATTGTCCGCGGGAACACCTTGTCCTGCGCTGTACATAACACCCAGATTTCCTTGGGCATTGGCACCCCCCTGTTCGGCAGCAAGTGTGTACCACTTCACTGCTGTCTTATAATCCTGGGGAACACCTTTTCCTTGGCGGTATATCTGTCCCAGAATGTACTGGACAGTGGCATTCCCCTGTTCGGCGGCAAGTTTGTACCATTTCACAGCAGTCTTATCGTTTTGTGGAACACCTAGTCCGTGGCGGTATGCATTACCCAGATTGAACTGGGCATCGGCAACCCCTTGTTCGGCGGCAAGTCTGTACCATTTTACAGCAGTCACATAGTTCTTTGGAACACCTTGCCCATTTTCGTACATCACTCCCAGATTGTATTGGGCATCGGAATACCCCTGTTTCGCAAGAGGCGTCCATTCCCACAGAGCAGTTGAATAATCTCCACTTTTAGCAGCGGTTAGACCCTTTTCAAAATCTTGGCTCCAAGCCATTCCCTTACTTCCAAGAAGCAGGGCAACGCCGAGGCAGATCGTGGCTGTTAGGTTTTTCATACGAAGAGTCTGGCAGAAAGTGCAAATGAATGAAATACACTTTTGGTAGCGCGATAGGTGTCTCGGAGCATGCGTTACTGAATGACGGATGGTTGCTGGCAAAGCAGGAATTGTGATCGAAGCCCTGAGTATGAAGTCACAGAGCGCTCTGTCTCGGATTGAACGCCTACCAGTCCGAAATACATCCCAGAAGAGCGGCACCTGGCTCATAGCAATGACAGAACGTATCACCCTTCTCAGAAACAGCCGATCAAATAAGCGACCGAACCTAGGAACCGGAAACTGATATACGTGCGATCGTTCGTCATAGCGCACTAAGTTATGCTGGTCCCAATCGGCTATTTAATCGATTGAATGAGCTTGAAAACAACCTGATGCGCATGAAAAGAATATGTATAAATACTAGATTGCAGGTTGGTTTTATGATTTTTCTCGATAAAACTTAAAAGTACGTATAAAATACGTTATTTTATGAATAGCATTAACATACTGTTAGATATTCATTTATTTTATATTCCAGTTCTGTAAGCGCCAAACGACACTTTCATCTTTACGGCTATCGATGGGCCGCGCCTCCACCAAGGAGGCCCGGCCTTTTTCTATTCAGCGGAACATGAATGGGATTGTTGCGAGAAGGATGATCGGCAGCGTACAGCCGATAATGCGGCGGGCCTTCGGATTCTGGAAAACGCGGGCAAATGCTGCGCCAAATAATGTCCAGAATGCCATGCACGGCGTGCCAAATGTAGCACAAACAATGGTGAATGCGACTGGTGTTTCAAAGATACCAGCAGGACACCTGTATCAACCGTTTATTCTGATTGCGGTACAAGCCAATAAGGCAAAGCTGCGCGGGTGAGGACGCATCTATTATGTGCTGATCGGGTATTTCCGCCGTAGAATGGCGGATTTCTCTAAAGTCAGGCGGATTTATCCTGTGGCGACGCGCCGTTCATGGAACACGAGCCGGTCCATATTATGGGCGAGATTGGCGAGAGTCAGTTTCGCCTCGGCCCGCGTCAGGCCGATCGTGCGAATGAACAGCCCATAGTGGTTCTTCTAATGGGCGAAGACATGCTCCACACCGGCACGGATACTCGACTTCTTGCCATTGGCACGAGATGTGGCCGATGACATCGGCCTGCCTTTAAGCTTGCGACGATGGATCTGGCTGCGCGGCACCTAGCTCGAGAACCATGCCTCATTCGCCTTGGAGCGATAGGCGCTGTCCGCCCATACATTGCCGCTGGTATTATCCGTGGTCACGACTCGGCGCAGCACTTTGCCATCGCCGTGGGCTGCCGATGTCACGGCGAAGCTGCGGATAAAGCTGTATCGACGGTCGATCGCAATGTGCGATTTGTAGCCGAAGGTCGGGATCGCGATCATCGGCAACGCCGTTCCGTCAAGGCGGTAGCGGACCTTGCCGCTGATCTTCAATGTCCAGCGGGCATTTGTGTCCTTCTGAGCCGCCTTGATGGCCGCCTTCTCATCCTCCGTGTTCCGCTGCTTCGGGGCTGGAACCAAGGAGGCGCCCACGCTCTGGCCGGACATGCGTTGCCCGGCAGGCGATTGCGCGCAATCGCTGAGAGGGGGGATGTAGCCTTTCTTCCTCAATTGCCAGTCGAAGCCCAGGAAGTGCATCCACGACAAACGGCCCCGGATCATGAACTCCATCCGCACGTCCGATAGATTGCGCTGCGCCTGCAGGATCAGCGCCTTGAACATAGACACCGGATCGAACGGCGGCCGGCCGTCCTTGGCGCCGTCCCCGTAACCGAGTCCCTCAACCAGCCAGTCCCAGAAACACTTGAAGTCCGACGTCACATGGAGAACCTCAAGCGGATCGCCGTGCTTGCTAAGTATGGCCAGATGATCCGAAAGTCTGAAAAGACTGTTGGGCTTCATGACTACACTGCCGTGACGTCAGAGAATCATATCAGCGCTCAGTTCGCGACGCTAATGCGAATTTTCGGCTGGTAAAGCTCATGTACACCTTACGGTCAAACCCATAGTGTGAATTCCTTTGCTTCGTGAGAGGGCCTGAGTGTTGCCTGAAGCTTCATCACGCTGCCGCATAAAAATGTTTTCGCGGTGCATAGTATGCTCAAATAATGTAGAAATCAATTTAACAAGGAGTTAACTAAAAATAATTTTTATATATTATAATTTACCAAAATTTTATCGTATAAAAAGCAAAAAATATTAATTTTATTGTAGTTTTATTATTGTATAATATAGAATTTTTTTATAATTATTTTAGTTAGATATTTTATTTAATGCTGTATTTCGCTAAAAATGTGCTAAATGTACCTGCTTCAATCGCAGCACGCGTTCGTCGCATTAGATCTTGATAATGCCAAAGATTGTGCTGGGTTAGTAGCATGAGGCCGAGTACCTCTTGCGCTTTAGTCAGATGGTGGAGGTAAGCTCGGTCATATTTTTGGCATACAGGGCATACGCAATTAGGGTCTAGCGGCGTGTTTGCGTCATCCCGATGTTTGGCATTGCGAAGGTTGAGCGGTCCATCCCATGTCCAGGCCTGGCCGGTACGGCCAGACCGCGTCGGCAGAACGCAATCAAACATGTCCACACCGCGCGCAACCGCACCGATGATATCCGCCGGTTTGCCGACTCCCATCAAGTATCGCGGGCGCTCACGGGCCAGATGTGGCGTGGTGGCCTGCAAGGTTTCGAACATTTGCTCCTGGCCTTCGCCGACCGCAAGCCCCCCAACGGCATAACCATCAAAGCCTATGTCTTGCAGCATGCCAGCGCTTTCAACCCGCAAATCCTCATAAACCCCGCCTTGGACGATGCCGAACAGGCCATATCCAGGCCTGGCTTCAAATGCATAGCTGCTGCGCTTGGCCCAACGCATCGAGAGCTGCATGGACTTTGCCGCAACGGCATGTTCCGCCGGAAAGGGGGTGCATTCATCAAACGCCATTGTGATGGTGGCGTCCAATAGGTTTTGGATCTGGATCGACCGCTCTGGGGTCAGATCGATATAGGAACCATTTATGTGGCTGCGAAAACGGACACCGTCCTCTGTAATCTTGCGAAGTTCAGAAAGCGACATCACCTGAAACCCCCCTGAATCGGTCAGGATTGGCCCTGGCCAGCGCATGAAGTTATGCAGTCCCCCAAGGCGGTTGACCCGCTCGGCACCAGGCCGCAGCATCAGATGGTAAGTGTTGCCGAGGATGATCTCAGCGCCCGCTGCCTCAACCTCTTCTGGCCGCATGGCTTTAACCGTACCGGCAGTGCCAACGGGCATGAACGCTGGGGTCTCAATGGTCCCGTGGGCGGTCGTAATGCGGCCACGGCGAGCGGCACCGTCCTCGGCCAGAAGATCGAATTTAATGGTCATGGCGCGAGGCCTCCGGGGAGGAGCAAGCTGGCATCCCCATATGAGAAAAAGCGATAATGCTCGTAGATGGCGTGGGCATAGGCGCTGAGCATGGTTTCGCGGCCCATCATTGCGGAGACCAGCATGAATAGCGTCGATTTCGGTAAATGAAAGTTTGTCATCAGCGCATCGACAGTGCGGAATGAATAACCGGGTGTGATGAATATATCCGTATCGCCTTGGAAGGGCTTTAGTGCGCCGGATTGGCTTGCGGCTTCCAATATCCGCAATGCTGTTGTGCCTATCGGAACAACCCGTCCGCCCTTGTCCTTTGTTTCAGCGACGGCTTTGACAACGGCGTTTGAAACTTCGCCCCATTCGCTATGCATCTGGTGTTCCGCAATATTATCCGTTTTTACTGGCAGGAACGTGCCGGCACCCACATGCAAAGTTACAATCGCCTGTTTGGCGCCGCGGTCTGCGATCGCTTTTAGCAGTCTATCCGTGAAATGTAGGGATGCGGTAGGGGCAGCCACTGCACCGTCGCGCGCAGCAAAAGGACTTTGGTAATCTGCCACATCCTCATCCAACGCACCATCTGGGCGTTTTACGTAAGGGGGCAATGGCGGCGCGCCGTGACGGTGCAGAGCCTCAATCAACTCAGACCCGCTGGCGTCAAATGCCAACAGAAACTCCCCACCATCGTGCTTTTCCTCGACGGTACACTCGAACCCTGTTGCGAACGTAACGCGGTCGCCAACACGCAATCGACGCCCGGGGCGCGCGAAGGCTAGCCAGTGGGATGCGTCGACAGCCTTGTGCAGTGTTGCATCAACACGCATTTGGCCACGCAGCCCCCGAAGGCGCGCTGGAATGACCCGCGTGTTATTCACAACTATCAGATCGCCAGGCTGGAGCAGGCCCGGTAAATCCATCACGCCTTTGTCGAAAAGCGCGTCTGGGGTTACCGCCAACATGCGCGCTGCGTCGCGGGGACGGGCAGGCGTTTGGGCGATCAGGCCGTCGGGCAGATTGAAGTCAAAATCTATGAGCTTCACGGGAGCATCCAGTTTCGGGCAAACTACATGTGCCGAATAACCGGGGAGCCGAAAGATGTCCACCGAACGTCCAGAAATCCAAGGCAGCCAATTTGCTGTATCGACAGGTCATTACTATTCCAGCCAAGCCGCTTTCGAGGTGCTGCAAGCCGGCGGAAACGCCACGGATGCTGGCGTCGCCGCAGGCTTAGCGCTTGGTGTATTGCAGTCTGATCTTGTGAGCGTCGCTGGCGTTGCGCCGATAATCGTGTGGGATGCAGAGCGGGCGGAGATGCAAACAATTTCTGGCCTTGGTGGTTGGCCGAAAGCGGCAGACATTGATTATTTCCGCCGAGAGTACAATGGTGCAATCCCGATTGGCCCGATGCGAACAGTCATTCCATCGGCACCTGCAGCCTGGATCATGGCGCTTGATCGCTACGGCACTATGAGCTTCGGGGATGTGGCGCACCATGCCGTTCGCTTCGCCCGTGATGGCTTCCCGATGAATGCACTGCTCCGGCAGACGATAACCCAGAACCGCGAAAACTATCTGGCATATCCGCATGCAGCTGCGATCTATCTGCCAAAGGCTGGCCAGCCTGCTGATATAGGTGAGCTGTTCTACCAGAAAGAGTTAGGTGCTTCTCTTCAATATATGATTGATCAAGAAGCGACGGCACTGAGCAATGGCGTAGACCGGAAGGCCGGTCTGCAAGCGGCGCGCAATGCCTTCTACAAAGGTGATCTGGCGAAGGCATTCACGGATTACCACAAGGATGTCGGCGGTTGGCTGACGATGCAAGATTTGGCGGGATTTCATGTGGCTCTCGAACCACCTGTCTCATCCGGCTTTGGCGACTGGCAGGTATTCGGCTGTGGCCCATGGTGCCAAGGCCCAGTATTGATGGAGAAGCTGAACCTTCTGAAACGCTTTGACCTTAAAGGCATGGGTCACAACAGCGCCGATTATATCCATGCGCAGGTTGAAGCCACCAAGCTCGTCATGGCCGACCGGGACGCCTATTTCGGCGACCCCCGCTACATTGACGTTCCAATCGAAACGCTTTTGTCGGAAGAATATGCTGAAGCGCAGATGGCACGTATTAAAATGGGCGAAGCGTTTCCGGAGATGCCGCCTCCTGGCGATGCATCTGGCAATCCATGGCGTGGCGCAAATGTGTCAAGCCCAATAACGGACAATCCACATCCAGGCGGTGCGCTCGATACGACGTATCTTTGTGTCGCGGATAGAAAGGGCAACGTGTTTTCTGCTACGCCATCGGATGGGTCATACAACGGTGCTGTGGTGCCGGGGACAGGTATGAATGTTAGCCCGCGCGGAGTGCAGTCATGGACGGACCCAACGCATCCGTCATCGATCGCGCCCGGCAAGCGCCCACGTTTGACGCCGAACCCTGCGATTGCCGTTCGGGATAACGGTAAGGCATTTCTGCCGTTCGGCACGCCTGGAGGAGATGTGCAAACCCAGGCGATGGCGCAAACTTTCGCCAATGTCGCCGTGTTTGGCATGGGCCCGCAGGCGGCTGTCGAGGCACCGCGTTTTGCCAGCTATTCCTTCCCATCCAGCTTCGAGCCGCATGACTATCACCCAGGCCTGCTTCGGCTTGAGGGCAAGGTGGATAAGGCGGCTGGTGATGATTTGGCCGGGCGTGGTCACAGGATTGACTGGTGGCCGGACCGAACATGGCTCGCAGGCTCAATCTGCATGATCTTGGACGATCGGGAGTCAGGTATGAAGGCTGCTGGCGCCGATCCGCGCCGCGTCGCATATGCGCTTGGTTGGTAGCTGCTAAGGCTTCTTTTTTGGCTGCGTGGCAGGTCTGCTGAAGAATTGATGCAGCGCGGCTTCTGGCAGCTTCACGGGCCATTGGGCCGGCTGATCTAGTGCTGCATCAAGCCGCCGCCGGAATTCCGCACGCCCAATATCCTCGGCTCCGAACTGGTTGAGATGCGGATTTGGGAATTGCGAGTCGAGAAGGGTAAAGCCGCCATAGGTTAGCCTCGCAGCTAGGTGAACGAGGGCCACTTTGCTTGCATCAGTCGCACGGCTGAACATGCTCTCGCCGAAGAACGCGCCGCCAATCGCTAAGCCATACAAGCCACCGACTAACTCGTCATCCAACCAGCATTCAACAGAATGCGCGTGGCCCATGTCGTGAAGTTCCTGGAAGACCCTTGCTATTGGCGGATTGATCCACGTGTCTTCCCGCCCGGCCATACTGCTTAAGGCGGCGCAGCCTTCGATTACGCCATCGAAGTCTGTATCCGTGCGGACATCAAATGCGCCCTGGCGGACTGTGCGACGTAGGCGTTTTGAAACGTGGAACGAATCAAGCGGCAGGACACCACGCGAGCGCGGGTCAACCCAATATATAACGTCCGAGTCGCTGCGCTCCGCCATCGGAAAAACACCGATAGAATAAGCCCGCAACGCGAGTTCAGGAGTAAGTTCAAGGTCGTCGGAATCGCTATCTTTCATCGCGCCGTCCACGCGCCTGAGAGGATGCCCCAGGCATTCATGCACCCTAGCACGACAAACCCTAGCCCAATTGCCAAAAATGTGGCTTCAAGGCCGTAAGCGCTGGCAAGCGTGCCGCCGCCAGCTACTAACGCCAGCCTGCATCCAACGCTGATCGTCGGCCATTTCATCCGCCCAGCACCTAAGCTCGCGAAATATGTTGCGAGGCCGAGGCCCAAGAAGAAATAGAGCGGCCCAGCATACCCCAGATACAATGCACCAGCCTCTCGCGCTGCCGGATCGCTAACGAACATATCCAGCCATAGGCCTGGATAGGCCGCGACCGTGACGCCAATGGTTCCGGTGATACCGCCCGCGATCAGTCCACCTGTCAACGCCGTGCGCCGTGCGCGGTCCCATTGGCCTGCACCAGCGTTTGCGCCGACCATTGCTGTCAAAGACGTGCCTATGCCAAACACAATCGGCACCATCAGGAATTCCAGCCGAGCGCCCAAACCGTAGCCTGCCAACGCCTCTGCGCCATAGCGGGCGACGATGCTGGTGATCAACATAACTGTTACAACATTCACAAGCGGCGAGACGAGCGCAAACAACCCAACACGCAGAATGTCTGCGAATTGGCTGATCGAAAGCTGAATACGGGCGAAATGAATGTTTAGTCCGACCCTGCCAGATGCAACATAAAACCCAAGGAAAAGTGTGGCGGCAGCGAAGCCGATCAAATGACCATACGCAGCACCCCGCACCCCAAGCTGCGGGAAGGGGCCAAGGCCAAGTGTGAGCGCGGAGCCAAGCCCCATCTGGATCGCAAATGCGCCGAAGATTGCTGCTGCTGAGATCGCCATGGCACCCGATCCACGCACGACGCTGGCCAATGTGTTAGCTAGCCAAACCGTCGGCGCGCCAAGGAACACAATACTTGAATAGGCGATTGCTTTATCCCGGGTCCCATCTGTGGCACCCAAGAAATCGACTACCTCGCGCCCGAATACCAGCATCGGGACGATGAAAAGTAGCGCGCCGCCAAGGGCAATCAGGCAAGCGTGGATGACGAGATTCGCGGCACGGTCTGGCGCTCCTGCGCCAAGCGCCCTGGCGACGGCGGAATTCACGGCACCACCCATCGCACCAGCCGCACACATCTGCATCATAATCAGGATCGGATAGACCAGCGCGACCGACGCCAATGCGCCCACGCCGAGCTGCCCGATATACCAACCTTCGATTACTCCGGCACCAGCTTGACCGATCATCAACGGCAAGTTTGCAGTTGCAAGACCAAGCAGGGTCGGTGCAATCGGACCTTCCAGCAGCTTCTTTGTTCTAAGCGCTCTCGCGTTAGAGGCTTTGTCTGGGGCGGTGTTAGGCGTCACCCCCTAAGACCGCGCACAACGCCCTTATCGTGCAGCGTGCCAATCTGACCAGAGCCTAAGCCAAGTACGTCGCCAAGAACTTCGTCCGTGTGCTGTCCAAAGTATGGCGCAGGTGCAGGATCAAGGCGCTTTAGGCCTTCAAACCACATAGGCGCGCCGGGGATTGGGTAGCTCCCAAGGCCCGGTTGCTCCATCTGCTTGAACATAGGATTTTCGCTGTAGAGGTACGGGTCATTCAGCGACTGACGGAAGGTCTGGTATCCAGACCAAAGGGCACCAGCGGTCTCCAGTGACGATGCAACGTCTGTGTAATTGCGTGCTGCAATCCATGCGGTGACGATGGCGGAAATTTCCTCCCGCGCCTCATAGCGCGCCGCTTCGTCCTCCAGCTTTACGCCGCGCGCCTTCTCAATCTGCGCGAATTGCCCTTCGCCGCCCATCAATTGTTTCACTGCTTTTACGTGGCGTGGCGTGAACATGCACAGCATAACCCATTGGCGGTCCTTGGTTTTGAAGGTTTGACCAAAGGTGCCGAATATCTCATTTCCAAGCCGTGCGCGATCAACACCATTGATTGCCGCCTCGCCGAGATAACCAAGATTAGCCGTGGTCCAAAGGGCAACATCAAGCAAAGAAAGCTTGATGAGAAGGCCTTCGCCAGTTCGGTTCCGGCGCCGTTCAGCGGCCAATAATGCCGTTGAGATTGTTAAGCCAGCGCCTACATCCCAGGCAGGCAGAACATTGTTGACGGGGCCACCATGGTCGGCAGGCCCAGTGACGAGCGGGAAGCCAGTCATCGCGTTGACGGTGTAATCTACATGCGGCGCGCCATCCCTGGCACCGGTCAGGGCCACCATGATCATGTCGTCACGTTTTGCTGTTAGCGATTCATAGGCGGACCAGCCGCGGGCTGGCAGATTGGTAAGGAAGATCCCGGCATCCTTACCGGGTGCGGTTGCAATGGCGGAAAGTAGCTCACGGCCTTCATAAGAACGCACATCAACCAGGATTGAGCGTTTCCCTTTGTTCATTCCAGCCCAATAGATCGACGCGCCGTCCTTGGTCACCGGCCAACGGTCATGGTCCAGGCCGCCGTTCACATCATCAAAGCGGATTACGTCTGCGCCCATTTGCGCGAGCGTCATGCCACCCAATGGGGCTGCAACAAAGGCGGAGCCTTCTAAGATGCGCATACCGTCTAAAAGATCATACATCGATCAAAACTTCCTATTCGCCAGTATATTGAAGACCAGCTCCGGCATAACCGTCATCGACGTCCATGCAAAGCCCATTGAAGTAGCTGGCCGCAGGTGATGTTAAGAACAAGATGGCTGCAACGATTTCATCCACTGAGCCATAGCGCCGCATCGGCACGGCATCGTTCCAAGCCGCGCGGCTCCCGGCTTTGTGAGCTGCTTCGACCATAACGGTGGTGACGAGGCCCGGCGCTACACATTTCGTCGTGATCCCAATCGGCCCAAGCTCTTTCGCCATAACCTGAGGTTAATTGATAACGGCAGCTTTGGTGGAGCCATATGCGGCCCGGTCGACTGATCCACGCCTGTCAGATGCGGGTGCGATGTAGATTATCCGCCCGCCGCCGCATTCTGCTGCGTTGCTTGTGATCATCACAGCTGTGGTTTCTCGTGCTGCCGGTGCTAGTCCCCACTTATTGTTGCTGTAGCAGAAGTCATAGTCCGCAGCCGTTGTATTCAGAAACGACTCCGATTTTTCCGTCCAAGCTTTTCGCCATATTGATATCCTCGTTACTTTCACCTTGTCTGTACGACAGCGAGTGTACAGCCTTGAATTCATGCTAGCGACAAGCCAGGAAGTCTGATTTCAAACAAGCCACGCGTTGCAATTCTTGGATTGCATCTTGAAGCCAATGCCTTCGCGCCGGTTTCTACTGAGGCAGATTTCAGAGCGTCTTGTTACTTGGAAGGCCAGGCGATCCTGGATGAAGTAGCAAAGCCTGCGCCAATTACGCCAGCAGGAATTTCAGGGTTCGTGGATGAAATGAATACCGGTGCTGACTGGAAGCCTGTGCCAATTCTAGTTACGGGTGTTGAACCCGGCGGGCCAGCGGATCACGCGTTCTTTGAACGGACGCTGGCTAACATGGCGAAACTGCTGCGCGCCGCTGGCCCCATAGACGCTGTCAACCTGTCGAATCACGGTGCCATGACTACGACAGAGGGTTCGGACCCGGACGGTGCCTACTATGCCATGGCGCGGCAAATAGCTGGTCCAGATGCGCCGGTCGTCTCCACAATTGACCTACATGCTAATCTTTCGGATCGCTTGGTGGAAGCGACTGATGCCATCATAGCCTACCGTATCAACCCACACGTAGATCAGCGTGAGCGGGCAGCAGAAGTGGCACGCATAATCCGCAAATTACTTGGTGGCGAGCGGTTAGAGAAGTGCTTTATCCGTTTACCTATCGTTTCGCCCAGTGTGCGTCTGCTCACGGCAGATGGCCCCTATGCTGATCTGATAACTTATGGGCAAACGCAAATATCTCCCGACTTGCCAATTGTATCTGTGGTTGATGGCTTTGCATGGAGTGACACACCGGAGAACGGCCTGGCGATCCTGACTTATGGCCAAACTGCCGAAACCGCTCATGCAGTAGCCGAGGACATCGCCCAGCGTGCGTGGACGGACCGTACTCGCTACCATGCCTCGCTGACGCCGTTGGATGAAGCTGTAGCGATGGCGAAAGCTGCTGGCGCAGACCCTAACCTTCGTCCCTTATGCATCGCCGACGTGGCGGATAATCCAGGTGGGGGTGAGCGCGGGAACACGACGGATCTGCTAAAAAGCCTGTTAGCCACAAACGTAGATCGCGCATTGCTGGGTTTGTTTGTCGATGCCGCAGCTGCAGAGGCATGTTATAATGCTGGTGTAAGCACAGAGATATCTCCGACATTGAACGAAGGCTCCACAAAGACAGATTCGGCGGAGTGTGCTGTTAAGGCCAAGGCTCTGGCGGTCTCAGACGGTTTAGTGGTTGGGAGGCGAGGGATCGTTGCGGGGCGCACGATTAATCTCGGCAAAGCTGCTGTGATCCAAGTTGCGGGGCTGGCTGTCGTTCTCGCGAGTCGCCGCATTCAAGCGGCCGACCCTGCATTTTTCGAAGCGTTTGGCTTGGAGCCAGGGTCCTTCCAGGCAGTTATTTTAAAATCGCGGGGCCACTTCCGTGCCGGATTCGATATCTTCTTTGAATCAGATCAGATCATTGAAGCGGATGCGCGAGGCCTAACCAGCCCGATCTTGGAACGATTCAATTTTAAACAGTTACCAAGACCCGTTTATCCGCTAGACCCAGATACAAAATGGCAATGATGGGGCTTGGTTCTGCATCTGGTGCATACCTGCTATGCATGTACACTCTGATGCGCAACTTCAATATGGCTTCGATAGGGGAGAGCGGTCCATGTATGCGATCTTAGCGCCAATCACTGAAAACGGTGTGCCGAGTATCTCGGCAATGCTACAACATGTTGCAATGCACATCGATGTTTCCGTGATTGAAGGGCTGCATGTGCGTGCTGAGCCAAGCGTTATGCTTGCTGCTGATGAAACTGGTGCGGCCACACCTGCGCTCATCCGTAACCTTGAGAATGAGGAAGCTGCGCGCAGCCAACGGGTCCGCGATGCGTTCGAAGGCTCAATGGACGCCTTTCCCAAAGCGGAATGTCGTTGGGCGGAATTGCGCACGGCAGATTTGGACATTGGTGCATACGCACGGCTGTTTGATCTGGTCGCGTTGTCACGTCCGGCACAGGCGAGCGATTCACCATCGATGGGCCTGATTGAGGCCGCGCTCTTTGACAGTGGCCGCTATCTGTTGGTCGCGCCGCCAAAGCCGCCGACAAGCGTTGGTGACAGGATCGTTATCGCCTGGAACGGCGGTGCGGAAACAGCACGTTCGCTGGCCTGTGCCCGGCCATTTCTTCTTAATTGTCAAGAAGTTACTCTGCTTGAGGTCGACAATGGCATGACCCCGGGACCAGACGCTGAGTCGGCGGCGCGCTATCTGCGGGCAACCGGGGTTAATCCCAATGTTTTGAAAGTGAAGGCGGCTGGGCGTTCTGCTGGCGCTACAATCCTTGACGAAGCGACAAAGCTCAACTGCGATTTACTGATTAAGGGTGGTTACACGCGAAGCCGGTTGCGCCAAACAATTTTTGGCGGGCCGACAATTCATATTCTGCAGTACGCAGAAATGTCAGTGCTGATGTCTCGCTAAGCCTTGGCGCGGGCGGACCAGAAATTTGGCTGGCTAGAGCTGCGGGACGCCGGTCTCTATTGCGCCCCGGCAGATATCTTCATTGATCCTAATCGGGGCGTCCCTAACGCCATCATCACCCATGGCCATGCTGATCACGCCCGCCCGGGCCATGGTAAGGTGCTGGCAACGCCTGAGACACTCGCGATTATGGGTGTCCGTTATCCTAACGATACACCTGCGACGCAGGCTTTAACTTACGGTGAACGTCTCACAATTGGCGGTGTGAAAACCTGGCTGGCACCAGCCGGGCATGTATTGGGCAGCGCGCAAGTAGTCCTGGAGTATGGCGGCGAGCGGATTGTAATTTCCGGTGATTATAAACGTAGACCAGACCCGACCGCAGCGGCCTTTGAGGTGATCAAGTGTGACCTGTTCATAACAGAGGCTACGTTCGCACTCCCTGTTTTTCGCCATCCCCCAGCGGCTCAGGAAGTGCAAAAGCTGTTGACGTCGATAGCTCAGTTTCCAGAGCAGGCGCATGTACTGGGCGTCTATGGCTTAGGCAAATGTCAGCGGATGTTGTCCCTGGTTCGAGAAGCCGGGTTTGGCAAGCCGATTTATCTTCATGGAGCGTTGGTGAAGCTGACAGACTTATATGAAGGCTTTGGTTTTGATTTTGGTGATGTTCGGCCCGTGGCTGGAACGGATAAGGCAGAACTGGCCACAGCTCTGATTTTTGCGCCGCCGTCTGCCATTCAAGATAAATGGTCCAGGCGTTTCCAGAACCCGCGGACCGCCGTTGCCTCAGGATGGATGCGTGTGCGTGCTCGGGCGCGGCAACGGGGTGCGGAACTGCCGTTGGTCATTTCAGACCATGCGGATTGGGACGAATTACTCACCACATGCCAGGAAACGGGGGCTGAGGAAGTGTGGATTACCCATGGAAGGGAAGATGCTCTAGCCCATGCCCTCATTGCTGCCGGTCAACGCGCCCGTCCGCTCCGCTTGGCGGGACGTGAGGAAGAGGCGGCCTGATCCTACGATGCAAGTATTTGCCAGCCTGCTGGATGCGCTCGCGTTCACGCCTTCTCGAAATGCTAAACTCCGCCTGATCGGGGATTATCTGCGCACAACGCCTGATCCTGCGCGGGGGTACGCCCTGGCGGCGCTTACAGGTGCGCTTTTATTTATCGGTGCAAAATCTTCTGTGATCCGTGGCTTAGTGGATGAGCGTGTTGATCCAGGCCTGTTCGCAATGTCCTATGACTATGTCGGCGACCTTGCTGAAACCGTCGCTTTGATCTGGCCTGAGCGGCCTCGCAATGCGCCACCGCCAACAATTGACGCGGTTGTTGATAAGCTGTCCGCCGCTACGCGGGCGGAGACGCCAAAGCTGCTTGAGGCTTGGTTGGATGTGCTGGATGCAGATGGCCGGTGGGCGCTGTTGAAGCTTGCAACTGGAGGTTTGCGAGTTGGTGTATCTGCGCGTTTGGCCAAAGTTGCGCTTGCGGCGGCGTTTGATAAAGAAGCGGCGGAGATTGAGGAGGTTTGGCATGGGCTTGAACCACCCTATCCAACGCTGTTCGATTGGCTTGAAGGCAATGGGCCAATGCCGGACCCGGGAGCTGGTGCCGGGTTCCGGCCCGTTATGCTGGCCAACCCACTGGATGAAGCAGCATTCGATAAGCTCGATCCATCGGCGTATCGTGCCGAATGGAAGTGGGATGGTGTGCGCGTGCAAGCGGTCTCTCGAAATGGCGAGCAGCGGCTATATACCCGCACAGGCGATGATATAAGCGGCAGTTTCCCAGACGTAACTTCTGGCTTTGATTTTAACGGCGTTATCGATGGTGAACTCCTTGTGCGGGGTGAGGGCGAGCCGGGGAGTGATGGTTTGACACCCGTTGCAGATTTCAATGCGTTACAAAAGCGCCTTGGACGAAAACGGCCATCTTTAAAGTTACAGCAGTCATCACCTGGCATGATCCGCGCCTATGATATTTTGTTTGATGGCGATGAGGATGTTCGAGGCAAAACCTTTGACGTGCGCCGAACACGCCTGGAAACCTGGGGGACGGCGGCACCGGAAGTGTTTGATATTTCGCCGCTTGTTTCTTTTGCGACTTGGGAAGCGCTGTCAGAAATACGCGCCGGAGCGAGGGCGGATGGTATAGAGGGCCTGATGCTGAAGCTGGGCTCGGCACCTTACAGGGCAGGACGCCCGCAGGGCCCCTGGTTTAAGTGGAAACGTGCACCGCTCACGCTGGATTTGGTGGTGATGTATGCACAGCGTGGCCACGGCCGCCGTTCATCCTTTTTCTCAGACTACACATTCGGTGCCTGGACAGAGGAGGACGCGCTGGTTCCAGTTGGCAAAGCCTATTCCGGCTTCACAGATAAGGAATTAGCGGTGCTTGATAAGTGGGTCCGCGCCAACACAACGGATCGCTTCGGGCCGGTGCGCCAAGTAGCCCCCGGATTGGTGTTTGAGGTTGCATTTGATGCAGCCCAGCGGTCCACCCGTCATAAGTCTGGCGTTGCGCTACGGTTTCCGCGGATTAAACGGATCCGCTGGGATAAGCCGATTGACGAGGCCGACCGCCTTGAAACGGTGCTGGCTTTGGCCGGGAGCTAATCAAAAGTCTCAGCACTTGGACTAACGGTGTGATCGGTGCCTTTTTCGCGTTCAATTGCCGTGATCAGCAGCGCCATCGCACCTTTAAGCCGCTCATAACGCGCCTCTGATGTTTGAGCGCGCACGGCCAGATCGGAGGTATCTTCCAATAAACTTGCCGGTGCCTCAGCTTTGGGCGCGCCCATCATGGACTGCATCTGCTGTCGGAGGACCTGCTCGCGCTCCTGTAGGCCGATCAATTGATTGACCCGCGCGTGCAGCTGCGCATTCTCACGGAGCAAGCGATCAAGCTCCTTCCGCTGCAGTTCGACGATCAGGGCCAAATCGGGACCACTTAGGTCAGAGATATCTGCAACGTCGTTTAGGCTGGGATCCAGCGCCAAGGAATAAGCCTCCAAAGATCAGCGTGTCGTTTAGAACGGGCGCGGTTTATCTGCAACCGCTTCATCGCGGAATGGACGCGGCGCTTCAACGGTAAGCATGATGAGCCCGCCGATGATCAACAGCACGGCTATCGTAGCCATCCCGATCCGCTGACTATCTGTCAGCATTGTGACGGTTCCGACAAGAGTCGGGCCTAGGAAAGCCGTTGCTTTGCCGGAAAGGGCAAACAGGCCGAACATTTCAGTCGACATGTGCGGAGGCGTTAGCCGCGCCATAAGTGACCGACTGGCCGTCTGCGCAGGGCCGAAGAACAGGCCAAGTGGTAACGCAAACACCCAAAACAGCAGCTTGCCTTCCACCATCAATAAAGGAGTTGAGACAGCGAGCATGCCAGCTATAGCAATCAGGATGACCTTCTTCGGCCCAATCAAATCATCAACCCGGCCGAATACGAAAGCGCCTATGCCTGCAGCTAGATTTAACGCGATCCCGAAATGGATGATCTCTTCAACGCTCATCTTGAACGTTCCTGCTGCATAGATGCCGCCAAATAAGAAAAGCGTATTCATACCATCTACGTAAAAAAGGCGCGCGATCAAATAGCGTGTTATGGCGGGAAATTTCCTGACATTCCTTACTGTTTGAATAAGCTGCTTAATGCCACTGCGGGCGGCTTGCCGTAGCGGCATATCTGTGCCTTTGCGGTCTGTAGTCAGCAGGAATGTCGGCAATGAAAAAACGGCAATCCATAAGGCGACAACCAGCACCACGACCCTAATATGCTCTGCCACTGCCTTATCCAGGCCAAAGGGCGGCGTATCCGTCTGCACGAAAAATAGGAGCGCTACAACCAGACACAGCAGCCCGCCAGCATAGCCAAGCGCCCAAGCCTCTCCAGAAATGCGACCGATGCGGTTTGGCGGCGCTAGGTCGGGCAACATGGCATTGTAAAACACCATGCCAATCTCAAAGCCGACATTGGCGATAATGATCAGAATGGCACCCATCAGGAGCCATTGTTCCTCAGGTGCCACGAACCAAAGCATCGCAGTCGCGGTGATAGTGACGACCGTCGCAGCGGCGAGCCATGGCTTTCTATGCCCTGTTTGGTCTGCGATTGCACCGAGTAGCGGGCTTAGCAGCGCGATGCATACGGCAGAAATAGCGACAGCTGCACTCCACCAGCTGCTGCCTGTTACCTGATCATTTGCAACAGCTTGGGTGTAGTAGGCACTGAAAACGAACGTGATGATAACGGTCGGAAAGGGTGAATTAGCCCAATCAAATAAACGCCAGCCCCAAAGACCGCCGCGGCTCACGGGACGTTCAAGCGGCGTCATTCTGAAATTGCCTGAGGCCAGATTTGAGACATTAAAAAAGGCGCTCCTTTCTGGCCAGGCACCGTCGCGGATGTGGCACAGGATAGCAAGACAGGATGTGATGCGTCGGGGGTCCGGTTACTAGCCTTTTGATGGTGCGTGCCGCTTTCTTAACTTAATCAAACGCTTGTTTTATAATTCTAGCTGGCTATATCAGTTTCATGAATGTAGATGCTCTCCAGAAACCATCTACCTCCGCTAGGGGCCGTCCAGGCGGGGATGAAAGCAGGGCGCGGATGATCGCCGCGTCGTCCGGCATGTTTGCCGAACGCAGCTTTGATGGTGTGAGCGTTAGGGAAATTGCGCATGCAGCCGATGTTAACGTATCTGCAGTCTCGTATCACTTCGGTGGGAAGCGCGGCCTCTATATTGCTGCACTCGAGCAATTGCTTGAGGAAATGCGTCCCGTGGGTGGCCCGGTAATTGAACGCATAGAAGCCGTCATGGCCGATGATACGCCTTCAGCATCAGCGCTTAAGGACTCGGCTTGCTTCGTCGTCCGGCACATCTTGACAAAGATGCTCTCCGGGGATCTTGAGCCTTGGGTTACGCAGACAATATTGCGCGAATTTCAGAACCCGACGCCCGATTATCGACCAATGCTCGATGAACGCGTGCTACCGCTCCACAAAGCTATGGGCAAACTAACGGCTGCTAGCCTTGGAACAGAAGTGGATGCGCCGGCAACGGTTCTAGCCGCCCACGGCGTTATGGGACAGATCATGGTGTTCGCAGCTGCGCGGCGGGTCGTCCAAGAAGAACTGGGCTGGCGTGTTATTGAGCCCGCCCAGTTGGAAACCATTATTGAAGCGGCGACGCGCGGTGTACTCGGCGCGCTTGGCCTTAAATCTGATCTGGAGACTGGCTGATGCGCGGCACGAAACAATTGCTACTTATTGGCATCGTTCTGATGCTCGCTGGTGGCGGTTGTTTTATGTTGTATGCGACGATGCCTGTTGCAGCACAACGTCAGGTAGTGGAGCGCGAATGGGTGGTTGATGTTCTACCAGTCCGGAAGACCGATGTTCAGCCAATGCTCAAACTGTTTGGCCGCATTGTCGCCGCGCGGGACGCAGAACTTCGTCCGCTGGTCGAAGGCCCAATTGTTGATGTTGGTCCAAATTTCCGATCTGGCGGCATGGTCAAAAAAGGCGACCTGCTGGTTGCGATTGATCCTTTTTGGTATGAGGCAGAACTTGCGGATGCAAACGCTGCGGTGGCTGAAGCCAAGGCCGCGAGGGCGGAGACGCTGGCTCAAATCCGGTCTAGCCGAGCTTTGATTGGGTCTGACCGGCAGCAGGAGAAGCTGCGCAAGCGTGATTTGGACCGCCGAAAACGTCTGACAGGTAGAGGCGTCGTGTCTCAAAAGGCAAGCGATGATTCCAACATCGCTTACCTGACCACCCGCCAAGCCCGCATCAGTCGCGAGCAGGGGATCATCCGACTGCAGGCGCAGGCTGCGCGACTTGCGGCTTCCGTAACGCGCGCAAAAGTCCGTCTCAGCCGCGCCAAATGGAGCATGGGCCAAACGAAGCTTACGGCTCCTTTTGATGGTGTTCTAACGGAGATCTCTGGAGGTATCGGCAAGCGCGTAAGCCCCAGTGACAAGCTTGCTAAGATTATCGATAACGAGCACATCGAAGCTCTGTTTCATATGAGTGATACGCAATTTGGCCGCTTGGCAACAATCGGCGGAGTTGCAGGCCGCCCGGCGACTATTATTTGGCGGGCTGGCCCAAACTCTGTACGGATGCAGGCGACCCTGGCGCGGACTGAGGGTGAGTTTGATGCTGCGTCGGGCGGTGTGTGGGTCTATGCGCCAATTACAGCGGGTCAAAATGGCAGCGGACTGCGACCCGGCGCATATGTTGAGGCGGAGACGCCTGATGTTCGATATTCGGGAGTTGTGCGTGTGCCGCAATCTGCTGTCCATGGCGGCAAACGGGTGTTTGTCCTGAACGAAGGCCGCTTGGCTGAGCGCTCCGTTACGGTGCTCGCTCAGGATGGGACCAGCCTTGTGATCACGGGTGATCTCTCAAATCACGATGAATTGGTGACGACCCGCATTCCGGAAATTGCGCCGGGTCTGAAGGCGCGCTCACGTGGTTCTGTCGTAATCCAGGCACCGGCTTCGTCGTGAGGGCGGCGCTCGATACCAACTCTCAGGCTTACGCTGTGGCCAATGAAGCACGTGGACTGATTGCGCGGTTTGCGCGCCATCCGACTGCGGCCAATCTGGTCATGGCGATCATGCTTGTGGCCGGTCTCGCTGGCCTTTGGAAAATGACCACGCAATTTTTCCCTGATTTCGGAATTGATATTGTCACAATTGGTGTCGCATGGAATGGGGCCAGTGCCGAAGATGTTGACCTTGCGATAGTTCAAGCGATTGAGGCAGAAACGCGCTTCCTGGATGAGGTTAAGGGGGTGCGCTCGATAGCGCGGGAAGGTGCGGCTTCGATCGTAGTGGAGTTTGAGCAGGGTGCCGATATGCAGGCCGGGCTCTCAAATGTAGAAGCCGCCGTCGCCCAAGCAACGACATTGCCGGAGGATAGTGAGACAGCCGACGTCTCCCGCGTTGTGCGTTATGACGTCATCGCGCGGTTGGCCCTGTCTGGACCTTATACTGAGGCTTCGCTGCGGACTTTCGCTAAGCGCATGCGAGATGAGTTGATTGAAGCTGGCATTGACCGTGTCGTGCTTTCCGGTGTTCGAGACCCGGAGATATGGGTCTCTGCTGATCCCGGAAAATTACGCGCAGCTGACCTGACATTGGCCGAGGTTGCAAGCGTAATTGGACTCTCGTCCCAGGATTCACCATCGGGTGAGGCGGGCGGCGGCGCGCAGCAAATTCGTAGCCTAGGGCTCGCTGATAAAGCAGAGGATGTCGGCCGTATTGAGATCAAAAGCGATGATCGGGGCGGTAAACTGCGCGTCGCGGATATTGCGATTGTTCGTGAGACATTCGATGAGGAGCAGGTGACGGCGCTTCGAAGCGGCCTGCCGGCCGTATTGCTGACGGTGCAACGCGCGGTCACGGAGGACAGCCTGAAGACAGCGGCTATCATGGATAAATACCTTGCTGACGCGGCTGGAACTCTGCCGCTTGACCTTCGCATTGAAAAGTTTGGCGTCGAGAGCAAGCTGGTTGAGGAACGCATATGGCTACTGGTTAAAAACGGCATTGGTGGTCTTATTCTCGTTATCCTGATCTTGTTTTTGTTCCTGAATGCGCGTGTTGCGTTCTGGGTAGGGATAGGTATTCCAGCCTCGCTAATGGCTGCGCTTGCTGTGATGGCGCTCAGTGGCCAGTCAATCAATATGATCAGCCTGTTCGGACTCATTTTGGTGCTTGGCATCGTGGTGGATGACGCGATTGTTGTTGGAGAGCATGCGGAAGCATTGAAGCGGAAAGGGCATTCGGCCCTCGAGTCGGCAGAACGCGGCGCGAAGCGCATGGCCGCGCCAGTGTTTAGCTCAACTTTGACCACGCTGGCGGCTTTCCTGCCGCTCTTTGTTATCGATGGTATCATCGGTGCGATTATTGGCGCTATCCCGATGGCAGTATGTGCTTCGCTGATAGCCAGCTTGATCGAATGCTTCTTGGCATTGCCCGGTCATATGAAAGGCGCGTTGTCGGCACCACCTCCCAAGACCTCAGGCATGCGTGCGCGCTTTAACCTATGGTTTGATGGGTTTCGTGACGGCAAATTCCGTCAAGCAGCGGCTGGTGCGATCCGGATGCGGTATCTCACTGTTGCCATCGCGATTGCTGCGCTGGCGCTATCGGTTGGGTTGGTGAAGTTCGACAGGGTTGGGTTTACCTTCTTCCCGTCGGTCGAGCCGGACGTTGCTTATGCAAACATGCGCTTAACGCCTGGAGGCGGGCGATCCGCCACGAAAAAGATGATCACGCTTGTAGAAGCAGCCGCGTATCAGGCTGAGAAAGACTTCGGTTTTGAGCGTGGTGAACTGGTTTTCCAGACTTTGGCGATGGTGGGTACGACGTCAGGCCGCCAGCAAGGAACCGGCACAAGTGGTGATGAGATTGGCTCTGTATTCTTAGAGCTAGCACCCGCAGATCATCGCGATGTGCGGACTGATGCATTCCTTGAGGCGTGGGAGCAAGCGATCCCCCCCATCGCTGGCATTGAGACGTTGACGCTGACCCCAGCCCAGGGCGGCCCGCCTGGCCGGGAGATTGATGTACGGTTATCGGGTGGTGAACCAGCATCGCTCAAGCAAGCAGCAGCGTCTGTAAGAGCGCTCTTGACCGGCTATAATGGAGTCAGCGCGGTCGAAGATGATCTTCCATACGGCAAACCTGAATTGGTTATGGAGCTGACGGATAAGGGGCGCACGCTTGGATTCACCACGGAAGCCGTCGCGCGCCAAGTCCGTGACGCTTACTCTGGGGCCGTGGCAAAACGATTTGCTCGCGGCGATGATGAAGTACTTGTGCGTGTTCGGATAGACGCGGCCACTCTCCGAGACAAGGCAGTTGGGGATTTATACCTTCGTTCGCCCTCTGGGGCTGAGACGCCGTTGGCGGAAGTCGTGTATTTCCGTGAGAAGACCGGGTTTGCGCAAATCCGCCGCGAAAATGGCGCCCGCCAAGTGGCCGTCACTGCTGAAGTGGATGAAGGTATCACGAGCAGCAATGCCGTCCTGGCTAATTTAGAGCGAGATGGGATCCAAGCCATTGCAGCACGAGAAGGCGTGAAGGCGCGCTTCGCTGGTAAGGCTGAAGAGCAGGCCGAAACGTTTCAGGATATGAGCGTCGGCGCGATCATTGGTGTGGTCCTCATGTTCATCGTTCTGGCGTGGGTCTTTGGAAGCTTTGGGCGGCCCTTGGCCGTCATGGCGATTATACCGTTTGGTTTCATTGGCGCAGCGCTTGGTCATTTCGTCATGGGCTATGATCTGACGATCCTTTCCATGATTGCATTGCTGGGGCTGTCTGGCATCGCGGTCAACGATTCGATTGTTCTAATCACTACGATTGATGGCCGGATTAAGGATGGTGAAGACATTCATAATGCTGCCCGCGAAGGCGCTGTAGATCGGTTGCGGCCGGTGCTACTTACATCTTTAACGACAATCGGTGGCCTCGCACCGATGATGGCGGAAACCAGCCTTCAGGCGCGTTTTTTGATCCCGATGGCGGTGACAATCGTATTCGGTTTAGGCGTCGTGACGTTTCTAGTGCTATTTCTGATTCCGGCACTTGTTGTGATTGGCGACGATATCGAGCGCTTATTTCGCCGCCGTCCCAACGACAAGGCTGAGCTTTCAGAGGACCAATCAGAGAAAAAAGCGTCAGCGACGGCAGCGGTTCAATTACAGCAACGAGCGGCGTATTTTTGAGCAACGACAGCATCGAGTTTTCATCTGCCCTTATGGGCAGCACTGCTAATTGGATTACGAACCCGCTTTTGCGGATTTCCTAACGGATAGGCTTTTCGAAGGTGCGTGTGTGCGCTTGCTTGCAGCGGGCTTGCCGTTTGGATTGATTTCTCGGTTTTGGAAGCCCTAGAAGCTGAAGGGTATACAGGTTGTATAGCCCTAATGGTCAAGTTCGATGATAGGCCAAGCGATGAAACTGTTCGAGGTAACGGTATTGTAACATCCTGGACAAGACGGCACGCTGAAAGCTTTGTGGGTTGATGATATTGTGGCGTTGTTTCGCGTTAAGCAGTGCTCAGGCCTTGCCGCCAAAATGGCGATCAAGAACCAGAACGCAACCAATATCGTCTCAGCTTATTTGGGGCCAACAGCCAGGGCTCAGGTGCTGAGAGAAAATATTCAGCATGGGGACGGACAGACTATCCATTCTGTGATTCTTTATTCAGACTTGCGTGCTTCGCGTGCCCTCGCAGATCGGCTTCCAACAGCGGCATACATGTGTTTGTTGAACCGCTATCTTGCGTGCGCACCCGGCGCTTTGCTCGATGTTGGCGTTGAAGTTCTCAATTATATTGGCGGTGGCGTTCTGGCAATTTTCCCCATCGGTGACTTGTCTGAAGAAGACGGAACTGGGTCGCTCTTGGCTTCGAATCAGAAGACTGAGCTCCGTAATGCCGCCGCTTTCGCCCGCCCAACCATTGCCGCACGGCGCGCCATTTCGGGGGCCTGGCCGACATAAGCCATCGGGTCCAGAAGGGTCTTGATGTCCTCAGGGCTGAGCCTGCTTGAAACGCGTTCATCCGCTTGTAACAGCGCCAGGAATGATTGATCGCCTGTGGCAGCAGCCTGGGCTGCATCGTATACGACGTCATGGGCTTCTTGGCGGCCGATCTTAGCGCCTAAAGCCAGCATCACAGGTTCGCCCATTATCAGACCATCCGTCAGATCAAGGTTTTTGCGCATTCGTTCAGGCTTCACGGTCAAACCGCTCAAAATGATATTGAGCCGCGCAAGCATGTCACCTGTTGCAATACAAGACCGTTCAGTCGCCTGACGAATTTGAAGCGATGTCGCCCTGTCTGCTTCGTGCTCCGTTTGCATTGCTTCAAGGGCCAACGGTGCCTGCATGCGGATATCGCTAGCAAGGGCGATGATATCCTGCGCCATGAAAGGGTTACGCTTCTGTGGCATGGTGCTCGAGCCAACGGACCCTGGCGGCGTTGGTTCCTCCAGCTCACCAAATTCCTGTTTTTGAAGCGTGTAGATTTCACGAGCGATTTTTGCTGTCGTGGCTGCGTTCAAAGCCAATAGCAGGACATATTCCGATAGATGATCACCCTCGGCCCTGCTCGGAACGGCCATAGCGGTCATGCCCATCTTTGCAGCAAAGCGATCTTGCAGTTCAAACCCATCTTCTGCGAACGACGCCATTGTTCCTGCTGCACCGCCCAACATTGCGCGGAAGATACGTGGCTCAGAAGCAATCAGGCGATCTGCGTTTCGGCCGATTTCATCCAGCCATACAGCAACCTTGCCGCCGAATGTCGTTGGAACGGCATGTTGGCCATGGGTGCGGGCTGGCATAGCGCTATTGGCATGGGTTTCGGCGAGCTTAGCCATGGTTTCAAGCACGTAAGCAAATTGGCTGAGCAGGATGCGATGCACTGCGCGGAGGACCAGCAGATCGCCCGTTTGTACTATGTTTTGTGTTGTCGCACCCCAATGCACAAAGCCGCCTGCGTCGCCGTCACACAGCCTGGAAAGCTCCCATACCAAAGGCGTCAGGGTATGTCCGCTGGTAAGAAAACCTTCTGCCAATCGTTCCTGGTCAAACTTTGAGAAATCAGCCTTCGCGGCGATCTCCGTAGCAGCAGCTTCAGGAATAATGCCCATGTCTGCCTGTGTAGCAGCGAGAGCAACTTCGACGTCCATCCAAGCTTGCCAGCGGTTCTCGATGTTGAAGAGCGCACGAACGCCTGGGTCCTGCACGCGCATATCTTGCGGATTAGCTGTGAGCTTTGCCATGAGATTATGCCGGAACGGCGGCTGATGTCGCCATTTCTGCTACCGCGGCGGCTGAATTCTCCCCATTTCGGCGCATGACAGCTTGCGGGTTAGCAAACGGCCGCATGCCTACTGATTGAAAGCTGCGGACAACCTCATGCTTAGCACTCAGCGCGTCATTTACGCTTTCTGGCAAGCGTACGTCAGAGATAACATTGTCTACGCCAGAGACGTCAATTCGCGGTGTTTCATAGATTGCCTCGAGGTCCATGCCATAGTCGACGGCCATGGATGTCATCTGCAAGCAGGCAGGCACAATTCGCCGCCCGCCGGAGGCTCCACAAGCGAACTCTGGCATGCCGCCGTCGGTCACGATTGTGGGGCACATGTTTGATAGCGGCTTTGCACCTGCAGCGATGGAGTTTGGCTTGCCCTGGGTTGGATCAAACCACATTAGACCATTGTTAAACAAAATTCCTGTTTCTGGCCCCATATAACGGGACCCAAAACGCTCCAGTAAAGTATTCGTTAGCGCGGCCATGTTCCCAGCGGCATCAACGACGGAAATATGGGTGGTGCATGCCAGTTCATCAGCTTTTGCGTTATGACCAAGGGTATCGAACCGATAAGCATAGGATTCTTGTAATGCGTCGGCCCAAGCGACGTAGGTCTCGGCGCAAATGGTCTTGCCCGGGTCGATCGTCTTCTCAATGGCCTTGAGCGCGCGCGCAAATGTCGGCCCGCCACTCAGGCCAGCAGCTAGATGCACCATTTTCCCGCGATAAGGGATGCCCGGCGCTTCTGCGATCTGGGCTTTGTAGTTCGTAAAATCCTCCGCAGTGAAAGCGGATGCGTCAAGGTCTTCCAATACTTGCTCCGCTAGCTTTCCAGTATAGAAATCTTGCGGCCCGGCATCAGATAGTCGGCGCAGCGTTTGCGGCAGATTGCCTAGCTGAATGCGTTTTGGTGCGTGGCTGGACAGTGAGACAGGCGGCACACCGTTGGGTAGGTAGGTCTTCGCACTTTCAGGAAACTTCCCGAGCCCCGCTGCTGCGCCATAGGCGATCTGCAGGGTTTGATACCAGTCCGTTGGCATACCTTTATCGGCCAGAGAAATTGCAGGCTGCATGATTTCCTGCCAGCTCAGTGTACCGAATCTTTCAAGAGCAGCGGCGAACCCAGCGACGGAGCCTGGCATGCCAACGGCCTCTGGGCCGAGAATATTGCGGTCATCGACCACACGCGGCCAGACGAACGTAAAGTCTTCTGGCGCTTTGCCATCATTGGCCAATGCATAGCGGCCTGGATCAAGCGCTTTCGGTGCGACCATGCCGTAGTCTACGCAATACACCTTCTTTTCTTCTACCAGCCCCACCAGCATGTATCCGCCGCCACCAATGCCGCTCATCCATGGCTCGACGCCGCCAATGGCAAGCGCTGTCGCAATGGCTGCGTCTATTGCGTTACCGCCTTCGCGCAGCACTGCAGCGCCTGCAACTGCGGCCTCCCAATGCTGGGCCGAAACAATCCCGCCGGCAGACCGGACAACGGGTTTTCCAATGGCGAACGTTTCGGGCGTATGCAGCATATCGAATAGGCCTCCCAAGGGTGTCAGTCGGGAAAGCTTAGACGAACATTGGCTGCGCGTCAGGCGGTGAGTGCATCCCAATCAATGGCATCCGCATCAATACGCGTCATTGAAATATAATAGAGTTGATCGCCGGGCCTAACTGTAGCCATTCCAGGCGCGTTCAATAGTGGGGTCATGGTGTGAGGCGAACGCATTCCGAGCAGCGTTGCCTCGTGCTTTCCTTTCAACGAAGCAAGGACTGCTGAATACGAAAGTGACGGCGCGCCGTTAGGCACGACCATGCTGAATTCAGTGGGGCCAGCAGTGCTGGAGGCCAACATTGTGAAAAGCTCAGCGGAGCCTGGATCACGGGCTGTTCGTGCTAAGATTTCAGTTGAGAGGGATGGTGCTGTTTCTGCACCAGGGCAGTGAGTCTTCAGTAGCGTGGCCATGCGCTCATCCTCAAAATAGACTACGAGGCGCACGTTTGGCGCTGCCGCTGCCGCAGCGAGGGAAATAGCGAGGGCGTCTGGGTCAGTATTCTCCATGACGATCACGGCGTTCGCTTGGGCCATCCCGGCGCGCTCATACGCATCGGCGTCGCTCGTGTTCTCTGCACGCACAAATCGGGCGACATCTGGTAACGGGTTTTGCGAGACGGTTGAGCTAATCAGGACGATTACCGGCGCTTCGCCAGAGCTAACATCCGTCAACTGATCTATCAGCCGTTCGGTGCGCTCACCGCGCCAGCCGATAATAACAATATGATCCTGTAGCATGTGGTAGTTTCCCCGGCCGCTTAGCGTGCGGCGCCATTTTTCGACCATTGCCTGGGCGGCTTTGGCGATGGCAGTTGTGAAAAGGGCAATGGCGCCAGGCATGATCCAAAGCACAGCGACAGCCCTACCATAAGCGGTGGCAGGTGCGAAATCGCCGTAGCCAACCGTCGTAGCCGTCACTAGATAATAGTACCAGAACACGTCCGGCGCACTGATGCCATCTGGCTCGAACACTATCGCCATTAGCCAAGAGCTTAAGAAATGACCGATGCCGATGCACAGCAAAGCGCCCCATGTCATCTCAGCAATATGGCGATAAATCCGCCTATAGAGGTGATTATACATCAGGTGAAACTTAGTGGCGTTTGCGCGGAAGGTCGAGAGTTTTCCAGACGTGTTGCAACGCCGTAATAAGCTCTTCGATCATGCGATCATCATGCATTGAGCCTGGCGTAAATCGTAGGCGTTCTGTATCACGCGCAACCGTTGGAAAAAAGCTTAGTAATATATCCGCGATAACTGGCTCTCGAACCGCGGCTTCAAATCCTATGACCACACCATCGCCCCTTTTGCGGCGAGGCGTGCAATAACCTTATCGAACGGTCGCAGAAAATTATGAGGACTGGATATCATAATCCGGACTACGGGTTCTGATCAATGCAAAATGTTATTACATACATTATCATTGAATGAGAACTCGCCAGGAGGGGCGGTCGTGACGCTTTCACCGAATTTTCATATTGGGACCTGCTAAGGCCTGGGCTCGCTGTGGACTACAGAGAGCCCGCGGCTTCCATGGCACCGATGTCGGCGTCGGTGTAGCCAAGGCTCGTCAAAATGTCCCGTTGATCAGCGGCCATGGCTGGCGCGGCTTCCGCTCTCGGCGGAACGCCTGGTTGGCGGATTGCAGGCCCAACGGTGCGTACATTCATTCCGGACGGCGTCGCCAGATCCACAATTTGGCCGGTTGATTGTGTAAATGTACTGTCAAGCGCCTGCCCTACATCATAGACGGGTGCGCTTGGAACAAAGCCTTCGAAAACTGCCATCCACTCATCGGTCGTCTTTTCAGAAAGCGCCTCGTCCAGAATATCTGTAATGAGATCCCGCTGGGCGAGGCGTGCCTGGAAGTCCTTAAACCTGTCGTCCGTAACCCATTCAGGGCGATCAACTTTATGGCACAGGATCGGCCAGAATTTTTGCTTGTTGCACATCAGAAAAATCCAGCCGTCTTTTGTTTTGTATAGCTGGCTGGGAACGAGATTGGGGTGAGCGGATCGCTTTTCACGCCCAACCGTCTCGCCAAGGCTCATATGCCAGGCGCTGACGTAGCATAGATTGGTCATGGCCGTATCATAGAGGCTGACATCATAATCGCCGCCCTGGCCACTTGCGCGGGCGCCCAATATGCCGGACGCCAGCGCAAGGGCGGCTTGAACACCAGCCGATAAATCTACGATAGACAAACCCATGCGTGAGGGCGGGCCGCCTTTTTCTCCCGTAACGGACAGATAGCCGCATTCTGCCTGCATCAAATAGTCGTAGCCGGGCCATGCTGCACGATCATTGCCTCGTCCATAAGCAGATAAATGAACGCAAACGATTTGAGGATTGACGGATTTCAGGTCATCATACGTCAATCCCATTTTATCAGGTAAGTCGCCGCGTAAATTGTTGAAAACACCCTCTGCGCCCGCGGCCAATTTGCGTAAGATTTCTTGCCCGCCAATCGATTTCAAATTGAGCTTAATGGAGCGCTTGTTACGATTAAATGACTGGAAAAACAGGCTGTCGCCTTTTGGCAAGGCCTCATTCGGATGGCGAACATGGCGCCCGACGTCGCCGCCATCGCCTGCATTCTCTACCTTGATGACCTCAGCGCCTAAGTCCGCCAATTGCATTGTCCCGTGCGGCCCAGCGCCATATTGTTCAATGGCGATAATGCGAATGCCTTCCAGGGGGCGCTGCATTTAGGCGGGGTTCCGTTCAATAAGCTGGCGCGCGATGAGAATCTTTTGCAGTTCGTTCGTGCCTTCGCCTATCACAAGCAATGGCGCATCCCGGTAAAAGCGTTCAACCGGGAATTCTTTGGAGTACCCGTAGCCACCGTGGACGCGCATGGCCTCCATGGAGTTATAAACTGCAGCCTCTGTGGCGAAGAGTTTGGCCATACCTGCTTCCATGTCGCATCGCTCGCCCCTATCAAATGCCTTTGCTGCCGCCATCGTTAGGTGACGTGCTGCTTCGACCTGTGTCGCCATATCCGCTAGCTTGATCTGAATGGACTGGTGTTCGCAGATTGGCTGGCCGAAAGTTTCCCTTTGCTGACTGTATTTAACGGCCTCCTTCATCGCAGCAGATGCAACGCCGACGCCGCGTGCCGCTACGTTGATACGCCCGAGTTCCAGTCCGCCAAGGGCATGGCGAAGGCCTATTCCTTCTTCCAGTCCGATCAGTCGGTCTGCTGGAATGCGGAAATCTTCAAACAGCAACTCAGCGGAATCGATACCTTTATAGCCAAGCTTCTCTAGCTTGCGGGATACAGTGAAGCCTGGGCCTTTTTCAGCCAAAAATAAACTAGTACCAGCGTGGCGAGGACTGGCGTTTGGGTCAGTTTTTACAAGAAGTGCGAAGAGCGTGCCGTGAATGCCGTTTGATATCCAAGTCTTGGTGCCGTTAACAATATAATCATCGCCATCGCGTTTAGCCGTCATACGGATTGCTTGCAGGTCGGTACCGCAATTGGGCTCAGTCAACGCTAAGCCGCCGCGGATTGAACCAGTCGCCAGCTTTGGTAGCCATTCACGCTTCTGATCTTCGGTGCCATGGCGAATAACGGCTGAACACATGATCAAGTGCGAATTAAAGATGCCAGAAAGCGACATCCATGCTTCAGAGACCCTCTCGACAATTCGGGCGTATGTTGTAGTTGGCAGACCGAGGCCACCATATTCCTGCGGTATGATTGCTCCAAATAAGCCGAGCGCTTTCATACCCTCGACCATATCTGTCGGATATTCATCCGTATGCTCGATATCCATGACATAGGGACGGACATCGCGTTCTAAAAATTTATCGATCGCATCAAGAATTTGCTGTTCATCGTCAGCGGTAACTGGGGTAATGGTAGTATTGTTGTCCATCGCGGCAGAATCCTAGATCTGGGAAATCTAAGGTCGATAATGGCTCGTCGTAGTCATTCGTCAAGCTGTGACGGCGGGCACTAATCAGCAGTAAGGTCCATGTCGATGATCCGACCAAGGTCCTTAAGAGCTTTCTTTGGCTCAACGACTTTGATCGTGGCCATACCCATTTCGCGGGCGGATTTCAGGTTTACGCCGAGATCATCCAGGAACACGGCTTCGCGTGCATCGACACCAACCACTTCAAGCGCATACTGGTAAAAGCGCTTTTCAGGCTTTCGGCTGCCAATCTTGCTGGATTCGATCACATGGCTGAATAGGCCCATGATTCGCCCAATTTCCGCTTCTTGTTCTGGAGGGCGCGGCATCCGCGCGACATTGTTCGTGAGGCAGGCGATTGGAAAGGTTTCTTTAACGCGTTCGAGAGCCCGCACCATTATTGGTCGCGGCGCACCCATCAGGCCTGCCAATATTGCTTCTCCTGACACTGTCTGCCCCAGCGCTATTGCCTCTTCCTCAAAGGCGGCAATAAAACCATTGCGGTCAATTTCGCTTCTCTCAAAGCGAGCCCAGGCATTGGCGTCCGGGTTGATGCTGTTAACCTTGCGAATGAAACCTTTAGGCAGATTTTCCGCTTTCTCATAACGGGCAAACCCTTCAAATGGGCTTGCTGTTATCACACCGCCGAAGTCCCATAATATTGCCTTCACGCTCATCGCGATAACCTTTCATGGTGTAATTGATTTCGGATACGTGCCGGTTATTGCCCAATAATCCGACTTGTGCACACGGTTAATGCTGCATAATGCTTGTATTGGACGCCATAGCCACGCGGAGGACTGTCAGATTTTTCAGCGAATGTTCTCCGACAAGGTCGTAGATTAAGAGCAGTCTTAAGAATGCTTGTCGGACGCCGGGCATTCGCAATAATCAAACTGGGCGCGTCCAGGTATTTGCTGAAGATGCACTCGTCAATGTTGTGAACATCACGGCGGTTGGTATAAGCCGCGCGGCAGAAGCGTCGACACTTTGGGCACGGGATGTCCGGGCGACCCGCACTGATGATGGTGACCTCAGCCACGTTGGGTTGCGTCTTTATGAAGCGCCTGTCCGTTTGCTGTGCACGATTGATCGCAATGCCCCTCGTGAGCAGCGGATGGACCATGGCTGTTTCTTGAATAATATTATCCCGGCGGTGAATGCATTTGCTATGAGAGCATACATTATTGTCCAGTTCCATGGACTTGAGACTTTTATTGAACTGCTTTTCGCTATCACGTCGGACGGAGAAATTATTTTTGGTATTGGCGGCGGGTACGCCGATCGGGTACGTGAACCGGTGACAGACCGTCGACGTCTTGAAGCTTTTAGCAAGCTTCATTGGCAATGAACCTTGCCGGGCTGAGTGCCATGAGATGGCCCTCCCGATCCTGCAATTGCTCTGGTGCTTTTTTGCCATTGATCAGTGCAGCCGCGATCATGCTCATGGCAGGAGACGTCTGAATCCCATAGCCGCCTTGGCCTGCGAGCCAAAAGAATCCTGGCGCATCATCATCAAAGCCGACGACAGGTGTTTTATCGTTTGTGAAGCAACGTAATCCTGCGCGGCTATGATTGATGTGGTTGATCGGAATATTTGCCGCTGCCTGAACGCGGTCGGCACCTATGGCGATCTCGATTTCTTCCGCGAACGCATCGTGAGGTTCAATGGGCGTTTCATCGGCGGGAGAGAGCAGCGCCAAACCCGCATCCGGCTTGAAGTAGAACTGCTCGTCCACGTCGATTGTCGCTGCAGAACTGGCGAAGCCGGGTATCTCCGGAGCAGTCACCAGAAAGGCCGTCCGTTTCTTCGGTGTAATTTTAATCGCCCGCGCGCCTGCCATTATGGCGATCGCGCTGGCCCATGCACCTGATGCATTGACGATTATGTCAGCGTCGATTGGACCTTTGGCTGTCTCCAACCGCCAACCGCTATTGAGTTGGGCGAGGCCCCTTACCGGAGCGTCCAGCCATACTTCAACGCCATTCTGACGGGCCCCTGCAAGATAGCCTTGCATCATGGCATCAACGTCAATGTCCATTGCATCTGGATCGTAGCAAGCGGTATCTATGTAGTCCGCCTTAAGGGCAGGGGAGAGGGCGACGGCCTCACTTCCCGACACGAGCCTTGCGCGCGGCGTGAGTAGTCGCGCCGCTGCCACTTCGCGCTGGACAGCCTCCCGTTGGTCCGTCCTGCCAATTAGCAATACGCCCCTTGGCGTCAGTAGCGGGTATGAGGCAAACCCCGCTGGCGGGGCATCAAAGAATGTTTTTGAGGCGACTGTCAGGGCGCGGATTTCGGCATTGCCATATGCCTGCGTGTACAGCGCGGCTGATCGACCTGTCGTATGTGTCCCCAGCGCAGATTCCTGCTCCAGCAGCACTGCACGTTGGCCTTGCCCAAGAAAGTAGGATAGGCCAGCGCCAGCGATGCCGCCGCCTATGATTGCGACATCAAACTGACGCGCATAACTGCCTGCCATCCGTTAGATCGCCCCTTCTTCCTGGAGCATGCCGAGAGCAGTTCTAAATGCTGTCAGTGTCTCGGACAACTCGGCAACGCCGTGGGTGGCGGAAATTGTGCCACCGGGCCAGCCAGTAATATCCACCCCATTGACCAGCATTGCGAGACGGAGTTTCCGCACAGCTTCCGCATTGTTGCTTTTCAGCTCCATAAACGGCAGCGCCAGAGGGTCAAAATTGTCAGGGGAAACATCGCCGCGCGCTTTGGGGTCTGTGAAAACGTGGACGGCCGAGTACTCACCATATGCAGCCCAAGATAAGCCAGCCTCGCGGATGACGTCGTTCAATCCATCACGCATCGCATCGCCATAGGCGTTTGCTTTCGTGCAGGCATCAGTTTCTGCGATTATGGTGAGTGCGGCAATGCCTGCGGCTGCCGCTACGGGGTTGGCGTTGTACGTGCCTTGGTGGCCAATCTTCTCGAACCCGCCAGCGCGGGCTTTTTGAAAGTCCAACAGATCAAAAATGTCCGCGTTGCCGACAACGGCACCGCCCGGTAAGCCGCCGGCAATAATCTTTGCAAAGGTCGCAAGATCAGGCGTGACCTCAAGAGCCGCTTGGGCACCGCCGGGGGATACCCTGAACCCTGTTACGACCTCATCAAAGATCAGCAGAGCGCCCGCCTCACTTATTGCTTCACGCAGGTATTCCAAAAACCCGGGTGCGGCCGGGATCATGCCGGTGGAGGCACCAGTTGGCTCAAGGATGACGCCAGCAATATCACCGCCCGCCAGGGCCGCGGCAACTCCGTCGCAGTCATTCGGATCAACCAGAACAACGCCATCTGCGACACCTGTAAGGACGCCAGCAGTCGCTGTTCCATCGAAATGGTTGGCCTGCCCCGGCGTCATATGATCATTCCAACCATGGAAATGGGACCGAAAGCGTATGATTTTCGGGCGGTTTGTATAAGCACGCGCTAGGCGGATAGCCATGAGGGTCGCTTCGGTGCCAGAGGACGTAAAACGGACCTTCTGCGCGCACGGAACCATCTGGCGGACAATCTCTGCCCATTCAATCTCTAAGGCATGGCTGGCACCAAAATGTGTGCCTTTTGCATAGGCGTCCTGGACGGCGCTCGCGACGACTGGGTTATTGTGACCAAGCAGCAGCGCTCCATGACCACCGAAATAATCAATAAATTCATTACCATCTACATCCCATTTGCGCGGGCCGTTGGCCCGATCAATGTAGAGGCCATAGGGCTCCAAGAAGCGTGAGTCATGGGTGATCCCGCTTGGGAAAGACGCGGCTGCGCGCTCAGCTAACTTTCCTGACCCCGGCGTATGCTCACGATAATGGGCTTCGATACGTGAATTGGTGAGGGCGCTATCGGGCAATCGGCGTCTCCTTGCAATGCTTAGACATTAGTATAGGCGTTAGGGCTCACAGGAGTATAGGCGTTAGGGCTCACAGGCCCAACCGACTGAGTTTAGCTTATGGATCATCGCGCTCATCTGTATTGAGTGGCGCTTCGGCTGATTGCTTTTCCGGCGCTGCGCCAAAGATCTCGCGGAGAATACCGGGTGCCAATGCAGAGAGCGGGTTGATTTCAAAATTTGGGTCATCCAAGGGGCCTGTCACGCTGTAGTTCGCAGCGAATACGCCTTCTTTGCGCGACCCTGTCAGCAATTCGCCCAAGATTGGTATCGATCCGATTGCGCGGGAAAGGCCATAGGCAGGCGAAGCCGCCCCCTTGATATTTATGTGTTCCGCGTTGACATCAATCGTGCCGACCGCCGTCAGCCCCAGTGCATTCCCAAACGCGCGACTCTTTGAGATATTTAACACACCATCGCCCCACTGCCCCGCGATATCCATACGCTGAAATTGGACCCAGTCACCGTCGCCGAGCATTTGCAATATAGGGGCTGGTTTCCTGCCACCAGAAATTTTTGCAATCGCTGATTTCAGCAATGCGAATTTCTTGGCCTTGAAGTCCATAGTGAGCGCACCTGAAGCAGCCTTGTTCGCAATAATCCGTGCTTTCCCCTCTTTGACCGCCGCTGAAGCACCTGTGGCGCGCACAAGAGCACCAAAATCACTAGCGCCGATGCGAATACGTCCTGCGCTGTCAGCAAGCGATGCAGCAACAAGGTTCCCGCCAGTATACCGTGCCGATGCATCAAGGCCGGTCGGCCAGCCTCCGGTCACTGTCATTCGGCCACGCATGTCCTGTAGCCAGAATTTTTTGGCGACACGCGCGCGTTGAACATCCACGTCTACAAATAGAGGACGCTGTGGAACCTTATCATCTGCCGAGCCGACTTTTGCTTTGGGTTTACCGTGATCAAGATCAAAAAGTGGTCGAAGGTCAACTTGATTACCGCTTAAGCGTATCTGGTCGCCGTTAGCCGCAACCGCATATTGAAGTTGAATATCATTCCCAACACCAACGAGCCTATCAACCTGGACACTTTGAATTTGGGTACCTGAATGATTAAACAGCACGGTAGCTGTTGCATCCATGTCATCGGCTTTCAGCTCTATATTATCGATGCGGGTTGGGCGGCCTTTCACAAGCGTAGCCAGGGCGCGTAGCCGAGCTGGTGCACCCTTCGGCTTCAGCCAGCCAATTTCTTGGGCTAAAAGCGTTGCTTGGGTGAGATCGGCATCGAGCTCCATAAGATAGATCTCGCCAGCCCTGGCGCTGACAATGAACCGGGTTGGCGTTGTGCCCGTTAACCGCCGTCGAATGGCTGTACTGCCCAGGCCAAGCGAGCGGCGAACATCCGGTGTCAAAACCCAATTTCCGGCGATGCGCGCTTGTTCTTCCGCTTTTGTAAATTCGATAGACCCGCCAAAATTAATAGGCTGATTTAGCAGGTAGCCCGTACCTGCAACTGTCAGTCCCGACTTATCGATGCCGATATCCAGTTTGTTCGCTGATAGGTCCCAGCCATTGACGACACCTGGAAGTTCAGCATCCTGGATGGTGCCTACGGCGTCGATGCTAATGTTATCAAGCTTCAAGGCGTCAATTAGCGGGAAGGCGAGTTTCAAGCGTGCTTTGACCGATCCACTGGCTTGTTTCGGCGCGACGCCAAGCCATTGAGCATAACGGAGTGGGGGCCGGTCTAGCAGAGTCAATAGGGCGGGGGCCTCACTGCTCACGCGACCATCAATTTTGATACGTTCGTTTTTGGTGCCAAGGTCAATGAAGTCTATGGCTACATTTTCGACCTTCAGGCCAACAGACCTGCCGTGCGTCACATCTATATGAAGACCGTTTGCATCGAAACGCCCTATGCCCGTGACGCCCTTTGCCTTTGGCATTTTGTCCCAATAAACAACGTCCAGCCCGCTTACTCGGAAGGTGCCAGTAGCTTCGAGTGGATTGCCAGGCTGCTTAGTCAGTTTGATGTCTGCTTGATCGACTGCGCCATCGGAGAGATATTTACTGACCCATGCCCAGCCGCCTGTTGAAAATGTGACAGGCCAGATTCTGGCCAGTGTCTCACTTGGGAATTTGCCTATACGCAGGTTTGCCGCAAGCGCCCTTAAGGTTTCGGCACCCTCCATGACTTGCGCGCGTAGTTTGACGGTTCCTTCGGCGGCTATCGGGATGTTATCAAACATCATGTCTAGGCCGTTTACTTCGACCTCGGCCGTACTTGGATCGTATGAAGCAAACAGGCTAAGGCGGCTGACATCGATCGGATTCCGAAAGATGTCTGGGCGGTCGATCGCGATCTTGGCGCTGAGTTTCGTCTCAATCGTTCCGAGGCCACGATCGCTGAAACTGGCATCAAAATCTGCTCTTAAATCGCCATCCACGCCCTTGATGTCATCGGACAGTTTTAAAATGCTAGCAAGGTAGCCTAAGTCGGCGTGATCAATTCGACCTTTGGCGACAAACGCTCCTGGGCGGTTGGGGCTGCTGGCGGGTTCAATGACACCAGCGCCTAAAAGCCCAGCGCGAACGCTGCCAAGCCGGAGCCCGGTGAGCGTAATCTGCTGAGCGGCTGCATCTGCTTTTGCATCTACGGAGACATGGTCAAGCGCAATCCGCGAGCCGCCCTTGAAGGACGCCTCCAAGCCATCTGCTTTAAATTGGATTGTAGCTGTTGCTGGCTTTAAATTTCGGTTGAGTTTGATCTCTACCGTACCGGTGAATATTCCATCAACGGGTGGTAGTTTTAGACCGAACAGACGCACGGCTCGTGCGAGTACAGCAAGATCAGCGTTCTCTGCTATCAGGGCAGCAGCAGCACCCACCTTCCGTTCGAGGGTCGCTGATACTTTGAGCGGTAGAGCTTTTTCCAGGTCGTTGAAATCCAGTGTGCCGCGCAACAGCATAATGCCAGGGGTCAGCGTCGCGGCTGCATCTAAATGTCCACGCCAAAGTTCTTCGCCTGTGAGACCATCCTGGGCGATGACCATCGCATCAATGACCTCAAGATCAGGCGAATCTTCACCAGCACCATCTGAGTTTAACCAGGTGCGGGCGAGTGCGAGAATATCCTCCGCTTCGTTATCTGCAGTTTCGCTTGAGGTTTCATCTTGTTTGTTGAGTTGCTCAATTGCACGAAGGGTTAGCTTTCCATCGCCATCACGAACCGCGATGAGAGCGGCACCTGTTATCGTCAAACGGGTTGCCTGCACCTCACCCCGCAGTAATTGCCGAATACTCAACCGCACCTGGGCGCTATCCGCGCGTGCAACGAGACCTCCCGCTTCTGTCCGCGCCTCCAACCCCGAGGCGATGACCCCCAACTTTCCCTTATTCGCCTGAAGGGAAAAACCCTGTGCCGTAGCTTCAAGTGTACCAGTGGATTGGGACAGCGCTGCTGAAAGCTGTGGCTTCAAAAAGGCGAGGTCGATTGGCCCCTGGCTCAACCGAGCTGCAAAAAAAAGCGCGACGACCGTCATTACTGCCACGGCGGCTAAACTGCCACGCAACAGCCATTTCAGTCCTCCAGGGATGGTTTTGGCAATCGGGCGAGAAGGCACGGCTTAGTTTTTCACTCCTGTGTGGTACGAATCCATATCCCTAAAGCCAGGGAATATTGTAGTATCCTACGTATTATGCAGTTCCTAAACCTTATACCATCTCACAACGCTCCGCTGCCACTATCGACAGATTTAGCCCAAGCAAATTTGGCGTTCGCAGCGCTTACCGGAACGCCTGCTGCAGATGCGCTCAACGCTGCGCTTGTTGATGATAAAGGCCGTACACTTCTAGAGGGTGCATTTGACGGTTCGCCCTATCTAGCGCGTGCCGCAGAGAGAGCGCCACAGGCTTTTATGGACTGCCTCAATCTGGGGCCAGACGCCGCATTCGTGCAGGTCATCACAACGTTGGAGAGCATCGCCAGTGCATCGAGGCAATCTTGTGCCATGTCTAAACTTCGGCAGGCGAAGCTTGGTGGCGCATTGATTATTGGCCTGGCTGATCTTGCTAACATTTGGACCTTGGAACAGGTGACAAGTGCCGTTTCTAAACTCGCACGCAGCTCGGTTGACGCGGCTCTCGGTTGGCTTTTGGCGGATGCAGCCAAGCGCAATGTGTTTTTGACCGACGATCCGAGTGGCGAAACCTTACTACGTCATGGTGGGCTTATCGTTCTAGGCATGGGAAAGCTTGGCGCTGAGGAATTGAATTATTCCAGCGATATAGACCTGATTGTACTTTTCGACCCTGAGAAGATTGAGGCCAAAAGCCCCGACAGATTGCAGCATGAAATGGTCCGGCTGACACGTGGGCTAGTAAGGATGCTGGAGGAGCTGACGCGGGATGGCTATGTCTTCCGCACGGACCTTCGGCTCCGCCCGGACCCAGCTTCAACGCCGATGGCGCTCTCGGTTGATGCGGCGGAAGTTTATTACGAATCTGCCGGTCAGAATTGGGAACGGGCGGCGATGATCAAGGCGCGGCCTATTGCTGGCGATTTGGACGCGGGTGCAGCGTTCATGAGGGGGCTCAGGCCATTCGTTTGGCGACGCTCGCTTGACTTCAATGCCATTCGCGACATTCAGTCGATCAAACGCCAGATTGATCGCAAACAGGGCGGTGAGCCGCCAAGTGCATTCGGCCACAATGTGAAATTGGGGCGTGGCGGTATCCGTGAAATTGAGTTCTTTGCTCAGACACAGCAGCTGATCTGGGGTGGTCGCGATACCAGCCTCCGGGATTGTGGAACGCTGCCGGCACTAGAAGCACTTATGCAAGCAGGGCATGTGACAATGGATGTTCATGCAGATTTGAAGTCGGCCTATAGAAAGCTCCGGACGATCGAGCATAGGCTGCAAATGGTCGACGATCGGCAAACACATACGACCCCAGAAGTAGACGAAGCCAACACATTCGCGCGTTTCGCAGGTTATGAAACCAAGGAGGCATTCGCTTCGGACTTGGTCCAAACGCTGCAAACCGTTGAAAGTCATTACGCAAACTTGTTCGCCGACGAAGAAGACCTTGGCGGCGGTCGCGCACTCTCATTCACAGGCGCCGACCATCATCCAGATACCCTGGCGACCTTAACGGAAATGGGCTTTCAGGATACCGAACGCGTTGCGGAGACAATAAAGGGTTGGCACCATGGCCGCATACGAGCGATGCGGACCGGGCGTGCGCGCGAAATTCTGACAGAGCTAACACCTGATCTGCTCGGCCGGTTTGGATCAGCGCCTGATGCCGATGTCGCATTCAACGCATTCGCGGAATTTTTGGCTGGCTTGCCGTCAGGCGTTCAGATTTTCTCATTGTTTGAAGCAAATCGGGGTCTTTTAGATTTTCTGGCCCGTGTGCTCTGCCGTTCCCCTTATTTGGCGACGCATATCAGCGAGCATCCGCATGTGCTTGATGCTGTGCTGACAGATGAATTCATGGCAGCGCCGGGCGATAAAGAAAGTCTGCGCAAAGACCTGTGTTGCGACCTTGGCGACGCAATTGATTTTCAGGACGTGCTTGATGGTGCGCGCCGATGGCTAAGTGAAATCCGATTACGTCTTAGCGTGCAGACATTGGAGGCCCGCTTATTGCCCGTTGTCGCAGCTGGCATTCTTTCTGATGCTGCAGATGTGGTCGCGGCAAAGATGCTCATAGGTGTCCAGGCAGAATTTGAAGCTGCGCACGGCATGATCGAAGGCGGTGCCTATGGCGTGCTCGCCTACGGAAAGTGGGGTAGCCGGGAGCTGACGATTGGGTCCGACCTGGATTTAGTTGCTATCTATTCAGCACCTGAAGGGGCGGAGTCGAATGGAGCGAGATCGCTAGCGCCTGCAGTATTTTATGCGCGCCTCACTCAACGCTTGATAACGGCGCTCTCAGCACAGACCGGCGAAGGGTGCCTGTTTGAAGTCGATATGCGGCTGAGGCCGACTGGTGACGATGGCCCTGTCGCTACCCATATTGATGCCTTAACCCGATATCTGACTGAAGACGCATGGACATGGGAGCTGATGGCACTGACACGGGCCCGCTTCATTGCTGGTGACACTGCTTTGGCAAAGCAATTTGATGACATGCGCGCAGAGATGATGGCCAAGCCTAGGGAGCGGGTGGCGCATCTAGCTGATGTTGCCAACATGCGCTCGCGGATCAATTCTGCGAAGGTTACTGCGGGGCCGTGGGATGTAAAGCTTCGCCAGGGTGGAATGGTCGACGCCGAATTTATAGGGCAGGGGCTAGCGCTATTGAATGGCAGAGAGCCCTGCATTCAAGCGGCACGGGCACCTGCAGAAATTTTCGCCGCATTGAATACGCTTGGCGTGATAAATGATGATCTAGCGGCAGTAATGACACAAGCAGCCTTGCTTTGGCTTTCTTGTCAGTGGGTCATGCGGTTGCTTGGGCCGATTGATTCTGAGGATGCTGACCCCACAGACGAAAGGCTGAAGGCGGAAATGGCGGTAGCGCTTGGCTATTGGGATATTTCGGCGATGGAGCTTGCAAGAGACACACTTGCAGCAGCCGTTTCAGCTGCCTATGTAGAGATCTACAGCGGTATGAATGAATAGGCCTTGTTAAGGGACAGACCATGATTGAAGTAGGCGACGCAGCACCAGAATTTACATTGCCGCGCGATGGCGAGGGCGACATCACATTGTCAGAGCTGCAGGGCAACCCAGTTGTTCTGTATTTCTATCCAAAAGACGATACGACCGGCTGTACCAAGGAAGCCTGCGACTTCCGGGAGGCCTATAAGGCCTTCCAGAAACTTGGCGTTGAGGTGATTGGGGTGTCGCCTGATTCCGTCAAGAAACACGATAAGTTCAAGGCAAAATATGATCTGCCTTTCCCTTTGGTTTCGGATGAAGAGAAGACCGTCGTCGCTGAGTATGGTGTGTGGGTGGAAAAGAGCATGTACGGTCGGAAGTATATGGGGGTTGAACGCTCGACTTTTTTGATCAACGCAGACGGGAAAGTTCAGGCGGCTTGGCGGAAGGTTAAAGTGTCTGGGCATGTAGACGCTGTGATGAAGGCGCTTCAAGACTAAGCCTAATCAGGAATTTGCATAAAAAACGTAATAGGTTGCGATAAGTTCAGACAGGTTTTTGGTGTATGGTCAAAACGTTTTGCAAATCGCAATACAGCTTGGCATCCCCCATTTAAGCCGCCTCGGCATTTCGCGAAAAACTTATAAAATTGAAGCGTTATTGGTTGTGAAGCCAACTAGTATTGCATTTGCTCGTTTTAGTTCGGCAATCACTGGCTGTCCGAAAGCCAGGACCAAGCACCAGGAAGCACTGCAGCATTGCCCGGGTTATTGGTAGCCATTGTACGTGACCCTGCGATCGCACTTGGTGAAGCTGTTGCGGCGGCCCTTGCTTGGGCGGCATTCTCAGTAACTTTGATCGCGCTTCGTCGACGCCACGGCAAGATTGAAGCAGCGCAAGCAGATACTAAAGCATTCATAGCAATGGATTTGAAACGCCTCGCCATCATGATCTTACAGCAACGCGCGGACCAAATAAGTGCCACTCTGCGCCGCTCCCATCCTGGAACGGGCGAACTGCCTACGGCAGGTGCGCAAGCGTAATGGAGCGTCAATGCTGACGAGCAGCTTGCCGAAAAGCTTGCCGGACGCTCAATCACACAGCCGCTTAGGAAAAATGTCCACTCAGCGCACGTAATAAAATGTGGTAGACGCTTGCCTCTCCGCTAGGCCGGTCCGGTTGTTCTTGCCGCCAAAACCAAGTTTCCGGACCCGGCGCACTCTTCTTAAATGCAATAGAGTCTCAAGGTTGCTTATCCTTCCGCTTTGTCGTCCCGGCTTTTTCCAGCCCGGGCCGCCAGTGAGGCCGCTAAGAACGTATCAATATCGCCATTCATTACAGCATCGGGGTTACCTGATTCGACGCCCGTTCTGAGGTCTTTGACCATCTGATACGGTTGTAGAACATAGGAGCGGATCTGATGTCCCCAGCCGATATCAGACTTTTGTGCCTCAATTTCAGCGGCCGCTTCTTCCCGAAGGCGTAATTCATGCTCATAGAGGCGTGCTTTGAGCATATCCATGGCCGTCGCTTTGTTCCTGTGTTGTGATCGGTCATTCTGACACTGGACAACAATACCCGTTGGTTCATGCGTGATACGGATAGCTGATTCGGTGCGGTTCACATGCTGTCCCCCCGCCCCTGACGCGCGATACGTATCGATCCGCAGGTCTTTTTCCTCAATGAGAATATCAATGCTGTCATCGACCACGGGATAGATCCAAGCGGAGGCAAAGCTTGTGTGCCGTCTTGCTTGACTGTCGTAGGGCGATATCCGAACAAGGCGATGAACGCCGGATTCGGTCTTGAGCCAGCCATAGGAATTGGAACCGGAAATGCGGATCGTTGCTGATTTGATGCCGGCCTCTTCGCCGCTGCTTTCTTCCAGCAGTTCCGTTTTCGCTCCAGATTTTTCGGCCCAGCGCAAATACATGCGCAGCAGCATTTGGGCCCAGTCTTGGGCTTCCGTGCCACCGGCCCCAGCGTGGACTTCTAAGTAGCAGTCATTGCTGTCAGCTTCACCGGAAAGCAGGCTCTGCATGCGTGCATTCTCACCAGTGACGGCCAGCGCTCGCAATTGCGCTTCGGCCTCAGCGATCATGTCCTCATCGCCTTCGGCCTCGGCCATTTCGATCAGTTCGGCATTCTCTTCTGCCCCGTCTTGGAGTGCGCGGCATGCTTCAATTGCATCACCGAGCTGAGTGCGATCACGCATGACTTTCTGCGCGCGCTTTGCATCGCTCCAAAGATCGGGGTTCTCGGCCTCTGCGTTCAGTTCTTCGAGACGGAGGAGGGCGTTATCCCAGTCAAAGATGCCTCCGGAGCAAGGCGGCGGCGTCTCTTATGGAATCGACAAGGGATTGGGCTTCAGCGCGCATCGGTAAAATTGCTCCTGTGGAACCAGCAAGAATGGATTTACCTAGCGCGTTTAGTATACGCGGCCAAGCTTCCGTCGACGGTTCCTAAGCGTGGGCCGTTCGTTGACTTGGGGTGTTGTGGGCTGCACTGCCGTTTGAACGCCGCCGGAACCCGGTTCGACCCGTGTTGGTGTTGGTCGGCCAGTCGCCATTCCTCCACCAATGACGGGGCCAAGTGACTGTGGCTGTGTGCCAGGAATAAACGCCTCCAACACAACGTCTCTATCACCACGGGACGGCGGTAAACCGGTTTTCCGGCTAACCCGCGCAAATTCTAATCCACCTGGGACTTTGAATGGCGCGCCTGGGCGAACAGCCCACGCGTGCTTCATGAAATCCTTGAAGATTGGGCCAGCAGCACTGGCACCTGCTTCTCTACTGCCTAGCGTGCGTGGTTGGTCGAACCCGACATATACGCCGACCGCCAAATTTGAAGAAAACCCAACGAACCAGGCATCAAAGCTGTCATTGGTCGTTCCGGTTTTGCCTGCAAGTGGCTTGCCGGGAAGGCGGACGCGCTGGCCGGTCCCGCGATCAACGACACCCTGCAGCATAGACACCAGCTGATAGCGCGTTAGCGGATCGACGACCCGTTCACGGGTATCAGCCAATTCAGGCGGGCTGGCAGGGTTAGCGTCGCCTCCAGCGCATCCGATGCAAGGCCGGTCATCATGGCGGAAAATGATTTTACCCCGCCGGTCCTGAACGCTGTCGAAGAATACTGGCTCTACGTTTAGACCACCATTAGCCAGCATGGCGTATGCCGCTGTGATATCCAGCAGGGTGACTTCACCTGTCCCAAGCGCGGAGCCAAGTTCAGCCCGCATTTTTTCGCCAAGCCCAAAGCGGCCCGATGTCTGAAGAACTTTACCGATGCCGACATGCTCGGCCAGACGTACGGTCATCAGGTTGCGGGATTTCTCAAGCCCAAGGCGCATGGGGCTGGGGCCATAAATCTTACCGGAATAGTTTGCAGGTTTCCATTTTCCGAGGCCTTGAATATTCACCACAAACGGTGCGTCCAGCACGAGGGTTGCAGGCGTATACCCAGCTTCTAGCGCCGCCAAATAGACAAACGGCTTGATGGCAGACCCAGGCTGTCGTGCGGCTTGCGTTGCCCTATTAAACTGGCTCCGCTCTGATGAATATCCACCGGACATCGCTAGAACTCGCCCTGTATGCGGGTCAATTGCGACGATGGCACCATCTACATCTGGAATTTGGTCTAGCCGATAAGTTCCTGCTGGATAGGGTTTTTTCTTCGCACCAAAAGCAACAGGCTTAACGGCAATTATATCGCCAGGCGCGACAGCATGACTGACCCGGCGTGGTTTTCTCCCGACCTTCTGGTCTTTCAATGTTGGTGCCGCCCACCGGAGTTCCCGATATGGCAAAAACCCGCTTGTGCCGTCAGCAAAGCCCAAATGCGCCTGATTTCTATCGACTTTGAGGACAATCGCCAGACGGCGATTACCAAGACTTAACGGGTGTTCAATCGTTGCCAATTTAGATTGCCACGCTTGGTCAAGCACTACCTGCTGGACCGGTCCGCGATAGCCGTGGCGGCGATCATAAGCTTCCAATCCATCTTTCAGGGCTTTGTCCGCTGCCGCTTGCAACACCGGATCTATTGTTGCGCGGACGGACATGCCACCGCCATAAAGGTCCTCCTCACCGTAGCGGCTTTGCAATTCGCGGCGAATTTCCTCAGCAAACCACGGAGCAGATACTTTTTCTTCAGGGGCACGACCAGAAATAACGGTCAGAGGCTTTGCCTTGGCAGCATCTGCATCTGCGGTAGCAATGACCCTGTCATCCTCCATGCGCCCAATTACCCAGTTCCGCCGGATAACAGCGGCATCGTATCGACGGGTCGGATGATAATTGGTTGGGCCTTTGGGTAGGGCTGCCAAATATGCAGCTTCTTCAATCGTTACGGCATCAAGCGGTTTGCCGAAATAGGTCATGGCAGCCGCAGCGATGCCATAAGCGCTTTCACCCAGATAAATTTCATTCAAGTATAGCTCGAGGATTTTGTCCTTGGATAAGGCACGCTCAATCCGGAATGCCAGGATTGCTTCCTTGGCCTTGCGTTCAATGGATAGCTCATTGGTCAGCAGAAAATTCTTCGCGACCTGCTGCGTTATCGTAGAACCACCGACCGGCCGACGCCCGGTTGCCATGCTTTCAAGATTGCGCACAACAGCACGGATCAGCGCCTGCAAATCCAATCCCGGATGCTTGAGGAAGTTCTTATCCTCGGCGGACATGAATGCGGAGCGAATAACTGGAGGGATCTGGTCTATAGGCACAAATAAGCGGTGCTCGCGGCTGAATTCAGCAAGAACTCGACCATCACCCGCATGAACCCTTGTCGTTATGGGTGGGCTGTATTTAGCAAGGCCAGCGTGGTCAGGCAAATCCTCGCCATATCCGCGCACTAAAACAAGGCCAACTGCGATCGCAGCCAACGCGCCTGCAATTCCGGCCATAAGGCCAAAAATGAATAGTCTGCCGATCCAGTGCCGCATCGGCTGCTCCGCCTATATTTTTACCAGCTTAACCGCCAGCACCATTGCACGACCCCAAGCCCGAAATGTTGTAACTTGGATACAGACCAAAACGCAAAAGCACTTCGGCAGGTTCCTTGGGAAAACTAAGAGGACTGCTAAAAAGCGGCAGATTTATGGTTTCCGTGCGACGATATGGAAAATATGCCAGTGCTTTGAGCGACCGCGCGGTGTCATGCCTGGATGTTCTTCTTCTTCAAACAATTCTATCTGCTGGGCATCCAGTAATTTGAGGCATTCAGCGCGTGAGAACGCGATTAACCCGTCCGGCCCATCATTGTGAGCCCAGGTATCCCGTTCTCCATATAGCTGACCAGCAAATCGCCCCCCTGCTTTCAAGGTTGTCCATATCTTTAACCATACGGCAGAAAATACTGGCTTGGGTGTGAGTGGGAGCGCGAAGCTGGAGACCACTAAATCTGGCGTACCCCAATTCGCGTCTTCAAAAGGCGCGTTAAACGCCTCCAGCTTAGGCAAGAGTGTAGTTGGAGTGGACGCACGCAAAGCAGTGATCGCATCCCGTTCTTTATCTATGCCAAGAACGTGCCAGCCGCGGGTAAGGAGAGGCAGAGTGTCACGCCCAGCTCCGCACCCCAAATCAACTGCATATCCCGGCGCATCGAATCGGTTGGCCGCGAACATCGCCGTATGCCTCGGAGGTCTGCCTTTCAATTTGGCGTAATATGCGGCCCAGCTTGCGCCTTTGTCCCCAGACATTCTGCCTCTATGCCTTTTTATAAGTTCTAAAATTTTCAGAAAAAAACGCGTTGTTTTTTCTCGCGGGTCGCCGGTGCGGAGTCATCATAAAGAAACGGTACGAACCCGCATAGTATCCCGGAGTTTAGGGGCATCGCTTTATATAACATAGAGCATGAGAACACGACCGCGCCGCCCGTGGGCGCTTTGAAAGCCTCGGGGCTGTATTCATAAAAAAAGCGCAGATACCCGCCGTAATAGGCTTCAGAATTGTCAACGGTGGCGTAAAGACGGACCACTGGCGGCGTAACAGTTTACCACTGCCGTTTGAGATTAGAGCGCGCTCG
>CBFIAF010000001.1:92800-349615 GCA_965660545.1 Alphaproteobacteria bacterium | reverse complement strand
ACGACAGGCCGACTGCACGTCGCTGCCGTTCGACAGCTTCACCTCAATCTCCCGCAGCAGCTTAAGTATGTCCTCGTCTGAATGACGTTTCCGAGCCATCACATCCCCCTTCAGTCTCTAAAAATAGTGGCCCAGTTTTAGGGGGGAAGGACACATCGCCGTATTCTTGCACAAAGTCTACTCCGTCAGCGGATAAACCCGTGCCGCTTAAGCTCATATGTAACCCGTCTTAGCTCAGCATGGATATATTTAAGCGTCGCAACGTGAGCCGCGGACCGTTGTCCATGCTTCGTGTGCGCCGCCGCGACCCGAGCTTTGCCCTCCGCGGTCCTCGGACCTGTGCTCTTGCCTCCGTGCATACGGCACCTGCCCCGGCCTGTAACCACGGGGTTCCGGCAAGGGGTGCCTTTGCGGGTTTGGGCAAGGCAACGCTGACCCGGCCAGCTGGCCCCAAGCCGCGTGCCACGGCCCGCCTCAATGAGAGTTTTTCGGTGCACTAGAGTTAACATCGACAGACCGCCCTGTGTGGGGTTTGGCGTCGAAATATTATACTGCAGACTGATTCTGGAGGGTAGCTTTGTTTAATTTTGGGGATTTTCCAACACACGTTTCTTCAGACATCCTCGGTTCGTATGATTACTCATCTGAATATTTGCGCCAAACCCGGCCCAAGCCCCCAGTCTTGGGGACCTTCCCCTTCGAATCCAGGTTTTTTAGCCAACTTAAGGTCTGCCGGAGAATTAAAAGCCGGCCGGGCCCCAGGCCTTTTTTTTGGCCCGTGGCCCGCGTGCCAGGCCCTCTGATGACCAGCAACGGTAGCGCTATGCAGTATATCAGAGCGCTTGGCCCGCGGCATATGGGCCGCGATGCGGTCAGAGTGAGTTCAATTCACTGGGCCCGGGGTCACCCAGTTACGTTATTTTTGGGTACGATTTGTAACCCGCATGTAACCCAAAAACGAATGAATAACTGGTAATATCCGCCTAAGTCATTGATTAAATTGGCGCGCCCGAGAGGATTCGAACCCCTAACCTCCTGATCCGTAGTCAGGTGCTCTATCCAGTTGAGCTACGGGCGCGGTGCAAGATGCAGATTGCCCTATGCAATGCGCGCGGAAGCTACTTGATTGGGTATGGAGTGGCAACCAGAAATTTGGCCGCAGGGGTTACTTTTCTAGGCGGCGCCCTGCATGCCGCGGGAAATTTGATGGAAATAGGCGAGGCACTTGGACGAAGCGATTGTATTTGGCAGCGTTTTGCTTTTATATCTGTCTCTGTAATCACCCAGTTGGGGTGGACGATGAAACGTGCGGTAATGTCCGGGGGGATCGCTGCGCGTAATCGGGGAAATGTGGTTTGCAGCGACTTCGCGGAATGATCATCAAATGCGCATGCGTCGCCAGCCTGGCGATGGGCTTGGTTGCGTGCGCCCAGCAAGGGCCTTCTTACCAACAGCCCCCCCCTGACCGGACAGCGAGGCAAGCTGATACGCCAAAGCTGCAGCCCGCACCTTCATTGGCGGCGCGCCCAGTTCAGAGCGGCGGACCAACTGGCACCTTTGTTGGTGCTGAGGTTCTGCAGCTCCGTGGTGACTTAAACACCATGCGACGTGGGCTTTCGGCCCATGGCGAGCAGCTGCGCCAAGGGCAGGCGGCCACCGCCATCAATGCCGAGCGTTATCACCAACTGGTCGCGGCAATTAACGCCCGCCTGCAGGTCGGCACTACACGCGGCAACCCAATTCTTACCAGCCAGCTGGCTGAAGCCCAGGGCCAACTGGCACGGATTGATGCAGATGTAGCAAGGCTGGGGGACCTAGCCGCACGGGTCTCGACCGATTCGGCCCTTGCCGGATACCTGCTCGAATCCGTACGCGCTGCTTACAATCTTTCTGGTGCGGTAGATGAAGACCATCGCCAGCTCGCGATTCTTGAGGATGAGGTCAACCGCACCGTCGTGCTGATCGATCGCCTGCTATCCGAGATCAATACGGATGTGACGCGTCAAACAGCATATGTCGGGCGCGAACGGCAGAATATCACTACCCTTTCGCTGGCCGTTAAAAACGGCGAATCCTACGGTGGCAATTTAGGCGTTTCAGCGTATGCGACACCTTCCGCCACGCCACAGCGCCAATTTGGCGGCGCAGCGCCCATGCACTCTGGTCGGCCGCTGGTGGTGATCCGATTTGATCGGGCGACAGTGGAGTATGAGCAGCCGCTGTATCGTGCGATCAAGGAAGCTTTTTCCCGCCGCCCATCTGCCAGCTTTGAGATTGAAGCCGCAGCCTCCGCGACCGCCTCATCGCCAATTTCAGCTCGCCGCCATGCCGAACGCGTGACCCGGACGCTGATCGAGATGGGCGTGCCACGTAATCGCTTGGCATTGTCAGAACGCATAGCCCCCGACGCACGCAGCGATGAAGTCCGCATTTACGTGCGCTAGAGCTGTCCTGCGGCCCACACCCATATCCATGTCCAAAACGCTTTCCGGAGAGAGCCGCCATGGCGCCCCATTCCTTTCCCGTGTCCTGGGAAGATCTGCACCGGGACGCCCGCGCCCTCGCTTGGCGGCTTGCGACCATGCCGAAGTTTGACCGCGTCGTAGCCATCGCGCGCGGCGGCTTGGCCCCAGCAGCGATCATCGCCCGGGAGCTTGAAATTCGCTATGTGGATACGGTCTGCATCGCGTCCTATGAAGACCGGGACCAGGGCAAGCTGAATGTGCTGAAGGGTATGGATGACCCAGATGATGGTGTCGGCATTCTGATAATTGATGACTTAGTGGATTCAGGTGAAACGGCACGGGCCGTCAAGAAAATGCTGCCCAAAGCCCATATCGCGACGGTCTATGCGAAACCGGCGGGGCTGGAAGTGGTCGATACATACGTGACCCAGGTTAGCCAAGACACGTGGATCATCTTTCCTTGGGATGAGGGCGAACCCGTGGTCCATGCCCATGCAGCCGGGCGCAAATCGCCTTAGCACGCGCTTAGCGTTGGCGGGCTGAGACTTTCAACGCCTGAATCGTTTCTTCGCCAAGGGCGCGGGCTGCCTCTAAGCGTTGAAGACCTTCAACCAGTACGAGCCGCTTACCATCATCACGCACCATGATCGGTACTTTCTGGCCATCCTCCATCATGCTTTCTGCAATCTCATCGACCTTGTCTGGATCAATGTCGCGCTTGCGCTTGACTGGTATGTATACGTCTTCGATGGCGATTTTATAGGTATCCATCAACTTCTTTCCTGTTCCTGGCAGTCGTTGACAGCATGGCGGCTAACAAGGATGAGCGGAAGAGATTAAGCCTCACCGAATTCTGAACCGAGGCCAATGGCCTGCAAAACTGCATCAACACCTTGGGGTGCGGTAATAGCGCCAGACCGAACACCGGATTCTGCCGCCGCCAGTTGGGCCTTCGCATCAGCATTCCCCAGCATGCCAGCTAACAATCGATCCTGTAGCATGGCTTGCAACCAGCCAACTTGCTGGTCCTGGCGGCGACGTTCGAACTTACCGTTTGCCGTCATGATATCCCGATGGCGCTCAATCTCCGCCCAGAGCGCATCCATGCCGATGTTCCTTAACCCGCTGCACAGCACGACCGGTGCGGCCCAATCCGGGTCCGCCGGGGCCATGATATGCAGTGCTGCACGATATTCCCGTTGCGCCGTCTGGGCGCGGCTGGCGTTATCACCGTCTGCCTTATTAACCGCGATCATATCTGCGATTTCCAGCAGGCCTTTTTTGATGCCCTGCAATTCATCGCCCGCGCCAGGCAGCATGAGCGCCAGAAAGAAATCAGTCATATCAGCGACAGCGATTTCCGATTGACCTACGCCAACCGTCTCCACCAGCACAACATCATGTCCAGCGGCTTCCATGACCAGCATGGTCTCCCGTGTCGCCCGTGTGACGCCGCCGAGTGTGCCGGCGGATGGTGAGGGACGGATAAAGGCCCGCGGGTCCGCCGCCAGCGCCGCCATCCGCGTTTTGTCGCCAAGGATGCTGCCGCGGGTGCGCAACGATGTGGGATCTACCGCCAGAACAGCAACGCGGGAGCCATTGGCGATGAGCGTTCGCCCCAGCACTTCGATGAACGTGCTCTTGCCAACACCTGGTACACCGGTAATCCCTATCCGGCGCGCTTGTCCTGTATGTGGCAATAATCGTTGCAGCATCGCCTGCGCTTGGCAACGGCGGGCTGGGTTACGGTTCTCAACCAATGTAATTGCGCGACCAATCAATGCCCGATCACCGGCTAACACGCCGTTCGCGAGCACATCAGGATCAGCCGTGGACATGGAAATCGGCATATATGCGCCTGCCAGAAATAAACCGGGCTGCTCGGGACCGGAGTGGTGGGCGCGACAGGGATTGAACCTGTGACCCCTGCCGTGTGAAGGCAGTGCTCTCCCGCTGAGCTACGCGCCCGGCACTTATGTGCGAAGAAAGGGGAATTACGGCATTGAGGCCGCGACTGTCAATGGCTTGATCAGGCAGTTTGGCGCTGCATCAAGCCACTTGGGATTGCGCCGCGAATTAAGGCAATGTCATGGCGTGGCTTGAATACGACGTTGAGATTACGCATACCCGTTACAGCTATGTCCAACTGGAGTTTTTGCGATGGCGATATGTCAAACTTTGGCAGGCCTTGTATGTATGCTTGCTGCCTCTACCGCCATGGCATCGGCGCTTGCCGGTAGCGTGATGGATGGCGCGCCGGCAGCGAAGCCTGAAGCTGCAGGTTCCTTTGTATATCAAGGCTATGCTGGCGGCTTGAAAGTTGGCAAAGTGGCGATGGACGTGGCTCTGCGCGACGGGCGCTACGCGGCAAAAATGCGGCTGGAAACAGCAGGCATGGTTGGCTGGTTCATTGAATGGCGCCACGGCACCTCGGTTAAAGGTGCAGCGACGGCTGATCAAGGCCCAGCATCGCACGGCGCGCCGCTGACAGTTAAGAGCTATCAAGCAGATTCGTACTGGAAGAAAAAAGAGCGGTTTGTGAATTTCGAGGTCAGAAACGGTGGCGTTGCAGAAGTGACGAAAGCCGCCCCACACCCCCTTGCGGACGAACGGCGCCCAACAATTACGGACGCCCAGCGGACAGATGTTCTGGACCCCCTTAGCGCCATTATCGCCGTTGGCCGGACGCTCGAGCAGACCGGGTCCTGCAATGCGTCATATCCAGTTTATGATGGTCGCAGGCGCTACACAGTGAAGATTGAAGACCAAGGCATCGCTGAGTTAGAGCCAAGCCGCCGCACCCCGTATGAAGGCGATGCGCAACGCTGCAAGTTTGTTTTTGAGCGGGTTGCTGGATTCCGCAAAAAATTAGCGGCAGACGATGAGCCTACTAATGGCCGTGCCTATTATCGCCGCCCGGCCCCTGGTGCCCCAATGATGCCTGTGAAGATCATCGCGGAGCTGGAGCTTGGGTCTGCAATCATCAATCTGAAGCAATACCAGGCACTTGACCCAGCGAAGGCAGAGCAGATCTTGCTGGCGTCGCCAACAAAACCCTAGATCACTTTTAAGCAGGTCACTGCCATCAAATGTGGGACTTTTTACCTGCGTCGGCCATTGTCCGCCCTGATAGTCCAAACTTGGTCTTTGATGCTTAGGGGCAACTAATGAGCGATGCGGCGGAACGGTGTCCACTACCAAGCGCCACCCCAGATGCGGCGGAAGCTGAGAAGCTGAAATTTCTCGGCAAGATCAGCCATGAGATAAAAACACCACTAAACTCTATTCTAGGCTTCGCCAATCTGATTGAAGTAGAAGCGTTGGGCCCACTTGGGGACACTGGATACAAAGACTTTGCGCAGGAAATTCAAACCAGCGGTAAATCTCCGCTCAAGCTCGTGAATGAATTGATTGCGGTCGCCCAAACCGAAGCAGGCGCTAACGCCAAACCCGGTGACGTTGATCTGGTGATAGATGGTCGACGCGTATCGCGCCCTCATGCGCGCTTGGTTCGGATTGATGGTCAATTCCACTTGGTGGACGAAAGTCTGCGCGGCAGCTTTATTGTAAACGCAGATGGCGATCCCGAGCATGTGACGATGAATGTGAGCGCACCTTTATCTGGTGTGTGAAAAATTACCCCTTGTGATGCTACAGATAGCGTTGATCCTGTCACGATTTAGTATGCCATCAGCATCCTGGACGCCGCAGCGACGTGACCACAAGCGCTGGCCTGACGGCAAAACACCCCAATGGATCAGGCTCTATCGTGACTATGGCCTCCGCCAAATGGGGCGCGCTATTGCTAGATGTCGCAACCCTAACGCGCCAAGGTGGGGGAAGGCGGGCGATTAGTGATGCAATGCTTGCTAAACCAGCTTTCGGCCTTTTCGCCGTCGCCGACGGGGTTAGCAACTTAGCCGGTGCGGCTGAGACATCCCGGGGTTGCCTGGCCTATTTATCTCTTGGGCTGGAAGACACTCAGAACACCACCAACGAGACTGTGAGCACCACGATTAAATGCATCAGCGGTAAGCTCTTCGCAGAAGGCCAGGCGCAGCGGTCAAACGTTAAAGGCGGTTATGGAGCAAAAGGCGCAGGCCTGGGCGCCTGTACACTCGCTGGCATGCTCCTAAAGCCAGATAGCGCGCTTGATTTCAACGTTTTTCACGTCGGTGATGCTTAAGTCTGGATCAACCTCGATGGTGATGTGGCGCGCGTAACCGCAGCGCAACGGGTGCAGCGGCCTTCAAAACGTGCCCCGCAAAAATGGTCGCGCGGCTTGCGGCTGCCATGAGTGCCAAGCCAGCTGTTGATCCCATTATTCAGCAGTTTGACGCGAGCGGTTCAGGTAGCGCTGTGATCTGCACAGATCGGACCGCAGGCGCGCCCGATCTTGCCGCGGACTCCTGGTTTTCCTCAGCGACGTCCAATGACTTGTTTGAGGATAGGCTCCTGTCCTACCTTCCGCACGGCCAGATAGATGATGCGTCTGTCGTGGCTCTCCGTTGGCGACCGGCTACAGCTTAACCATTCCCATTTTCTAATCTACGCCGCAGAATAGAGCCCAGAACCCAACATGCCGGGAATGGGGCTTATGAAAATGGACGACTGCATCAATCTGGAAGACCTGCGCGTTTTAGCCAAAAAGCGCATCCCCAAGATTGTCTATGATTTCGTCGAAGGCGGCGTGGACGACGAAGAAGGTCTGACGACGAACCGCAATGCGTTCGCCCGGCGCGCGCTAGCACCGCGCTACATGGTCGATATTTCGGAGATCGACCAATCAACGATGCTGTTCGGCCACACATATTCAAGCTGCTACGGCATTGGCCCCACAGGCGGCATCGGCAACTTCCGTCGGGGCGGCGATTTGATGCTCGCCGCCGCTGCGAGAGACGCCAATATTCCGTTTGTTATGTCCGGTGCCGCTACGGCGCGCATGGAGGACCTGGCAGAAATCGCCCCTGACCATGGCTGGTACCAGCTCTACACGGCGAAGGACCGCGCGATCAGCAAGGACCAGGTCAAACGCGCTGCGGACCTTGGCATTCCAGCCCTCATGATTACCGTAGACGTACCGACCACGCCCAATCGTGAGCGCAATCGCCGCAACGGCTTCGGCCGTCCGCTTCGGCTTTCTCTCGCATCCAAGCTGGATGCGCTCCGCCGCCCGCTGTGGATGAAGGACTATGCCAAACATGGCATTGCCATGATAGAGAATTGGCGGAAATACGCACCGCCCGGGGCTTCCGCTGAAGAGGTTGGCGAGTTCGTCGCCACGCAATTGCCAACCAGCCTACAATGGAAAGACATTGAAACCTTCCGCAAGCTCTGGCCGCATCCGCTCATCCTGAAAGGCATCATGCGAACCGATGATGCGCAGCGCGCCGTTGATATCGGTGTGGACGGGCTAATCGTCTCAAACCACGGCGCTCGTCAACTTGACCGCGCACCCTCTGCACTTGATGTGCTACCGCATCTGGACGCCGCCGTAGGTGATCGCATGACGTTGATGATTGACGGTGGGTTCCGGCGTGGGTCCGATATCGTGATCGCGAAAGCGATGGGTGCGAAGTTCGTATGGCTTGGCCGTCCGACCCTCTATGGCGTTATCGCAGGCGGTGATGCGGGTGCGGCCAAAGCGATGCATATTGTCCATGATGAGATCAAGAAGATTATGGCGCAGATTGGCTGTCCTGCACTCGACCAACTCGGGCCAGATTATCTATTTGATGAAATCATGATTGGCCGGAACGCCACGCAATAACCGCAACGGAAGCTTCAATTCATGTCAAAGCGCATCGTATTCGTAACAACGTTTCCTGTCGCCGCCGATTTCGGGCGGGATATGGTCCCTGCTGGGTATGATCTGGTCGTAACCGAAGCTGGCAGTGCTGAATACAAGGCCGCACTGGCAGATGCTGAATATCTCGTCGGCTTCGTTGATATGTTGGTACAGGATCAACTGTTCGCTGAGGCGCCCAACCTGAAGCTGATCCAGCTTTTAAGCGCCGGGTATAACAGCGCTGACATAGAAGCAGCGCGCAAGGCTGGCGTGCCGATCTGCAACAATGGCGGTGCCAATTCCACCGCCGTATCCGAACATGCGATCCTGCTGATGCTGGCCGTATCGCGCCAATTAGTGAAGCAGCATGTGAATATTGCAGCCGGCCGCTGGCGGGGCAATGAGCCACCAGAGCTGCACGAGCTACGGGACAAAACCGTCGGCATTATCGGCCTTGGCAGCATTGGCAAAAAGACCGCCCGCCTTGCTGCCGCGTTTGGCATGCACGTAACCTATTATGATACCGCCCGGCTGAGCGAAGCGGAAGAAGACGCACTTGGCGTCCGCTTCCGCCTATTCAGTGAAATCATCCAGGAATCGGACCTTATCAGCCTGCATGTGCCATTGAATGGCAGCACACAGCATATGATCGGCAAGGCAGAGTTCGCAGCGATGCAAAGCGACACCATTCTGGTCAATACCAGCCGTGGCCCGGTGGTCGACGAGGCCGCGCTGATTGACGCCTTATCGAATGGCGCAATCGCAGCTGCGGGGCTTGATGTGTTTGATGAAGAACCAACCTCACCGGACAATCCGCTGCTGAGGCTCGAAAACGTCACCCTGACCGCCCATATGGCCGGCCCGACCTTTGAGAGCCACAAAGCCCGCGTCCGCAATGCGTTCGACAACGTGCAGCGGGTAGGCCGTGGTGAAGCGCCGCTCTGGCTCATTCAAGAATTGGCTGAGTAACGGGGGAGCGTCCGTCTTTGTAAAAACCAGTGACCCCAAACGCCTGGCCCAGGCGCTGAACAAGTTCTGAGCGAACCATCCACGGATAGCCATTACTAAAGACCGGCTTACTCATCGCTGCCCGCACTTGTGTGCTTTGGAACGGGCCCCGGTCCAGCGGCATCGTGACGGCATTCAGGCTTAGCGTATTGGGGAGCGCCCCTAGACCGGCCTCAGGCACACTCTTCAGCAGATATAGCGTCAGAATTTATGGCTGGATGGGCGCACAGGCTGCCAAGCTCTGGGCTGAGGCGAAATCATAGGTCTGCAGAACAAACTGATCCCGCTGCATTTCAGGTGGCATAGCAGCTGCTTAAATTTCCCAAAACAGCTCAAACTCAAACTTCGTGTCCGTCACAATGCGGCAGTCTGAACAGGTTTGCTGAACCCAATCGATGAACCCGTCAAAGTCCAACCGCGTTGAGGTGCTGTCAGCAAGAAATGTTGCGCGTTTTGGAACTTTGCCGCCGTATGCATCTCAATCATGGGTGAGCACAATGTGGTCATCCACTGTCAGCGCCAGATCAATCTCAAAAATCTGCCGCCCAACCTGGTAGTTCTGATTGAGGACTTCCAAAGAGTTGGTATAGGCCTCGCCATTCAGCAACCCGCCGGCGTGGGTAATATCTACGCAGCACCCTTCGCAGCACAGTCCTCCATTCTAGCGACGGCGTGGCCCAGCGCACAAGCGCCAGACCACCCACAATCAGAATTACCAGAACGACGAAGGCGCGAAGGACAGATCGCATAGAACTTCTCTCGTAAAAAGCGCCCAACCGTTATTCGGGCATGCCCGCCATATCGACCGTGTCGTAGAACTTCTTTTCGCCCAGCGCATCAATCCGCGCCCAGAAGGTTGAGCCAGCGGCAAGCCCATCCTCGTTCTTCTCCTCGGTCTCGCGCCAGATTGTCCAGGATTCGGGGTGCAAGCGCCGTGCCTCCGCAAATAATGGCGAAGCCCCGTCTGGCTTGCCCCGCCGCATTAGAAACTGGCCAAGACGGAAGTTTGCATGGGCCGTCGCCACATTGTCGTCAGGGACGGTCAAGCGGACTTTGACCTCGTCCCAGCTGAAAACATGCTTGCTTTCGGCACCATTCTGCACCCAATCCCGAATTGCGTCCTGATAAACGGTCCGCGCTTCATCGCGCAGCACCTGGACATCCGCTGGAACCACACGGGTGATTTTGTCCCGTGAGCGGACGGTATCATACGTACCCGCAATCTCTGGCGGGCGCACAATTTGGCCGGTTTCATCAATCCAAACGGCCTGAGGCACATTCACCATATTGTAGAGCCCGACCACCTGATGATCCCGGTCAATCAGGGAAATATAATCCGGGGCTGCCGCCTCAATGAACGGTCGCGCTGCTTCGGCGTCCGCGTCCATGGCGACGGTGATGATGGAGAAGTTCTGGTCTTTCAATTCGTCGAACAAGGCCTGCCACACGGGCAGATCAGCACGACAGCCTCACCACGAGGCCCAGGTCACAAGGAAGACCTTCTTACCCCGCTGCCCAGAAAGAGCATGCCGCGTACCCTCCAAGTCCGGCAAAGTAAAATCTGGCGCGGTTAGCGTTTCAAGCGACGACCGACGCGTCTCGGCACCTTCCCCCAGGATCCATGCGCCGCCATCATCGCTGCTAACAACAGGCCAACCCATATGACGCCAAAACGCGGCGGCGTCGATCTTGCCGTCACGGACGAATCCTCCCGGTGCGGCAGGAACGCAAATGTCAGCCAGGCAAACGCCCTCAGGCTTTAATTCCCAACCCGTCGCCGCTGTCATGTCCTCCAGCGAAATCCATAGGCCTACGTTACCTGCAACAGCGCCCGGCATCTGCCGCTCACCAGTATCCGTCAAAAGCCAAACCATGTTTGTCCCCGCCATTATGATTTTCTTGGCCACCTAGTTTTACGGACCCCCACCGCGGCGATCCTATAGTAGAAAGCCAGGCTGGCATAATCATCACACCATCTTGCAGGTGTCATGCACTTCCGCCACGCTCACAGTCAAACGTCAGCAAACGGAGGATCAACATGCCGAAATTGCGCCATATCGCTCTGACCGTGCCCGATCTGGAAGCCACGGCCCAGTTTTATGAGAAAACGTTCGGGATGATGCGGTCGACAGAAACAGAAATCGCCATTCTCATGACGGATGGCATGATGAGCCTGGCCCTTCTGAAATTCCAGACAGACCAGCAAGCGGGCGACGAGCGTGGCAAGGATTTCCTCGGCCTGCATCATATGGGATTTGTCGATGATGACCTGGACGGCATGACCCAAAGGATCGAAGCCAATGGCGGCAGCTATCACATGCGTCTTCCGGATTCAGATGAGGGCGCGACGGAAGTGAAGTTCCGGGACCCGAATGGCGTCGTGTTCGACATTGTCGACAAAGGCTATGCAGCACGAGCCTGGGGCCTTGATGTCGATAAGGAGTGAGCCCAGGAAAAGGACGCGATCTGATATAAAATATTCTAAGCCGCAACACCCAGTGCCAGATCGAACAACGGCATGAAGTATTCTGGCTCCTGCGCGCCTGAAACCGCGTAACGTTCTTCAATGATGACGCACGGCACGCCCTGAATGCCGACCTGACGGGCGGCAGCATCCGCTTCACGCACGATGTCGGTGTCCAAGCCGCTGATGAGGTAGGCCATGGCCGCGTCCCAGTCATATCCGGCAGCACTGGCCAAACCCGCCAGAACCCCGTGTTCGCCGAGGCGCGCGCCATCGGTGAAATAAGCGCTGAATAATGCATCGACCAGCGGCTCTGCTGGCCCCTGTTGATCGGCCCAACGGACCAAACGATGGGCGTCCAACGTGTTCGGCATTGTCTCGATCAGATCAAAACTGAACTCTAAGCCTTCGCCCTCACCCGTGCGGCGAATACCATCATAAATGCGGCCTGAATCTGCAGCGCCAAACTTGGCCATTAGAAATTCTGCCCGGGTCATACCTTCCGGCGGCATCCAGGGGTTCAGTTGGAAAGGCCTCCACTTCACGCTCGCCTGAATTTCAGGCCGCATCGCCAGTGCGCGCTCCAACCGGCGCTTGCCAATAAAGCACCAAGGGCAAACGACGTCTGCGTAAACTTCAATCAGCATAGCGGGACTTTGTTTTCTGGCGTTTCGAGGCAGGACCATGACCGAAACAGGAACCTAGCACGAAGCGTGGTGTTTTCCAGGTTGAGATCACTAATCTGCCAGCAGCCGATTGAGCCACTGAAGCGCCCCATCAGCATCCGCAACCGCATCGCCCGGTGGTGCGGGCGGGCGGCGGATGAGGACGATTGGAATATCAAGCGTGCGTGCGGCGTGAATTTTAGCCTCTGTCGCTGCACCACCACTGGCCTTCGCAATCAGTAGGTCGATAGTGTGTGAGCGCATAAGGGCTACCTCAGCGTCAGTCTGAAACGGGCCGCGCGCGACGACGTATTCCGCGTTAGCAAGCGGCAGTGGCGATGACGGCGCATCGGTCATGCGCGCTAAAAACCACACGTCAGGCATATCTTCGAACGCCTGGAGCGAGCGGCCCCCAACCGTTAAAAAAACCCGGCGGGCTTCAACACGAGTGATCGTCGCGGCAGCGGCTACCAGGTCCGGGACTTCGATCCAACGGTTGCGCGGATCACGGTGCCACATGGGCCGGATGATCTTTAGACGCGGCACGCAAGTACGCTCTGCAGCCGCATGGGCTTGCCCGGCCATTTGAGCCGCGAACGGATGGGTCGCATCAATCAGCGCGTCGATCTGCTCTGATTCAAGATATGCCGCCAGCCCATCCACACCGCCAAACCCGCCGATGCGGACAGCGCCTAGAATGGGCGCTCGCGCTTGGGTAACGCCCGCCAGTGCCGAAATCGCTTCAACCCGATCCGCCATCTGGTCATGGAGCATCCGGGCGATAGCGATCGCTTCCCCCGTGCCGCCAAGGATCAACACACGGCGCATCAAGGGTTCTCATATTCGGTCTGAGCTTCAGGCATGGCGATGAATTCCAATTAAGGGCAACAAGCCATAGCATACGCGATTGCATTTTCCGCCGCTGCCTGAGACCATTCCACCTCCCGAACCCGATGGAGCAACCACCCATGCCCGCCGCCGCCCTTGATATCCGCCCGCTCGCCGGTGCCTGCGGGGCAGAAGTTTTCGGCGTTGATGCAATAAAGCCGCTGTCGAATGATGTATCTGCAGCGCTTAACGCAGCTTGGCTGCAACACCAGGTCATCGTGCTGCGGGACCAGGATTTATCGCCTAAAGGCCTGGTCGCACTCGCTCAGAACTTTGGCGCGCCCAACATCTACCCCTTCGTCAAAGGTTTTAATAAGCAACCGGAAGTCATCCGCATCGTCAAGGAACCCAGTGACGACAAAACCTTCGGTGAGCGCTGGCATTCCGACACCACATATCTGCCAAACCCGCCCATCGCGACCATGCTATACGGCGTTGATATTCCGGAATACGGGGGCGACACGGCCTTCGCGTCCGCCCAGCTTGCCTATGAACGCTTGTCACCTCCGATGCAGGACATGCTTAGCAGCCTCAAAGGTGTCAATAATGCCAGCGTCCCAGGCGGGCGCGCTTCGGGACGGGTAAAGTTCTCCAACATGGCGATCACGGATCAGGATGAGAATAAGTTTGAGGCCATCCATCCACTCATCCGCACACACCCGGATACAGGAAAAAAATCCATATACGTGAACAGCATCCACACCAAACGCATCGATGGATGGACTGAGTCGGAAAGCAAACCACTGCTGGACTACCTGTTCGATCACATCACCCGACCTGAACATACATGCCGCGTGCAATGGACCAAGGGGGCGGTTACGCTCTGGGACAATCGCGCCGTTCAACATACCGCAATCAATGACTACCAGGGCCTTCGTCGCGAAGCCTGGCGCGTCACCATCGAAGGGGAACCGCCCAAATGATCGAGAAGCCTAGAATTGTCATCGTCGGCGCCGGTGCCGTCGGCGCCTATATCGGCGGATATCTCTCCCGGGACGGTAATGACGTGACGCTGATCGATGGCTGGCCCGCCAATGTGGATGCGATCAACGCCAACGGCCTCACCCTGTCCGGCCTGACGGACCCTGAATGCTTCAACGCCCCAGCAAAGGCGCTGCATATCGCGGAAGTTCAAAGCCTGGTGCGCGGGCGGCCCATTGATATCGCCATCGTATCAGTCAAATCCTATGACACCGCCTGGGCGACCGCGATGATCAAGGATTATCTGGCACCAACGGGCTTCGTGCTGTCGCTGCAAAACTGCATCAATGAGGAAATCATCGCGGGCATTGTAGGCTGGGGCCGCGTCGCTGGATGTATCGCCGCCAAGATCGCGGTTGAGATGACTGGCCCAGCCACCGTGCGCAGAGGTGTTGCGCTCGGCGGAAATAAGCACACCGTATTCCGCGTCGGCGAGCCTCATGGCCGCATTACGCCACGGGTGCAGCGACTCGTCACGATGCTGTCTAGCATCGACAGTGCACGCTCTACGGAGAACCTGTGGGGAGAGCGTTGGTCTAAACTGTGCGCCAATGCTATGGGCAATGGCGTATCGGCCTCAACCGGCTTCAGTTCCAACGAAGTCGCGCGGGAGCCGCTGACCCGTCGCCTGCAGATTAAGCTGGCGGGTGAGGCCATCGCCGTTGGCCAGGCGCTTGGTTATGCGTTGGAGGAAATCAATAAGCATCCAGCGGAAGATTGGATAGCCGCTGCATCTGGCGATGCCAAAGCACTGGCCGCTGTCGAAGCATCACGCCTTGCACAAACTAAAACCACGGCCGAAGGCTCCCGCCCCTCCATGGGCCAGGACATCCAAAAAAGCCGCCGCACGGAAATCGAGCAGATCAACGGCTTCGTTGTTGATAAAGCCGCCGAAATCGGCCTGGAGGCACCTGCAAATATGTTCCTGGTGGAGGCCGTAAAGCAGGTAGAGCGGGGACTTGCAGAGCCCAACCTGGACCGAGTGCGCGATGCCCCACTTGGCGCAATCGCGATTTGAGGCACGTAAAAAACACCAGTGACCAACTAAAATAGTTAACTTCACCCTAGCCTATGGCGTCCGTCGCTTTCCTTGACCTCCATCCCCATGCTCTTGCTGATCTGGACGGCCAGAAGGCTGTTCCGGCTCGGCGTAGCTAACCATGGATGCGGATGCAGCGTGTTGCTTTGCGGCCCTCGCGCGCGAAAAGCCCAAATGGATCAATATGATGCCAGGAATACAGAGCAGATATCCCAGGATGGGCGATGTTTCAGCCAGTAATACTTGGCCAGCCATATAGCCAACCGTCGTCAGCACCATGCCAGATAGCTTCAAAATCCACGGCATACGACATTCTTCCCCAGTTATTAAGTCAACCCATCTTAACGGGTCATCTCCACACTCCAATCTGATTGTGTGGTCAGCGCTAAGCGGCGGGCGAAATGTACCTCAATGCAAACTTGGCGATCAATTCGCTTTGGAATGCCAAGCCGAAGATCGCCACCCGGAACCCGCCACTCATGCTCTTGCCGAAAAGTGCCGGTACGCAAATCGTTGGCTACATTACGGGTGAAGCGGCCGCGTTTCATAGAATGATCGGGCCGACCATAGGCTGCCGGCAATTGCCTGAAAACATTCGTGAATGTCTTCTCCGCCTCATCTCCGAAGCTTGGGCTGATAATCACAAACACGGATTGCAGCGCGCCATCAGCCAAGCTCAGAACCAGCCGTTGACGATCAAACACGCGCTCAAATACCGGCGTTTCATAGACCCTATAGCGCTCGAATGATTGTTAACCCTTGATACGCCTCGAAGCGAGACAATTGATGGCAGCAGCCTCATTCTGGCCAAGCGGAGCGGTGGTGATGTCGATGCTTTGAGAAAAATTAGCGCTCGCTGGAACGCCAACGCAACCGGATAAGCTAAAGGCGGAGGCACCCACCAACACAAAGCTTCTATCGATTTGATCCACCTACACGCTCCTTCGCGTTATAGACCCGGCGGCGTCGCTCCCTCATGCAGAACAAGCGTTGTTCCCAAGCCATGCGCCGGGCGGATCAACACACTGCCTGCTAAACCCTCAAACGGAATATTGTTGGAATTCAGGCAAGCGCGCGTAGCATCCAAGTGTGCAGCGCGGAGGTATACAGCACCGCCGAACGGCGCAGTTGGTGCCGCAAGACCGGGTACAAAATCCGCCGCGGTGTTATGCTCCGCGAAGACCAGCATGCCGCGTTCGAGCGAGACACAGCCCGCACCCGAACCCAGCCGCTTAGCGGGTTTCCGCAGAAATCGGCTGTAGCGATCCAACGCTTCATCGACATCATCAACGACCCATAATGCGCCGGTCAGCGCTGATATGCCGTTCGGATGGGTCGTTTGGCTTTCATGCCACACCAAATCCGGCGAGTGATGCCCACACCATTGCACACGCCCTTCGGCCATCACACCTGGCGGCACGCGCAGCACGCTGAAATGGCTATCATGATCACCGTCCGGCAACTGAACCGGACGGCGCATTTCGACGGGCTCCAGCGGCGTGAAGCCTTCTGCTGCCAGCCGCGGCGCTTCTGCTGGAACATCAGCGCAATTGAACGCCATCAGGTGCAGACCTTCATAGCGACCAAGCTGTGCACGGTGCTGGTCCGCCAACAGCGTTTCCCCGCGCGCGCCCAGAAACTCGAGATACCCAAACCCAAGGATCGACAAGCGATTGATCGTGCCGGACGGGTGCCGCACCCCGTCCTCGCCCATATTCATATGGATATTTTTAACACTCACTTGGAAGCCAAGCCGCTCTAGCTGCGCCTTGGCTCCATCCAAGTCGGCGACGAACCAGCCGACATGGTCCAGGAAGACTTCATCGCCCTCCGGCAACTGGCGTTCAGTCCACTGCATGGTTTATTCGCCCGTAAACTTAGGTCGGCGTTTTTCAACGAACGATGCAACACCTTCCTCGAAATCCTTACCGCCACGGAGGCGACCATAGGCTTGGCCTTCGATTTCCATTGCCTGTTCCAGCGGGGAATTAACGCTGTGGTTCAGCACGTTCTTCAGGGTGCGTTGCGCCAGAGGTGAGAATTGGCGAAGTTCTTTGACGAGGCTGGCCGTCGCTTCCTCCAGTTTATCATCCGCCACACATTCGCAAGCAATGCCCCAATCATAGGCCTGCTGACCTTTAACACGCAGCGAGCGCATGGATATATTCTTAGCGCGGCTTACGCCCACCATCTTCTCCAGCCGAGCCGAACCACCAGAGCCTGGAATCATGCCGATCCGCATTTCTGGCAGCGCAAATTCTGCGGTGTCGCTGGCGATGCGGAAATCACATGCAAGCGACAACTCGAATCCAACGCCGAAGCAATAACCGCACACAGCAGCAATAACCGGCTTAGAGCACCGTTCCGGTGCGGCCACATACTTATGCAATTGCGATACGACTTCCTGGCTGGCTTCCAGGAAGCCCGGAATTTCGCCACCACTGGAAAAATGCCGGCCTTCGGAGCGAATGACGATAACGCGGACCCGGTGGTCTTGGTCCAATTCATCAATCACAGCCGCGATCTGCGGGCGCTGGGGCATGCGGATAATGTTCAGCGGTGGGCGGTGAAGGATAAGGTCCGCGCGTTCGTTCTCCGCATCAATTTCAACGCGAAATCCGTCGAGTTCTGACAGCAGGGCGGAGCGGTGGGTTTGCATGGAATTACTCATCGTCATTCGTCCTCTGTTTGATAATCGCCGGATTGCAGCATCCGACGGAGAATTTTGCCAACAGGAGATTTGGGCAGGTCTGTCACGAAAACATACCGGCGCGGGCGTTTGAAATTCGCAAGATCAGATTGGCGGCAATACGCGTCGAGTGCTTCTGATTCCAGGCCAGCGCAGCGCTTGACGAAGGCCGTCACCTCTTGCCCCCAGCGTTCATGAGGCATGCCAGCAACGGCAACCTCAATCACATCTGGATGCAACGATAGCGTGCTTTCAATCTCCACGGGAGAGACGTTTTCGCCGCCAGTGATGATCATGTCATCAACGCGGCCCGTCACGAATAGATCGCCATCTTCGTCAAAATATCCGGTATCGCCAGTGAAATACCAGCCTGCGCGCAGTGACTTTTCATCGGCGTCTGGCCGTCGCCAGTACCCACCGAAGGCTTCGTCACCGTTCAAATCTGCAATTATGTGACCCTCTTGGCCGACGGGTGCCTGGTCATCAGGCCCGCCGTCCAATGTTACGACACGGATTGTTTGGTTCATACCCGCGCGGCCAGCGGAACCGGGCTTGGCAGGCGCATCCGGTTCAATCGTGAAGGTGTAGATTTCTGATGAGCCATAGTGATTGATGAACAGCTCCGGCTTAAACGCCGCCGTCAGGCGCTGCAGTAGCCCGTCCGTCATCGAAGCACCAGCGAAGCCAAGTTTTCGCACACTGGATGTGTCGGTCTTCGAAAATTCGGGGATAGCCAGCAGATCGTGATAGAGCGTCGGCGCCAGGAAAAGGTTCGTAATCCGCTCAGCTTGAACCAGTTCGAGCGCGCTTGCCGGGTCAAACCGCGGTTGGCAGATGAAACACCCATCAACCAGCGCTGTCGCCAAGAGCGAGCGCACGCCCATGGTGTGATAAAGTGGCATTACGCCAAGGCTGCGCTCACCACGCACAAACCCACTTTGCGCCACGTGGGCGGTAGCAGCCGCACGCTCAACCCGGTGGATGCGCGGCACGCCCTTAGGCCGCCCCGTTGTCCCGGATGTATAAAGCATCACCGACCACGCATCGATATCGCCGTGCGGCGTCGAAGCAATTGGGTTACTGGCAAGCAGGCGATCAAATTCTGCGCCAGACGCGACACGCGGCAGGGTTTGTGCGACAGCCGAGCCAGCCGCTGCATCAGCAGATAAATCCTGGAAGAATAGTGCTTTCGCTTCAGCGTTCTCTGCGCAGTAATCCAGCTCTTCAGCCTTCGCCCGCCAGTTTAAAGGTACGATTGCGATACCAGAAAGCTGTGCAGCCCAATGCAATAACGCCGCTTCAGATGTGTTTTGGAAGAGCGATACGAACCGGTCGCCCGGCTGCAATCCCATGCCTTTCAATCCGGCAGCGACCTTGCAGGCATCGTTCAGCATTTCGGCATAGGTCCAGCGGCTAGCACCGTCTATAAGCGCTTCGGCCCGTGGGCTGCGTTCAGCCGCCTGGATTAAAGCTATGCCAACATCAAGCATGGCGACGCTCTTTAACGAAATCCATCACGGCCCGCACTATAGCGGCATATCCAGTGCAGCGGCAAAGGTTGCCCGAAAGCGCTTCGCGCACGTCTTGCTCACTTGGGGTTGGATTGGTTTTGAGCCATGCGTCCAAAGTCATCAAAATGCCAGGGGTACAGAAACCGCATTGCAGCGCATGGTTCCGCTTAAAGGCCTTCTGTAAAGGCGATAGCGCGTCATCATCGCCGGCCAGCGCTTCAACGGTGCGCAATTGGCGGCCTTCCATCCGAAGCGCATAAGTCAGGCAAGCCCGTGCTGACTCGCCGTCAATCTGGATCGAGCAGGCACCGCACACGCCATGCTCGCAGCCGACATGCGTGCCGGTAAGCCCAATTTCATGGCGGAGAAAATCGACGAGCAGCATGCGCGGCTCTGCCTCCCCGGAAACTGGCTTACCGTTCAGGGTGAAGGTGACTTTGTGCCGTTGGCCTTTCTCATACAGCATAGCGCCGCTCCATCGCTTTCAACACAGTTTGCAACCCAAGTTCTCGCGTCAGGCGGCGTCGATATGCGGCGTCGGCTTTGGGGTCACTTTGCGGGTCCAGGGAAGTAGCCAGTCCGACAAGCGCCGCCTTAACATCACGCTCGGCCAAACCATCGAAGCGCTTCACAACCGGCTTTGCGCCAATCCCGCCAAGGCCCAGTGTCACGCCATCCTGGTCCGCGATGGCTGCGACAGCCACAATGGCGAAATCACCATGTCGTTCTGCCATTTCCATAAAGGCCATACCGGACCCGGGCTTTGGCGCATCGAATTTGACCGCCAGCAAAATCTCATCCGGCGCAAGGGCCGTCTCAAACATGCCATTGAAGAATTCTGCCGCTGGAATGCCGCGCTGGCCCCGCTTAGATTGGGCGATCACGACGCCGCCGATCGTTGTCAGCAGCAACGGCAATTCCGCCGCTGGGTCTGCATTGGCAAGGCTGCCACAGATGGTGCCACGGCTTCGTGTTTGCACATGGCCAATCCAAGGCATAGCTTCATGCAGCAGCGGTTGTGCGCGCCGTAATTCCAGCCGTCCCATGAAGCGGGCCTGGGTGACGCATGCCGCAGCCATGGCACCGTCATCGGTGAACTCAATCCGGTCCAGGTCCTTCAGGCCCATGATATCGATCAGGACTTCGGGTGCAGCCAGCCGCATATTCAGCATTGGCCCAAGCGATTGCCCGCCCGCGATGATCCGCGCGTCCTCACCGTATTGCGCTAGCGCGTCCAAAGCTTCGCCAAGGCTTTCGGCGCGGATGTAGCTAAATGCCGCCGGTTTCATAGCCGTCGCGCCTCAATGATCGCCGCCAGCTTTGCTGGGCGCAGCGGCAGGTCAATCTGCTCCAGCCCAAGCGCATCTGCGACTGCATTGGCGAGGCATACGGGAGCACTCATGGTCGTACCCTCGCCGATGCCTTTTGCACCAAGCGGGGTCATCGGGGAGGCCGTTTGGCGATGCACGATTTGAACGCTTGGGGTCTCGCAGGTCGTCGGCATCGGATAATCCGCGAGGCTGGCAGAGAGAAATCCACCATTCGCGTCATAGGCCAGTTCTTCCATCAGCGCAGCACCCAAGCCGTGCGCGAACCCGCCTTGCGATTGCCCATCGGCCATTGCCGGATGCAATAGCCGCCCTGCATCATGGGCCGAAATATATCGGTCAATCTTCACCTGTCCTGTAGCGCGATCAATCTCAACCCCGCAGAAATCAAAGATGAAGCCGTAAGCAGCAGAACCGTTGATTCGGTCCTCTTCATCCGGCGGCTGCAACACGTCGGGCGACCAGAATTCCGTAATACTGAGCGCTTGCGGCAAGTCTGGTGGAAGAGTGGATGCTGCCCAGTGGCCCTCGCCCGCAAGTCGCTTGAAATCGATGCCGATATTCGTGTTCTCGCGGTGAATGATCTTGCCATCCCGGAAATCCAGCATCTCTGCCGGGCAATCAAACTTCGCGGCTGCGACCCTGGCCAACCGCGTGCGTAATTCGCCCGCCGCCCGCCATGCGGCACCGGCGACAGCGCCAGCGAACCGGCAAGAATAGTTGCCAGATGCGATGGACCATGGGTCCCGGCCTGTGTCCAATTCCGCATTCACGCGCACACTATCCAGCGCGATGCCGAGTGCATCCGCCACCACCTGGCCGATGACAGTACGATGCCCCTGCCCTTGCGGCGTTGAAGCGATCGACACATTGACGCCGCCGAGCGGATCAACCGCCACTGTCGCTGTCGCCTGCGCGCCGCCTTTGGGGCCAGCCCGCTCACGCTCCTGGGCTGAAAGCACAGTGGTGATATAGCCCATGTTCGAAATCGTCGGCTCGACGCAGGCCGCATAGCCGATACCATAAAGTTTGCCTGCCCGACGCGCCCGCTGCCGTGCGTCTTCCAAGTCAGCGAAATTCCCTTCCAGCAACGCCTGCTCGACTAGTGCGCCGTAATCGCCAGAATCTAGAACACCGCCTGATGGCGTCTTAAAAGGCATGCTGCTGGGGCGAACGAGATTGCGGCGAATAATACTCAGCGGGTCTCGCCCAACGACACTACCGATCTTCCGCATCAATTGCTCAAGCGGGAAATACACTTGCGGCCCGCCGAAGCCTCGGTTGAGGCCTGTCGGCGTTTTATTGGTAACTACGACGCGGTTTCTGATTGCCAAGTTCGGAATGTCATAAGCACCCGTCATACACGCGTGCATTCTGTAGAGCGTTGCGGGCTCCGGCGCTTTCAAATATGCGCCCACATCCTCCACTTGATCCCAGCGGAGCGCCGTTACCCGGCCATCAGCCTTAACTGCAGCTTCCAAGGTGGAAACGCGGTTGGTGGCGCTGCCAGCGGCTGTCAAATGCTCCATCCGATCTTCGATCCACTTGACCGGCCGCTTTGTGATCCGGGCCGCAACAGCCATCAACACCGCATAGGGTGCCACGCCCTGCTTCACACCGAAACTACCGCCCGAATCCGGCGGCGTGCGAATGCGCAACCGAGAGGACGGCACCTGCAGAGCCATCGCCATGACCGGCTGGATGGCAAACGGGCCCTGGAAGTGGGTCAGCACGTCATAGACGTCTTCATGGGGGTCGTATTCTGCGATCAGGCCAAAGCACTCAATCGGGCTCGCGAGACTGCGCGGATAGACGGTGTTGATCGACACCACATGGTCCGCAGATGCGAATGCTTGCTCAACGTTGCCGTAATCAAACGTCCGCTCGGAAACCAAGTTGCTGCCGTGTGCTTGGTGCAGCACCGGTGCGGTCTCCTCCATCGCCAAGATGGGATCAACGGCGACATCCAACGGTGCGTAGTCGACCTCAATCAACTCAATCGCATCTTCAGCGACATAGCGATCCTTGGCCAACACCACTGCTACCGGTTCCCCCACATAGCGCGCCCGGTCAACGGCTATCGGGTAATGATCAATGGGGGAACGCACACCAACAATAAATGGCCGGGTGAGCGCTTTGACTTGAGCACCCGTCACCACCGCAGCAACGCCCGGCAGCGCCAGCGCAGCTTCTGCACTGATGGCGCGAATATCAGCGTGTGGATGCGGCGAGCGCATAATGGCGGCATGCAGCGAGCCTGCCGGAACCGGCAGGTCGTCCATAAAACGACCACGCCCCGTCAACAGGGCCGAGTCTTCCACTCGTTCAGGCGAGGTTCCTATGTGGCGGATAGCCAAAAGCGCGTCTCCAACTCTGTAAAGACGCTATTTGTACATAGCCCACCTACAAAATAAACCTTGACACGTCGGCATCTTCAGCCAGCGAGGCCACGCGCTCCTGAACCAAAGCTGCGTCAATGTTGATTTCCTCGCCAGATCGATCTGACGCACCGAAGCTAATCTCCTCCAGCAGGCGCTCAAGCACCGTGTGGAGGCGCCGCGCGCCGATGTTCTCGACATTGGCGTTGATTTCGGCAGCGAGGTCAGCGATGGAGCCGATAGCGTCTTCCCCGAACGTTAGGGTCACGCCCTCTGTCGCCATCAGCGCTTCATACTGCTTCAGCAGCGAGGCTTCAGGCTCCCGCAAAATGCGCACGAAGTCATCCCGCAACAGCGCCTTCAATTCAACGCGAATCGGCAAGCGGCCCTGGAGTTCCGGCAGAAGATCTGATGGCTTGGCCACGTGGAATGCACCGGATGCGATGAACAGGATATGGTCCGTCATAACCGTGCCGTACTTAGTCGGCACAGCTGCCCCTTCGATCAGCGGCAGCAGGTCCCGCTGCACACCTTCGCGGCTGACTTCGGCCCCGCTGCCTTTGGATTGGCTGGCGATCTTGTCGATCTCGTCCAGGAACACTATGCCGTTTTGCTGCACGGCCTCGACTGCGTCACGCGCGGCGGCGTCTTCGTCCACCATGGCCTCGCTTTCCTCGCGGACAAGCGCTTCATAACTTTCGCCCACGGTTAGGCGGCGCTTGGTCATCGGCGTCTGCATCGCTTTGCCGAAGATGTCGTTCAGGTTCATCATGCCCATCTGAGCACCCGGCATGCCGGGAATCTCGAAGCTGGGCATTTTTGGGCCCGCTGACGAATCTCGCATCTCAATCTCAATCTCACGCTCATTGAATTCGTTCTGCCGCAGCTTCAGCCGGAACGTTTGCCGCGTGCTATCGGACGCACCGGCACCGCAGAGCGCATCCAGCACCCGTTCCTCTGCCGCAAGCTCAGCCTTTGCTAAGTGCTGCGAGCGTTGGCGTTCTTTAGCACCGTGAATGGCAATCTCCACAAGGTCGCGGATTATTGATTCTACATCCCGCCCTACATACCCCACTTCTGTGAACTTCGTCGCTTCCACCTTAATAAAAGGTGCATCTGCCAACTTTGCCAGCCGTCGTGCGATTTCGGTTTTACCAACGCCGGTCGGCCCGATCATCAGGATATTCTTCGGCATCACTTCGTCTTTGAGGTCGTCCGGCAACTGCTGGCGCCGCCACCGGTTCCGCAGCGCAATAGCGACGGCACGCTTAGCGTCATTCTGGCCAACGATGTGGCGATCTAATTCGGAGACGATTTCACGGGGGCTAAAGTTGGTCATGCCGTGTCCATGCTCTCTATAACGATGTTGGTGTTGGTGTAGACACAAATTTCGGCCGCGATTTCGACTGACCGGCGCGCAATGGTTTCTGCGTCCATGTCCTCAATCGGCAGCAGCGCACGAGCAGCGGACAGCGCGTAGCCCCCGCCAGAACCAATGCCAATCAGCCCGTCATCCGGCTCCAGCACGTCACCAACGCCGGTTAGCGTCAGTGACGTCGTGGCGTCCGCAACCGCCATCATGGCTTCGAGACGGCGCAAATAGCGGTCCATCCGCCATTCCTTCGCCATTTCGACAGATGCACGGGCGAGTTGGCCCGGATAATGCTCCAGCTTGGCTTCCAGACGTTCAAACAGCGCAAAGGCATCTGCGGTGGCACCTGCGAACCCAACAATGACGCTGCCACCAGCAATCCGCCGCACCTTCCGCGCCGTGCCTTTAATGACTGTCGGCCCAAGGCTAACCTGCCCATCCCCCGCAATCGCCACCTTACCGCCCTTACGAACAGCCAGGATTGTCGTTCCATGCCAAAGGGGCATTTCTTCAGCCATCGGCTTCTTTCCAATTCGAACGCATGCACCAATGCATGTGCATGTGGGATGGATGGGGGCGAGGTCAAGTCACAGCCGGGTCAACGTGCCTATGGATAACCGCTGGCGCCGCAGCGCGCACACTGGTAAAACCGCCGCTCATTTGGACCTGAACACTGGGCGATAGCCATGCGACAGGCGAGCATTACGCGGAAAACCCGTGAGACGAACATTGAGGCCACCGTTAACTTGGATGGCGACGGCAAGAGCGATATCGCCACTGGCGTTGGCTTTTTTGACCACATGTTGGATCAATTGGCCCGACACGGCCTGATCGATATCACGCTGAAAGCTGAAGGCGACCTGCATATCGACGACCATCACACGGTCGAGGATTGCGGCATCGTTCTGGGCCAGGCCATCGCCAAAGCGCTTGGCGAGCGCAAGGGCATCCGTCGCTACGGCCAAGCTTTCACGCCGATGGATGAAGCATTGGCCCGCGTGGTGATCGATCTTTCGAACCGGTCTTATCTAGTGTGGCGGGTCGATATGACCGCACCGAAGATCAGTTCGTTTGATACCGAATTGGTGCGGGAATTTTTCCAGGCCTTTGCCGGTGCAGTTGGTGCCACCCTGCACGTGGAAACCTTTTACGGCGTCAACGCGCACCACATCGCGGAAGGCTGCTTCAAAGCGCTTGCCCGTGCACTGCGTGAAGCCGTGGAGATTGACCCGAGGCGCGGCGATCAAACCCCGTCGACTAAAGGCGTACTCGGCGGCTCGCTTTAAGGCATCGGGGTAGGAGCAGCAGCATGCGCGCTTACACGGCATACCGACGTTGGCTTGGCGGAAATGAACGGGCGGAAACGCAAGTCATCCGCGATGGCTTCGTATGGGGTGCCTTCTTATTCGGCCCGCTCTGGGCTGTAGTGCGCGTCCGGTGGATGGCGGCTGCCACACTGGCTGCCGGATGGTTGGTCGCTGGCATCCTTGCAGGCCTTGCGGGCGCTCCATCAGCCGCTGTTGAGTTTTGGTTGATCGCAGCACTTTGGAGCGGATTTTCAGCGCGAGACCTTGAGGCGTGCTCACTTGAAAGCCAAGGTTGGAATGCGGCTGATATCGTCCTGGCCCCTAGTCTGGTCGAAGCAGAGGCCCGCATGATCGCCAGCGACGCCGCCCGTACCACGGACGTGGAGAGCCGCTGGTGAAGCTTGCAATTGTTGACTATGGATCTGGCAATCTCCGTTCTGCTGCGAAAGCGTTTGAGCGAGCGGCGCGGGAATCTGGCCTTAAAATTAGCATTGACGTAACGGGTGATGTAGACACTATCGCAGGCGCAGATCGCGTCGTGCTGCCGGGCGTTGGTGCCTTTCGGGATTGCCTGGAAGGCGTGAGCGCTATCGACGGCATGGTGGAGGCGATCAGCCACGCGGCGACTGTGCGTCAGGTCCCATTCTTTGGCATCTGCGTTGGCATGCAACTCATGGCAAGCCTTGGCCGTGAACACGGCGATACCAAGGGCTTTGGCTGGATTCCGAGCATTGTAGAACCACTGGTGCCGTCAGACCCAACCCTCAAAATTCCGCATATGGGCTGGAATGCGCTTGGCACCCCGGTCGCTGATCATCCTGTACTGGCAGGCATCTCCGAAGGTGCCCATGTCTATTTCGTGCACTCCTTTGCATTGCAGGCGGAAAAGGCGGAGCATGTGCTGGCGACCGTCGATTACGGCGGTCCAGTAACAGCGATGGTTGGACGGGACAATATCGTGGGAACACAATTCCACCCGGAGAAAAGCCAAGCGGCGGGCCTAACCTTGATCGCAAATTTTCTGAAATGGGAGCCTTGAATTAGATGTGCGCGGCGAAAGTCGAACGGGTCGCAAAGCTCAGCGAATCAGACGTGGCGGAACTCTGTGACGCCGCCAGCCTCGCCATCCTGGATGGCGGCGGATTTGGCTGGCTAGAACCCCCACCCCGGCAAACCCTGGAAGCTTATTGGCGCGGCGTGATGCTGGTGCCAGAACGGGAACTGTTCGTGGCCCGACTGAACGGCGTGATTTGCGGTTCGGGCCAGCTGGTTGTCCCACCAAAGAATAATGAGGCGCAGAAGCATTCCTCGGCTCTCCAACACGGATTTACGGCACCCTGGGCACGCGGACATGGTGTTGGCCGTATGCTGACGCTGGATATTGAGTTACAAGCCCGTCGCCGTCGCATCCGTGTGTTGAACCTGGACGTCCGCGAAACCCAAACTGGCGCTATTCGGCTTTACAAAGAACTTGGCTTTACCCATTGGGCGACGCACCCGCATTATGCCTTTGTGCGCGGAAAATGGACGCCAGGCCTGTTCTTCTTCAAGAACCTGCAGGAAACTGGAGCGCCGCCTAATAAACCACCTATGCCGCTAGCCGCACCGGAATAACTGCACATGCTGCTCTACCCTGCTATCGACCTAAAAGACGGCCAATGCGTGCGCCTTCTGCGCGGCGACATGGACAAAGCCACCGTCTTCAATGACGACCCCAGCGCACAAGCCGCCAGCTTTGAAACTGTAGGGTTTGAACGCATTCACCTGGTCGATCTCAACGGTGCCATCGAAGGCTCATCAGTTAACATTGATGCTGTCAAAGGTATCTTGGAGGCGATCAATATACCAGCCCAGCTTGGCGGCGGCATTCGCGATCTGGCAGGCATCGAACGCTGGCTGAATGCCGGCATCGCTCGGGTTATCCTTGGCACCGTGGCACTTGAAAATCCGGCTCTTGTTAAGACAGCCTGCAAAGCTTTTCCCGGCCAGGTCGCCGTTGGCATTGATGCGCGAGATGGCAAGGTTGCGGTTAAGGGGTGGGTAGAAACCAGTGAGATTACAGCGCTGGAACTGGCATTGCGATTTGAAGATGTAGGCGTCGCCGCCATTGTCTTTACGGATATTGACCGGGACGGTGCGATGGGCGGTGTGAATGTGGACGCAACGGCAGATTTGGCATTCGCGCTTTCAACGCCGGTGATTGCATCTGGCGGCCTATCCAGCCTGGACGACATCAAACTGCTAAAGGCGGAGGAATCCGCTGGGATCGAAGGTGCCATCATCGGCCGCGCTTTATATGACGGTACGTTAAACCCAGCGCTCGCTATCCTGGCTGCACGCTGATGCTCACGGTCCGAATAATCCCCTGCCTGGATGTGCACGGAGGTCGCGTCGTAAAAGGCGTCAATTTCGTTGATCTGGTAGACGCAGGCGATCCTGTCGAGCAAGCTCGTATCTATGATGCCGCCGGTGCGGACGAGCTGTGTTTTCTAGATATCACGGCAAGCCACGAAGGCCGCGACACCATTTTCGACGTAGTCCGCGACACCGCGGAACAATGCTTTATGCCGCTGACAGTCGGCGGCGGCGTGCGCACAGTGGAAGATGTGCGCAAGCTGCTGTTGGCAGGCGCTGACAAAGTCTCAATTAATTCCGCCGCCGTCGCCAACCCAGATTTCGTGGCTGAAGCCAGCCGGAAATTCGGCGCGCAGTGCATCGTGGTCGCGATTGACGCGAAACAAGTTGCCCCCGGTAAATGGTCGGTCTTCGTCCATGGCGGGCGCAAGGATACAGGGATGGACGTGGTGGAATGGGCGAAGCACGTCGTAGCACTCGGCGCTGGTGAATTATTGCTCACTTCTATGGACCGTGACGGCGCACGCATTGGCTTTGATTTGGAACTAACGCAGGCCGTATCGGACGCCGTATCCGTGCCTGTAATTGCGTCTGGCGGCGTCGGCAATTTGGATCATATGGTGGAAGGCGTGCGCGATGGGCACGCCTCCGCGGTCCTGGCCGCATCAATCTTTCATTTTGGCGAAGTCGAAATCAGCGAAGCCAAAGCGTACATGGCCGCTGCCGGGCTGCCTGTCCGCCCCGTAGCAGAGGACGCATCATGAGAGACCATACATTGGACCAGCTCTATGCCGTAATCGTGAGCCGTAAAGGCGGCGATCCAGATTCCAGCTACACGGCCAAGCTCTTCGAACGCGGGCTGCATAAAGTCGCGCAGAAAGTTGGTGAGGAAGCCGTTGAGGTCGTGATCGACGGCGTTGACGGCCCGGAAGACCGGCTCGTCTCTGAAAGTGCAGACCTGCTATATCATTTACTCGTGCTCTGGGCCGCCCGGGACGTTACGCCGGATCAAGTCTGGGCCGAGCTCGCCAAACGCGCAAAATAGGGAGGCTCAGGGCTTATGGCCGATTACGACGATCAGAACATCTTCGCCAAAATCCTGCGCGGTGAATTTCCAAATGACACCGTCTTTGAGAATGCTCATTCACTAGCGTTTCGGGATATCGAACCTCAGCGACCAACCCATGTACTGGTGATTCCCAAAGGCCCTTACCGGACTTGGCACGATTTTGCCCGCGACGGGTCCAAATCCGAACACAGCGCATTCGTTGAAGCCGTCGCGGCTGTGACAGAGGCGGAGGAAGTTGAGTCCGGCGGTTATCGCCTCGTGGTCAATAATGGCGATGACGGTAACCAGGAAGTGCCGCATGTGCATATGCATGTGTTTGGCGGTACCAATTGCGGCCCTATGATCAAGCGCCAATCTTAAAGCGAGACAGATGATGAGCGTCGCAACCTGGGCCGATGCCCCATCCGAAGACCAAGCCGCCATCAAAGATTGGTTCGACCAATGGGGTGCCATGGTCGCGACCCGGCGCTTTGACGAAGCCCGCGCGCTGTTCCACCCGGACGCCATTGGCTTTGGTACCTGGATGGATTTGGTGGTAGGGCTGGATCAGCTTGAAGGCAAGCAGTGGCGGTCCATCTGGAGCACCATCAAAGACTTCCATCACGAGACCAATGTCCGCCTTAAAGTAATCGTTTCACCAGATCGGCTGATGGCCAATGGCTTGGTGACATGGACGTCTACTGGATTCAACGAAGATGGATCCTCCTACGAGCGCCCTGGCCGCACAACAGGTACATTTGTGCGTGCTGCCGCTGGTGACCTATGGCTGGCCATCCACACCCACGTCTCGCTCTTCCGGGGCGTTCCCCAGAAAAGCTTTGGTGCTTAGCGAGGCCTATTGAGCGTAGTCCGGTTCTTCGCGGTCCAGCTTGCTGAGCTGGCCAGGCCAATCGCGGCTGACGGTGTCTTTGCCGTGGCGGCTTTCCAGCTTGTCAGACGTACCCTGCGCCACACTTTCTGGCGGAAATTTAATGGGCCGCCCTGTAGCCTTAGCAATCGCCATGGCCTGAAGTTGGGACGCGCATGATTTCTCTAGCGCGAACAGGCCACGCCACGCTTCCGGCATACTCCGCCCACAGCAGAGAACGCCGTGATTGCGCAATATCATGGTTTGATTTTCGCCAAGGTCCCGCACCAACCGCTCGCGCTCATCCAGGTTCGTCGCAACACCCTCCCAGTCATGATAGGAGATGCGATTGTGGAAGCGGAGCGAATGCTGCGTCATCGGCAGCAGGCCCTCTTTCAAGCAGGATACAGCCATGCCCGCGACCGTATGCGTATGCGCCACACAGACAACATCCTCCCGCGCCATATGGATGGCAGAATGGATTGTGAATCCGGCTGGGTTCACCGGGAAACCGTTGTCCAACACGACTTCACCATCCGTATCGATCTTCACTAGGTTTGACGCCGTCACTTCCTGGAACATCAGCCCATAAGGATTGATCAGAAAATGGTGATCTAGCCCCGGCACGCGAGCAGAGAAATGGGTGCCGCCTAGGTCTGTCATGCCGTGGCGGGCTGCAAGGCGGTAAAGGCCCGCAAGCTCGACGCGCACTTCCCATTCTTCAGGGGATACAGCGGCGCGCACATCAATGGTCGGGACGGGGTGGGATAAATCCAATGGCATATCGAATGTCTCTCTGATCAGATCAATGCATGAAGCTGTCGTCGTCGCGTGCAACCAGCCGCAACGAGGATTCCCAAGCGTCGAGAAGGTTCCCGAAGCCCGGCTTCTGAAGCATACGTTGGAACAGTGCACGCGTACTCTCGCAGAGTTCCTCCGACGGCGTGACCAATTCAGCGCCGGTCGCTTCAACGACAAGCTGCGTCTGGCAGCACTTCTCCAGATTATACAGGAGCGCCCAAGCGGAGCGGACACTTGGGCCACATGTCAGCAGGCCATGGTTTTCCAGCAATAGCGCGTCATGGCCAGCAAGGTCGCGCTGCAAGCGGGCGCATTCATCAGCGTCATCCGCGATGCCCTCATAGGGGTGATGGCCGATGCTTTTGTAGAACCGCATATGCTTTTGGGTGAGCGGCGTCAGCCCGCCTTCAACACTGGAAATCGCCATACCGGCGACTGTATGCGTATGGGCTGCGCACATTACATCATCCCGCCCTGACAGCACAGCATGGTGGATCGTGAAACCGGCTGCGTTCACTGGCCACGGGCCGTCAGATAGCACGTCACCATCCATATTCACTTTAATCAGCGAAGAAGCCGTGATCTCATCAAACAAGACGCCATACGGGTTGATCAGGAACTGGTCGGGATGCCCCGGCACGCGCGCCGAAATATGGGTGCCTACAAGGTCATCCATGTCATGCTTCGCAACCAGGCGATAAAAGCCCGCAAGCTCCACCCGGGTATCCCATTCTTCATCAGAAACCGCGCCTTTCAATGAAGGCAGTGAAGTTGCATCAAGCGCCATGGGGAACACTCCTTAGGGGTTTATTTACGGTGGTTAATACAATCTTTACTGTTACCAGCATGACTCCTCCTAAGTAGTATATCTAAGATCTGCCAAGGCGCAATTTAGCGACAACTGACCTCTGCCCGGACTTTCTGCCGTAAAATTTGATATCGGGACAATGCATCTGAACAAAACTTCAAGGGAGGCGACGACTGGACAGGGCGATGGAGCGTATAAAGTCTGCATCCCTTCAAGATTTTTAGGACACGGCTTAACGCTTGGGCCTTGGTTTTATTGCGCTATCTGCGTCTGGCGACGTTCAGGCTTTCAACGCGGCCTATGCAACCCTGGCCAGCGTCCAAGCGACGGCAGCGCCGGGGGGTATAACGCTACCAAAAGCATTTGGCACTGCAGGTGAAGGCCCGTTAGAGATAAGTTTCGCCGGGACGATGGCCTGTAGATCGCCGTGCGCGTTGACATAGTTAGCGTCAGCGAGAACGGCGAAAAGGCGTTTTTCGTTCGTCAGATCCTAAACAATGAAACCCTGCAGGCTGAAAAACGGAAGTATGAAGAAACCATCCGCCGGTTTGATATTCTAACTGATCGATCAGGCATGGGCATGTGGTTAGCCGGATCGTGGAGCTGACGGGCAGCATCTAGATATCGCGCTTGACTGCTGAGATCGAGTTCGCCGCCGGGTGAGGTCAGCGACAAATCTACAATAGCGCCAGATATGTCGAACACTAAGGCTGGCAGCCTGCCAGCAAGCAGGCCAAATAGCAGCGTAAGGGCGCTCTGTATATGAAAGACTCTCCGCATTGCGGGCGAGTATACTCGGCGCGCCAGCTAATCGGATAACTGGCAAACTTTCTCGATATAGGCGACTAATTGGGCCGCACTTTCATCCGGGGTTTCGGCGTCTGTATCGACAGCACATTCTGGGGCTTCAGGCGCTTCATAGGGTGCGGAAATACCTGTGAAATCTGAGATTTCTCCAGCCCGTGCTTTTTTATAGAGCCCTTTGGGGTCCCGCGTTTCGCATACGCTCAAGTCAGCCTTTATAAAGACCTCGTGAAAGCTATCGCCCGCCGCCTGTCGCGCCCGGTCCCGGTCCGACTGATAGGGGGAGATGAATGAGGCCAATACAATTGTGCCAGAATCCGCGAACAGGGAAGCGACCTCACCGACCCGCCGGATATTCTCCGCCCGGTCCTCTGGAGAGAAACCCAGATTGGCGTTCAAGCCTGTACGAACGTTATCCCCGTCCAGCACATAAACGTTGAAACCCTTTAAGAAGAGCTGGCGCTCCGTTTCCCGGGCGATAGTTGATTTGCCAGAACCGGACAAGCCGGTCAGCCAATACACACCGCCCCGATGGCCATTACGGCGCCAACGGGCCGAACGATCAATTTCACTTTCGCTGGCCGTGATATTGGTGGAGCGGACAGTGATGACTTCGCGCTGATCGGGGTAGCCTTCCATGGAAATCACGCCGCCGCCGACAATGCGGAAACGGCGACTGATCACAAAACGCCCTGTCTCCAGGCTCGCACGCGCTTCATCTAACGCCAACATAGAACGTGTGCGGAGGACGATTTCAGCGACTTCATTGCGGTTCACGGCATCCGCACCGCCGCCTGCAAGACTTTCGGTATCAATTACCCGTTCGATGGCTTGAACGCGCGCCTCAGCGTCCATGGTATTAATGCGCAGTTTTACAGCATCGCCCACTTTCAGCGGCTGATCATCCAGCCAAAACACGCGACCCCGGAATACGTTGGTCAGCACCGGCGCTTCTTCGATATGGCTGGCGAGCTCGCCACGCTCAACGAATATCTGGCGGTCCAGCGTGACACCAATGGCCTCGCCAACTTTGGCTTCCAGTTTCTCAGGCGCACTCCAGGTCTCAATGCTTTCTACCCGCGCCGTCTTGCCCGATGGAGAGAACATGAGCGTATCACCCTGGCGCAATTGGCCAGCGGCGATGGTGCCCGCAATGATCCGTCGCTCATCAAACTTATAAACATCCTGCACAGGCAGGCGGAGCGGCATGAATGCAGGCGGGCGGCGCGGCGTGAACGTATCCAACACCTCCAAAACGGTCGGGCCATCGTGCCAGGCTATTTTTTCAGATTTTGCAGCGATATTCTCGCCCTCACGGGCAGAAATCGGGATAATCACCTGGAGGTCAGCGCCAAGCTCCTGCAGATAAGCGCGCACATCCCGCGCGATCTTTGAGAACCGCTGCTGGTCATATCCGACCAGGTCCATCTTGGTCACGACAACCGCAACCTGCTCAACGCCAAACAAACGCATCAGGTATGCGTGGCGGCGGGTTTGTTCTTTCAAACCTTCACTGGCATCGACCATCAGCAGTGCGGCTTCAGCGTCCGCCGCGCCGGTGACCATGTTTTTGAGGAATTCCACATGACCCGGCGCATCAATAACCACATAGGGTCGCACAGCCGTAGCGAAACGGATGCGGGAAACGTCAATCGTGACACCCTGGTCACGTTCCGCCTGGAAGCTATCCAGCAAGAACGCCCATTCGAGCGGCTGACCGCGCTTGGCGGAAATCGCCTTCAGCCGTTCCAGTTTCTCGGATGAAAGCGCGCCCGTTTCATGCAGCAAGCGCCCCACGAGTGTTGATTTTCCATGGTCCACATGGCCAACGATGACCAGTTTCACTGGATCGGTTTGCGGCTCTGGTGCGGTCATAACATCGCTGCCCATCACATATACCCGTCGCGGCGAAGGCGTTCAAAGCTATCTTCGGCCTCATGGTCCATAGCCCGGCCTGCACGTTCAGATGTGTTGGTCGTCTCCAGCTCGTGAATGATCGCATCCAGGGTATCGGCATTACTGGGAACTGGGGATGTTATGTCCTGGTCACCCAACGAACGATAACGCATGCCATCCTTGGCAAAATATAGGTCCACCAGCGGAATGCCTTCACGGCGGACATAACGCCAGATATCCAATTCCGTCCAACCGAGGATTGGGTGGATGCGCACATGAGTTCCCGGCGGGAATTCGGTATTGAACTGATTCCAGAATTCCGGCGGTTGATTGCGGAAATCCCATTCCGCCGCCTTACCGCGCGGGCTGAACACCCGTTCCTTGGCGCGCACCGCTTCTTCGTCCCGACGAATGCCAGCGATAACGCCGGTATAACCGTATTCTTCCAACAGGGACTTCAGGCCAGCCGTTTTGCGAGCGGCGGAGCGGGCTGCGGGCGGCAGCGTTGGGTCCATGTCCTCGACTGGCGGGCAATCGCCCGTAATCAGTCGCAGACTCCATTCATCCGTATAGCGGTCCCGGAAATCGTACATTTCCTTAAATTTTTTGCCCGTGTCCACATGGACAACCGGAAAAGGCACATGGCCATAGAACGCCTTCTTGGCGAGCCAAACCATCACGTTTGAGTCTTTGCCGAGTGACCACAGCATGGCCAGGTCATCAAAGCGGTTGTAGGCCTCCCGCAAAATAAAGATGCTGGCGGCTTCAAGTTCGTCCAGCTCATTCATGTAATTCGCATCCTGCGGGCAATCTTGAAAGGCCAGAAACCGGACCATATCGCGCGGGGCTTACCGGAAGCCATGTCCCTTCGCAATACATACAATTTAATGCATTCCGAATTATGCGAAATATATATCCAGCATTCTAGATGACTCTTAGTCAAAGACGGTTGGAGTTTTAAAGGTATGCACATCGGCTCACCCGGCTCGATGTCCCTGATCGAAGGCGGGAGCCATTCTATCTCCCGTTCCAAGATCGCTAAAAAGAGTAAGGCTGACCCCAAGGGCGAATCCCAAGGCGTGCTGCCTGAAGCTCGTTCGGCCACAACTGATATTCTCGGCAATGTTGAATCCACCAGCCATGGCCACCTTGGTGTGATTGTATCCGCGATCGTCGTTGGCCGCGCGCTGCTCTCCGGCCTCATTCTGCAAGTCCAGGTCAAGCCGATAGACGGGCGTGGTGCAGAAACGATTGACGATGTCGCAGACCGGGTCCGATGGCCGACGTTATATGGTCGCCGACTCAGTTTCGACCGAAAGCCAGTCTAATTCTGGAGATCCGAAGGAAATGGAGCGCAAAGGCAGGCGCATGGCCGCAGCCGCAATGTACGCCAAAGCACCGTAATCCGCCGATTACGCCGCCGGGCAGAGAGGTGCCAGCGGTCCATTAGGGGCCCATGTCTTTAAAGAATGGCTGAAGTTTCACTATTGAGGCTTCCGCTAAGCGTCGTTAGGTGGTGATTTTACCGCCAAATACCGAGAGTAAGGGTGCCGCACCGCTTTCGTCCTTGATCTCCAAAACATAGCCCCGTGTTGCAGAAGAAGCCGAACGCGCGCCGTCATCATCAAGCGGGCGTACACCAGAATAGGTCCGGACGATATCTTCAGAGGTTATCGCTGTCGAGAAATATCGGTTTGCAGCGTCAAGCTGATAGTTCCGTTCTTCAGGCGTGCGGATGAACTCATCGGCAGAGTCAGCGTGATCCGAATCAGTGGTTCCGATCAGCATATGCGCTCCTTCATAGGGAATGGCGAAGATGATCCGACCATCTGGCTGTTGCAGAAAGTAGGATTTCTCGTGGGCGAAGACCTGAGGAACGACGATATGACTGCCGCCCGCCAACCGCACGGTCGCCGCACTATTGGCACCTAACCGTGCATTCAATACATCGGCAACCCATGGCCCAGCAGGGTTCACAAGTCCTCGCGCGAACACGGCCTGTCCGCCTGATATTTCCGCCCGCCAAAGGCCATCAACCCGCATCGCCCGTTGGAGCCGGGTGCGAGGTGCGATATCAGCGCCGTTCGCGGCGGCGTCGCGCGCATTCAGAATAACCAAGCGGGCGTCATCGACCCAGCCGTCTGAATACTCATATGCCTTGGCGAATTCGGGCTTGAGTGGCGCACCGGTAGGATCGCCCGCTAGATCCAGTGTCCGCGTTCCGGGAAGACCGCCTCTGCCGCCAAGCCGGTCATACACAAAAGCCCCAACCGCAGCAGCCATCCAGCCCGGCGTTGGCAGGACAAATGGGCAGCTCAAACCCCATGGGCCAGGCGATATGCGGTATGGCCTTCAGCAACACGGCGCATTCCTGCAAAGCCTTTCTGACCAAGCGAAGTTTAAAGTGCTCTATATACCGACGCCCACCATGAATGAGCTTGGAGATGCTGAAGACGTCGCGCCTCCCAAATCAGCCATCTCCAGAAGCTTGACCGAAAGCCTAAGCCAGACCGCATCACGTGAGATTCCACAGCCGTTTACACCACCACCAACGACCAGCAGATCATAGGGATGCGCTGCACACCCCAGAATCTGTGGATTTGGCGTTCTGAGTCTGGCGAGGCATTGCGTTCGCAGGCAAATCGCCCTCCGATATTTTCCACTTATAAAGCCGGACGGTTTATAAAGACCAAGAAGCCGCCCCGCCCCGCCACTTTGAGGAAACTTGCCCCCGTGAGCCAACTAGCATTGACCGTTAAATGCCGCTCGACCCGTGGAATCGTCGCCGCGATTTCCCAATATCTGGCAGAAGCTGGCTGTAACCTGACCGACAGCGCCCAGTTTGACGATCAAGAAGCCAGTGACTTCTTCATGCGCGTAAGCTTCATCAATGAAATGGGCGCGGGCGTCGACAACCTCACCCACGGTTTTCAAGGCATCGCTAATCAATTCGGTATGGACTTCCAATTTTATGACGAATCCGAGCGGATGAAGGTCATCCTGATGGTGTCTCGCTTCGGCCACTGCCTTAATGACCTGTTGTATCGCTGGTCTATTGGCGCGCTCCGAGTGGATATCGTTGGCGTGATCTCCAACCACCTGGATTTCAAATACATCACAGAAGGCCACGGCCTGCCTTATCATTACATCCCGGTGACAAAGGAGACCAAGGCCTCCGCAGAAGCCGAGCAGATGCGCATTGTCGAAGAGACCGGTGCCGAACTGGTCGTGCTAGCAAGGTATATGCAGATTTTGTCAGACAGCATGTGTCAAAAAATGTCTGGCCGGGTCATTAATATTCACCATTCCTTCCTGCCAAGCTTCAAGGGTGCACATCCGTATCGCCAAGCCTACCGACGCGGCGTCAAACTGATTGGTGCTACCTCGCATTACGTTACGGCAGACCTGGATGAAGGCCCAATCATTGAACAAGATACAGTGCGGATCACCCACGCCCAGAGCGAGCAAGACTATGTAGCGCTTGGCCGGGATGTCGAAAGCCAAGTGCTGGCGCGGGCGATCCATGCGCATATTCATCACCGGGTTTTTATCAATGGCGGCAAGACAGTAGTTTTCCCCGCAAGCCCTGGCAGCTTCGCCGAATAACCAACGTCACAACTTTATCCGGTCAGTACCACCAAGGCATTTCCGCCACTGAAAATATGTGATTAATTAAGAATTAACATGGCAGAAGGGTGTCTCCACACCCAGATCTCTTTGAGGAGCTTGGTTGTATGCGTGCGATGGTGCTGACGGAACATGGCGGCCTGGATAAATTGGTGATGGACGCTGATTATCCAGACCCCAAACCCGGCGAAGGCCAGGTGGTGATTAAGGTCCGTGCTTGCTCGCTGAACTATCATGACGTTTTCACCGTGCGAGGCATGCCTGGCATCAAAGTGCCGGTACCTGTAGTTATAGGCCTGGATGTTGCCGGTGAAGTGGCAGAACTCGGGCCTGGCGTGTCCGGGTGGTCCGTTGGCGAACGAGTTCTGATTAATCCGATAGACCAGAAGCGTGGCTTGACCGGCGAAATGTTTAACGGCGGCCTCGCAGAATATTTCCTCGCATCCGAAGAACAGCTTATCCGCATGCCAGACAGCGTTTCATTCGCACAGGCGGCAGCGTTGCCCGTGGCCTACGGCACGGCACACCGCATGATGTTCACCAATGGCTGCATCAAGGCCGGCGACAAAGTAATGGTGCTCGGCGCATCCGGAGGGGTTGGCACATGCTGCGTCATTCTAGCGAAATTGGCGGGCTGCGAAGTCGTCGTTGGCGCATCCAGTGAGGAAAAGATTGGTCGTCTTAAGGAACTGGGCGCTGATTGGGGCATTAATTACATTGATAAAGCCTTCGAAAAGGAGCTTTTTGCTAAGTATGGCAAACCCCATCGTCGGTCATTCGATGGTGGCGTTGACGTAATTGTGAACTTCACCGGCGGCGATACCTGGGTTCCAAGCTTGAAAGCCTTGAAGCGAGGCGGCAAGTTGCTGACCTGCGGTGCCACTGCCGGTTTCGACCCGAAAACGGATATCCGGTATATCTGGACGTTCGAATTGAAGCTGCTGGGATCTAATTCCTGGACTGTTGAAGACCTGGAAAGCCTGATGGCGATGATCCAGGACGGGCGGATGGATCCGCCTATAGATCGCATATATTCGCTCGATGAATCTGCCGAAGCATTGCGGGTAATTGAAGATCGCGAGGTCTTCGGAAAGGTAATCGTCGCGCCATGACCTATCGCGGAGGGATTTTTAGAAGCATTGCGGCGGCTGCTATTTTGACGGCAAGCGCTGTGCATGCTGCCCCTTATCCCGCCGACGCGACAATTGACCGGGAGGCGCTGACCTCTCCCCCAACAGCTTTGGCACCAACATCAGAGCCACCCTCTGCGCTTCGATCAACGCCATCCCGATTTGATACAGTGCCGGGAACAACCACCGAGGCAGGTCGATCAGTCGTCTCCATTCCATTGCTAGCGCCGCCCGTACTTAAAGGAATCGCGGGTCGTGTGCGGGAGGCGATCGAAACCAGTGCGCTTCAGGCCTTAGACAATTCAGGCGAACCTGTCGCAGTCGCTGTCCGTCGGTTCTATGTAGCGCGGGCATACCAGCCGGTATGGGTAAATAGCCGGGAGCCACTGCCACGTGCGTCTTCCCTTGTCCGCGCTGTATTGAACTCTGCGCAAGACGGGCTTGAGCCCTCCAATTACATCACTCCGGCCATCAAAGCGCTGTTCCTGGCGAAAAACGAAGTTGGGCTGGCGAAGCTTGAAGCTGCACTGACCTGGGCTGTCGTTGAACTGGCCAGCGATCTGGCCTCTGGCCGCACCGTGCCAAGCGAAGTCGAACCCGAAACATTCGTGCAACCCCACGATATTGATCCAGCACTGGTGATGACGGATGTCGCTACTGCCTTTGACGTCCAACCGGTCCTCAATAAATTGGCTCCACAGAAGGATGCGTACAGCAATCTGAAAATGGCGCTGGCCCGATACCGGGAAATCAAGCGGCTTGGCGGCTGGACTGTCTTCTCCAATGGCAAAATTCTGCGACCAGGCATGCGCGGCCCAAGGATTGCAGAGCTACGAGGAATCCTGGCGGAGCGCGGCGAAGATATTGACGCTGAAAGCAATCATTATGACCTGACGCTGGTCGGTGCCGTCAAAGATTTCCAACGACGCCATGGCTTGACGCCAGACGGTGCGTTTGGCCCCAATTCGCGCCTGGCGCTCAATCAATCCGTCGATGAGCGGATTGAACAGATCATCATCAATATGGAACGGCTGCGTTGGATGCCGGACTATCTTGGCGAGCGGTATGCGTTTGTAAATCTGGCAAATTTCCGGTTGGAGATCGTAATCGGCAATGAGGTCGTTTATGAAACCCGGGTTGTTGTCGGGTCAGATGCTGACCGGACACCCGTATTCAGCGATCGCATGACCTATATGGTCATCAATCCCTACTGGAACATTCCAGCAAGCATCGCAAAAAAGGAAATGCTGCCGCAGCTGCGCGCAGATCCTTATGCATTGGCGCGTAAAGGCATTCGTGTATTCGCGAGTTGGGCCGCAACAGCGCCGGAACTCGATCCGGGCGAGGTTGATTGGCATGCAGTCAATCCAAAACGCTTCCCGTACAAGCTTCGCCAGGATGCCGGCGATCGGAATGAGCTTGGCCGGGTCAAGTTCATGTTCCCGAACAAGTTCAATATCTACCTGCATGACACGCCATCCAAGTTGCTGTTCAACCGCACCGTCCGCACATTCAGCCATGGCTGCATTCGGGTCGAGGACCCGTTTCGATTGGCGAAGCTGCTACTGTCGGATGATCCCCGTTGGACTGAAGCCCGGTTTGATCAGGCGATTGCAGACGGCAAGCGCCGTTCTGTCAGCTTGCCGCGCGCCGTCAATGTCCATCTAACCTATTTGACCGCATGGGTGGACCGGAAGGGCGTAATTCAATTCCGGAATGATGTCTACAAACGCGACGCCAGCCTTATTACGGCGATTGATGCATCCCGCAGGCGCCCGGCAGCGCAAGCCGTGGCGACATCTGGCTAAGCGCTAAGCTGAGCGGTACAGAACGTCCCGCTTTAGTAGACCCTTCTGCCTGCAGCGGAGTGTCCAGGCGACCCCAGGCGTTCTGCGCGCAGCGGCTTGCACTTCCTGGTGCCACCAAGCTGGCGGCATGACTGTCACAAGCGGATTTAAGCCGTTGCTGAGCGTCTTCCGCGCCGGATAACAGGCCGCGACTAGATAAACGAACGACTTTGCCCGCCGAAACATCTGATCCAGCGTCCAGGGCATATCCTCTTCCGGGATATGCTCCAGCACATCATTGGAAATCACACCGTCAAACAAGCCGTCTGGCTCGGCACTAAATGGAGCATAACCAGGGTCAAACAAACGAACGGCTATCCCGTCACCCCAGGCTGGCAGTATGCCCCATGCCGGATCATCAGCACGGTCCACAGCAGGACCATAGGCTGCCCCCTTACCCGCGCCATAATCCAAAACCGTTTGGGCATTGTGAGCTGTGATCAGCGTCGATATTTCAGCCGCGCGCTTAGGTAATTGAATGCCAGAGAACATCTCTGCGGCCTGAATTCCAGCACTCGCATCACCATCCACATGCATTTTGGCATGAAGATCGAGCATAGCCTGATAATGCGGGCTTGGACGCGCCGCAGTAAAAACCGTGAACCCGGCAGCATCCGCTTCCGCCTCCAAGTCACGCCAAATATTGGCGGCGGCATGATCGCCATAGTGGAATTCATTCGGGAATGGCTTCCATGGCTGGGTGTGCAGGGCCGTGAAATGCAGGAGCATTGATTGCTCCGGTCGATATTCGCTGTCCCGAGCATTCCATTCAGCTGGCATCAGGCCCCAAAGGCCAGGGATGGCGGCGGCACGGCCACGAAATTCACGATGCATCGCCTGGTTCACTTGTGCCAATTCTTGTGGCCAAACCTCCGCCATCCGCGCAGCGTCGATCAACATTACAGATGTCTCACGGTCATCGATACTCAACACGCCTGCGTCACCCATCGGCTGATCAAACAGTGTCGCCGGGTCTGCCAAATACACTTGATCGGCATCATTATAGATCGCCCGGCCATGGCCGCCGGCGAACGCTGGAATGGCATACCGGTAATTGGTGAAGCCTGTTTTCCAATACCGTCTGGCGAATCCTGCCAGGTCCTTCATCAGGTAAATCTCATACGCGCGGGCAGGGCTCCGGTGCTTAAGGATAGACCAAACCAGCACCCGCTCTGCCCGGTTCTGTCCGGGCTCCGCCCCAATAAAAATTCGCACGGGCGGTCTTGGGTCGGGCGTTGTTCCGGGTTCAGGTGGGAAAGCCGCAAGCGTTGGTGCGCCCCGCCATCCATCAGGTCGCCTCGCTAGAACCCGCAGGAAATACCCGATCCGGCGATGCCAGAGCCGTGTCTTGAACGCTGGGTTACTGGAGGTTTCGCCTTTGGGCATTCAGGTCAATCCGTGATGCGGGCTCGTAACGCCCCTACATAATGGATTTCAGGGAAAGTGCACGGGTATGAAGCCACCCGCTCCTTTGCAATCTCGTGAGCGCAACCGGTTCAGCAACTTATCTGCCAAGATAATATGTATACTCACTAACAAAGGAGATATACTGTGCGACGCTCAATTTTATTCATCGCTGCCCTCACAGCCTTCACACTCACGATGTCGCTCGCGCGGGCCGATAGCGTAGAAGCTGCCGTTCGTGCAGTTGTTGAGGCCCAGGTCGCCGCCCTCGCTGCCGGTGATGCGGAAGAAGCTTTCAGCTACGCCACGCCCGATATCCAGAAACGCTTTGGATCAGCCGAGAATTTCCTGGCCATGGTCCGCCTCAGCTATAGCGCGCTGATTAAGGCGGAAGTATTTGAGGTAGAAGCCGTAGAGGCACAGGGCCAGCATGGTGCCGTTCGCGCCCACGTGGTCGGCAAAGGTGGCAAGGCGTTTAAGGCCATATACCCCCTACTCCGCCAGCCAGACGGTACTTGGCGGATCGATGGCTGCTACCTGCAAACGACTGACGGACAATCGCTCTAAGGTCCTGCCTCGCGCTTGTGACTGCTCGTCCAGACGGCTAGCCTTTCCATGAGAGAAAAAAGTGGCGTAGTTTTCGTGCACTGCCTGGAAGGGATATTCGACATGACTGATACCGGCGCGCTCAATCTGCCAAGCCTTAGGGCGTTCTTCAATCCAGATTCCATAGCGATTTTTGGCGCATCGTCGAACCCCCTCAAGATAGGCGGTCGCCCCATTAACAACATGAAGATCGCAGGCTATAAAGGCCGTGTTCTACCAATTAATCCAATGTCTACCCAAATTCAGGGCCTCAAGTCCTACACCTCAATTCATGATGTTGATGGTCCAGTTGATATGGCGATCATCGTCGTACCGCAAGAAAAGGACCTAGTTGAGCCTGCCGTCCAGGCCTGCATTGAAAAAGGTGTGAAGGCGGCCATCATCCTGTCTTCCGGTTTTGCGGAAATCGATGAGGCCGGCGCCCAGGCCCAGGACCGGATTGCAGCAGCAGCAGCCGAAGCCGGCCTCCGCGTCATGGGGCCAAACTGCATGGGCACCATGAACGCCAATACCGGCATGATCGCGACATTTACGTCTGGGCTGGTTGATAAAGGCCCTGATTCCGGGGGCATTTCTATTGCCAGCCAGTCGGGTGCGTTCGGCGCTCATTGCTTCATGCTGGCCCGTGAACGCGGGCTTGGCATCAATCTATGGGCGACCATGGGCAACCAGTCCGATGTCGAGTTCTCAGACTGCCTTGCCTATATGGCAGAGGACCCGAACACCAAAGTCGTCATGGGCTATATCGAAGGCATTCAGAACCCAGAACGCTTCCAGGCGGCATTGGCGCATGCCCAGGCGCAGAAAAAGCCTGTGGTGCTGATGAAAGTTGGCCGGTCTGACATCGGTGCCGCAGCAGCAGCATCCCACACGGCGTCACTCGCTGGATCGGACGCAGTGTTTGACGCATTGCTCAAGCAGTATGACGTCTACCGCGCCGACTCTATCGACGAGATGTTTGATGTGGCCTATGCGGCCAGCTTTGGAACGTTTCCGACCACCCCAGACCTTGGCGTTATCACCGTATCCGGTGGCGTTGGCGTCATCATGGCGGATGCAGCGGCTGACGCTGGTTTGACGCTGCCAGAGCTTCCCATAGAGACCCAAAAACGCATGCGCAAGCTGGTGCCGTTCGCTGGCACCCGTAACCCGCTTGATGTGACAGCGCAGTTCATCAACGACGCCTCACTAATGAAACCAATGTATGAGGCCTTGATGGATGAAGGCGGATATCAATCCTCCATCTGCTTCGGGACGTCTGTTGGCTTGAATGAAATGTTGATGGAAAAGATTTTGCCGCAGCTCAAAGAAATCGGTGCCAAATACCATGACCGCGCGATGGCGCTTTCCTTCCTATCCCGCCCCGATATGAGGGCAAAGCTGGAAGAATGCGGCTTCATGGTTTTTGAAGACCCATCGCGCGGCATCACCGCATTGGCCGCATTAACGCACTTCGGCCAAGCCTTTGCAAAGTCCGTTGGCGGTGATACTCCATCGGCGTTACCAGGCGATGCGCCGCCGGTTGCAAAGGGTGCAGCCCTGAATGAAACGCAATCGAAGGCCATGCTTGCTGCGTATGGGCTGCCGATGGTGGATGAACGCACAGTCGCATCGGCTGAAGCTGCGGCAGAAGCCGCTAACGGCATCGGCTATCCCGTGGTCATGAAGATCGTCTCTGCTGATATTCTGCATAAGTCGGAAATTGGAGGTGTTATCTTGAATGTTCAGGATGCAGACGCTGCCAGTGAAGCGTTTGAAGCATTGATGGGTCGCGCCAAGCAGCATGCGCCAAACGCCCATGTGGACGGGATCATGGTTGCCCCCATGATCAACGACGGCGTCGAGACGATCATGGGCGTCGTCCGGGACCCAGTATTCGGGCCGACGATAATGTTCGGGCTTGGTGGCGTATTTGTTGAGGTGCTGAAGGACGTTACCTTCCGCGTGGCACCATTCGGTGTAGACATTGCCCATGAAATGATCAGCGAAGTGAAAGGCCGCGCGATACTGGATGGCGTTCGCGGTGCACCGCCTTCAGACGTGGGCGCTCTGGCCGAAGCGCTGGCTAAGCTATCTGTGTTCGCCGCAGCCAATGCCGATACGCTGGAAACGGCCGATGTGAACCCGTTCCTCGTTCGCCCCAAAGGCAAGGGCGCGGTCGCTGTCGATGCGCTTGTCATTGGCCGCACCGACTAAGGAGGGACGCTCATGCACCCCGTGAAAGACGTTGCCGACCGCTTTCCGTTCATACCCTACGAAAATCGTCCTAAGCTGGAATGGCCGGGCGGGGCGCGGGTTGCACTTTGGGTGCTACCTAATATTGAGCATTACGAATACATGCCGACGTTCAACAATGTCCGCAAACCCTGGCCGCGCATGCCTGCCCCTGATGTTCTGGGCTATGGTATTCGGGATTACGGCAATCGGGTCGGTGTGTGGCGTATGTTCGACGTGTTCGACAAGCACAACATCAAATGCACGGTCAGCCTGAATTTCGGCATCATCGAGCATTACCCAGATATCTGGGAAGCGATGGAGGCACGGGACTACGATTACGTCTGCCATGGCCTTTATAACAGCCGCTATATGTGGGACTTGGATGAGATTGAAACCCATGCCGTCATCAAGGATTGCGTCAACACATACCGAAAATTCTCAGGCCGCCAACTGAATGGCTGGTTTGGCCCTGCAGCCAGCGGCACCTATTGGGGGGCGGAAGCGTGCGCTGCCAATGGCATCAGCTTCTCCACAGATTTTTACCACGACGACCAGCCTATGCGCGTCAAAACCGCCAAGGATGACCTCGTCTCAATCCCCTATTCCATGGATGTAAACGACGCCGTGGTCTACCGCTGGCAGACTGAGGGGGAAGAGTTCGCTCGCATGATGCGTGACTATTTTGATGTGATGTACGCTGAAGGCGAGCATTCCGGCACCGTTATGCCGCTCTGCCTGCATCCATATCTCTACGGCCAACCGCACCGCTTGAAATATCTGGATGAAACGCTGGCCTATATCATGAGCCATGATGGTGTATGGCAAGCGACCGGCACAGAAATCGCAGACTGGTGCAAAACCAATTGGCTACCAAAGCTTGAAGATATTGAAAGCTAACGATGACCTCGACGCGCTGCGGAAGCTGCATGCGCTGGTTTTGGAAGGCGGATAGCGCGCCTTAGTCGCCGGCTTGTTTTTCTTAGTGAACCAGCGCCTTTAATTCACCTCCGCGTTCTCGCAACTAAGCAATATGCGCCCCTAAGGCTTCCTGTCACTTTTCAGCGCGCGCATAGACTGCTTTGAGTTTCTGCTCCATCAACAGTCGCGCATCGGCAGCTTTCGCGACGCCTGCAGAGAGCTTTTCTTTGATTTCAGCCTCCCGCGCCTTCAGCTCAAACAACTGATACGTCGTGATTCCCACTTTAGAAGCCCACTCCTTGAGGCTGATCTTTTGGACTTTGACTGCATCTTTAGCAGTGACAAGCTCAGCCTCAACGTCTTTTAGGTGCTGCTCCGCCCGGGCCTCGGCTTCCAAGACCTTTGCATTTGCCGCCGCCAGGCTCTCGTCCGAAGTTGCTTGATGCTCCAAGGCTTCCTGGAGCTTTGTTTCCGTGAATGCTAGGCGGTCCTGGGTTTTCAAGTACTGGCTCTGCACAGCCTTAGACTCAGCCAGGGCCTTACGCAATTATCGAATATCTGCACTTAAGGCAGAAGCCTAATCTTTCAGGGACTGCTCTCTTTGGCGGAATTCAGCAAGCTTAGCCCGTTCAAATTCAGCGCGTTTGTTAACCCGCTACAGCGCTTTGTTTTATTTTCCTACTTTGCTTAGGTTATTCCGGGCATCACACCGATAACCCTTTACCGTGACGGACTAACGAACCATGCCAAGAATCCTCATAGACGGTGACGCCTGCCCCGTTAAGGCCGAGGTGTATAAGGTAGCAGAACGCTATCAAGCGCCGGTTACCCTCGTTGCGAATAGTTATCTACGCATTCCGGACAGTCCCTTAATCAAGCAGGTCACGGTTAGTGACGGGTTCGACGCCGCGGATGATTGGATAGCGGAAAATGCCGCCGCTGACTGCGTCGTTATCACATCCGATATCCTGCTGGCCGAGCGATGTGTGAAGGTCGAAGCGATTGTGCTGGCCCCCACTGGCAAAGCGTTTACAGAGAATTCCATCGGCGCTGCCGTCGCGACCCGGGCCATCATGGCGGATTTGCGGGCGGGTGCTGTGGGCGAGCAAATAGGCGGCCCCCCGCCATTCCGAAACAAGGATCGCTCGCGCTTTCTCTCCGCATTGGATGAAGCCCTGGTCCATCTTAAGCGGCAGGCGAAGATGACCCCACCACCGCCCCCGCCGCGACCCTAACGGCCCAAACGCTAGGGGCATTACCGCGCCAGGCCAAGTGGCCATCTGGCCGAATCAACGCCAAATCTGCGCCATACACGTCTCGCGCGGTATCGAACACCACATCGATCTGCGTCACCGGCACGCCCGTTTGTTGCATCGTAGACGTATCAATATCTGGGTTGAAGCGGAGCAGGGTGAAGCCCGAGGGATCGAATAGATCAAAGAGCACCTGGCCATCCGGCAAAATGAAGGATGGTGCACGCATACCCGGCCATGCGGCAGCTGGGATCACCGCAGGATCGTCCAGCGGCGGCGGACCACCCTCCTCCACCAGAATCGGGGCAATGAGCGGCGACGCATCGTAGCGGTAGGCGAACTCAACGCCCCAGGCCTCATTTTCAAGGTTGCCAAGGACGGCGATGGCCGAGGCGAGTTTTGCCCGCTCCGCCGCATCCCCCTCTGCATTAGGGTGCGCCTGATACGCTTCCATAATCGCGATCCGCACGCCTGTATGCCTGCCAGACCAACCCCGGTTGATGCCACCGATAGGCCTCCGCTCACCCTCGTATGCCGTTAGCAAGCCAGGACCGCCCCAGCCGTTCATAGTGGCCGCCAGCATCCAACCAAGCGCCACGGCGTCCCCAATGCCTGTGTTCATGCCATAGCCGCCAGTTGGGATGTATTGATGTGCAGCGTCGCCTGCAAGAAACACTCGACCCTTCTGGTAAGCATCCGCCAGAAGCAGATGCGGCTCCCAAGGATTTGCGACAATGATTTCAGCGTTGATATGTGCGCCCAGGAACGCTCGGAGCGCATCCATCGGGTCAACGCTGTCCGGAGCAACCGCATCCGGGAAACGGGCATGCAGGGTCCAGGTATCGACATCATTTTGGGCGATTAGTGTACCGGCCTGGGACTGGTAATGCCAGGCAATGCCAAAGCGTTGCAGCATGGCCCGGTCGTTGCTTTTGAAGTGGATCATGTAGCGGTTGGCAACACCGGCATCACCTTCCAACGCAATTTCCATGCCTGCGCGCACCGTGCTGTTCCCGCCGTCACACCCCGCCAGATAGGCACCTTCAATACGTTGGACCTGATCTGATTCACGGTCGCGCACATCAACCCAAACACCCGCATCGGACTGCCCTGCACCCTCAACGGCCATACCCCAGCGCGCGTCGATCAGCGGCTCGGCCAGAACAGCGGCCTGCAAGATAGGCTCGACTACAATCTGAGAGACGCGCATCGCTGGCTCTAGGGGTTGCGCGCCATCATTGATCGCAGAGTAGCGGGCGCGCAATTTGGCGGGCGGTGCATATTTGAAGCGGTGTAACTCATGCCCCACCATGGATGTGACCCAGACGACATCCAACGGATGTGTGTCCGGCACACCTGCCGTGCGAAGCTTATTCGCCAGACCAAGCCTGCGGAAAAGCTCCATGCTACGGCCATTGGTGATGTCCATCTTGGGGTGGCGCGTTGTTGTGAACGCACGCTCAAACATCCGGCTCGGCACGCCATGACGCGCCAGCTCTAGCGCCAGCGTCATGCCGACCGGGCCAGCGCCTGCAATCAGGACAGTCATGGCCGAAGCCCGTCAGGCAGAGGCGCGTTCTTTCCGGCGGCGGGCGACATAATTCGTCTTTTCTGTGAACCCAGGCTGGTTCTTAAAGGTCTCCAGCGTCCATGCTTGCAGCGCATCATCATCAAGCTTCGTGTCCCATACAGCGCCCTGGGGCTGCTGCACATGCCAAGGCGTATCGCAGAAGATCTCAACGCCATTCTGCTCCGGATCCTGGAAGTAGATTGACCAGGTATTACCGTGGGAGGCGGGTCTGTAGCTGATATCTTCACCCTCGACGCCCTCAATGAAACTGCGCAACTCATTCATGCTCTCGGTACGGAATGCGATGTGGGCGTGACTGTTGGATGGACCATCATCTGTCCTGGCTGGAATCATGCCAATCTGATGATGCTCTTCCGGATTTTGGCTGAGGAAAATGATCTCTTGGCCAGAAGGGATAGGGCCTTGGTCCGTAATATCGAACCCCAGGACGCGGGTATAAAAGTCCAGCATCTTCTCCTGATCGCGAACCAGCAAGACGGTATGAGACCAACTGAGAGCCATGGTGCATTCTCCTTAAAGCAATCCGCAGCAGGTGCGGCGTTTCGCAGACTCTACCGCCTTCCCTGGGCTTTCGTCTATTTCTCTCCAGCAGCGGCGACTGCGGGTCCACCACGTCGACCTTCTTCCACGGCGAAACAGGCGGAATCGCCAATCGCTGTGGGCTGCAGTATGGGTGATTCCTGCATGCAGCGCGCATCCGCAAGCGGACAGCGCGGATAGAAGCGACAGCCAGAGGGCGGATCAATCGGGTTCGGAATTTCGCCGATAACCTGGGTCCGCGCCCGCCCAGTCATGTCCAGATCTGGCACAGCGTCCAGCAGCATGGAGGTATAGGGGTGTTGCGGATTCTGGAACAGCGCCTTGCCCTCAGACACCTCCACCAACCGGCCAAGATAAAGCACCCCAATGCGCGTTGCCATATGGCGCACCACAGACAGGTCATGGCTAATGAACAGATATGTCAGCCCAAATTCATCCTGCAGGTCGCGCATCAGGTTTAGGATTTGCGCCTGCACAGATACATCCAGCGCCGATGTTGGCTCATCGCAAACAATAAATTCTGGCTTGGCAGAAAGCGCGCGCGCAATGGCGACACGTTGACGTTGGCCGCCGGAAAACTCATGAGGGAACTTCGCAGCGTCACTGGCCGCAAGTCCGACAGTTTCCAACAATTTGCCAACACGCTTTGCGGCAGAAGCTTTGTCAGACGCCAGATCAAACGCCTGAATCGGCTCTGCAATGATGTTCCCAACACGCCAGCGCGGGTTCAGGCTAGCGAACGGATCCTGGAATATCATCTGGAAGCGGCTACGCATCTGGCGGGCGTTCGCCGATGTCGCCTTCCGCATATCGTCACCGTCAAACAGCACACGACCGCCACTGGGTGCCAGTAGATTTACGATCAGCTTAGCGATCGTAGATTTACCGGAGCCAGATTCGCCAACAAGCGCAAAGGTTTCGCCTTTGCGAATGTCGAAGGAGACATCATCAACCGCTGTCAGCTTCCGCTTTGGCTCGTTCTCAATCACGCGGTTTAACCAGGGCTTCGACAGATCAAATACGCGCGTCAGGCCTTCAATCTGCACCAGAACATCGTTATCGGTGGGCGCGGTCATTGGCCCGCCTCCTGGTCCGACAGCCAGCAGGCGATAGCGCGATCACCATCTTGAGTCGGTGACGGACGCTCCTGGCCGCAGCGGTCGAAAGCATGATCACAACGCGGATTAAAGGCGCACCCCGGCGGAATATCAGTCAACCGCGGCATGGAGCCATGAATTTGCACCAACCGATCACTGTCGTGGGCAAGGGTTGGGATAGAGCCCATCAATCCTCGCGTATAGGGATGTTTCGCGTTCTGCACGACGTCGCGAACCGGACCAATTTCCGCCACGCGCCCGGCATACATTACGGCCACGCGGTCCGCCGTTTCCGCAATCACGCCCATGTCATGGGTGATTAGCATAACCGCTGCACCACGCTCTGAGCAAAGCCGCTTCAGCACGTCGATAATCTGCGCCTGCACAGACACGTCGAGCGCCGTTGTCGGCTCATCCGCGATCACCAGTTCCGGCTCTGCCGCCAATGCCAAGGCAATCACGACCCTTTGGCGCATGCCGCCAGAGAACTGATGCGGATAATCATCCATCCGGCGCTTGGCGGCAGGAATACCTACCTCATCCAACAGCGCCAGCGCATGCTCGCGCGCCTTTTTTTCGGACAGTGGCAAATGTGTGCGGACCGTTTCAACAAGCTGTTGGGCGACGGTATAGAGCGGGTTCAGCGATGTAAGCGGGTCCTGGAAGACCATGCCGACTTTTTTGCCCCGCACCCGCCGCATCTGGTTGACCGAGAGATTATCAATCCGCCCGCCATCCAGCAGCACCTGGCCGGACGCGATGCGCCCAGGCGGTTCGATCAGGCCGATAATGGCTGCCCCAGTCATGGACTTACCCGCACCGGATTCGCCGACAACACCCAGTACTTCGCCACGCTGGATATCAAATGAGACGCTATCAACGGCCGTTAGTACGCCTTTGCGCGTTGGAAACTGCACGACCAGGTCACGAACGGAGAGGAGCGGTGTATCCATCATCGGAGCCTCGGATTCAAAACATCGCGCAGCCAATCGCCGAGCAGGTTAATCGCTAACGCTAATACCGCCAGCGCAATGCCTGGGAAAATTGTGATCCACCATTCGCCAGAGAATAAGAAGTCATTGCCAATCCGGATCAATGTACCAAGCGATGGCTCCGTCGATGGAATGCCGACGCCAAGGAAGGAGAGCGTCGCTTCCGTAATAATCGCCAGTGCGAGATTAATTGTAGCAATCACGAGGACCGGGCCGGTCACATTCGGCAACACATGGCGTATCATGATTTTAATCGGGTGCAGGCCGATCAATCGCGCCGCCTGCACATATTCCTTGTTCTTCTCCACTAGCGTCGATGAGCGAACCGTGCGGGCGTATTGTACCCAGAAGGACAAGCCGATGGACAAGACCAACACATAAAACGCCGAGTCTTCACGGCTAAATTGCCCACCGAAGATGCCCCGCACCGACCCATCGATCAGCAGGGCGATCAGAATGGATGGGAATGTGAGCTGCACATCCGCGATCCGCATAATGATCGCGTCTGTCCGCCCGCCAAGATAGCCCGCCAGCAGGCCAAGTGAGATGCCGAGAACGGCCGCAAACGCGACAGACGCAAACCCAACGGCCAGCGATACCCGGGCACCGTAGATAATGGCGGATAAGATATCTCGGCCCTGATCATCGGTACCAAGAAGATATCGCTTGTCGCTTTCCTCCATCCACACTGGCGGCACCAATGAATCCATCAGTGAGAGGGATGCCAGATCGAACGGATTATGCGGTGCAACCAGCGGCGCAAATAATGCGCCCAAGAACATCACCGCCGTTACGAATGCCGCCAGCATGACAATGCGATTGCGGACGAACGAATACCAGATGTCTGTATCGCGCAACCGGGCGATGAACCCAGGCCGGTCGCTTTGTTCCACGACGCTCATTCCTCGCCGCGCCCAATGCGAATGCGCGGGTCAACCACGACGTACAGCATATCAACCGCCATATTGATCATGACGAACAGGAACGCGATCAACAGCAGATAGGCGGCCATAATCGGAATATCGACATTCTGCACAGCCTGCAGGAACAACAATCCCATGCCCGGCCACTGGAACACCGTTTCCGTGATGATCGCAAAAGCTATTAGAGAACCTATTTGCAGCCCAGCGATTGTGATCACCGGTACTAGCGTATTTTTAAGTGCATGACCAAAGTTTACAGAGCGACTGCGCAAACCCCGCGCCCGGCAGAACTTAATGTAATCCGTTCGCAGTACTTCCAGCATTTCGGAGCGTACGAGGCGCATAATGAGCGTCATCTGGAATAGCGCCAGGGTTATCGATGGCAGGATCAGCGCTTTCAAGCCTGAACTTGTCAACAAGCCCGTTCGCCACCAGCCAAGGTCGACGATCTCACCACGTCCAAAACTTGGCAGGATTTGAAATACGACCGCAAACAGGAAGATAAGCAGGATGCCGATCAGGAAGGTGGGCAAGGAAATGCCGATCAATGAAATCATCAGGAATAGCTTGGACAACACGCTATCGCGGCGAAGCGCCGTATAAACGCCCATAGGAATGCCTGCGACCAAGGCCAGTATGGCTGAGACAAACGCCAGTTCCAGCGTTGCGGGCATGCGCTCGCCAAGGATCGTTGCAACCGGGCGTTTAAACTGATACGAGACACCAAAGTCCCCCCGGACGGCATTGCCCACAAAGCGCAGAAACTGAATGGGCGTCGCGTCATTCAGGCCAAGTTGCTCACGCAGCACCTCACGTTCTTCAATCGTTGTTTCCAGGCCGACCATTTGGTCTACCGGGTCCCCAACGAAGCGGAACATCACGAAGGCAATCAAGCTCACAACCAGCATCACGCCGATCGATTGGATCAGCCGGCGGATGGTGAACGCAAGCACGCTGTCAGCCCCCTGTTAGCGTGCCAGTAGAAGCGGGCATTCCGCTTGGCTAACGGCATGCCGCGTGACGCCGCCAAGGATCATCTGGCGAATGCGGCTTTGGGTGTAGGCACCCATGACAATCAAGTCTGCATCGAAATCCGCCGCAGCTTTCAACAAGGCTTTGCCGATACCACGGGGCCCATTAGCCTCAATGACCTCATGCTCGGATGCGATGCCACGCCATGCCAAGCGTTCCGTTACGCGTTCCAGGGTTTTTGGACCATCAAGCCAGCTGCTCATCGATACGGCTTTGACGGCGGATGCTTGTTCAAAGAATGGCATGGCGGCACCGATGGCCCCCGCCGCCTCCGCGCCGCCGTTCCAGCCAATCAGAATGCGTGTGCCAATGGATTTTCCGCTATGCCACCCTGGCGGTGCCAACAGTACCGGCAAGCCGCCTTCAAATACCAGCGCTTCAAACAGCGCAGTCGTCGCTGCCTCCGCCTCAGCGAGCGGCCGCGGCGCTATGGCGAGGTCCGCAGCCCTTGCCCATGCAGCGGCGCGGGCGTCTTCACGGCCGGTATCTTCGCGCCATGCAACGCTGAAGCCTAGCTGTGGCGTATGCGCAATCGGTGCAATCTTTGCTTCAGTTAGAGCGTCAAACAGCCCGCGCACACCGTGTCCACGCTCGCCACTATCCGTCGCGGCGGCGGCAACTACTTCATCGATCAGTGCACCCGATAGACCTTCGCCTACATAAGGAATAACCTGGCGAGGGTCAGAACTGACATGCAACACATCTACGTGGGCACCATACGAACGACCCACCGCGAACGCCAGCTCCAAAGCCGGGAGGCCGCTCTCGACATCACCAACCGGTGCCAAAATCGTACCAAAGCTCATATCCGCGCCCCCTCAGACATCGGCGGTGAGTCGCATAGGACGCTGCCAGAACGCTAATCCAATATAACAATACCATATTCACGGTGGGGCGCTACCAGTCTGATTGCAGGCACACCTGCAAACGCTTTTGCAGCAGGGCAACAGCTAGGGATATAGCCGGGTCGTCCGCCATCCAGACCCTTCAGGTTGGTAGATAATCCGGTCATGCAGGCGGAATGCGCCATCGCGCCAGAACTCGATCCGTTCCGGGACGAGGCGGAATCCAGACCAGTTCTCCGGGCGCGGTGGTTCCTGGCAATCAAACCGGGTCTCCATCTCTGACACGCGCGCTTCGAGTGCTGCGCGACTTTCGAGCGGGCGGGACTGGTCAGACGCCCAGGCACCAATCCGGCTCATGCGCGCGCGGGATGCGAAATAAGTGTCCGCCTCCTCAGATGTGACCGGCTGCACAGGCCCTTCGATGCGCACCTGGCGGCGGAGTGTTTTCCAATGGAAGAGCAGCGCAACCGCACTGTTGCCCCGGATTTCCTGGCCCTTGCGGCTATCCAGATTACTATAGAATACGAAACCTTGGGCATCGTGGCCCTTCAGCAAAAGGATACGCGCTGCGGGACGTCCATCAGCGCCAACAGTCGCTACCGTCATCGCGTTTGCGTCATTCAACTCAGACGCTTCAGCAGCAGCCATCCATTCGTCAAACAGGCGGTGGGGATCGTCAACGACCATATCATCCATGGCGTTATCCTTTCTCAAAGCGCCAAAAAGCGCGCGCTCAAATCTCAATCCAGACCTGGTCGCCTTGATCTCGCCACGTTAGGCGGATTTGGTGGCGGAAAGGCCCTGGCGCGCCATATGTAGGGCGCGCTATATGATGTAGGCAAGATCGGGTGGTCAGGCGGCTGGGCAAAGCGTCGCGGGGCCGCAAAGGGAGAATTCTGATGGTGCGGAAATTAGCCATAATCGCCGCCGCGTGCGTCGCGTTGACCGCCTGTGCGGAGGGGAATGAATCGAGCGGCCGACAGATCGGCACTGTCGCAGGTACCGTTGTCGGCGTGCTTGTTGGATCCCAGATCGGTTCAGGTGTCACGCGCTCAGCAGCTGTTGTTGGCCTCGCCGTGCTTGGCGGATGGCTTGGCGGCGAGCTTGGGGAAGGCCTGTCGACTGAGGACAAACAGCAGGCCGATACGACGACGCAAGAAGCACTCGCCAACAACCGCGCTGGCCAGACCAGTGCATGGTCCAACCCAAACACCGGTGCATCTGGCCAGGTAACACCTGGGCCAGTTTATCAGCCCAAAAGCGGTGCACAGGCGGGCAAGCAGTGCCGCCAGATTGATGTTGTTGCCAAACCTGCAAGTAGGGATATCAATCGTGGCAAGCGAACAGCATGCCGAAATGCTAAAGGCGAGTGGGAGGTCTTAAGCACTTGATTTCTGCCCAAGGACCATTGACCCCAAAATATAAAGTCGCCAGCGGAACCACCCATGGATGATCCCTATGCAACCCTTGGCATCACCAAGACTGCGAACGCGGACGAGATTAAGTCCGCATTCCGCAAGCTTGCTAAGAAGTATCATCCCGATATTCATCCCGGCGACGCCAACGTTGAACGTCGTTTTAAGGAAGCTAATGCCGCCTATGACCTCCTAGGCGATAAAACCAAGCGCGCCCGCTTTGACCGAGGCGAAATAGACGCCGATGGAAAGGAAAAAGCGCGCCCCTTCCCAGGCGGGTTCTCAAGCAATCCAGGCAGGGCGCGCAGAGGCGGTGGGTTCGAGAGGGAATACGCACGTGCTGGCGGCGGTGGCCGTGGTTTCAATACCGACGACCTGTTCAGCGACTTGTTTGATACCTTTGGCGGTCGTCGCAACAAGACCGTTCAGAAGGGCGGCGACATCCGCATCATGCTCACGCTGAACTTCATGGAGGCGGCCCGGGGCTGCTCCAAGCGCGTCAAGCTGCCGACGAACCGGGAAGTAGACGTGCGTGTGCCAACGGGGTCTGAAACCGGCCATGCGCTCCGTCTAGCCAACCTAGGCAAATCAGGTGCAGATGGCGGATCGCCCGGTGACGCGATTGTTGAGCTGAAGGTTACGCCTCACCCACATTTCCGCCGCGAAGGCCGCGATATCTGGCTCGATCTGCCGATATCGCTGAAAGAAGCCGTGCTGGGCGGCCGAGTATCAACGCCGACAATCGATAGCAATGTGATGTTGACAGTGCCTAAGGGTGCAGACTCGGGAACCGTGCTTCGCCTCAAAGGTAAGGGCATGGCAAAAAAGGGGGATGCTGCTGATCGCGGCGATCAATTCGTGAAGCTGATCATCAAACTCCCAGTAACAACGGATGACACGTTTGCCAATGCCGTAAAGAACCTACCGGATGATCCAGTAGACCTACGCCGCAAAGCTGGCCTCACTTAGAAACGGATTCCCAAATGGCGCCTCAAGCCCCGCCGCCGCTCGATATCGGCGATATCGCTCCTCGCTTTACCTTACCGCGCCACGACGGCGGAGAGCCCTTCGACAGCCAAGCCGATACAGTCGCCGGCAAGCCCATGATCCTGACCATTGCGCCTGATGCTGCATCAGCCCCTGTGGCTGAGCTGCTGGCGTGCGCCGACGACATCGAAGCCTACGGCGCGCATGCCGTCGCCATGACCAGGCGCGGTGGGGCACCGGCAGCACTGGTTGACGAAGCTGGACAGGCATCGGCTTTCTTCGCTGGCGGTAAAGAGCCGGGAACGGTTGTAATCGGTCGAAACGGCCATGTAGTGGCACTGTTACGGGACGAGCCGGAGACCCAAGCCGCCCGCGCCCTTAAACTCGTGCAGTCCTTAGCAGCGGATACCCAACCAAAGCCCGCAGAGCGGCAGGCACCGGTCCTGATCGTGCCGAACGTATTCACGCCCTCAGACTGCAAGCGCCTGATAACTGTCTATAATATGGATGGAAACGTGTTCGTGGAGCCGGGCCATGGGGTGCAGAACCAGAAATCAGACTACAAAATGCGTATCCCTGATTATGGCCGCAAGGATCGGATCGATCATTGGATCGTAAATCAGAAGACTCAGGCACTGATCAACGACCGGCTGCGGCGGCGCCTTTTCCCCGAAATTAATAAAGCGTTCCATTACCGGGTCACCCGGCACGAACGCTACCGGATCGGCTGTTATGAAGGTGAACGTGGCGGCGAGTTGCATGGTCACCGGGACAATGTTCAGGCAAACGTTGCCCACCGGAGATTCGCTTGCTCTATCAATTTGAATACGGAAGACTTTGAAGGCGGGGCACTGGCGTTTTCTGAATTTGGTGCCCAGCGCTTTAGCCCAGCAACGGGAGAAGCAGTCGTGTTCTCATCATCACTGCTGCACGAGCCACTGCACGTCACCAAAGGCCGACGCCTTGTCCTACTGGCGTTCCTTTTTGGCGAAACCTGACCTTATCCAAAGGACCAATTCATGATCGATACCTCCAAATACAACACCAATGACGCCTTCAACGCCGGCCTGGCGACACGCTTGAAAGTGCTTGGGCCTGAATACGTAAAACCATCCATTGAAAGTGCCGCCGAAGATCCGTTCATGCAGACCCTGCAGCAGTTTGTAACCGAAACCGCTTGGGGCACTGTATGGCAGCGCGAAGGCCTGGACCTTAAAACCCGCAGCCTGCTGAACCTTGCCATGCTCTCCGCACTTGGCCGCGAGGGTGAGCTGAAACTGCACACGCGCGGCGCCATCAACAATGGCTGCAGCAAGGAAGAAATCGCAGAGGTATTCCTGCAAGCCGCTGTTTATGCAGGCGCCCCTTCAGCCGTATCCGCATTCCGCCTTGCTAAAGGCGTTTTCGACGATATGGGCGTTTAACCATCCGGCAGGCGCGCCGTTAGAGTAATTCCCAGCTCAGCGGCGTGCCCCGCTTGATCGGTTGATTGGCGGTGCGCGCTATCACCACGTCCAGCCATTTGGGTGCAAGCCCAAAGCCAGGCCGTATCGCGCGAACATTATGCTTCGTGAAAGCCTCACCGACCGCTACATCCGCCGTAACATACAGCGAACGCCGGAAGGCAAGTGACTTTGCCTCCTGCGCTGAAACCGTGCCGTATTGCGCGTGGCCAATCGCCTGCCAGGCCCGTTCGCTCTCTGTCACCAACGCCGCCATTTCGTCCGGCTCCAGGGAGAACGCGGAATCGACACCGCCGTCGGCACGGGCCAACGTGAAGTGTTTCTCAATCACCGTGGCACCGAGCGCTACACTGGCGACTGACGCGCCAACACCCAAAGTGTGGTCCGACAGGCCAACTTCGCAGTCAAACGCAGCTCGCATATGCGGAATCGTCGCCAAATTCGTGTTCTCTGGCGTTGCTGGATAGGTGCTGGTGCATTGCAACAGGATGATGTCCTGGCAGCCTGCCGATTTGGCGGCGCGAACGGTTTCATCTATTTCAGCCAAAGTCGCCATGCCGACGGAAATAATCATGGGCTTACCTTTGCTGGCGACTTTTCGCACCAGCGGCAGGTCTGTGTTCTCAAACGACGCAACCTTGTAAACAGCGGCGCCCAAGCTCTCGAGGAAGTCGACGGCGCTATCATCAAACGGCGTGCTAAGCGGGATCATGCCGTGGCTACGGGCGCGCTCAAAGATTGGCTGATGCCAGTCCCAAGGCGTATGCGCTTCCTCGTAAAGGTCATAAAGTGTGCGACCATGCCAAAGGCTGTTCGGGTCCGTGATGACGAAATCACCTTTGGCGATATCAAGCGTCATCGTGTCAGCTGTGTAGGTCTGCAGCTTCAATGCATGGGCACCAGCGGCAGCGGCGGCATCCACAATCTCCAACGCTCGGTCCAGGGACTGGTTGTGGTTGCCCGACATCTCCGCGATCACAAAAGGTGGGTGGTCGAGGCCTACTTTCCGGCCAACAATATCAATCACAGTGTTCACGACGCCAGTCCAACAAATTTGCGGTAGAAGCCGCTAGAATACCGATAGCCGCAGGATAGAAACAGCTCTTTTGATGCCCGGTTCGTTGGCAGCACTTCGGCCAGAATTTCTGGGACATCTGGCCAATCTTCCGCCATTGCCGCCTCACCGGCCATCAACAGGTTGGGCCCAAGCCCACTGCCGAGCCTTTGCGGTGCCAAATAGATGGAAACTTCTGCATTCGTTGGTCCTTTGTCGAACCGCAAAACACCGAGCACGCCATCATTGTCGGCCCCGACCAACAACCGGCGCGTTGGATTGCTCAACGTGGCAGTAAGCCAAAGCTCGTGATCTTCCGGCGAAATCATTTCAGTATTGTGCGAGACCATGCGAATAAGTTCATGATTGCGCCATTCCAGTAGGTCAGCGCTGTCAGCTTCTGTCGCGGGACGCAGCTTGACCGAACATGGCGCGATCCGCCTGGCGATACGAACAGCCCCCTTGCCATCAACCCGGTGCCGGCAGGACTCACTCATCTTTTCTCGCAACCCACTATTGCCACACAAAGACTTGATCTGCTCTCGAAGCGCTTCCAGGCTCGCGTCTGCCTGTTCCAAGGCGACAAGCAGGTTCAACCGCGCCGCCTCATTCACCTGATCCCGCTGATTATCGGCGACGATAATGGCAATGGTTGGCAAACCCATTGACATGCGCTCCCAGACCATGCTGCCGCCTGCGCCAATGGCCAAATCTGTAGCCGCCATAAGTTGGCCCATTCGGGAAGAATTGACGTGGCAGGTCCAGCCAAGCTCAGCACACCGCCCAGCAATTGCAGCACAACCTTCATGGGCCGCACCAACTACAACGTGAGCGTGATCACCAGCCTCCACAACGGCTGCCAAAGCTTCGATCGCAACCCGTGTCATTCCAGCAGCGTCCACGCCGCCGAATGCAATCAAGAACCGCATTGGCTGGCCACCGAACGCAGGCAAACGCGGCGGCGCATCGGCAAATTCACTGCGGAGTGCGGCATAACGCGGACCCATCAATAGCTGACAACCAGGTGCTGTCAGGTTTTTATAGCGGTCATGCGGTTCCGCAACGAGGCTAGGGTCCGATACCAAGGCGGCGGCGTGTCGCCGGTCTGCCAGATCATCCATAACCGCTACACTGCGGTCGGCTGTCGCAACGGCAAGCTCCCAATCCGCATCAAGACCGTAGTGATCAACAATGATCCAATCAGCGCCAACTTCCTGTGCGATCTCACTGGTCTCAACGGCGTCGTCGCGCCATGGGGCTTTCAGCCAATGGGCATAGGGAACTTCAGCGGCCTTGGCTGAATTGTCGTCATTTGTTGGAATGAGAAATTGCAGGCCGTAACCATCATTCGTGATGCGTTCAGCAAGTAAGCGAGGAATATCGCGGCACACAAATACGCATTCCTCGCCAAGCGTCTTCAGCGCGTCGGCTAAGGCAAAGCAACGCATAATATGGCCTGTGCCGATTTCGGCAGAGGCGTCCGCACGGAAAAGCACGGTCATGGCTTCGCACCCCCAAGTGCGCGGAACATATGCTCCGCACGCGTCCAATCTTCCATTGTATCAATATCTTGAACCCTATGGCGCGGCAGGATGACAGGGATTGACGCGTGTGAAAACAGTGGCGTTTCACCCAACCACGCAATGCTCCGACCCCAATAAAATTGCCCAGCGTCATGATAGGCTTCTTCCAGGTCCTGCGATCGCACCTCGCTAAATTCCGGGTAGAGCGGCGCCAATCCACCATCTCGAATGGCTAGTGCGCGCTGAACGGGAAATGCAAAGCTTGTAACGCTGAAAGCGAAAGCTTTTTCAGGCACTGCTTTAAGCGCCTCATAGGCTGCTGTTAGATCACTGGAGCGCACAAATGGCGCAGTAGCATAAATACAGCAAGCACATAGAATTTCATCGCCCGTAGCTTGCAATGTCTCAACCGCATGTTTCACCACTGGGGCAGTGCCCGTCATGTCATCTGCGATTTTAGCAGGGCGGAGGAACGGAACCTCAGCACCATAAAACTGCGCGACGCTGGCGATTTCTATATCATCGGTCGAAACAACGATCCGATCGAACAAGCCCGTGGCCAGCGCAGCCTCAATCGAATAGGCAATAATCGGCTTGCCTTCAAACGGGCGGATATTTTTGCGCGGAATACGCTTTGACCCGCCTCGCGCCGGAATAATCGCGACGTTCATGCGGCCCCGAGCGCGCGTTTCAGCGCGGCCACGACCTCATCTTGCTGCGCAGCTCTCATGGTCGCGTAAAGCGGGATGGTGATGGCGTTCTTATAATAAGCCTCACTCATCGGAAAATCGCCCGGTTTGAAGCCTTTTGCGCGGTAATAAGGCTGCGTGTGCACCGGAATATAATGAACGTTGACACCAATCCCATTGGCCTGAAGCGTCTCAAACACCTCCCGTCGGCTCAAGTTGGTTTGCCGCTCATCAATCTGGATGCAGTAGAGGTGCCACGCCGAATAGGCATGCACAGCGCGGCCCGGGCAAACGAGGGGCAGGTCCGCCAGCAGCACATCATAGCGATCCGCCAACACCTGACGGCGCGCAACCAATTCATCCAACCGCTGCATCTGGCTGAGACCGAGTGCGGCCTGCATATCCGTCATCCGGTAATTCAGGCCAAGCTCTAGCATCTCATAATGCCAGGGGCCTTCATCTAGATTGGTCAGATCATCCGGATTTCGGGTAACACCGTGGCTGCGCAGTCGGTCCATCTTCCGGCGCAAATTATCATCATTAGTCAGCGCAACGCCGCCTTCCGCGCTGGTGATGATTTTGACAGGATGAAAGCTAAAAACCGTGACGTCGCTATAGGCGCAGTCTCCTACAGGGCTGCCCCGATAGCGGCCGCCAACCGCGTGGGATGCATCCTCGATTACCTTAAAGCCGTATTGTTCCGCTAAGGCTGCGATTGCCGCCATATCGCATGAATGACCAGAGAAATGCACTGGGATGACGACCTTTGGTGGTGCGTCGGCCGCAGCCAGTTTCACCGCCAATGCATCAGGGCACATGTTGAAAGTGCCGGGATCAATATCGACAAAATCAACCGAAGCGCCACAATAGAGCGCGCAATTGGCGCTCGCCACAAAAGTGTTAGGTGTCGTCCATACAGTGTCACCCTCACCGACGCCAAGTGCAAGGCAGGCGATGTGCAGGGCGGAGGTGGCGCTATTCACGGCGACGGCATGCTTAATGCCGCAATACGCTGCCAGGGCTTTCTCAAAAGCTGGAACAGTGGGTCCCTGCGTCAAGAAATCAGACCGCAGAACGGCCTCAACGGCCGCAACATCATCATCAGTGATGTGCTGGCGGCCGTATGGGATCATAGCTCTGCCATCGCATTAAATTCTTGGATTTCCTCAATGTTGAGGAAGTGCGGATTGTTGCCGGAATTATATTCAAACTCGCCGGGCACTGGCTTACCCTGCTCACCAAGCGCATTGACCTTGTAGTCACTCGACATGGTTTGGAAAGTTATGGCGGGAGTGATGACGAAATGATCGTCAAACTCAACCGTCAGGTGGCTATCATCGGCTGGGCACATGATCTCGTGAATTTTCTCACCGGGCCGGATGCCGACATTGCGTTGCACCAATCCTGGTGCCATCGCAGTCGCTAAATCCACGATCCGCAGCGACGGGATGCGTGGCACGAAGATTTCACCGCCGACCATGCGTTCAAAGTTCTTTAGCACGAAATCGACGCCCTGCTGCAAGGTGATCCAGAACCGCGTCATCCGCATATCGGTGATTGGCAAAGAGTCCGCACCTTCCGCCAGCAGCTTCTCAAAATATGGCACGACGGACCCGCGTGAGCCCACAACATTGCCGTAGCGAACGACGGAGAACCGTGTCGGGTTCTGGCCAGTCATGTTGTTTGCCGCGACTAACAGCTTGTCTGACGCCAGCTTGGTGGCACCATACAGATTGATCGGGTTCGCCGCCTTGTCTGTCGAAAGCGCGATGACTTTATCAACCTGGTTATCGATGGCCGCAAGGATCACATTTTCAGCGCCATGGATATTGGTTTTGATGCATTCCATCGGATTGTATTCCGCCGCTGGCACCTGCTTCAATGCGGCTGCGTGGATCACAAAATCAATGCCGCGCATGGCTTGAGACAAACGTTCCCGGTCGCGCACATCGCCGATGAAGTAGCGCAACTCCGGTGAGTTATACTGCTGCTGCATATCAAACTGCTTCAGCTCATCCCTGGAATAGATCACGACCCGGGCAGGCTTGTGGCGCGCCAACAAATTTTTCACATACTTCTTACCGAAGGAGCCAGTGCCTCCGGTGATCAAAATCGACTTGCCGTCAAACATCGCTCAAACCCTACGCTCTAAACCTGTACTGGCCCTATTGTAGCGCCTTCAGATAGTCAATGATGGTCTGACGCAACGCCGCATCTTGAATGCCTTCAAACGCCATCGATGTGCCGGGGATTGCTGATGCTGGACTTACCAGGAATGCATCCAGCGCCGCATCATCCCAGTTTCCGCCTACTGCCTTCAGCGCATCTGAATACTGACCGCCCGGCAGGCTTGCTTTCTCTCGCTCGTGCACGCCCCAAAGCGATAGTCGATCTGGCCCGGCGATACCTGGATCAAGATCATGACAGGCGCGGCATTGCTCAATTGTATCCTGCGCATCCTCAGATAGCTTCGCTGCCAGCAGGGCCGATTGCGCTGGTGCCTTGTCTGCCGTCAGGAACATCAGCTTGCCGCTGTCCGTCCAGATCCCCACACGGCCATCGTCCAACATTTGAATGTCGCGAAGCCTGTCGCCAAGACGGATTGGTTCGTCCAGCACAACTCGACCTTCGCGGATATGTAGGCGGTGCAGTGTCTCCTGCTTCAGACTGGCGACCAATAGGTCACCATCCCAAATTGATGCGAAGTCCTGCAGCTCAACCAGGTTGCTAATACCGATGGATGGAACAAAGGCGAAAACAGGCAGGCCATGGCCATCATGCTTACCTTGCTGCTGCCAAGCGCAGGTCCGGCAATCTCTGCCATATGTGGCGACAGGCCAACCGTAATTGGCACCCCGGCGGATCAGATTAACTTCGTCGCCGCCAGACGGCCCATGCTCTGTCGACCAGATGCGTCCATCGCTCGCGATCACAAGGCCCTGGGCATTGCGATGCCCGGTCGAGAAGACTTCGGTTACGCCGCTAGCGAGATCCAGAATGTGCAGCTTGCCGTAGCTGTTTGACGGATCAGCAGTGGAAATATCTCGCTTCACGCCATCGTTCTTGAAGTCACCGACAGTAAAAAGTATGCGTCCATCCGCCATCTCAACCATCCGTCCGCCCGCCTGATGACCAGCGAAGGGTTTACGCTTGATGCCGCTCAAGGGCATGCAGGGCGTGGTGCTTAACAGCGTCTGCCAAGCGCCGACTTTTGGCACGTCGCCCGCCGTAAAGTCCGCGATGACAAGATGCAGTTTCACGCATTTCTCATCATTATCCCAGCGGGTATGCGTCGCCGCCAAGCGCTTGCCGTCACGCAGCAACAGCAAGTCATGCAGCCGCATGCCAAGGCCCGCATAGCCAACATTGCGCCCGGGTTTGATGGCGTAGCCTTCGGACGCGGCGTGGGACTCAAACTGCACCTGATTGGTGTCGAGACTGATTTGCGTTGTTGTAAGTTTTGGTTCAGCGCCGCGCTCATCAAAAAAGTGGAACCGACCGTTACGCTCCGCAATCAAAATGCCCCCAGGGATTGGCTGAATAGCGCCCGCGCCGCTGACAAATTTATCAGCCATCGCAGCAATAGCGTGTGACTTAAGTTTGAGCCGCAACAGCGTAGTTTGGATCGCGGTTTCGGACCGGACTGGCTGCGCGCTTGTCACCAGCGGATTGTACTTCACCAGCAATCGCAGCTTATCAACGGTGAATGTATTCGTGTACACAAGGCCAGCTGCGGACAGCATCGCGACGAGGCTGAAAAGGCCAAGTCCTGTCAGGATACGGCGTAGGAGGCGGAACACTGGGGGGAGTCCTGGTTCTAGCGTGCTAATGTGCGCTCGGTTCCCACGCCCTCCCGCGCCTGTCAACCCTTCAGACGGGGCGGTCGCCCTTAACTGTCACCCGGTAGCCGGATCGCACATTCGGGAAATAGTCCCACATGGCGATGTGCTGGACGCAGCGGTTATCCCAAAACGCGATGGAGTTCTTCTGCCACTTGAACCGGACTTGCCATTGCGGGCGATTATTATGGGCATAAAGAAAGCGCAGGATCGCGTCCGCTTCTTCCCTCGGTAGATCCTTAATGCCAACGGTGAACACCGGGTTCACGAAAATCGCTTTCTTACCGCTGACCGGATGGGTGCGGATCAACGGGTGCTCTGATCGCGGAAAAACCCGGTCATCTTTCCGTCCATCTCGTTGCGCGCGGTCATGATAGTTGGGGTTGCCGTCATGGATGGCGGTGAGACCTTCCAGATACGCTTTCATCTTGTCAGACAACGCCTCATAGGCTGCATACATGCTGGCAAACAGCGTATCGCCACCTTCTGGTGGGATTGTATGCAGGCGGAGGATCGAGCCCATTGGTGGTTCTGGATCGCAGGACACATCGGAATGCCAGCGCTCTCCCGCTATCTGCTTGGCTTTCTCATCCGCGTGGATGGTTAGCACATCCGGGTGGCCTTCAGGGCCAGGAGCAGAAGGATGCACATGCAGATGCCCAAACTTCCGCCCGAAATCCTTATGTTGATCCAGGGTGATGTCCTGATCGCGGAAGAAGATAACCTGATGTTCGATCAACGCGTCATGGATTTCAGAAAACGCCCGATTGCCCAATGGCTTTGACAAGTCCACGCCGTGGATTTCAGCGCCGAGCGTCGGTGTTACGGGGCGAACATCAATTTTCTCATAAGGCATCTGTCATCTCCTGCGATTGCAACATCAAGGCCTAACCTGCTTCCAGCCCCCTCACCCTGCCCTCTCCCCTCGCCATACACTGTTTTGGGGAGAGGGCAGGGTGAGGGGGCTGGAAGCAATTCAGTCAACTTCTCTTATCTAAAAGTCTGCGCCAACCTTCAATCCGGGTCAAATGCCGCGAGCTGGCCTTGGCTGGACAGCGTGACGTAGGCTTGGCCGCTGGCATCAAAACAGATGTTCGTCGGCAGCACATCCGGCATCGGATAATAGGTAACATCGCCACTGGGCGAGACGCGCGTTATGCCATTCGGGATCGTGCCAATCCAAACATCGCCCGCAGCATCCACCGCTAAACTATCAAACATGTGGTAGCCCGCCGGGTTCGCGAGTAAGCGCCCGGGCTGCCAGGGCGCGGGACCTGGCGCGCGGTCAATCTTGCCTGGGCTGACGATATCAAACGCCCAAAGCCGGCCCGTCGGCGTTTCGGCCACGTAAAGCGTCGTGCCATCAGTCGACAACCCGATGCCATTCGGCCCCTCCATAGGTGCCCATACGCGATTGATGTGGGAACCATCTGCATGGGCGTAATAAACGCCACCCCGGTCCCGATCATACTTGCGGGCCTTCCCATGGTCCGTGAAATAGAACCCGCCCTCTGCATCAAACACCAGATCATTTGGCGCGATCAACGGGCGACCATCACAGGCCCGATACAGCGTTTCAATCGCACCCGTACGAAGATCAATCGCATCAATCCACCCAGTTGCCGCACCTTCTTCACCATGCCCCGGCAGGATGAGGCCATCGGAATAATGGAATGCCATGCCGCCATTGTTACAGACATACACGCGCCCATCTGGCCCAAGTGCCGCGCCATTCGGCCCACCACCTGTATCCGCCAACGTAGAAATCAAGCCATCGGGGCTGATCCACGATACCCGCCCGGCCTCAATCTCAACAACGATGAAGCGGCCATCGGTTAAAGCGATAGGGCCTTCTGGGAAGCAGAGACCGGTTGCGACATCGCGCAGATTGTACTCACTCAAAGGTTTTACTCCGAAAGAATGTGCTGCGCGATGTCGGCAAGCCGGGAATCGGGTTTGGGCCTTCGATTTGGATTAACGTTGGGCAATCAAGATCCCGACATCCTGGCCCTCGGTCTATCCACATGTGCAAATCCCATATTCGGGGGTGCCAAACGAGCTGCCGTGTCGAGGTGCCTAACGCACCCGCATTCACGGTATCCGCCATCAAAACCACCCGGTTTTCGCCGCAAACCGTATCCTGCGGGGGTGGGGTTGGCAGAAATCCGCCATTGTCCAGATGAAACCCAGCCTGATGTAAAAACCAGTGCTTTGGGGGAACGCATCTGAAGCTTGGCCGCCTGCGAACACCGCGCTGGGTTTCAGCATAAGCCCATCCGGCCAGCCGGTAGTGCCCGTCTGGGATGAAATCCATTAGTTGAAGCAGATATTGACGGCGCAATTCATTCACTGGTCGCTGTTGGCGTGGCACGTATATCGCAAGATCAGATGGGCCAAATCGCACTGAGTTCGCACCAATCGCGACCTCTCTTTTCACCATTTTGAAGCCCATATTTCTCAGGCTAACCATCAAATGGGGCGGCGCAGGATAGCCGCGCAGAGGGAAAACGACCTCTGGATGCCCGACCAGCAGACCCTGGGCCATGGTTCGCAACAGCAGCAAATCACGATCCGCATCTGCCTGCGCGCAGCCAATTGTTCTTTCACTCAGCGGTGAAACAGACACGCGGGTTTGCTGCGATTGGTTCATAGCAAGCCGATGATAGAAAACCTCCCACTGGATAAACAAGCTCCCCCCCGCAGTGCTGTCCTAGCGACAGGGTTGTGCGCCATTCACTAATCGCTCGATCGAATACAGCAGCGACGCGATGGGCTAGATCCCCACCCGGCCAGAGGTGGCGCGCGAACGTGGCGTCAACGCGGTCAAAACTGAACCCAGTAGACGCCACCTTCGGCAGCAGGCGCGGCTTTATAAGGCGCGGATCATCACCGGTCCAATTGCCGGTCATGTCCCGAATTTGCGACGTTTGGGCGAAAGCTTCCATATGCATCGAAGCACCGAACAAGAGCGCCGCCAAGGCTAGCGTCATGCGTTTGATCATGGATTGTCAGCGTCCCAGCAATCGCCAACCCCCAAAGCGCGCAATTCATGACGGGCGATTTCATTCTTCGTCATGGTGCGCGGAAATTCTGCAACGAATTCGATATAGCGGGGCGTTTTAAAGTAAGCGATACGCTCCCGGCACCATGCGACCAGCTCCTCAGGTGCGGGTTGGTCAGCACCCGCAACGACTTCCACGTAGGCCTTGATATCTTCCTCGCCCAATTCAGAAGGCACGCCGACAACGCCGCAATCTTGCACGGCAGTATGAGCGGTCATGGCTTTTTCAACCTCAAACGCCGAGACGTTTTCACCGCGCCGGCGGATCCAATGCGCCTCCCGCCCAACGAAATATACATAGCCATCCGCATCCAGATAACCCAAATCGCCAGAATGGTACCAAAGGTTCCCCCATGCCGCGATCGTCTCATCCGGTTTATTGATGTAGCACTGCATCACACTGTTAGGCACGCTGGGGCGGATCAATATCTGGCCAGTTTCGCCCTGGGGCAGCGGATTATCCTCACCGTCGACGATAAGGAATTCCGCCCAGCCATGGGGCCGCCCGCAGGAGCCTTGACGACGGTCATGCATGCGCTCACTACACAGCAACACGCCCATTTCCGTCATCGCGTAGACTTCCAACATCGGCGTGCCGAAGCGGGTCTCGAATTCCTCCTTCAGTTCCCGGCGCACCTGGCTCGCCGCGATGCCAACGCCGACGCGGGCTTTGTGTTGTTTGTCCAAAGGCGATTCTGGTGCCAACAGCAGCAAGGACATCATCGTTCCCAGCGGATCAAGGATCGTGGCCCCATATTTCCGCACGATCTCCCAGTATTTGGAGGCGCTGAACCAGCGATCCATTACGCCCGTCATGCCGCAATAAAGCGGCCCCGTGACACCGAATTGCTGACCGCCGATATGGAAGAAATGGGAGTTCGCGTAGTGGACGTCATCCTCCGTGGCGTCCGCTATTTCTTGGTAGCGCATGGCCGCGGCGATGTAATACAAATGCGGTGCTAGCACACCTTTCGGCATAGATGTAGAGCCGCCAGTATACACGATGCATACGGGGTCCGTCATGCCAACATCGGCTTCAGGCAACGTCTCAGCACCCATAATTAGTCCATCCAGCAGCGCAGCCCCCGGCACACATGTGGGATCACCATGGACGAAGATCTCAGGCGTGATCTCCAGGCTAGTCAGGGCGTCATTGAATACGGGAGCCAGTTCTTCATCAACGACGAACAGCTTGGCACCCGTGTCGTTCAGGCTGTAGGCCAGATCATCCTTCGCCAGCGATACATTCAGCGATGCATAGATCGCGCCGATCTTGGCGCAGCCGAACCAAAGCAAAGCCTGCTCGACCGCATTGTACATGAAGGTCGCGACCACATCGCCTTTGACCAAACCTCTGGCCAATAACTGATTGGCGACGCGGTTGGAGAGACGGTCCGCGTCCGCATAGGTCAGCACTTCATCCCGGCAGATCAGCAGCGGCTTGTTACCATATGCCGCACGCATGACTACCAGATCACGGAGCGTTGTCGCTTGCGGTGTGCGGCCCAGAATCTCCAACATGACGCCTTCCTGTTATCCGGCTTTTTGGATCGCGCGGAGTTTCTGATAACCATCCCGCGCGAGGCAAGCTTTCAGCCATTTGTCCAGGTTCGAATAGGCTGAAAGATCAAGCCGAGCTGTTGCCGCCCAAGCAAGCACACTGGCGACGTTTAGATCCGCGATGGTGAAGCGTCCGCCCATCAAATAATCCTGGTCCGCTAAATGCCCATCAAGCACTTCAAAGGGCCGCGCCAGTTCGTCCATGCATTCCGCGACGATCGCCGGGTCTTTCTCGTAGCCCATCACGCCGAGACTGTGGAACAGGGCGCGGAGCAGCGGCTTTTCCGTTTCCGTCATCGCCCAGAGGGACCATTGCTCGCTCGTGGCGCCTTCAGCCAGGCTTTTGGGCGATAAGTCACTGCCAGATTTCATGGCGATATAGCTGTTGATCGCCAAGCTTTCGAACAGCACCAGATCGCCATCGACAAGGGCAGGAATACGGCCATTGGGATTGATAGCGAGAAACTCTGGCGTGCCGGTTCCCTTCCGCATCACCACATCAATGCGTTCATAGGGCAGGCCAGTTTCTTCAAATGCCCATATATTGCGGGCGGTGCGGCTGCCGGGAATGCCGTAAAGCTTCATGGTCATAGATCAGGCTTTCAATATTTGCGGGTAGGTGGGTTCAGGTTTCTTCCGCTGCAAACTTCTTGCGGGCTTCCGCCAATGCAGCGCGCGCGTTGGGCATATGCGGGTTGATTTCGAGCGCAGCTTCAATCCAGCGTATAGCGCCCTCCCAATCTTCCAGCGTCATATAGATCATGCCAAGGCCGGAGAGCGCGCCGTAATGCCGGGGTTCCAGCTTCAGCACTTGGGCGCAATCCGCAACGGAGCCTTCAAGGTCCCCAATGAAGAATTTCAGGGTTGCGCGTTTATTCCAGGCTTCTGCGAAGTTTGGGTCACGTTTGATGGCGGCATTGAAAGCGCCCATCGCCACGTCAATCCGGCCCCGGTTCATCGCGGATGCGCCCAGTGTCAGCAATGATTCCGTGCGGTCATCCTCATGGCGCAACCACGCCTGCCAGATTTCACGGTCCAGCGCCTGGCCAGCATGGTCATTTGGGGCGGCCTGCAATTGTTTAAACAAGACATCCAACGTTAGATCATTTTGATCGGCAGCTACATGGTTTGGCACCAGCATGATCGTAGCCAGAAGCACGGCGAAAAGCGGAAATGTGCGCGTCAGATATCCCATGGCGACCATCCTGGCGCCATTTTGGCGATTACGCCAAGAGAAACTCAGCGCCGCATTCTTCGGCGACCGCGCGGGTTTCCTCTATCAGCATATCGGCGACGGGGATGCCGAGCCGTGTGCGCTCCGCCGTTTCCTTCACTTCAGGGTCGCCGGCCACCATGACCGGCTTCGATGGATCCGCTGGCGGCGTGGCGCGCAGCATGTCCATCATTAGGTCCATATCGTCCTCAAATTCGCCATCGGCGCGGACAAGGCCTGGGTCAATCGCAAAGAAGAAGTGGCCAACATCATAGTCGGTATGTTTGGGGCGGCCTTGGTCGTCGAAGCCGTCCGCCCAGGCACCGGTTAATACGGCGCACAGAATTTCGACCATCGTGCCGAGGCCGTAGCCTTTGTGACCGCCGCGCTCACGGTCACCGCCAAGTGGCAGTTGACGGCGGGCGGCGTGGGCGATGTCGGCATTCGTGGTGGATTGGCCATCTTCATCCAGCGCCCAGCCTTCTGGGATCGCTTTGCCGAGACGCTTGGAGATCGTGAGTTTGCCAAACGCCACCGTCGTAGTCGCCATATCCAACGAGAATGACGGGTTCTTAGTTGCTGGAGCCGCGAACGCAATCGGATTCGTGCCGAGCATGGCCGCCCGCCCGAAGGTCGGCACCATGGCCGCACCCGGAGCATTGGTCATGGCCATGCCAACCATGCCCATTTCTGCGGCCATGCGGCTGTAATATCCAGCAGCACCGAAGTGATTGGAATTGCGCACGCCGACAGCCGCAACGCCGCAGACCCGCGCCTTATCGACCGCAAGCTTCATCGCCATGACAGAAGGTGGGTGGCCGATGGAGCGATCCGCATCAATCAGCGCCACCGCCGGTTTCTCACGAACGATTTTGAGATCCGGCTGCATGTTCATGATGCCGCGCCGCCGCCTATCTGCGTATGACGGCAGCATGCCGAGGCCGTGGCTATCAACGCCGGAAAGGTCCGTGGCAACCATGACTTTAACCGTGGTGGCGATACGATCTTCGGCCATGCCCCAGCTCTGGAATACGGCTTCAAGCTGGCGGCGGATCACATCCGCCGGAATGCGTTTTAGGCCGGCCATTGGGTTGGTTCCTTTAAGTATCGATCCATTTTCCGCAGACCTCGCCCCTGACAGGGTAAGAGTCGGGAAGGTTGCAGAAAGTGAGAAAGGCCTTATTGGCTGATCTTCCGCTCAAACGTTTTGGCCTATTTAACCCACTTGGTGAGCTGGCTTTCAGACGGCATTTGACACGTAAGCTTCTTGGCCTCGTTCACCTCTTTTATCTTGGCAGTGAGGTTATCCGGAGGGCGCATTTCAAGTCTTTTACGATATCGACGCTAGCAGCTTCCAGCAGTTCTGATATTCTTCACCGACACCGTTAATGCGCATCAGGCCACCCATATTCGCCCATTTCAGCAGCTTCGATTCCGTCAACCCGGTGTCACCTACCGCGGCTTTGCGGCCTTTTTTTGTCGGCGCAAGTATCCAGCAGATTATCGGTCGTGTTGATGCCAGCTTTATCAAGCGTCTCGCCTTATTTTTGACCAATGCCTTCGATTTCAGTGATCTTTTAGGCCATACCTCGCCTCCCTAATTGATTGATTGTGCGTATTTACATGCGCGTCTCCCCAACAATTACAGCGCGCATGGACACTTTGTCTAAGGTGCATTCCGTCCTGGGGCAAGCAGTTAGCGGTTATTCGCTGCCTTCCCGAAGCTCCACCCGCCGAATTTTGCCGGATATCGTTTTCGGTAATTCATTCACGAATTCGATGACGCGCGGATATTTGTAGGGTGCCGTCAGATCCTTGCAGAAATACTGAATTTCTTCTGCCAGGGCTGGGCTGCCATTCCGCCCATCCGCCAGAATAATGAACGCCTTGACGACCTGGCCTCGGGTTGGATCAGGATGGCCGACCACAGCACTTTCCATAACAGCAGGATGCTCCAGCAGCGCCGATTCCACTTCAAATGGGCTGATGCGATACCCGGCAGACGAAATCAGATCATCCGCCCGGCCAACGAACCAAAGATAGCCATCCGCGTCTTTCCGGGCCGTATCGCCGGTATAATACCAGCCATTGCGGAAGGCATCCCGGTCAACGCCACCACCAGATTTCAAATACCCGCTGAACAAGCCCGGCGGCCAAGCCCCGCCAGTTTCGGTGCGGACAGCGATATGGCCGACCTCTTCACGCGCCAATCGATTGCCGTCATCGTCGACAACATCGATATCAAAACCAGGTACTGGCTGGCCCATCGAGCCAAATTTGGTTTCCTGGCCCGGGAAATTGGCGACAATATTGATTGTTTCGGTCTGGCCATATCCGTCGGCAATGACGGTCCCGGTATGGGTCTCCCAATAGCGGATGACTTCCGGGTTCAGCGGCTCGCCCGCACCGAGGCAACGGCGGAGACTGGAGACATCATATTTCGACAAATCCTGTTGCGCGAACAGGCGGTAGACTGTGGGCGGCGCGCAGAAGGTCGTCACCTGCAGGTCTTTGATCATATTCAGATGCTGGTCCACATCGAAGCCTTTGCCATCAAACAGCACAATCGTGCAGCCAAGCAGCAATTGCGGGAACAACATGCCCCATGCGGCTTTGGCCCAACCGGTGTCTGTCAGCGTCCAGTGGATATCGTCTTCGGTCAGGTCCATCCAAAACAGGCCGGTAGCCGCATGGGCCAGACCGTAGCCAAAGTCCCGCGGTACCATCTTAGGCAGCGCTGTCGTGCCAGACGTAAAATACGCCATCATCATGTCTGCAGATTTGAATGGCCCGCAGTCCGCCTGGCTTACCTCGGGGCTTTCTGCTGCGCACATTTCAGCGAAATTCAGCCATCCGTCCCGTGCGTCGCCAATGACGATTTTGTGAGCGAGCGTTGGGCACTCCGCCAGCACAGCCTCAACCTTATCGCAGTGCTCCTCCGTCACGATCACTGCTTTGGCACCAGACTGGTTAATCCGGTAGGAAATGTCTTTAGCCGTCAGCAGATTGGTGCCCGGCATGGAGACAACACCAAGCTTCATACAGCCGAATAAAACCCCATACCATTCAGGTATTCGCCCAATCACCACACAGGCGAAATCGCCTTTCGCAAGGCCAAGCCGCTTCAGTCCGTTGGCGAACTGGCCGGATTGCCGCGACAAGTCAGAATAGGAGACATCACCGGTGCGCGTGCCATCTGGTCCAACGGCGATCAGTGCGGTTTTGTCGTGCTTCGCGCCCCGCACGTCGATGACGTCGTAGGCGAAATTAAACGTCTCAGGCATAACATTGCGGTACTCACTCCGCGCCATGGTGTAGTCACGAATAACGCTATCAGTCCCAAACATCTGCTGTTCCCTGCATTCCACGGCCTGACCAAACCTAGAGGATGCGCGCCCATCGCGAAACACGCAATCGCTGCCTTGCTAAGCAATCCCCTCGCACACTATCGTATAGGTTGTTCATAGGACTCTGGGCAAAACCACGGGGTATCCAACCAATTAAAGAAAGCGCATTAATTACGCCGAAATTGACAATGCGCGTTGGTCCAGGAGCTTGAGGTTTGGATGAAGTGCAAGGTCTAGCGCGAGTGGTGTCAGGCCAGCGGTGCACTTACGGCGTCTTGTGAGCTGCGTAGTTATCTAGGATCGCATGGACGACCTTGCCGGCGGGGATATCGCGCTCCAGGGCATCCTGGAAGCGAATGAACTCCTGATGTCTGTGGCGCTGCATAGGGCGGGTGAAGACCGCGCCGATGAGGGTGTTGAGAGCGGCGAACAGCGTTGTCGTTCCGTTGCGCTGCCGGGCGAAGCTGTACGTGACCTCAGGGAATTATCCGCACGCGCACGATACAGCTTGCTGCTGGGCCTTGGGCCGAGCTTCGATGCGCCTGCAGATGATGATGCCGCCTTCATTACTGCGACTGATGCCTCCGCCACACTTCTGGAAGACCGAGTTCCTGGCGTTGAATTGCTCTAAAGCGGCTCATCCAGTGTCACAACGCCGTCCACTACAGTGAATTTGCAGCGATCCAATACATCACCAACGCAGGGGCCATCGATGCATAGGCCTGTGTCAGGCTCAAAGCTAGCTCCGTGGGTGGCGCAGAAGATGAATGCGCCGCTGCGATCAAAGAACCTATCCGGAATCCAATCGAGTGGCGTGCCTGCATGGGGGCAGCGATTGCGGTAGACGATAGTTTCACCCTTCCAGCGCAACACCACGAATTTCCGCATCTTGGCACCATCCCGGATGGTGACGCCGCGGGCGTCATCCTCCGGCACATCTGCCAGCGCCATCAGCGCCATACCTTCAAAACTCATGGATTGACCCCACCCATTGCGCAGAGCGCCGCCCAATGATCATCGGAAATCGGCACGACCGACAGGCGCGATTGGCGCACCAATGCGATGTCCTCAAACCGATCATCAGCCTTAATGTCTGCCAGCGTCACCAGCGTCTTGAAAGGCTTCACTGCTGTAATGCCAACCATGCCGAACTTACCACTTGCATCTGACGGGTCCGGATGGAATTCCTTCGCCACCTTTACGACGCCAACAATCTGCTTCTCCTTGACAGAGTGATAAAAGAAGCCTTCATCGCCGATCTTCATCGCACGCATATTGTTGCAGGCTTGATGGTTGCGCACACCGTCCCAGCCTTCAATATCTGTATTCATCTGATCGCCCCAGGACCATGTGCCGGGCTCGGTCTTGAACAGCCAATAGGCCATCGCGTACCTCCTCTGATATGCAGTACAGAAAGCGCGCGTGCTGGCGCGCCGTCAACAAGGTTTGGATTGAAAGATGACAAGCGGCGAAAATGCAGCAGCCCAAATTGCACGTAAAGCCCACAACGGCGAGTTAAAAGTCGCCGTTGTGGGCTTAGGTTATGTGGGATTACCGCTGGCGCTAACCTTCGCGGCCAGGGGAATCAGCGTGCTTGGCCTTGATATCGACCCCGCCAAACCAGAGCGCCTGCTCGCGGGTGAGAGCTATCTGACGACGGCCCCAGCAACGACAGTCCAAGCAGCGAACGCCAGCGGGTGTTTCGACGCCTCCACCGATATGGCCCGCGCCAGTGAAGCAGATGCTGTGCTGATCGCCGTCCCAACCCCTCTCGCCGCCGGACGCCAGCCAGACATGGGTTTTGTCAAGCGCACAGTGGAAAGCCTAGCACCGCATTTAGGACCAGGCACATTGCTCAGCCTCGAATCCACGGTCTATCCGGGTGCCACCCGGGAATGCGTGCTGCCGATCCTGGAGGCTGCCGGCCTCACGCCAGGCCAGGACATTCTGGTCGCCTACGCGCCAGAGCGGGAAGACCCAGGCAATGCCAACTTCGGCATCTCAGACATTCCAAAAGTGCTGGCGGGACTGGACGCAGCGTCGTTGGCAGCAGCGGAGGCTGTATATGGCTTGGTCTCGCCGAAGCTCACGCCAGTGTCTTCACTGGAAACCGCAGAAGCGACAAAAATTACGGAGAATGTATTCCGCGCGGTGAATATAGCGCTGGTGAATGAGCTGAAGGGCGTTTATGCAGCCATGGGCGTTGATGTGTTTGAAGTGGTGGACGCCGCGGCTACCAAACCCTTCGGCTACATGCCGTTCTATCCAGGCCCCGGCCTTGGCGGACACTGTATTCCGATTGATCCGTTTTACCTCGCTTGGCGGGCAGAAGCGCTCGGCCTGCAAACCCGCTTTGTTGAACTGGCAGGCGAAATCAATGCAGCCCAGCCCACAGGCGTCATCACAGCCCTCGCAGAGGCGCTTCGCCAGACAAGCCGATTGGCACTGAATGGCGCGCGGGTGCTGGTGCTTGGCGTGGCCTACAAAAAGAACGTCAACGACATCCGCGAAAGCCCCGGCCTGGAAATCCTGGGTCTTTTGCGAGCCAGAGGTGCTGAAACCGCTTTTCACGACCCATTGGTGCCAGAGATCGGCAAGACCCGCCGACACCCAACCCTCGCTGGCATGCGCTCGACATCACTTAATGATCTATCGCATTTCGACGCCGCCTTGGTCATCGCTGACCACACAGAGGTCGACTACCGCCGCATCGCCAAAACCATCCCCGTGGTTGTCGACTCGCGCGGCATTTATCGCCAATGGCCGGATTTATTGCCAAAAATTACAAATGCTTAGCCAAAAAGTGTGAGGACGCCGGTGTAGCCGTAGATGCGGTCGTGGGCGATTTCGCCGTTGGCAAAGAAGCCAACAACGGGGCAGTCGCTACCAATGGCTGCGTGCAGGATCGCAAGTTCCTGGTCACCGGGGCCAAAGAGGTTCGGACCACGGGCAAGGCAGGATACATAGAGCGCGCCGCGTGGTGGACGGCCCAAGCGGCGGCGGGCGTCCTTGGCCATGCGGTCTAAGTCTTCTGCAGCGGTCGTGCGGTCGCGGCGGCAGAACATGGCGCGGTCGCCATCCGCCACGGTTTCAGAAATGCCAATAAGGCCGCGCTGCAAATCAATGCCAGTCAAATTGCGGACCAGAAAATCCTCCCGGTCCGCGCCTGCGGTTGGCAGCGCTATGTGAATGTCGCGAAGAGCCTCCCGCAGATCAGCCACATCAGGCTCCGCTGACAAACCAAGTTCTGCCAGCAGCACGCTCATGGCAGGCGTACCATCCAAGCGACTGATGACCCCGTCGCCCTCAACCGTGATTGCGCGGGCCGTGCTGATTAGCCGACAGCCTTGGCTGACGCCGGTCACAACACCGCTTTCAAGCGCCACCAACGCGCCGCCCACAGCCCGCGCAGCTAGGCCTGCAGTCGCCGCAATGGGCATCGCTTCCCGGCCCGAGGATAGGCCGCCAACCAGATACAAACCGCCCACTTCCGCAAACATGCCCGGCAGTGAACCGAGGCCTTGGCCCAGCGGATCGCCCGTCGGGTCCATGTGGATGATGCCAAGTGCGGCACCTGCATCCTCAGAAAAACTTGCGGCTTGCTCCGCCGCTACTCCAAAGCTCGCGGCATCGGTGATTGGGCCGTAAGGTTGGACAGAGTCATCGGGTAGGTCTAACAGCATAACAGCGAGTGCTGAGCTCTCGAACAATTCTTTCCGCCCCGCGATCACGCCAAGTGCGGCAGCGCCCGTCCATTCTGCGACGCCTGTGGCACTTGAGAGAATTTCGACGACAGCGTCCATGTCATCAACAAACTGGTCCGAAATATATAGCAGGCCGATCTTGGGACGGTGGCCTGTCCGCAGCTGTCCCACAAGTTCTTGCGCCACAGCGCGGGCGGCGGCGGCGGCATTATCCGCTTCAGACCATGCGAAGGGAAACGGCGTTGCGGCGCTCATCGAAGTGGCTTCCTGCGAAGAAGTTTCAGAATATCCGGGAGAATGCGCTGCACAATGACGGCCACACCTTTGACGTTCGGATGAATGCCATCCGGCTGGTTAAGCTGAGGCTGGAGCGCCACACCATCCAGGAAAAACGGATACAATGCGACAGCGTTACCGCCGGAAATATCACCGTAGATATCATCGAACTCATCGGCATAGTCATCCCCAAAATTCCGTGGCGCGCGCATGCCTGCTAACAGGACCGGCACATGCGCCCGCTCCAGCGAATCCAATATCAGTTGCAAATTTTTCTTCGTTTCTTTTGGGTTCACGCCGCGCAGCGCATCGTTTGCGCCAAGTTCCACCAATGCATGGGTTGGCCGTTCTGTCAGAGACCACTCTATCCTAGCACTGCCCCCGGCTGATGTATCCCCAGATACGCCACCGTCGATCAATACAGCATCATTACCGGATTCTTTTAGCGCCTGGTCTAGCTGGGCGATAAATCCAGCCTCGCGCGTCAAGCCATACCCCCCCACCAGACTATCGCCGAAGATCAAAAGGCGCTTCTCTTGGGCGGCGGCAGGCGTCGCGAAAACGGCAGTCATAATCGACCCGAAAAGCGCTATGTTGAAAACACGGCGCGGCGCGCCATATCCAAGCTCATCACCAAATCGTATTTTCAGACTCAGGAATTTAATACCAAACATGCCGTACCACGCCATTGATTTGCAGGACGTACGTCTAAACTTGGAAAGCGACGCAGGTGAGGTCAATGTCTTACGCGGCGTTAATTTTAAGGTAAACGCCGGAGAGACCGTTTCTTTGGTCGGCCCGTCCGGTTCTGGCAAATCGTCCTTGCTGCTCGTGACGGCAGGCCTGGAGCCTGCAACATCTGGCCAGGTGCATGTGGGCGGACGTGAACTGACAGCGCTCGGCGAGGACGCCCGCGCACGCTTCCGCCGGGAGCGCATTGGCTTCGTTTTTCAAGCGTTTCATCTAATCCCATCGATGACAGCGCTCGAAAATATCGCTACACCACTTGAGCTTGCTAGTCGCAGGGACGCCCATGACCGCGCCGCTGCGGCCCTCGCAGACGTTGGCCTGAGTGCGCGTGCTAGCCATTTGCCAAGCCAGCTTTCAGGCGGTGAACAACAACGCGTCGCCATTGCCCGCGCCTTCGCCGGGGACGCGGATATTCTATTGGCGGATGAACCAACCGGGAATTTGGACGGTGAAACAGGTGCAGTAATCGTCGAGCTGATGTTCGCACAGGCCACAATAAAAAAAGCGGCCCTGCTGTTGGTCACGCATGATCCAGCGCTCGCTGCCCGATGCGAACGGCAATTCCGCATGGCCGATGGTCAAGTGAGTGAGGCATGAGCGGCCAGCAGGCGACGAACGACGCCGCAAACGACTGGCGATCTGCATGGGCGATTGCGCGCCGTGAATTGCGGGATGCATTAGGGCGTGGACTTGCCGATTTTCGCATCTTCATTGCCTGCCTCGCACTCGGCGTTGCAGCTATCGCCGCCGTGGGTACGACGCGAGCGGCAGTTGAAGATGGGATCGCACGGGATGCACAGCGCCTTGCTGGGAGTGATCTTGAAGCCCGCCTGCTTTACCGCGAAGCCAGCGCCGCACAACAGGAATACTTGAGAGCCCTTGGCCGCTTCACCCGAATCGCGGAAATGCGCACCATGGCGCTGGTTGGCGAACGGCGCCAACTGGCTTCATTGAAGGCAGTAGACGGTAACTACCCTCTGTATGGCGGATTGACGCTCTCGGCAGATATTCCAGCTAGCCAAGCGCTGGAACAGAAAGACGGGGCATTTGGTGCTGCCGTTGAGCAAGCGTTTCTGGACGCCACCAGCCTGAAGATAGGCGACCAGTTTCGGCTGAACAAAACCAATCTCATCGTCCGAGCTGTTATCACGGAGGAGGCCGATAGGGGTGTTGGTCTTTTATCACTTGGGCCACGGGTGCTGGTTTCCCACGCAGCGCTGGACGCGGCTGGGTTAGCGGTGCAGGGCGCACTCGTGACGTGGCGATATCGGTTGGCGTTGCCGGCGGGCCAAAGCGCAGACGCGGCGCGTGACGACCTTAGCGCTGCTTTCGATGATCCAGGCTGGCGGCTCCGCACCGCTGCAGAAGCAGCACCGACGCTCCGCCGGATGATCGAGCGCCTCAGCCTCTTTCTGACCCTGGCGAGCTTGGCCACACTGCTTGTCGGTGGTGTGGGGGCTGCAAACGCAGTCAAAGCCTACATGGATGGGCGCGCACGCACGGCGGCAATTCTGAAATGCCTTGGCGCACCGGCCCATGTAATCTTCCGAGCCTACTTAATGCAAATCGCGTTGATTGCCGCTTTTGCCTCGGTGTCAGGTGCCGTGATCGGCGGGCTGGCTCCACTGGCGTTAACCGGCGTACTGGCAGATATCCTGGGCGTGCGGCTGGCGGCGACGCCCGCTTTCGCCTCCATGGGTCTGGCCGCTTTGTTTGGACTGGTAACCGCATTCGTCTTCGCGCTCTGGCCATTGGCGGCTGCCGAGCGCTTGCCTGCAGCCCGCCTGATTAGCGCTACCGCCCTTGGAATTTCTGGCATTCGTCCTGCGCGCGGCAGGCTTTGGTCGCTGGCACTTGGTGCCATTGCGCTGGCCGCGCTAGCGATCCTGACAGCGGCGGATAGGATGGTTGCTGCGGCTTTTGTGGCGGGTACGCTCATGGCGACGCTGCTATTTCTTGGCTCCGCAACTTTGTTGATCCGCACCGCTCGCAATATGCCACGTAAAGGCGGGCCGCTGTTTCGATTGGCAATCTCAGGCATCGCCCGCCCCGGCGCGCCAACTCTTTCGATTGCCCTATCACTTGGCCTTGGCCTATCTGCCCTGACGGCGGTCACCATGACAGAGGCCGCATTCTCCAGCCGCCTGAACCGCACCGTCGCGACCAAGGCACCAACATTCTTTTTCATCGACATTCAACCGCATCAGCTAGAGCCCTTCCGCGCCATCCTGAAAGACCTCCCCGGCGTCACGCTGGATGGCGAAGCGCCCATGCTGCGTGCGCGGATTACCCATATCAACGGTGTGCCGGCTGCTGAAGCGGTCATCACGGACGATACGCGCTGGGCCATCCGCAATGAACGCGGGCTGACCTTCGCGGCTGAACCGCCTGCGTCAACGCCCATAGTTGCGGGTGAATGGTGGCCAGCGGACTACCAGGGCAAGCCGCTGGTATCTTTCGACGCCGCCATTGCAGAAGGCTTCGGCATTGGTCTTGGCGACACGCTGACCTTTAACGTGCTTGGCCGCGCAATCACGGCGGAGATCGCTAGCCTGCGCCAGCTAGACTATTCCAGCTTCGCCATGAACTTCTCTACAATCCTTGATCCCGCGACATTGAAACCGGCACCGCACACCATCCTGGCGACAGCATCCGCCACGCCAGAAATGGAAACTGAGACGACCCACCGCGTTACGGATGCACTGCCAAACGTAACCGTTATCCGCGTAAAAGATGCGGTCGTGATCGCCAGACGCATCCTGGACCAGATCAGCGGCGCGCTAGCTGCCGTGGCCGCAATGTCCGTGATCGCGGGTGCATTGACGCTCGCAGGCGCTGTCGCAGCCAGTCAACAGCGACGGGTTTATGAGGCAGCCTTGCTGAAAACGGCGGGTGCAACCCGCGGGCAGATCATTACGGCGCAAGGCATAGAGTTCGCGCTGATCGGCCTGGTTACCGCCGTGCTGGCAGTCGGCATCGGCGCGCTTGGTGCCTATGCGATTGTGACCTTCCTGCTACACACCGATTTCGTGTTCTCGATCCCCGCAGCGTCGATCCCAGCCGGGTTGGCGTTGGCGCTTGCCGTATCAGCCGGAGCAATCTGTGTTTGGCGAGCATTGCGGCTACCTGCAGGACCGATGCTGAGAAACGCTTAAACTCGCGAGTGCGCAGATTTTGCCTTATTCCCGCCTTCAAAATTTGGCTAAGATCACGCATCAACGTTTGGGGAAAAGACTTTGAGCCGAAAATTCATTGCAATCACAGCACTAGGTCTCGCTTTCAATGTGGCGGCGATCACCTCCACATTCGCCCAGCAAGGCAAGCCTGCAGCCAGGGAAGAAACCGCCGCCGCCGTTTGCATGCTCGCACCCATGACAGCCGAAAAACGCCTTGAAGCATGCGAGTACGTCATCGACAGCGGTGCTGTGAACGGGGATGCCCTGGCCGTAGCGCTGATCGGCAAGACCAACGCCTATCTGAAGCTGAAAGAGGACGATAAGGCGCTGGCCGCAGCAAGTGATGCAGTCGCTGCCGCTCCCAACCTGCCCCTGCCACATATTACACGCGCCGCCCTATATTCCCAGATGGAAGAACACCAGAATGCCATCGCCGATGCATCCCGCGGCATTGAGTTAGACCGACGCAATCCAGCTGGATACGCCATCCGGGCAGAAGCCTATATCGGCCAGAAGAATTATGCGTTCGCGCTTGGGGATATTGACGAAGCGCTGACCATGGTACCGCAATTGCCACAACTCCATCTGCTCCGTTCGATCACACTTCTGGGGTTGGATAAAGACGAAGAAGCACTCAGCGCCGCCCGGTCGGCCCTGCGCCTGGACCCGGAATTAGCCAGCGCGCACCTTGTGCGGTTCGATATTTTCATGAACCGCAAGCAATATGCCCTCGCGGCTGCAGACGCCAATCGCGCGGCGGAACTAGAGCCGAAATTTTACGAAGCCCAGCACGCTGCCAGCACTGCCTATGCCCACGACGGCAAGTTCGAGCGGTCCGTCGAGATCATGGACGACCTGATCGCCAAGACACCTGAAAGCGCACAAGCCAGAAATGGCCGCTGCTGGGCGCTCGCACTCATGCCGGACCCGGAACGCGCACTCCCAGATTGCCAGCTAGCAATTAAGAAAGACCCTGAGCATTTCCAGGCGCTCGATAGCCGCGCCTTCGTTTATTGGCAGACCGGGCGGCTTGAAGAAGCGCGCGCGGACCTGCGTGCAGCCAAGAAAATTGATCCGGATTTTTGGGATTGGGACAAGCGCGAAAAACGGTTCATAACTGTGCTCGCTCGCCGCTACCTCATCTCACTTGGCCACTATGACGGTTCGATTGACGCCCATTTTGACGATATGACGCCAACAGGAGATGCTGTGAAAGCGTTCCAGAAACAGATCGGCGTGACACCAACCGGCAAGGTGAGCCTGGCACTTGTAACCCGCATGGCCCAGGAACTCCGCTGAATTCCAGGCCTATCGGGATCAATCGTCAAAGAAGACCAGTGTGCGAATTTCAATGCTTTCACGGGGCCGTGCGTCTGCTGGCGCGTTCGGATCAAAGAAAGCGGAATGCGCTGTGAAGCGGGCGCGGCCATCTTTGGCGCTGTCGAAGCACTTGATCAGGATCGCTTCATCTGGCGTCTGTTTTGATAGATAGACCCAGTGATGTTCGTCTGAATGCTGGACCAAAGTGGTTTCACCAATGCGGTCCGCATAGATCAGATCCTGTTCTATAAAATCCGTAGGCGGCACGCTCTTGGCGGATGCGATTGCGAGCGGTGCATCTTCAACAGGATGGCCGATGGGCCGCCATAGATTGACGATAGCGAAACGGCCTTTCAGAAGCGCCTCCGCCTCATCGCCCATGAGGTCCCGTACACGCTGCGGCCCAGATTTCTCAGTGTAATCATTATGGACGCGCGCGACCGGTGTGCGGTCTGCGCCCGGAATGGCACGGCGGATCGTGTAATCAAAGGTCATAACGCGCGCAGCACCCGTCGCCTGGGCAACAAGAGCCTCGCTTTGGGCGTAATAGGCTGTGCGAATGGCCTCTTCGTCAGCAAAATTCTGGATGGCGGACGGTGCGTTCACAATGGCAAAGCCTTCCGCATCCAAAGTCTGCTGGCCATCGGTTTCACGCAGGTCATTCACACGCATCTGGATCGGCGCATAGGTCGCGTTAGTTTCGAGCTGGCCGGGACCCGGAAGGTCCATCCGACGATATGGCTTTTCGCCCGATGCGATCGGCTCAATATAATTAAATGCGGCTTCGATAATTGCGCTTGCAGCGGGTTTTCGCTGCGAAAAGGTTGAATCCGGCATGGCTCGAAGTTCCTTCAACAAAAACAGATCCGCTCATCTTAGAGGCCAATATGGCGCAGAAAAGCTGGCTTGATAATAGGGTCAGGCAAGAAAGTGGCCTTGCGCCTAGCGCACAGATACAATCGAAAAAACCCTCATCATTGCGCTTTCACGCACCAGAACTGGCACATGTGACGGAAGATGTCGGGATTGTCCATTTCCAATAGCTCCCACTGCCGAAGGTCGGCCATAGCTGGATCATTTGGGAAACGCTGGCGGTATAGCTGCGCCGCACCGATATCCGTCAACTCCACCCCCAGAACGCGAAGACCAAGCGCATCAGTCATATCCGCCAGTTCGGCTGGGGAGAGTTCGTGCTCTTGGGCATGGAACAAGAAATCACGCGCGCCACTGGCCGCATAGAAATCCAACTCACCCGTAGCCATTCTGGCATCGCTGCCTTCGGGTTGCGCCATGGCCAAAGCGCGTGCGGCACGGAGATCAGCGTCAGTTTGGCCATTAAATCCAGCCTCCCGAAGCGCTGACCTCGCAGTCTCGATCCGACTGCGCCCACGACGACTGTAGAAACCAAGGCGCATGGATCCGCCAGGCTTCAATAGCGCGGTGAGAATGCGCCAACCTGCAAGCGGTTCCGCCAGATGGTGCAGCACACCAATACTTTCAATGTGGTCAAACCGCTGGTCCCAATCGCCCAACTGCATGATGTCAGCCTCGGCGAAGGTTATCCCCCGACGGTGCTTCAACATCCTCGCAGCATATCCCAGCGACCTACGCGAAAGGTCGATGGCCTGAATGCGCGCACCTTGGAACCGGGTTGATACATCGGCTGCATGCTTGCCTGTGCCGCATCCTGCAATCAGCACGTCAAGGCACCGCGTTGGCCAGTTTGGCAGTTCTGCATGGGGGAAAAGGCCAGCGGCAATAACCCGAATGGGCTGAGGTTTGCGCCGCTTGGCGACCGACCAGCGGGGATACGGATGCGCTTCATATTGTGCTTTAACGGCGACGGAAGCGGCAGTCGCTACAGCGCCGCCAACGCGGCCAAGTTTCACGGCCAGCCGGCGCTCCTCAGCAGGCTCTTGAATGAGCAATCGCGCTGCATCCCGCCAGGGGCCCTTAACCTCAATCTCCGCAAGCCTGGGTATGTCTGCTAAAGGCCGGTATAGCGCATAGACGATGTGCACATATCCGAATGGCAGATCTGGCAGACGGGGAGCCAAAATACGAAGCGCCTCAGTTTCGCTGTCAGCTTCCGCCCACATCCATCCATTCAATTGGGTCTGTACCGCCATGGCCTGGGTAAGCCGCACTGCCTCGGCTTCTGGCACGAACCCTTCCGCTGCTAATTGCAAAAGCTGACGGCGCGCCGCAATCAGCATGGCCTCCAGCTCCGGGCTCGGCAGCATAGTGCGTTCGAGCAGCGCTAGCAGCAGAGGATCGCGCGCCATGGCCGCGCCAATGGAGGGCGCATCCGCCGACAGAACGCCATGTGTCGCTAAAAGCAGAGAAATTGCAGCAGGAGCCAATGATTGCGGATCAATCCAAGGTGCATGCAGGGCGTGAACCACAGCGCGCGCCACGGCTGGACTAGCCTCTTCAAACCGCATATCGGCCAACAGGCGCGTAAGTGGCGGATAAAGTTCTGGCGCGGCTGGCTTATCTAGCACCCCTTGTAGAAGGACTGAAAGGGCTGCGTCACCGTCGCCAACACGCTCTGCCGCCACCGCGCGCGACAGCGCAGCCCGAACCTTGGCGGAACCACCGGATGCTTTTCTAGATTGACCTTTGGCCATGGTTTAGTCCTTTTACGCCATGGGCTAATTCTAAATTTTGCAAACCGATAGCACAGGCAGGCTATGACCTACGATCAAATTGCGAGCGTCAGCGTGCTTGCCTTGGCCCTGGTGCTGTTTGCCTGGGGAAAACTTCGCTACGACATCGTGGCGCTTTCTGCGTTGCTGGCGGGCATCATCCTCGGCATTGTCCCCGGTGGACAAGCGTTTGTGGGGTTCGGCCATCCTGCCGTCATTACAGTTGCCGCTGTGCTGATTTTAAGCCGGGGCCTCGGTGAATCCGGGGCCACACAAATTATTGCAAACGCCCTGGCCCCCCTGTTCAAAAGCCGCTTCGCCCATATCGCCGGACTTTCAAGCGTTGCCGCAGCCCTTTCCGGGTTCATGAATAATGTTGGTGCCCTGGCGCTTTTGATGCCAGTGGCCGTGCAATCCGCAGCGGACGCAAAACGATCCCCTAGCCTGCTGCTGATGCCATTGGCCTATGGCTCGATCCTGGGCGGATTGCTGACGCTCATCGGTACGCCGCCAAATATTATTGTAGCCACATATCGAGATCAGGCGCTTGGCGAGCCGTTTTATATGTTTGATTTCATGCCAGTTGGATTCGTCGTCGCCGTTGCTGGCCTGTTATTCGTGGCGCTGATTGGTTGGCGATTGATCCCAATCCGTCGGCCCGTCAGTGGCGATTCAGCATCGGCCTACGGCATGGAAGATTATCTGGCCGAAGTCCGAATCGTTGAGGGGTCTCAAGCGATTGGCCTTACTGTCAGAAAGCTTGACCCGCTGATCAGCGATTCTGATCTGAAGGTCGTTGGGCTGATCCGCGGCGACCGCGTGTTTCCAGCAGCCCCTCGTTTCGCGCGCCTAGAAAAAGACGACATTCTACTGATTGAGGCCGCACCCGGTGGACTGCAGGATGTGGAGGCAGCCCTTGATGTTGAGTTGATTGACCCGACAGCACCACGCACCAGCCTGCTGCATTCTGAAGATGTTGAATTGGTGGAAGCTGTGGTCGCAGAAGGCTCGCGCCTTGCCAATAGAACGGTTATGGCGGCGCGCTTGCAGCGGCGCTATAGTATTAATCTGCTGGCGGTGTCGCGCCAGGGCCAACCTCACCGGGGCCGGCTACGGAACTTCCGCTTCGCAGCCGGCGATGTGTTGCTGCTGCAAGGCGAAGGGGAGCGGCTGGCGGACGTAATCTCAGAGCTTGGATGCATGCCTTTAGCAGCGCGCGGCCTCAAGAGCTTCGGCGGCAAGCGCCGTGGCCCCATTCTGGCAGTTGGCTTCTTTGCAAGCGCAATCGCGCTCGCGGCCCTGGGCGTACTACCAATCGCAGTAGCACTAACCTGTGCAGCGCTCGCCATGGTCTTCACCGGTATCCTGCACGCCCGCCAGCTTTATGAGAGCGTGAACTGGTCAATCCTTGTGCTCCTGGGCGCGCTTATTCCGCTCGGTAGTGCGTTAGAGGCATCTGGTGCCACCCGGCTTGCCGCGAACGCTATCGCTGAAGTGGCCGTTGACCTACCGCCCTGGGCAGTTCTGACGCTCATTCTCGTGGTCACCATGACGGTGTCTGATATTCTCAACAACGCCGCGACTGCTGTCGTGATGGCGCCATTGGCGGCCAATGTCGCAATGGCGCTTGGGAACAATCCGGACCCGTATTTAATGGCGGTGGCTGTCGGCGCGTCCTGCGCTTTCCTGACACCCATCGGCCACCAGAACAACACGCTTGTGATGGGCCCAGGCGGCTATCGGTTCGGCGATTACTGGCGGATGGGACTGCCTTTGGAGGTGATTATTGTAATCGTCGCAATTCCCGCGATCATGTTCTTATGGCCGCTATAAGACCTGCAAGCCGATCCATCGCTTCCTCCCACAGCAGCACGCCCGCCTGCTCGGAAGGGACAAGGCCGTTTAGGCGGCGCTGCTTCAGCCCGAACCGCGCAGAGACCTACGCATGACGCGCCGCCAATGTTCCAGCCCGCATCAGTCGCTCGAAAGCGTTCAGCACATCCGCTGCTTCACACGGTTGCTGGGTTAGCTTCAGGCTTGGCTGGCCGCGCGCACCCGCGAGCATTAACTCTATGCTGAGGCCCAGAGACAGGCACCCTCGGCATCATTGAACAGTTCATAGGGAGCGGTATTCCGTGACTTCAGGGCATATCGGCGTTTAGACATCGAGCTCTCCACGGATTAATGGCACCGACTTTCATATAAGAATGCTCTATTTTTGTTTTAATTCAAAACCGGAACAAAGAGCAACTTTCTTGAGCTCACTCAGCAAGGGGTACTACAGCCTTAACGCGATCATGTTCAGAACGGCGAAATTAATCCCGAACGGCAGCAATCATATAATTCATGGATACATCTGCGCTGAGCCGCCAGTCACCAGTTAGCGGTTCATAAACAGCACCTTCTGTCCGAAGCACCCTCAGCCCTTCAGTACGCAGCGGGCGGGCAAGTTCTGATGGCTTCATGAACTTCCGCCAGTCGTGGGTACCGCGTGGCAACCAGCGCAGCACATATTCAGCGCCAAACTTTGCAAGCGCCAATGATTTGACCGTTCGATTAATCGTAGCGGCAATCAATAGACCGCCAGGGGCGACCATTTCTGCAGCAGCGCGCATAAACACATCCGGATCCGGCACATGCTCGACCACCTCAAGCGCCGTCACGATATCGAACTTAGCACCACTAGCCGCCAGCGCCTCCCCCGTTTCAAGACGGTAATCGATCGTCAGCCCTGACTCCGCCGCGTGGGCGCGGGCAACGCCCAAATTTTTTTCCGTCACATCCAATCCAGTGACATCCGCCCCCAGTCGGGCCAAGGGTTCTGATATCAGCCCGCCCCCGCAGCCAATATCCACAGCGGTCAAACCGTTAAACGCGCGCGGGCCTTCTGCAACGCCGAATGTTTCTTGCGCTGCGTTTATAACGAACCGCATCCGCGCTGGGTTTAGCCGATGTAGCGGGCGGAACGGTCCATCGGGGTCCCACCACGATTCGGCAATTGCTGCGAATTGTGCGGCCTCACGCGGGTCTACCGCGCCTTGGACTTGGGCTTGCATATCGGCGGTCATATCGATTTCCGGCCTTTCTTCTGGTTTCAGCGCTTGCGGGCGCCGGAACTCCAAAATATGTTGCGCGCAATCCCGACGGCAACTTCTGACAGCCTAATCGGTCCGCGCAGTCTGCGGGCCGGGGCCAAAGGTATTTTCTCGTGGCGCGCATTGTGCAGAAATTCGGCGGCACTTCGGTGGCTGATCTTGATTGTATTCGCAATGCAGCGAGGCGGGTCAAACGCGCCGTTGACGCAGGTGACCATGTGGCTGTGGTGGTCTCCGCCATGTCTGGCGAAACCAACCGGCTGGTAGACTTGGTTCGTGCCGCCTCCCCGCTCCATGACGCCCGTGAGTATGACGCCGTCGTCGCATCCGGCGAGCAGGTGACAGCCGGCCTGATGGCGTTGGTTCTGCAGGAAATGGGCGTACCAGCACTGTCCTTCCTCGGTTGGCAGATTCCATTGCACACGGACGGCCTGCATGGCCGCGCCCGAATCATGGATGTGGAAGGCGGGCTGTTAATGGGGCGGCTGGAGCAGGGCCAGGTCGCTGTCATCGCTGGGTTCCAGGGGGTCAGTCCAGAAAACCGCATCACAACCCTTGGCCGGGGCGGCTCAGACACAACGGCGGTAGCCCTTGCTGCTGCAATCAAAGCTGATCGCTGCGAAATTTATACTGATGTTGACGGCGTCTACACCACGGACCCTCGCATTGTGCCCAAGGCCCGCAAGATCAATCGCATCACCTATGAGGAGATGCTGGAGCTGGCGTCCCAGGGCGCGAAAGTACTGCAAACACGCTCTGTCGAAATGGCCATGAACCACAATGTACCGGTTATCGTGCTGTCAAGTTTTGAAGATAAACCCGGCACCCTGGTAGCCCGCGAAGAAGTGAGGAAGAATGCGGATATGGAGAATGAGGTCGTTACCGGCATCGCCTATGACAAAAACGAGGCGAAGATCACTCTGGTCAATGTTGCGGACCAGCCAGGCATAGCCGCGTCCATCTTCGGCCCATTGTCCGAGGCTGAAATCAATGTGGACATGATCGTCCAGAATGTTTCGCCTGATGGTGAGACTACAAACATGACTTTCACCGTGACGGAGGCGGACTTTGACCGCGCCGTGGCCATGCTGGAAGGCCGCAAAGACGAGCTGAGATACCAGCAGATTCTGGCGGACCGGAATGTCGTAAAAATTTCTGTCGTCGGCGTTGGCATGCGCAGCCATGCAGGCGTCGCCCAGCGGATGTTCAGCGCCCTTGCAGAACGCAGCGTCAATATCCAGGTAATCTCTACGTCAGAGATTAAAGTCAGCGTGCTGATCTCTGAAGACTATCTTGAGCTTGCCCTGCGCGCGCTGCATACCGCCTACGGCCTGGACGCAACCGAAGCACTGGAAGTCTGATGACCGCTGTGACCCACGCTGACGCCCTCGCCCAGATCCAGTCGCTTTCTGAACGCGGCCGCGCCTTGCTGGACGTAGAGCATGCCATTCTCGGCGGTGCGATGACGTGGTTATCCGAGCGCAAACTTGTTGCAGCGATCTCAAACGCCGGCGGGTTTGGCGTGATCGCATGCGGCTCTATGACAACGGACCTGCTACGTGCGGAGATTCAAGCGACCCAGGTCCTCACCAAGAAACCGTTCGGCGTGAATCTCATCGTTATGCACCCAGATTTAGACGCGCTGATCGAGGTCTGTGGTGAAGAAGGTGTCGGCTGCGTTGTGCTGGCGGGCGGAATCCCGCCGCGCAAAGCCATGCGCCACGTAAAAGAATTAGGTGCAACGTTGATCGCCCTGACGCCAGCCCTTGGGATCGCCAAGAAGCTCATCCGTGACGGTGCCGATGCGCTGGTAATTGAGGGCACGGAAGCGGGCGGCCATATCGGTCCTGTCTCCACATCAGTCCTTGCACAGGAAATTCTGCCAAATGTGCGGGATGTACCTGTGTTCGTTGCTGGTGGTATCGGTCGTGGTGAAGCGATGCTGTCATATCTGGAAATGGGCGCTGCTGGCTGCCAGCTTGGCACCCGGTTTGTCTGTGCGGAAGAAAGCGTTGCCCACCCAGATTTCAAGAAGGCGTTCTTTAAGGGCTCCGCCCGTGACGCGACGGCAAGCGTACAGGTTGACCCGCGCTTCCCGGTGATCCCAGTGCGCGCGCTGGCAAATAACGCCACCCGTGAGTTCGCAGAAACCCAACATGAAGTAATCGCCCGTTGGCGCGCTGGCGAACTGGACCAAAAAGCGGCCCAACTGGAAATCGAGCACTTTTGGGCGGGCGCGCTGCGCCGTGCAGTGATCGATGGCGACGTGGAAAACGGCTCTCTAATGGCAGGCCAGAGCGTTGGCATGGTAACAGCAGAGCAACCGACAGCAGAGATCATTCAATCCCTTTTAGACCAAGCAGCGGATGCGCTGATCCAGCGCGCTGCTGGGACCGCGTAGGCGCGCGGTGGAGGAAGGGGAACAGACCGGCTGGCGTCATATGCTCCGTGCCGTTCGCGATGCCGTCGCTAGGGATGCGACGGCGGCGAACCGGCTGAACCGGGCCGTCGCAGTTATCGCCGACGCCCTCACTGCAGACGTGTGCTCGCTCTATCTGCAGCAGCGCGATGGCGCGATGATCCTGGCCGCGACACACGGCCTCCGTCCAGATGCAGTATTCCGTACACGATTAAGCGGTGGCGAGGGGCTTGTTGGCGTAGCAGCAGCATCTCACCGACCCGTAGCAATTCGGGATGTGCATACCCACGAGGGCTTCGCTTACCGGCCGGAGACGGGCGAAGATCCATACAGCACGTTCCTTGGTGCACCCCTCCTGCGGGGCGGTGCCGCCGTTGGCGTACTCGTCATCCAGCACGCCCAGGATCGGTCTTATTCCGGCGATGATATTGAAGCCGTCGCCATCGTTGCAGCGCTAATGGCCGAAGTCGCGGCAGATCCGGATTTCGCAGCCTTTGTCGCCGCTGGTGCCGCCGCCCCCGCCGCACGACTAACAGGTGCCCGCCTTTCGCCTGGCCTCGCCATTGGCGTTGCCGCACTTCGGGACCCGCCATTGCCGATCCAACGCATGGTGGCAGAGGACGAATCGGAAGAACTCCGCCGCCTTGCCCAAGGTGTTGATCGCATGCGGAGCGAGCTCGACACACTTCTCGATGATCCAAGCCTGGATCATGCCGGGGAGCATCGTGATATCCTCGACGCATTTCGCCTGGCCGCCAGTGATGACGGATGGATCCGCCGCATTCGTGCAGGTATCGCCAATGGCATGACGGCGGAAGTCGCGGCGCGCAGGGTGCAGACTGAAGCCCGCATCCGTATGCGCCGGGCGCAGTCAGCCTATCTGCGTGACCGGCTTGCGGATATGGACGATCTGGCAGGCAGGCTCGTCCGGGCTATCGCCGCCCAAGCTGGCGACGACGGCATGCATGCGCTGCCGCCGAACGCTATTCTGTTCGCCCATGCGCTTGGGCCTGCTGAAGTGCTGGAGCTTGACAGGGATGCGCTGTCAGGATTGGTACTGGAAGAAGGTTCTACCTCATCCCATGTCGCCGTCGTTGCCCGGGCGCTTGACATTCCAGCCATAGGTGGCGCGGGGAATGCTCTAGCAGGCGTGCAGCCAGGCGATCCGATTGTGCTAGATGCGGACCGTGGGCAAGTGCTGTTACGCCCGGCCAACCAAGTCATGGCGAGTTTTGAATCTGCTGTCGCTGCTAAAGCAGCCCGCAAGGCCAGCTACGCGTTCCTCGGGGATGCGCCGAGCCGCACACAGGATGGCGAAGGCATCGCCGTTCTCGCCAATGCAGGTCTGCTGCTTGATGTTGAATCTGCGGTGGCGGAAGGTGCCGATGAAATTGGCCTGTTTCGCACCGAACTGTCCTTCCTTGGCCGCGCTGGATTGCCCACAGCCGAGGAGCAGATCGCACTGTACCGGGAAGTACGGGACATCGCTGGCGACCGAGCCATCGCGTTTCGCACATTTGATCACGGCGGCGATAAGACCCCGGCGTCTCTGGCCGGCGCGCGGGAGAATAATCCCGCCCTCGGCTGGCGAGCGCTCAGGATAGCGCTTGATATGCCGGAAACTCTGCGCAGCCAGCTTTATGCACTTGCTGTCGCTGCATCCGACGGGCAGCTGGACGTCATGTTTCCGATGGCGGCTGAGGCGGCGGAGATATCTGCAGCACGCGCCATACTGCGCGGTGCCCTGGAGCAGGCTGAAGCGGATGGGGCTGCACCAGCCAAAGTCCGGGTCGGCGTCGCAATAGAAACACCATCGCTGGTTTGGCAGGGGGAAACAGCGCTGCGCCGGGTGGATTTCGCGACTATTGGCACGAATGACCTGCTGCAGTTCGCCTTTGCCGCTGATCGCGATGGCGTGCGCATGTCTGAACGTTATGACGCGCTCTCTTCACCAGCCCTGGCAATGCTGCGCCATGTGGTACAGTCAGCCAAGCGCGCCAATACGCCGCTATCAGTTTGCGGTGAGATGGCGAGTGACCCGCTGGCGGCAATTGCATTGATTGGCCTTGGCGTCAGGCGATTATCTGTAGCGCCCGCTGCAGTCAAGCCAATCCGGGCTGTTGCGGCCAATATTGATGCAGCCGAAGCTGCCTTGCTAACTGAGGAGCTGATTGGCTCGGAAGAGCATAGCGTGCGTGATCAGGTGCGGGATTTTGCTGAATCTGCAGATATCCCCATAGACGAACAGTATTAACCCGTTGCCGTTAGCCTCAGGGCATTGTAAAAAATAGGTGGTCGTCAGACAGGTACGGTTGATGTGGTCCTACATTTTGGATCGCAGCAACGCGGGGGCCGTAAGCTGTCAGCATAGCAATTAGTAGGTTTTTACGTGGCGGGCAAAAGCAACCTCAAACTATGGGTTGTCGCAGGGGACGCGAGTTTAGCGGGGCCTAAGCCCTCAGTCCTGCCTGGCGAATCTGTTGGCCTCTTTTTACGGTTGCTCCGTGAACGCGCTGGGCTGACTGTCCAAGAAGCCGCTGCGCAAGTCCGTATCCGCGAAGCCTACATCCAAGCTATTGAAGATGATCGTTTCGAATCGCTGCCGGGCCGGGCCTATGCGCAAGGCTTTGTGCGCGCGTACGCTGAATTCCTTAGCGCTGATGTTGAGTCAGCGGCGCGTGCGGCCGTTGAGGACATCTCCAAGCTGCCCGCCCCCGCCCATCGCGCCCGCAAACCTGAAACCGAACGTGCATCCCGCGCCGCTCCCCTTGCCGCAGCAGCTATTTGTTTGGCGTTGGCGGGATATGTTTACTGGTATTTCGAGAACACCAAATCCCGTTTCGAAGATGCAGCACAAACGCTTGCACGCGTCGACGCGCCAGACTTCGTAGAAGGGTCTGAGCCGCACAACACAATTGCAATCGGCCCATACCGCCCGTTCCCATATGTAGTGCCACCTTCTGAGCGCACAACCGTGGCGCAGATCCAGGCGCCCGTCGCCACGCGCCAGACGACCGGTTACCCTTTGCCGCCGAGTCGCAGTAATCCTGGCGCTGTCCGTTATGCCGTACCGGATCAACCGCCCTCAAGGCCGACTGGGACAGCAGGCGCGGCACCTTTGCCGGACTCAGGCATTCTCGCAGCAGGCTTGCCTGAGCCGAGGCTAGCAGCTCCACAAGCTTCGCCGCGTTGGTCTATCCCGGTGGCAGGCCCTGCCATGGCATCCACGGACGTTAGAGGCGCGCCACGCTACAACGCTAATCCAGGTGCGGCCCATGCCGCAACTCCGCCGCATGCCTCAGGTCTCGTAGTGCTGCACGCAGTGGACGATACCTGGATCGAGATTAAATCTGTGAAGACCGGGCGGGTGATGTTCTCCCGCGTGCTGCGCCGAGGCGAACGCTATTCCGCTCCTGATCGACGCGGGTTGGTTATGACGACCGGCAATGCTGGCGGCCTTGAGATTCTGGTGGATGGTCGCACGGCACCGTCGCTGGGCGGTCATGGGAAAGTCGTTCGTGACGTCAGCCTTGAAGGCCACGCACTGCTGACCGATCGACATTAGCGATGGCATATCTCGCGTGCGCCCCGCGTTAGCGGCGCCTGTTGCAACCCGAACCCATTTTTGCCCCGGTTTGGCCTTTATCATAGCAACGTTATATATCCCTACAGCATCGCGCTGAAAGAGCGCCTCTACGATCCTCCAAGGGAGCCAGCTTCATTATGAGCGTTCGGCCTTACCGCGACATTCACCGCCGTAAATCTCGCCAGATCATGGTCGGGAACGTGCCCGTTGGCGGCGACGCACCGATCACTGTGCAAACGATGACCAACACCCTGACATCTGACCCCAAAGCGACCATAGCCCAGATCCGGGGTGCAGAAGACGCAGGCGTTGATATCGTGCGCGTCTCTTGCCCAGACCAAGAATCGACGACGGCACTGCGAGAAATCGTTGATAACGTCAATGTACCTATTGTGGCAGACATCCATTTCCATTACCGCCGCGCTATCGAAGCCGCAGCCTCGGGGGCTGCTTGCCTACGCATTAATCCGGGAAATATCGGCTCTTCAGAGCGCGTGCGTGAGGTCGTGCACGCTGCGAAAGACCATGGCTGCTCCATGCGGATTGGGGTTAACGCTGGCAGCTTGGAGAAAGAACTGCTGGACCGGTATGGCGAGCCCTGCCCCGAAGCGCTGATCGAAAGCGCACTGACCCACGCTAAAATTCTGGAAGATCACGACTTCCATGAGTTTAAAATCAGCGTCAAAGCCTCTGATATCTTCCTTGCCGTTGCAGCTTATCAAGGTTTGGCGGTCGCCTGCGATTACCCGCTGCACCTTGGCATCACAGAAGCTGGGGGGCTGCGGACCGGCACGGTGAAAAGCGCCATCGGCATCGGCTCGATGCTGTGGGCCGGGATAGGCGATACCATCCGCGTATCGCTATCCGCCGATCCGGTTGAGGAAGTCAAAGCCGGGTTTGATATGCTGAAAGCCCTGGGCCTGCGCCATCGTGGCGTCAACGTCATTTCCTGTCCGTCCTGCGCCCGCCAGCAGTTTGACGTGATCAACACCGTGACAGTGCTGGAAGAACGCCTGGCCCATATCACAACGCCAATGACCGTTTCCGTGATCGGTTGCGTCGTCAACGGCCCCGGCGAAGCGCGGGAGACCGACTTAGGAGTCACGGGCGGTGGCAAGGGCACGCATATGGTTTATGTCGGCGGCCTACCTGACCATCGTATTACAGATGTTGATCTGGTGGACCACCTGGTCGAACAGATTGAGCAGAAAGCCCGCGAAATTGAGGCTGAGCGCGACGCCGTCACAATCGAGTAACCACTTAAATTAGCACATTATACTGGAAGGTCTGTTCACTATGCCCGTTCGCCCAGTCCGCGGAACCGTTGACCTGTTTCCTGATGATTCACGCCGCCATCGTCGCATCTCCGAGACAGCGCGGGAGTTAGCGGGACGGTATGGCTTCGGCGAGATAAACACACCGATCTTTGAGTTCACAGACATATTCGCCCGGACCCTCGGCGATGTTTCTGACGTTGTGACCAAGGAGATGTATACATTCGAGGACCGTGGCGGCGAACGCCTGACACTGCGCCCAGAAAATACTGCTGGCGTCATGCGGGCCTATATTTCGGCTAAACTGCAAAACGCACTGCCGCTGAAGTATTTCTACTCCGGCCCCATGTTCCGCTATGAACGGCCGCAAAAAGGTCGCCAGCGCCAGTTCTACCAGATCGGCATCGAGCTGATTGGCGTTCCTGGCCCGGCTGCCGATGTAGAAGTGATTGCACTTAGCGCTCAAGTGCTAGCCGCACTCAACATGCTCGACCAGACGGTTCTGCACCTGAATACCCTTGGTGACACGCCGAGCCGCGACGCGTACCGCGCCGCCCTAATTGAATATTTCTCTGGCCATAAAAAGCAACTATCCGATGACAGCCTGGGACGGTTAAAAAAGAACCCGTTGCGAATCCTCGACTCTAAGAACAAGAGCGACCGCGCCGTTGTGGAAGCGGCCCCCTTGTTCGACGATTACCTGACCAGCGAAGCCGCAGATTTCTTCGCTGAAGTGCGCCAGGGCCTGGATGATTTGGGCATCGCCTATATCCGCGACCCGCGTTTGGTGCGCGGCCTGGACTATTACTGCCACACAGCATTTGAGTTCGTGACGGACGCATTGGGTGCCCAGGGCACTGTCATTGGCGGCGGTCGATATGATGGGCTGGCGGAGATCATGGGCGGACCTGCGACTCCGGGCGTTGGCTGGGCTGGCGGCATCGAACGCTTGGCAATGCTGGCTGACCAAACCATGGACCAACTGGCCGCCAGGCGCCCTGTAGCCCTCGCACCCATTGGGGATGCTGCAGATAGACGACTCCGGAAATTAGCTTTTGAGTTGCGCGGTGCCGGTATCGCGACTGATATTGGGTACTCCGGCAATCTGAAGCGCCGCATGGCGCGCGCCGCCAAATTAAACGCTCATATCGCTGTCATCCTTGGTGATGATGAGTTGGAAAAAGGCGTGGCCACACTCCGCGATATGGAATCCGGTGAACAACAGGAAATCCCGCTTGTTGGGATCACGGCAGCACTGGCGGCCCGGTCATGAGCTTTGACGAAAAGCTTCAGCAAGTCCTTGAGCGGGTCGATGAGCTTTCGTCCCGCATGGCGAGTGAAACATTCGACGCAGACGATTTCGCCAATCTCAGCCGTGAATATAGTGAGCTTGAGCCCGTCGCGGAGACCGTGCGTGCGCTGATGGCCCACAAGGAAGAATTGGCTGGCCTTGGCGAAATCCTGAATGACCCCGACTCCGACAAAGAAATGCGAGATCTGGCGGCGATGGAGCAATCGGAGCTTGCAACGCAGATTACGGTTGCGGAACACGACGTGCGAATAGCGCTCCTGCCAAAGGATGTCGACGATGAACGGAACGCTATTCTTGAAGTCCGCCCAGGCACCGGCGGAGATGAAGCCGCACTTTTTGCCAGCGAACTGTTCCGCATGTATCAGCGCTACGCCGAAAATGTTGGCTGGAAGTTCGAAACGCTGTCCTTCGGCGAAACGGAGCTTGGCGGCCTGAAAGAAGGCATCGCAGAAATTGGCGGCCGCGGCGTATTCGCCAAGCTGAAATTCGAATCGGGCGGCCATCGCGTGCAGCGCGTGCCGATGACGGAAACCGGTGGGCGAATCCACACTTCCGCCGCGACCGTAGCCGTGCTGCCCGAAGCCCAGGAGGTCGATATTCAAATTGAGGCTCAAGACCTCCGTGTAGATACTTTCCGCGCGCAAGGTGCTGGCGGACAGCACGTCAACACGACCGACTCGGCTGTGCGCATAACCCATATTCCAACGGGCACTGTCGTCAGTCAGCAGGATGAGAAATCTCAACATAAGAATCGTGCGAAAGCGATGACCATCCTCCGCTCACGCCTCTATGAGGCCGAGCGCGAACGCCAAGCCAATGAACGCGCTGAAGACCGACGCAGCCAGGTTGGATCTGGCGACCGGTCCGAACGGGTGCGTACCTATAATTTCCCGCAAGGCCGCGTCACGGATCATCGGATCAACCTGACACTCTATAAAATTGACCAGATTATCACTGGTCCCGGCCTTTCCGAGGTCATCGATGCACTGGTTGCTGAAGATCAGGCCAGCCGCCTCGCAGATATGGACTGATGCCGGAACAGACGCTGGCCGGCGATTGGCTCCGCAGCGCCGCCGTAGCACTGCATGGCGCAGAGGTGCCGCGCGCGATGGCGGAGGCAAGGGCGCTGCTGGCGAGTGCTACTGGCGAGACGGCATCATTCCTGTTCGCACACCCGGAACGCGTTTTAGCACCTTCAGAACACACCCTAGCCGATGCGATCCTCAATCAACGGATCAACGGCGCGCCGATTGGGCGTATTTTGGGTGTCAAAGAATTCTGGAGCCTGCCGTTCCTGCTCTCCGATGACACGCTAGAGCCGCGCCCGGATACAGAAACTATTGTGCAGGCAGCGCTCGACCACACGCCCTCTACTCAGCCAACTGTATTGGACCTTGGGACAGGCACAGGCTGCATTCTGCTAGCCGTTCTGCATGATCTCCCCGGCGCGACCGGCATTGGCACGGATCGTAGTAGGGGTGCGCTCAAAACAGCCCGCGCCAACGCAGCAGCTCTCAGCCTTGACGACCGAGCGATGTTCATGGCCGGTGATTGGGGGGGCGCGCTTAAGCCAGAGTCGATGGAACTCATACTCTCCAACCCGCCATATGTCGCGACCAAGCATGGCCCTACGCCAGACTTTGCGACGGCCAAGCACGATCCAGAATTGGCGCTATATGCCGGCGCGGACGGACTGAACGCTTATCGCGCGATTCTGCCGGACCTACCGCGACTGCTTGCACCTGGTGGTGTTGCGGTGCTCGAAATCGGCATTAATCAGATGCCAGAAGTTCGTGCGCTTGGCGAACAGGCGGGGTTGGAATGGGTCGAAGCACGTTCAGACCTCGCCGACATCCCCCGTGCGTTGATCTTTCGCGGACTAGGCCATAAATAAAAGTCTTGGCAACGCCTCGATTTTAGGGCTAATTAGATTTGCATCGGTTAAAGCATCCAGGCTTCCGGTGCAGTCGATCCGTTGCACAGAAGTGATTCCTTCGCCGCTTCAGACTTTTGTCTGCAGTATCAAAGGAGGTCGGTTCGCGTTTGCGACTATCCCCGCCAACCAATGCGGAAAATCAACATGAATCAGCGTCGTTCCCGTGGTCGGAACAATAACAATAGCGGCAATAATAATTCTGGCGGCAATCGCGGCGGGCGTCCTAGCCAGCGCAACCAGTCGTTCGACAGCAATGGCCCAGAAGGCCGGGTGCGCGGTTCTGCGACCCAAGTGCTGGAGCGCTACCTCGCCCAAGCGCGGGACGCACAGACTGCTGGCGACGGTGTCCTCGCTGAAAATCTGTTTCAGCACGCCGAACATTATTACCGTGTGTTGAGCGCCCATACCGCCCAGGCTGAACAGCAGCAGCGTGAACGCGCGCAATACGAAGAGCGCCGCGGCAATCGCAATCAGGGTGACAGTGATAAGACCGAGTCCGGTGATCACGACCAAGACCGTGAGCAGAACAGAGACCAATCCCGAGACCATGCCAGGGATCAGGGTCGAGATCAAAATCGTGACCAGAACCAGGGTGGCCGAGGCGGTGACGAGCAGGGTCGGGCACCACGGGCTTCAGAGCCAGTCGCTGCCAGAAGCGTAGATGACAAACCGGCTGCCGATTTGCCGAGTGTTGAAGCCGAAGTTCAGGCAAAGCCGGAACAGCAACAGACAGCGGAAACGCCAGCAGTTGAGACGGAAGAGACACCCTCGCCAGCGCTGCGCCGTCGCCGTGTGCCACGGGCGAAACCAGCATCGGCAGAACCCGCTGAATCAGCTCAAGCCGACAATGGCATTGACGCTGCTTTCTTGAAAGCAGAACCCAAACCACGCCGGCGCCGTAATCCCGAAGCAGAAGCAGACGCAGCAGATTGACGCACAACCCGCCGAAGACGGCAGAATCTCGGGCCAAAACCCTTGACTGTTATGGCTTTGAGCCTTATCACCGCTCATTGTAAATCCAACCGACATGCACCGTGAGACGATAAATGGCCAACAGTAGACAAGCCGAAAAACGCATTCGCCAAACCAACCGGCAGACGGCTGTCAATCGCATGCGGGTCAGTCGCTACCGCACCTACGTGAAGAAAGTCGAGTCGGCGCTTGAAGCGGGCGACAAGTCGAACGCCCAAACAGCTCTTAAAGAAGCGCAGCCGATCATGCACGGCGCGATCACCAAAGGAATTATGCACCGTAACACGGTGAACCGTAAGCTTTCTCGGCTAGCCAAACGCGTTAACTCAATGGCATAGCTGCCGTTTCAAATTGTGACTTTTAAAACGCCGGGGCATGCCCCGGCGTTTTTGCTTTCAGGCGAGACTCGGAACTTTTCTACATATTAAAGGACTTAGCGCGAGTCCCGCAGCCGCATTCAGAGTCAAGCTTAGAATTTGACTGAATCGTGATTCTATTCGTTGCAGCCGCCCACAATCCTGGTTAGTCTTATTATGCTCCGTGCGTTGCCGGCGCAGTAAAAGAGTAAGAAACGAAACGAACAACTAGGATAAAAACGAATTTTTACATGTAGGGCAATGTTTTGTGTAAAGCATTCAACTCGCCAATATGGGTAAAAAAATCTTTTTATCTAAGTTACCGATAAGACATCAAACGCTAATGAAATGTGTTATTAGAGAAATGCTTATGGTGGCAGCAAATTCGGGGGCGATTTTACAATGACTGAGGCTTATGCTGGCGACTTGACGCCGGCGCAGGCGTGGGAATTGTTGGGCCAGGTTGGCCATGCTGTTCTTGTAGATGTGCGCACACAAGCAGAATGGCAATTTGTTGGATTACCTGACGTCAGCGACCATGGTTGTGACATAGCACTTATAGCTTGGCAGGTTTATCCCAATATGAATATCAGCCCTGGATTTGTGGATAGATTAGCCGAAGCTGCGCCTGATAAGACTGCGCCGGTCATGTTTCTATGCCGTTCAGGCGTCCGTTCCCAGGCAGCAGCAGCAGCAGCCACGGGCGCAGGCTATGCCAAGGCCTATAATATTTTGGAAGGTTTCGAAGGCGACCCAAACGCTGATCAGCAACGCGGTAAAGTGGGCGGCTGGAAGGTCGCTGGCCTGCCCTGGCGGCAAGGATAACAGTAATGGCGAGTCTTGAAGAACGCAGAAATGCTGAATGGGCCCGTATTCGCGGTCGTCTTCGCGCCGACTTTGGCGATGGTGTGTTCCGCAGCTGGCTCCGCCCGCTGACCCTCACCGCTGTTGAAGACGCGTCCGTCACCATGAGCGTCCCAACCCGATTCGTTCGGGACCGCGTGAATACTCTCTATGGAGATCGCCTGCGTGAGCTATGGCGTGCCGAAGACGATGCGATCACCGGCATTAATATTGATGTTTCGCCAGAAACTGCAGGCCGTAAACCAAGCTTGGTCGCAGCGCCACCGCCTGAGCCGGAAAACATTGACGACTCGGTGGAAAAGCTGATTGATGATAGCTGGTCAGATGGCGTTGCATCCCCATTGGACCCACGTCTATCGTTTGACACCTTCGTGGTTGGCAAGCCGAATGAATTCGCTTTCGCCGCCTGCAAACGCGCAGCAGAAACGGAGAAACCTGCGTTCAACCCGCTGTTCCTTTATGGCGGCGTCGGCCTCGGCAAGACCCATCTCATGCATGCGACAGCGCTTGAGATGCGCCGGAAATTTCCTGCGAAACGCATCCTTTTCCTTACGGCTGAGAAATTTCTCTATCAGTTCATCCGCGCCCTGCGCGCCCGGGAGACTGTGGCGTTCAAAGAACTGTTCCGCTCTGTCGATGTGCTGATGGTTGACGATGTGCAGTTCTTGTGTGGCCGCGATGCGACCCAGGAAGAGTTCTTCCACACCTTCAATGCGTTGGTGGACCAGGGCGCTCAGGTTATTATCTCGGCGGATAAATCCCCAAATGACCTGGACGGCCTTGAAGAGCGGGTCAAATCCCGGCTGGGTTGGGGCTTGGTGGCGGAAATGAACCCTACCAATTATGAGCTCCGCCTATCGATTCTCCAGGCAAAAGCTGAGGCGATTAATTTTGACGTCAATCAGAAGGTTCTGGAGTTCGTTGCCCAACGGATCACTTCCAATGTTCGTGAGCTTGAAGGCGCACTGACCCGCCTTGCTGCTCATGCCCAATTGGTTGGCCGTGAGATCACAATCGAGTCGGCAAACGACGCGCTGCATGATTTACTCCGCGCCAATGAACGCCGGGTAACGATTGAAGATATTCAGAAAACCGTTGCTGAGCACTTCAACATCAAGCTGGCAGATATGAGCTCACCACGCCGCGCCCGGGCCGTGGCCCGTCCACGCCAGGTGGCGATGTATCTATCAAAGCACCTGACCTCGCGCTCCCTGCCAGAAATTGGCCGGAAGTTCGGCGGGCGGGACCATACGACCGTGATGCATGCGATTCGCAAGATCGATGAGCTAACGGCGGACGATCAGACCCTGGCTGAGGATGTTCGCCTGCTTCGTAGAGGCCTTGAATCCTAAAGAGGCCTTGATTTCCAAAATCGGGTTACGCGGCCAACTTTAGGATATCAACCACTTGATCCGCACTTGTTATTGGGCGTGGATTGGTATGAGTCCAGCGGTCGCGCATAGAAAGCTCAGAAGCGCGCTCAAATTGGTCCGGCGTTACGCCAACCGCGCTCAGGCTGCGCGGCATGCCTAGACCTTCGATGAAGTCATGCAGCACATCTGCCGCATCCCGGCCCGGCGCGCCCATGGCGATAGACACCAAATTCTGCCGATTCCCGTGATCCGCTGGTTTGTTCCAGCGCATGACAGCCGGGAGTGTCACGCAGGATGTATGCCCGTGTGCCACGCCGAATGAGCCGCCCAGAATATGCCCTATTGCATGGCTCGCACCCTTGGGCACGCCGGCCTGTGTGCTGGCCATGGAAAGCCACGCGCCCATCTGGCAATCCATCCTGGCCGCCAAATCGCTTGCATCGCGCATGACCCGCGGTAGCGCTTCGGCGAGCAGGGCCAGGCCGTGCAAGGATTGTGCATCTGAATAAGCGTTTGCAAATCTCGAACAGATCGCCTCAACACAATGATCAACGGCGCGCACTCCGGTGGATAGCCAGAGCCATTCAGGCGTTGCCAGTGTCAAAGCCGGGTCCAGTATGACTTCGGACGGCGCGCAGCCAAGTGAGCGGATGGCCTGCTTCACGCCAATGCGCGGATCGCTGACGCCCGCTAGTGGGTTGTATTCACCGGCGGAAAGTGTCGTTGGGCAGCAGACAAGCGGGATATTAGGGCTGCGGTATTTCGGCGAGCTGGTCCTGCCGTCCGCCGCAGTCTGCATGATATAAGGATCAAAATCAGGAATTTCCGTCAGATTATGCTCTAGAGCTAAGGTCACGGCCTTTGCACCGTCCGTAATTGATCCACCGCCGACAGTCGCAATCATATCTGCGCCTGCTTCCCTGGCACCGTGGGCCGCCGCCAATACGGCGTCTCGCGGCGTGTGGGATGGCATGCCGGAATACATGCCCGTATAGCGCTGACCAAGGCCTTCTCTGATCGCCAATACCTCTGGACCACGCTCGACAAGGCTTTGGCTGGCCATGATGAAGACCCGGCTGGCACCTGCCCGTTCCGCTGCGGCGGGCAGCGCGGTTGCGGCTGCTTCGCCATAGGTCACCTTGGCCAGCCGTGAGAATGTAATGGCACCAGAAAGCATCAGCCTGTCCTTTGAAAACTCATGAAGCTGGATCTTCAACCGCCCAGCCGTAGCAGGCAAGCGCAAGAATGGTCTAGGCTTTCGGGAATTGATCCTGATGGAGACCAACAATGCGCTATGGCTTTTACCTGCCGACCCGTGGCCCGCTTGCTAATCGCAGCGACCTGTCCGCTATTCTAGATACAGCCGAAAAGGTCGGGTTCGCCTCTACCATGGTAGCCGATCACATCATCCTGCCGACCAAAATCGACTCGCCATATCCCTACACTGTCAAAGGTAATTTCCTCAGCCAAGGTGAGTGTTTTGAGCAATTGGCGCTGATGTCCTTTGTTGCCGCCCGCACGGAAACCATGCGCATTGTCTCCAGTGTTATGATTGTCCCGCACCGCAATCCCGTATTCAACGCGAAGTCATTGGCGACGATCGACGTCCTGTCCGAAGGCCGGGTCACGGTTGGCATCGGCGTTGGTTGGATGGAGGAGGAGTTTAAGGCGCTCGACACGGCATCATTCAAAGATAGGGGGGGTGTCACCGACGAGTATGTCAATATTTTCCGCAAACTCTGGACCGGCAAGCCGGTCTCCTACAAGGGTGAATATTACAGCTTTGACGAGGTGATCTGTGAGCCGGTTCCTGTCCAACAGCCAGGCCCACCGGTTTGGATTGGCGGACATTCCAACCCGGCGCTTCGCCGTGTTGCAAAACTGGGGGATGGCTGGCATCCCGTCGGTGCCACCGCCGCATCCCCGCTGCCGCCGGCCGAAATGCGAGAGAAGCTGGACAAAATTAAAAGCATGATGGATGCCAATGGCCGCGATTTCTCCAAACTGGAAATCAGCTATAAAGCGCCAATCTATGACGGCGGCGTACCGCCTGAAGGCGAAGATCGCCGGTTGTTCACTGGCGGCAAGGATGCAGCGCTCTCGGACATCGCTGAATTTGAGGCGCTTGGCGTTGATGAGTTGGTGTTCGATTTCCGCGCGGATACGGTTTCAGAAGCGCTCGAGCGTATGCGGCAGTTCGGCGAAGACATCATCAACGCTTAGGCTCATTTCCGATCAGCCAATGGATGTTTCTCCAGTACAAGCGCTTTCAGGCGTTTGTCCAATACGTGGGTATAGATCTCAGTCGTAGACAGATCCGCATGGCCAAGCAGCTCCTGGACCGTGCGGATATCGGCACCGTTGGCCAGCAGGTGCGTTGCGAATGCATGGCGGAGGACGTGAGGCGAAACGCGGGTGGGATCAATTCCAGCCCTGATCGCCAGCTCATCCAACATCTGGCCAATCCGGCGGCGGGATAAACGCCCCTCTTTGCCAGACGACGGAAATAGCCAGCGGCTCTCATTCACTTTCGGCGCAAAACTCTGTCTGTCCGGAGCATAGGCGTTGAGTGCGCGAACGGCAGCACCCCCCAATGGCACAAGCCTATCTTTACCGCCTTTGCCGGTGACGATCAGCGCGCCCTCCGCCTTCAGTGCGGTCGCCGGCAGCGCCGCCAATTCAGATACGCGCAAACCCGTCGCATAGAGCATTTCGACAATCGCCAGCAGGCGGCGGCCATGGCGATCATCCGCCTGATTGGCAGCATCCAGCAGGGCTTCAACCTCGGCTTCTGTCAAATGTTTCGGCAAGGCGCGGCCTGGCTTTGGGCCTTCTATCGCGGCGGTTGGATCATCACCGCGAAGGCCTTCGTTAAGCAAAAACTGAAAGTATTGCCGCAGTGCTGAAAGCCGCCGCGCAGATGTCGCCCAACTGAGGCCACTCGCGGCCAGTGTCCCCAGATACCGGTTCAAGGCATCAGGACGGGCTTGATCTAGGGATACAGGCGCCAAGCCCGCCGCTGCATCCACCAGATCACGCCGGTATGCGGCAAGGGTGTTTTGGGCCGCACCGCGCTCCGCCGCCAGCATTTCTAGAAAAGCGTCGCGATGGGGAACACTCAAAGGTCGCCCTCGACTGCAGCCTCCAATGCTAGGAAACGTGCGTCCTCAAAGAGCCCGACCGCCGAAAGTGCCTGTGCTGCTGCCGCCAATCGGTGTGCGCGGTCTCCGGCTGTATTAACCTCAACCAGATGCAGCGCCCACAAAACCGTTTCGCCGATGCGCTTGTCTGCAGCAGCATTCTGCAACGGCAGGATTTCGAAGGCTGACGGCCCGCTGCTCATTGTATAGGCCTGGGCCGCGCCCGCTAGCCATAAAGGTACAGGCAGGCCGACGGCGCTACGGAGCTTGGCCATCAGCGCCGCTTTGCTCGGCGCAGAAGCCATTTCCTGTCCGTTGATTGCGGCAACCCAGAGAACTGCGCGTGGGCCGTCGAACGGTCGCGTATCTTGGCCTTCTGCCAAGCTGATCAATGCTGCAAGGCGGGCTGCGGCATCCATGGCAGCAGGAACTTTTCGCGGAACATCTAGTGACCACAGCCAGTTCAGCGCCGCTTTAGGCTCACCAGCTGTGAGTAGGCCGCGCCCAATTTGAAGCGCAATATCCGGCCCATTGGCCAGCGCCAGCAAGTCGCGCAACATTGGCTGAGCCAGTTCAGACGCAGCACTATATGCGCCGTCAGTCTTGCCTGCGAGCAACAGGCGCGCCAAAGAGATGGCTCTGTCCGGACCATCATTCGCCGCTGCCGCAGCTGCATAATGACGAGCAACGCTGCCGCCCGGCGCATTGGCACCAAGGGCGAAGAATAGCTGGCGCGATTGTTCATAGTTGCCAGTGCCAGCGCGAAGCGCCCGCCACGCCGCCTCAATGCGAAGCGCCGCTGAGGCGGATGGGTCCGCTGCGATCATTTGCTCTTTAGCAACCTGAAGGCGGACAATATCAGCAGGCGTTGTGTCCAATGGCGGCAGTACTGGCGGCGGTACGCTCAGTGCGCGCATCATTGCTAAATGCAAGGGAGATGGTGTTTTCAACGCGGTTACGGCACGGCCTGGCGCGCTGACGGCACCGGTCATCATGTCTAAAAGTTCGAAGAATACCGCGTCATTTGGGTCTTGCTCAGCCAGCAGACCTGCGCCCAATTCCGCCCGCGCCGTATCGCCTGCAAGCGCTTCGCAGACGGTCAACATTTTTGCGAATATCAACGCACCGCTGGTAGCGGCCCTGCCGCGTGCAACGGCGCATGCACCTGCATTATCACTAGCAAGCAGGCTGGAGTTCAGCAGCAATACATCTGCCGCTTCGCTGCGGTTGGATTTTGGAATGCCCGCGAGCAGGCGGGATGCAAGATCTGCCTGACCTATTGCAAGCAGAGCTTCTGCGCGGGTTTCAGCAAATCCGGGCGCGATCTCAGCCCCCGATGGCGGTTTAGCGGCGACGGCCAATGTGCGACGCGCCAAATCAGCCAGGGTCGCAGACTGAATACGGACAGGCAGACTGGCGATCAGTCGGGCCATATCCGCTCTATCAGCACCACGCCATAGGTCTGCTGCTAAATCAGCGTCAGATGGGTCAATCGCACCTGCAGCAGCCGGATCAAACCCAACATCAAGCTGATGTGTGCGCACGATGCTGGTTTGCGCCGTTGCGTGAGCGCTCAACCCGGCCGAAAACGCCAGGACCAGAAGAACCTTAGTCAGGAAAACGCGCATTGGGCAGCACCTTTTCAACAGTCGATCGCGGCGCTGGAATATCCCAGTACGCCAAAAATATAGCCCCACCAACGGAGACGACTACAAGCGCCGCCGCCAAAAATCCGAAAAACCGACCGATCACTTATCTGCTCCCCTAAACGCCCCTTGGCGCTTCTCTTCACCGCAATCCCGGAACCTCTGCTATAAAAGCGGGCGAACCATGGCGATTCGATGGCCGTATGTCGAGGCAAAGATCACCGGTCGCCCGAATTTGGATGAGAATTTGAACCGTTTAACCCGAACCATAGCGCTTGTCGGCATGATGGGCGCTGGTAAAAGTACGATTGGCCGCAGGTTGGCCACGCGGGTCGGTGCCCGATTCGTCGATGCTGATGAAGAGATCGAACGCGCCGCCGGCCGCACCATCCCCGAAATCTTCGCCACATATGGCGAGGAACAATTCCGCGATGGGGAGCGTAAAGTGATCGCCCGCCTACTAGAGGACGAACCCCACGTTCTGGCCATGGGCGGGGGGGCTTTCGTTAATGATGAAACGCGCGCCGGAACAAAGGCGTCAGCAACGTCTATCTGGCTAAAGACGGACCTTGAAACGCTCTACCGCCGCGTCCTACGCCGGGCTAATCGCCCGATGCTGTTCGTTGACGACCCGAAAGCGGAACTGGAAAAGCTATTAACTGCCCGCACGCCATCCTATAGCGAGGCCGACATGACCATTGAAAGCGGCGAGTGGTCTCCCGATCTAACGGCAGAACAGGTAGAAGATGCGCTTATTGCCTGTGGAGCAGCGCACCAAGCCAATGAGGATGAGTATGATTTCCAAGCGGAGCGCCGCACGTGAGCCTCGTAATTCGTGAGCTGATCCATGACTGATACCCTGACCGTCCCCGTAGTGCTGGGCGATCGAAGCTACGAGATTGCCATCGGCCAAGACCTGTTGGAGGAGGCGGGCCAACGCATCCGCGCGATCAACCCACGTAGCCGCTTGATCGTTATCGCCGATACTGCGGTAGCCAAAATTCATGGTGCTGCGCTCAACGCCAGCCTGGATGCAGCCGGATTTCGAACCGATGTAATTGAAGTGCCCGCGGGAGAAGCCAGCAAAGGCTTTCAGACTTTCTCTGGCATTCTAGAGAGAGCATTGGAACTTGGTATTGATCGGCGGACCACCATTGTCGCACTTGGCGGTGGGGTGATTGGTGATCTAGCTGGGTTTGCCGCATCAGTGCTGCTGCGCGGCCTAGACTTTATTCAGATCCCAACAACGCTGTTGGCCCAGGTCGACAGCTCCGTCGGCGGCAAAACGGCGATCAACGCTGCTGCCGGTAAAAATCTGGTCGGCGCATTCCATCAGCCGAAACTCGTGCTGGCAGATTTAAACGTGCTAGACAGCCTGCCGCGCCGGGAACTGCTGGCGGGCTACGCCGAAGTCGTTAAATACGGCCTAATTGACCGCCCGGAATTCTTCGATTGGCTGAACGAAAACGGCCAGGCCGCACTGGCAGGCGATAAAGCGCTAATGGCCTATGCGGTCGCTGAATGCTGCAGGTCGAAGGCTAAAGTCGTGGCGGCAGATGAACGCGAGGCCGGACGTCGTGCGCTCTTGAACCTGGGCCATACGTTCGGCCACGCCTTTGAGGCTGAAGCCCAGTATGACGGCGGATTGCTCCACGGCGAAGGTGTGGCCATCGGCATGGCGCTGGCCTTCCGTCATTCGGTCAAGCTTGGCCTCTGCGACGCAAACGTCGCCAACGCTGTTGAAGAAAGCTTGGCGGCCTCCGGTTTACCCACGCGCCCTGACCTATCCGGTAACCGCCCAATTCCGACTGTTGATGAACTACTTAGCCGGATGCAGAAGGACAAAAAGGCGCTTGATGGCAAGCTAACGCTCATTTTAGCACGCGGCATCGGTGAGTCTTTTGTGGCGGCAGATGCTGATGCAAATCTTGTCCGCGAAACCTTGGCAGAGGCATTGACCCCCTGATGGAAGAATTCTTTCTGGATGTCGGTCTGGAAATTTGGCTGACGATCGGTGCAGTCATAGCGTTGATTGCATTGTCCGCATTTTTCTCCGGCTCAGAGACGGCGCTGACGGCAGTTTCCCGCCCGCGCATGCACCACCTTGCGCGCAAAGGCAACGCGCGGGCTGGCGTTGTCCGCCGGTTAAGCGACCGGAAGGAAGACCTACTGGGCGCGCTGCTGCTCGGCAACAATATGGTCAATATCCTGGCGGCTTCATTGGCGACGAGCCTCGCGATCAAGCTCTTTGGCGAAGCTGGCGTAGTATATGCGACGGGCGTGATGACGCTGCTGGTCCTGGTGTTTGCAGAAGTGCTACCAAAAACATTCGCTATCAACCACCCAGACAAATCGGCACTCGCCGTGGCACCAATTGTGCGCCTGGTGGTGGCAGTATTTTCGCCAATTGCAAGGGCTGTCCAAAAAATTGTGCGGGCCGTTCTGTACCTGCTTGGCGACAAACCAAATGCTGCACTGCGCCGCGAGACGCTGGATGAGGAGCGCGAAGAAGCACTGCGTGGCGCTATCGAGCTGCACCACGGCACAGACGCGGAGACCGAGTCCGAGCGCAAGATGCTGAAAAGCATCCTGGAACTAGCGGACCTAGAGGTCGAGGAGGTGATGACTCACCGCCGCAATGTTATCATGGTGGACGGAGACAGGCCGTCTGAAGAGATCGTGGCGGAAGTATTGGCAAGCCCCTACACCCGCATTCCAATCATGCGCGACACCCAGGAAAACATTGTCGGTGTGCTGCACGCCAAGGCGCTGCTGCGGGCTGTTCATGCTGCAGGCGGCGACGCCAACCAGTTGGACTTGCTAGAGATCGCATCGCCACCTTGGTTTGTGCCAGAATCAACAACGCTGCTGGATCAACTACAAGCCTTCCGGCACCGGCGGGAGCACTTTGCGCTGGTCGTGGATGAATATGGTGCCTTCATGGGCGTCGTTTCACTGGAGGATATTCTGGAAGAAATCGTCGGCGATATCGCAGATGAGCATGATCTGCCACTCGCCGGGGTGCGCATGCAGCCCGACAGCAGCTTCGTCGCTCCAGGCGTGACCGCCATCCGCGACCTAAACCGGGAACTGGATTGGGACCTGCCAGACGATGACGCAACGACGGTAGGCGGACTAATCATGCATGAGGCTCGCTTGCTGCCAGATGCCGGGCAAACCTTTGAATTCTACGGCTACCGGTTCCGCATCCTCAGGCGCGTTCGGAACCAAATTGCACAAATTCGCATCACGCCACCATCCCGTCGCCGCGGCGGCCGGGGGTCAGGGGACGATTAAATTTCATGAGCACAGCATATGACGCCCTCGCCGCCCGCTTCGCCCGCGCAAACCGTGTCGATGAAGCATCCGGCTGGCTCCACTGGGACCAGAGCGTCACCATGCCACCCGGCGGTGCCAGCGCACGCGCCGAACAGCTTGCAGTATTAGCTGAAATCTCCCACGAGCTGATTGCCTCCGACATCACTGGCGATCTGTTGGCCAAAGCTCAAGCCGAAGGGGCCAGTTCTGCCGAAGACCCATGGCGGGCTGCAAATTTCCGGGAAATGCAGCGCAATTACCTTATGACGACCGCAATACCGGCAGACTTGGTCGGCCCCCTCTCCCGCGCCCAGAACCTGTCTGAGACCGCGTGGCGCGTCGCACGTCCAGCAAGCGACTTCGATTTGGCACTGCCGGCGTTCAGAGAACTGTTGAAGCTTGTGCACGAGAAAGCAAGCGCTCTTGGCGAAGCGCTTGGCCTATCCCCATATAACGCCTTGCTGGAACAGTATGATCCCGGCCGCCGGGTCGCAGATATTAAACCTGTCTTCGCTGACCTTCGCGCGTTCCTAAGTGATACAATTCCGGAGATCGTGGAGCGCCAAAAAGCTTGGGACAATGGCCGCACCATCAAAGTGCCCGTCGCCGCGCAACGTGAGGCGGCAGAGGGCTTGCTTAAATCCATCGGTTTTGACTTCGACCATGGCCGACTGGATGACAGCCCTCATCCATTCTCGACAGGCACTCCAGAAGACGCGCGCATCACCGCCCGCTGGAACCCTGATGATGCGTTGACCGGTATGATGGCCGTGCTGCATGAAGCTGGTCACGCCACCTATACTCGCGGACAACCAGCCGATTGGGGAGGCCAGCCTGTTGGCGGAGACGCAGGCATGGCTGTGCATGAAAGCCAATCACTCAGTTATGAAATGCAAGCTGGGCGCACCGCCGCCATGTCGCACTATCTGGCCAAGTTATTGTCTGATGCGGCCAGCGCTGACATCACTGGTGAGGCCGTATCCCAGGCATTATTGAAGGTCGCTCCAGGCTATATCCGCGTGGACGCTGACGAAGCGACTTACCCATTGCATGTCATCCTGCGATTTGAGCTGGAACAGGCATTAATCAGCGGCGATTTGGCCCCGGCAGACCTGCCCGCCGCATGGAACCAACGCGTTGTCGAAAGCCTGGCGCTAGATCCGCCGGATGATCGCAATGGCTGCCTTCAGGATATTCACTGGTATGATGGCGCGTTCGGCTATTTCCCAACCTATACGCTGGGCGCTATGGCGGCGGCGCAATTGTTCCAAGCAGCGTCCGACAGTATTGGTACGGATGATCTGCACGGCGCACTGGCCAAAGGTGATTATGGGCCGCTAACAGCGTGGATGCGGGACAATGTCCACGGTATGGGGTGCATCTATCCGTCTAGTAATGATCTGCTGCAAGCAGCGACCGGAGAGCCCTTAAGCAGCGACGCCTTCAAGGCCCATATCAAAGCCCGATATCTAAGTTAGAGGGCGGTATTCACCCCTTTGCATCAAAGGCACCGCCATTAGAGCCCTTTCCCCATTGGTGCCGCGCCCAATAATCTAATACGTTCGCCCGCAAGGAGTTAGGCCTAAATCGCGATACATCTAAGCCCGTTCGAAGGGCGGACATCCTAACGGCCTAATCACAATTCGAGGGGTTTTGCGCGATGTTGCTACCCGTCGTCCTTTCCGCCTGATGGCATCCTTAATGATAAACACAAATGTACCCGTTGTGGCAAACAGCATGCCTAGTGTGACCGGCCTTGCCACTGTCGTCGCTGTTATTGTAATTTTGACTACCATGAAGCTTTGGCACCCGGAAGATATGCCCGACTAAGCCCTGCCTTAGCGGTTGGCACCCGGTACCCAAAGCACATCATTTGCACCATCGTCATTTGCATGGCGCGCCATTTGGAAAAGCAGGTCAGAGAGGCGGTTCAAATATTTGATCGCTGGGGGGCTGACCGGTTCTTCCGCCGCCAGCCGCGTTGCTTCACGTTCCGCACGACGGGTCAGCGCGCGGGCCATGTGCAGATGCGCACCTGCAGGCGTCCCACCTGGCAAAACGAAGGAATTTAGCGGTGCCAAGTTTGCATTCAGCCCATCAATTTCCTGTTCGAGCCGGTCAACCTGCGCATCGACAACTCTAAGGCCACTTGGCTGGTCCTCGTCTTCCTTTGGCGGTGTCGCTAAGTCCGCACCAACATCAAAGAGGTCGTTCTGAATGCGCGCCAACATAGCGTCCAGCTCGCCCTCTGTATGCAAGCGTGCGACGCCAATGGCGCTCATGGCTTCATCAACGGCACCGTAAGCCGCGACCCGGAAATCATGCTTTGGTCGGCGCTCGCCAGACGCCAGAGACGTCAGCCCGCCATCGCCGCCACGGGTATAGATTTTCGTTAAACGCACCATGTCGCAGCGCTCCAGCTGGATGACTTCTACTTGGGACATATGCCGCTTTAGGGCGCAGGTAAACCTCGCTAGAGCATATTCAGATCAGATTGAGGCGTCCGCATTCGAGCGGGGAGATGGGTTGTTCGTCACGACGGTGAAGTAGGGCAGCTTGCCGACGCCGCGACAAACCAACCTCAGCCCGCAAAGCGCCGTAACCATCGCGGGCAGGAAATAGCCGTAGCCGTAGAATAGGAATTCGGCGGCGATTGAGCCAATGGCACCGCTGACGTTCGTTCCAAGGAACACGGCCTGCAGGCCCATGTTGTCGTACCGAAGATCAAAATAGCAGAGCAGGATCGTCGCCACGACGATCAACATATGAAACGCTGCACCCAGGGTACCGAAACGCAACATGCCGACCTGCCGGAAATCCATGTCCAGCATTTCCACCAATGTAGGTACCGCGAGCAGTGCGGTCACTGTTACAGCCGCTTGCACAACCACAAGGTTCCGAAGACCACCGAACAACGTTTCCATCAAATTCTTGTGGGCACGTGAAAACGGCATCGACCGTGACACCGATGAGATGTCCGGCGACCGCAAGTCCCACTAAGTGGTACCAATCAATAAACTGATCATCGCCCCGGGATAAATTTCGTCCCAAGGCTATGTATTTCTATAAATGTGAGCATCCACACAGCAAAACGGCCCAGCAAGATGAACCATGCTGGGCCGTCCTGTTGTCTTTAATCAGCCGGTGCGCCCAGTGGCCGTTGCCTTAAGAGCCGCGCCGGGCGGCCCTTGCCGACAGCCCGTGGCCTGCCTGGCCTAAGAATCTAACTGTCGCTCGGGAGACACAGGTATCTGCCTGACCTCCCGTGTCTCCATGGGCTGGACAATGCCGTATTTAGATCACCCAAACAATGAATCCGGGGTGCTGCATAGGACCTAAGCCTTTAGAAGCATAGAGCCCGTCACGGGCGTAGCACTCAGGCTGTAGGGCCTTTATTTCACCGTTTCGCCTTCAATTGCAGGCGCTTTGGCATTGCCGCTTGCAAATTCAATGCCGCGATGCAGATAGGCGCGATCGCCTTCTTTCTGCTCAGCCAGGGCACCAGCGATTGTCAGCTGGTCTTCCTTAACTTCAATCAAGAGATCGCTGTCGCCAAAGCCTGCAACCGCAAGCGTGATGCGGTAGGCCTCATCGCCAGCTTTTTCAATATTGTAGGTCTAATAACCGCCTTCGTCCGGACGCTCCATGTTCTCGAACATGTTAACGATGCGGTCAAAGCTGGCGACGCCACGGTACAGGGGGGCAAAATCTAGGGATCGCATAAGAGACATCCTCCTTAGAAGCGATGTTTAGGGTCAATCTATCGCCTGCTCGCATTAGCCAGACGTGTCGCCAAGTCCTCCTTTTGGGCTGCCCCGACTGACAGCTGCGATGTGGGAAACCGAAAATCTGGTTTCAAGGGCATTTTTCACCAGTTGACGTAAAGGGCGCACCGCTGCACCTTGCTGACCTGCCGGCTGGGGCGTCGCAGTTCGCATAATGCGGATTCGAGACTGAGAAGCACTCACCGAACCTGATCTGGATTATGCCAGCGTAGGGAGAACGGCTTTATGAGAAAGCTGACTTTATGGACGGTCTGTGTGTTAAGCGCAGGTTTCTTTACCGGTTTCGCCGCATCTGCCGAGCCTGTAACCGTGCCTGTCCTGGCACCCATTACCGGATTTCTGGCGCTTGAAGGGGGCGCACAGCGCAACGGCGCGCTGCTGGCCGCAGATCATGCTGGCGACGGCATAATCAAAGCCGATGTCCAGGATACGACCACCGCACCCGCCGTCGCGGTCAGCGTATTTCGCCGCGCGCTCCGAGATGGACTGCCGCCCGCAATGCTGGGGCCGATCCTAGGCTCGCAGATGCTGGCGCTATTACCATTGGCGGACGCTGAAGGCGTGCCGGTCCTAACGATATCTGGCACAGCTAAACTCACTGCAATGGGCAGCCCTAACATCTTCCGCTTCTTCCCGGGCGACGTGGTGGTTAAGGCGGCACATGCCCGCTATGCCGTTGAAGATTTGAGAATAAAGACACCTGCTATCATTTTTCAAACAACAGCGTATGGCCAGAGTGGCCGCGCAGAATTGGTCGCCAATCTGAAAAAGCTGGGTGTAACGCCCGTCTATGAAGAAGGCGTGCCGCCTTCGGCCAAAGACCTCACGTCCGCGCTCGCAAAGGCGCGCGCTGCCGGTGCTGATGGCTTGCTGCTGCACTTGCATGGCGGCCCAACGGCCCTTGCCGTTCGTCAAGCGTTTGAGCTTGGAATGGATTTGCCCATTATTGCGGGCTCGGCGATGCACCAGCCAACGACAGCCGCATTGCTGGACCCTGCCATGCTGAAAGGTGTGTGCGCTGAATCCGGCTCCGCCCCCGCAGCGGAAATTGACGGTCCGGGCAAGACCTTCGCTGATGCCTACCGTGCCCGCTTCAACCAAGAACCAGACGCCTTCGCGCTGGCGGAATATGACGCCATGGGCATGTTGGCAGCGGCTTTGAAATCTGGCGCCAAAAACCCGGCTGATGTTCGAAAAGCCTTGGCCGATATGCGCTACAAGGGCGTGGCCATGACCTATCGCACCAATGGGCGCGGCGACATGGCCCATGATGCTGTCATCGTTTGCTATGACGGTGCCAGCCATCGCGCCCGGATCACCAAGCGGTACCAAGCGCTCGACGGCGTCCAATAGCGCGATATCCTTTGGACGCGCTATCCCTGCAATTGCTGTTCAACGGTCTGGCGCTTGGCGCTGGATATGGCTTGTTGGCACTTGGCTTCGCGTTGGCGCTCCGGTCTGCTGGGGCTATCAACTTCGCGCATGGTGATGTCGCGGTCGCCGCCGCCTATGTGGCCGTGGCAGGCGGCGCGCTTGGCCTTGGCGGACCGGCGGCGGCAGGGCTGGCGATAGCGGCAGGCGCCATACTTGGCCTCAGCGTCGCGGGCCTCAGCTGGGCACCACTCCGCAATCGGCCGATTGAGGCAACGTTCATCGCCGCCATCGCCATTGGCATCGTCCTACAGAACGCACTGACAGCCAGCTTCGGCGGCGCACCGCAAGCCCCAGCGCAGATCGCGAGCGGCGGCGTGCACATAGGCGCAGTCTTTATGAGCTGGCAGGCGCTAATCAGCCTGGCTGCTGCCGCCATTGCATTCATGGCCGTATGGGCCGTGCTCGCGAAAAGCCAGACGGGTCGCCGTATGCGCGCGGCAGCTGAGGACCCAGAGATCGCCGCCGCCCACGGCATCCCCCTGATCCGGTTGGCGATTTTGGCCTTCGCCGTCTCCGGTGCACTCGCAGGGCTGGCGGGCGTGCTACTCGCTGCACAGCATTACGCAACGCCGGGCGCTGGTGCGGACTACATCCTGAAAGCCTATGTCGCCGCAACTGCCGCCGGGTGGGGCCGCATCTTGCCAACCGCTGCCGCCGCCATCGCGATCGCGTTGTTTGAAACCGTTGGTGCCGCCCTGGTCAGCCATGCCGTCGCCGAGGCATTGCTATATGTAGGCTTCGTAGCCCTGCTCTCATTCCGCCCCCAGGGGCTTGGCGGTGAGGCCAAAGGCAAGCGGGCATGAGCGGATATAGCCTGCACCTTTTGGCGCTTGCCGGAGCGCTGGCGGCTGGGGCAATTGGCTGGCAGATCGTATTCGGGCTGGCGGGCGCGCTTTCCCTCGCGGCGGGGATGGCGATGGGCCTTGGTGCATATGCGCTGACTGTCCTGACGCTTTCCGGCTGGCCGTTCGGCTTGGCCCTGGCAGCAGCAGCGATAGGGCCAGCACTGATTTTTGCTGCACTGACAGGCGTTATTCGCCGCCTCGAAAGCCATTATTTTGCTCTGGCGACCCTAGCGCTTGCCGAAATCGCCGTGATCATCGCCACCAATTGGGAAAGCGTGACCGGCGGCGCCAATGGCTTACTGATGACGCCGGCACCTGCTTGGCTGAACAACGAAGAAGCCCGCGCAGGGTTTGCCTGGTTGGCGGCGTTAGCTGCAGCAGGTGCCTTTTACGGCTTCCAAAGATATTTTGGTCGAGAGCAGTTGACCTTGCTGCGAACGGAACCCCTGGCCGCTCGTGCATTCGGCATTCACGCTGGCCCAATCCGTGTAGCGGCAATGGCCGTTGGCGCGCTCGCGGGCGGCCTTGGCGGCGCTGCCCATGCGTTTACAGTCGGCTTGGTTTCTCCAGATCTGCTGGCGTTCAAAACCATGGCGGCAATCCTGGCGGTAGTCATTATCGGCGGTCGGCGCAGCCCGCCTGCCTCTATTCTTCTGGCGGTGCTTGTTACCTGGACACCTGAATGGCTGCGGTTTCTGGAACATACCTATCTGATCGCTTATGGCGCGCTACTGCTATTGGCGATTTGGTTAGCGCCGGAAGGCCTCGCAGCACTGCTTGCCAAAGCCACAAAAGCGCTCAGGCTCGCACGGGACCCAGATCCACCGACGCTGATAGGTTTGAAACCCGTCACTGAAGGCGGGCTGACTGCCACTGGACTTACGCGGCGTTTTGGCGGCGTCACCGCTTTATCCGATGTTGATCTGGCTCTGAAACCCGGTCAGATCACTGGGCTGATTGGGCCAAACGGAGCGGGCAAATCAACGCTGCTGAACTTGGTGACTGGGCTGGATCAACCGTCAGCAGGGACTATCCAGCTGACCGGCAGAATCGGGCGCACATTCCAAACGCTTGCTTTGGCCCCAGTCCTGTCAGCACTGGAAAACGTGCGGGCTGTCGGCGCATCATCACAACATGCCTGGTCGGCGCTGCATGCGGTTGGCCTGACTGCGGAAGCCAGAAAGCCTGCCAGCCAACTTACCCAGGGCGCGCAGCGGTTCTTAGAAATCGCCCGCGCATTGGCAGCACGCCCCGGCGTTCTGCTGCTGGATGAACCCGCCGCTGGGCTAACAGCCGATGAGCGCCAGCAGCTCGCCCATATCCTGCGTGATGCCGCAGACGCAGGTGCTGCCGTTTTGGTGGTGGAGCATGACGTACCATTTCTGGCAGCCCTGGCAGACTCGATAGTTTGTATGAGCGAAGGCCGCGTCATTGCATCAGGCAATCCTGATGCCGTAACCATCGATCCCGCAGTCATCACCGCCTATCTAGGCGCGCCACTAGCTGATGGTGCAGGATCATGACCAAAGATTTGCTCACCATCCAAAAAGCCCGCATTGGAGCCGCAAACACGGCCCTACTTGGCCCACTCGACTTGTCGATCGCGGCAGGTGAAGCTCTGGCCTTATTCGGCCCCAATGGTGCCGGAAAATCCACGTTGCTACGCGCGATCATGGGTCTAGAGGCGCTGGATTCTGGCAAGATCATCTTCGATGGCAAACAAGTCAAAGGCGGTGACCCTGGCAGAATGGCACGGGCGTGTGCTGGATATGTGCCGGAAGGCCGCCGCGTGTTTCCAGGCCTCACCGCGCGGGAAAACATGCTTGCAGCCTCAGATGATCCCCGGTCTATGCGCCAAACGCGGCTCGAGGAAATGCTAGCACTCTTCCCGCCTCTCACAGGGCGCTTGAAGTCAGAGGCATGGCGGCTTTCTGGCGGGGAACAGCAAATGCTCGCCATCGCCCGCACGCTGATGCGCCGGCCAAAATTATTACTGCTGGATGAGCCGTCGCTTGGCCTGGCACCGAACACCGCCGCCAGCTTATTTGAAGCGCTGGCTACAGTACGCCAATCCGGCGTCGCGATCCTGATCGCGGAGCAAAATGCGGCCGCTGCAAGCCGTCTTGCCAGCTGGGCGGCAGTGCTTGTAGGTGGCAGGATCGTCGCTGAGGGCCCAGCCCCAGAAATCGCCGAACCAAACTCCTTGGCTTTGGCCTATTTGCGTTAGCAATTTCGAAAGCAATCGCACCGCACTCTACCCAGGAATAAGAGCTAGGGTTCGGAGCTTCGACTTATGGATACGACTAATCTGACTGACCTTTACGATATCACAGACACCCAGGTTTCTGAAGATAACCGCCGTATGGCTCGTCGGCTGCCGTTGGATTCCCTAGCGATCATCAATTCCAACCAGCGCTCACGCAAAACTCGGCTGGTTAACATTTCAGCTGGCGGCGCTTTGGTTGGGCCACTATTCGGCATTGACGTTGGCGATCGCGCTATGCTTGATCTGCCAAGCTATGGCCCCATCACCTGTTGGGTCGCCCGCATGACGGATGACAATTACGCCGCCATCTGCTTCTCCCCCGATCCTGATTTACATCAGCTTTGTGAAGAGCAAGGCGACGAGTTGCTGGAAACGATTCGCGGTGCCCAAATGGCCTTCCGCAATCCGTTCGCTGCCAAGAATGAGACGACACTTTAACGCGTCATCCCATCACCAGACCGCCATCGACATAGAGCGTCTGCCCGGTCACGAACCGGGCCCAGTCTGAAGACAGGAATAGTACAGGCCCGACGATATCTTCTGGCCCTGCTATGCGCCGAAGCGGCGTTTGCGCGATGATCGCATCCTTCACGGATTCCTTCGTCGCCTCGCTCGCTGCCGTTGGATAGACCAAACCCGGTGCTACCATATTCACGCGCACCCCCATCGGCCCCAATTCCGCCGCGAGGTTACGGCTGAACCCAATCAGCGCCGCCTTCGCCGTGGTGTAATCGTGATACGGGACGATTGGACGGGCAACTAAATCCGTCGCGATATTGACGATAGACCCCTCGGCACGGGCCAGCATTGACGGAAGCACCGCCTGCGCCAAACCGTGAGCAGACTTCACAGCACCTTCAAATTGCGCCTGATAGGCGGCCCAATCCAATTCCCAGTGCAGCTTTCGTTGCTCCGGATCGAAGCGGTAGGGCCGGAACGCATTATTCACCAGCACATCGACCTTACCGAACGCATCCACCGCCTGCTCAACCAGACTGAACGCTTGCTCGCGCTCCGTCACATCAGCTTGGACAGCGATGGCGTCCCCGCCTGCTGCTTCACAGGCCGCAACGCTGGACGCCGCCGAATCTGCATTCGACAGATAATTGACGGTGACGGCCGCCCCTTCCGTCGCAAAGGCCTGGGCAATGGCCGCACCAATGCCCCGGCTGGCACCAGTTACCAGGACAGACTTCTCAGCGAAATCCACTGGATTATTCCGGGATCAAGTCTGTTTTGATGACAGCGCTCATATCCAGGTCCGCCTTAATCAATCCCAGGTCTTTGAAGGTTTCAGCGCCCTTTTGCAACAGGTCAATATCGAAATGACCAAGACCTTTGGCGCGCGTCGTGTCTGACTGGGCAGAGATATTGCGGATCTTGATGATCTCAAAGTTCACCGCGTCGTTCCGACCATTAATGGTCCGCGAGATAGCGATTTTTGCTGCCGCTGCCGGCTCCGCAATCATCCAAGCAGCACTGTCGCGATAGGCTGCCAGAAAGCGCTTCAGCAGCGGTTTGTTGGCGGCATAATAGGCTTCCGTCACGACGAACATATCGCTTGGAATATTCAAGCTGTCGGCGACATTGATGACGTTCACATCGCCCAGGCCTTTCAACTTGCCTACATAAAGGCCGGTATCTGTCGCCGCCGTAGCATCGACTTGGCCTTGAATAACCGGTGCGAAGTTCAGCAAGCCCGTAACTTTGATGGTTACATCTGCTTCCGTCAGCCCAACCTGATGTAACAGCACCTGAAGGTTCTGACGGGTGCCGCTGGAAAGGCTGTAGACGCCAATAGTTTTGCCCTTCAGGTCTTCCGGCTTCACAATCCCTCGGCCGACAGGTGCAACGACGTTAAACACGTTCTGCGGGTAAATATTATAAATCGCGACCAGCTTTTCGCCCTTATCAAGTGCTTGGTAGAACGACGCCGGGTCCGTGAACGCAACATCCGCTGCACCCGCCAGCATGTTCCGAACGGCGGACCCACCGCCAGCGCCCGGCACGTATTTCATTTCAATATTATGGGCCTTGAAGAAGCCTTTATCCGGCTCAGCAAGGATGTTGGTGATCTCGCTGATAGGCTTGCTCCACCCCGCGATCCGCACCGTATCCATGGACTGCGCAGTGGCCGTTCCAGCCGTCAGCAGCAGCGCCGCAGCGGCTGCCAAAGTTTTAAAGATCATGTCTCTTGCCCTTTCATCCAGCTGCTTAGCAGCCAACGTTCAAACAGAATTGTGAGTTGATAAAACAGCATGCCCAAGGCCGTGATGACGATGAACAGCGCAAACATAAGTGTTGAATCCATCATGCCCTGGGCCGCGATAATGCTGGCACCGAGCCCTGCATCCCCGCCAATGAATTCACCGACAACGGCCCCAACCAACGCCAACACAATGGCGACGCGCACACCTGCCATAACCACAGGTAGGCCGGACGGAATTTTCAGCCGCAGTAAAGTTTGTCGCCTGGATGCGCCCAGCATACGGAACAGATCTCGCTTTTCAGGCGGAACTGATTGCAGGCCTGTCAACGTGTTCTCAAGCAGCGGAAAGAAGCAGATCAGCGCCGTGATCACGATGGTGGATGTCATCCCGAACCCGAACCAAACGATAAAAATTGGCCCCAGCGCCAGTTTTGGCACGACCTGGCTCGCGAGCACGTAGGGCCAAAGCAAACGGCGCAGAAAATCGACCTCCCCGAGCAAGACCCCGGCGACAAAACCGATAGCGCAGCCAAGCGCAAAACCTAGCAGCGTCTCCACTGCCGTCACCCAAATATGCGGCCAGAGGAACCCAACCGTCAGACCCTCCCACAATACAATGAGCACGGCGGAGGGTGCAGGAATAACGAGCGGAGAAATGCCCGTCAGCCGCGCAAAACCTTCCCAAAGCGCCAAGAGGGCGACGAACAAAGCGAGCGACAGCATACTTGCGCGCGTCATGCGACTGCCCGCCCGGGTAGCATCATGGCGTGACGGAGATCAAGGCAGGCAGCGTTGAATGCTGTCGAATAACGCTGGGTTTGATTGCGTGGGCGCGGTAGGTCTACATCTGCTGAGAACACAATCCGCCCCGCATCCATCACCGCCACACGGTCTGCCAAATACACAGCCTCACCAATATCATGGGTAACGAAAAGCACTGTCGTTTCGCGAATGGCGGCAAGTTGCAGCAGGTCATCCTGCAATTCTTCACGGGTGATGGCGTCGAGTGCTGCGAACGGTTCGTCCATCAGCAGGCCTGCAGGCTCTACAATGAGGGCGCGCGCCAAGGCAACACGGCTTTGCTGGCCGCCAGATAATTGCCGTGGGTACCGATGGGTATGTTCTTTTATGCCAACCAGTTCCAGCAATTCTTCAGCCGCTATACGGTTTGCTGCAGTTACAGTCTTGTGCAGGGAAATTGGCAGCAGTACGTTGTCGAGCACCGTCCGCCACTCCAGCAGTGACGGCGACTGGAATACAAACCCAACATTGCGGGAGGGCGCTGGCACACCCTTGCCCAGCATTTGGATTGATCCTGCCGTCGCTTGCAGCAGTCCGGCGGCCATTTTCAACAACGTCGTTTTCCCGCTTCCGCTGCGGCCAACGAGGCAATGGACGGCGCCAGTAGGTATAGACCATTCGACATTCGAAACGACATCCCTGCCGCCCCCATAGGCGAAACTGGCGGCATGGATATCGAGGAAATTGGCGCTATTCGGCATAGGGAGCCAGCCTATCTGCAGCGGCAAGCGCGCGCCCGTCGATCTCCACAATGCGGACGAGGTCGCTCAAATTATAGCGGCCATCATGGTGCCACCCGGCCTCTGGCGCCGTCATGTCGCCAAGCGCTGCGATGCGGGTCACGCCAACCGCACCCAATGCTGCCGAAAGTGCAAAAAGGCGACGAGGCGGTGCAGCGATGCCAACCGTTTGCAGCAGCCGCTTGTAGGGTGCTGCGCGGGCGGGAACACTGGCTAGGTCATCAATCGCGACAACACGGATCGAGCGGTTCAGGGCACTTGGGCCAAAGCCATCTGCACGCTCCAAAAAGGATACCGACCAGGCGCCATTGGGATCACCGACGACCTCTGCGCCCGCTGTCATTTCCTCCGTACTGCGCCACGCAGCGATGCTGGTGGCCTCACTCATCGCGAGCGGATGCCGGGGAAATTTTCGCTCTAGCGCCGAGAGTTCAAAGGCTAAATATTGCGCGAATTGTCGGGGCGCGGCGCTGCCTCCCGCTTCCACAAAAATCGTGTGGGGGCTGTAGCAGCCTTGTTGGTCATAGCGCGCCACATCATAAGCCACACGGCGCGCTGTGTCAGACGCCTTGGCGGCATCCAGCGCCTCCCGCCCAATCAGGCTGAAGCTGACCTTGTGGCCATACGCCAGAAAGCGCGTCGTGATGGGGGCGCGGGATTGGATAGCAGCCAGCGCTTCGTTGCCGCCGAATGCCAAAGCGACGTCCGCTTCGGCCAACAAAGCCCGCTCGGCTTCCTCTTCGCCGCCCTTCCACCATGTGATGGCGATACAATCCGCCAGTTCTGGCTCAATTTCTGCCAGCAGCTGGGCAAACCAGGTTGCGAACATTGGCTCAGCGCTTGGAACTTTCCCAATCGTGCCGGCCTTCACCAGAAGCCCTGAAACGAGGCTCCAGAGCGGCAGGCCCGGCACATTCCCAGCCCAGATATGCGCTAGGACCTCTGGTCCGTAGGCCCGACCATAACCGCCCTTTGTCAAAGGCTGGAAATCATCCAGGATCGTAGGGTTGGGAAAATCTTCCGCCAGAAAGCGCTGTAGCTCTGGTTTGCGGAATGATTTCAGGTATTCCGTCAATCCAAGCCGCAACATCTCCCGGTCATAGCCGGTGATCGCAGGCAGAAGGTCCTCCATCCGGCGGCGGTAGGGATCATCGCGATCCAGTAAGCGGGCAATCGCTTGATCCACGATATCCACCACGCGCGCAACAGGATATTGCGCCAGGTACCGCCTAGTATGCGCCCGCACGTGCGCTGCCATCGCCTGCATATCAGCGCCCGAAAGTACCGGGACTTCAACGGCGATATCCCGGCCCGCGCCACCAAACCGAAGCGCCTCACATTGGAGTGCAGCGGGATCCAGCCCGGGCAGATGGCATGCGCGTTCGGCCATGGTCGTCAGGCAGCACCAGCCGCCTTCAGGAATTCATCCACGGCCATGGAACAGCCTTGCGCCGCCGTTCCTGCTGCCCGGCCAAGTAATTGGAACCCGCCATCAACGGCGATCCCTGAATCCTCAGTCAAAATCGTCGTAACGATATTGAAATGGGCGAGGTCCGTATGCGCCAAAATGCCGGTCTGGCCATCAGGCAAGCTATCCCCTGTCAGCGGATTTACGACCCGGCTCCGCACCCAATGAGGACCTGATTTGATAGAGGGACAGGTGGCATTGCCATCATCGTAGAACTGGGATGAAAGCTCCGTCATGCCGTACATATTGATGCATGCGCTGCGCGGAATGCCGAACGCAACGGTGAGCGCGTCATAGAACTCATCCGGCTCTAGCTCACGGGATTGGCCCTTAAATCCGCCTGTATCCAGAATGCGGCTGCCGGGTGGTAGTTTGACCGTATGCCCAACACGCGCCATTTCATCCAGCACATGGACAAGGCTGAAGCTCGCGCCAAGGAGAGCATATGGCTCGCCCGTTTCTTCCGCTTCTGCCAGGTCAGCATACAGCCGGCGGAATTCAATTCCGCGCTCACACACGAGATGACCGCTGCCATGAACACCGAAATCCTGGGCCGCCAGGTTGAGGTAATGCGCCAGGGAGGAGTTCGGCATCATCGTAGGTGATGGGAACAGGATGCCCATTTGCATCCGCTGGTGTCCGCCCATAAACCGATCCCGGAAGTTCCGGCGCATGGAGGCGTCATAGACATCCAGTACCGGGTGATAACTCTTACCCCGCACACCGCCCAACGTGGTGCCGCTGGTCATGAAGGTTGCCGCCGCATCCGTGATTGGCGTGCAGGTCAGGTCCATGGTCTTGAAGGCGTTGATGGGAACGGCTGGGATATCCACCCAAGACTTGGCCATGCGCGGGGTTTTCCCGCGCGACCGGGCAAATTTTTGGAAAGGCGCATTATTCTCGAACTGATAGGCAAACAGCTCGAGCGCCATGCCGTTGAACTGGGCGTCATCCGCCCCGTCTGCAGTAATAAAGTCCAGCAATGCCGCGATAATTGCATCCTGGTTCATCAGATCATCCTTCATGCGCACGGATTTCTGGCGCGGAATATGACTTTGCTGGATGGAGCAAATCCCATTTCCTACGCCGGCGTGATCCGGGTCAGGTTCAAAGGGTCGTCGCGCCATGCCAGCGACATCTCAGCCTCAAAGGTGAGGCACCCCTATGGATAGGCGATGAAAGCTAGGCTGAGCAACGCATTGCGTCAAGGCGCGCCGGCCATATTCGTTCACGCGGCTTCTGCCCGTTTCATGACGCTGTCGAAATCTACACCGCGCGGCAGGGTTCCGTATGCGCCGGACCATCGCTCACCCAAGCGTGAGGCGACGAAAGCGTCTGCGACTGCTGCTGGCGCGAAGCGCGTGAGCAGGCTGGCTTGCAGCGTCGTCGCCAACTGCTCCGTCAACGCGCGGGCGCGGAGTTCTACGTCTGCAGGGTCAGCCAGTGCAGAGCCCAAATCCGCTACTGCCTTATCGAGTGCGGGATAGGCCCCCTTAGTGGCGTTCAGTTCATTCATCAGTGCGGGCTGGGCAGCCGCCTCCCGATCAAGCGCGCGCAGCACATCCAGGCATATGACGTTGCCAGAGCCTTCCCAAATGCCGTTCAACGGCGCTTCCCGATAGAGACGCGGCATGCCGGATTCCTCGATGTAACCAGCACCGCCCAAGCATTCCAACGCCTCGCCGACATGGGCAGGGGCGCGTTTGCAGTTCCAGTATTTCCCAATCGCCGTGCCGATCCGCGCAAGCGCTGCGGCCTCTGGGTCGCCAGCCAGGCTTTCATCAATCGCGCGGCCAATGCGGAGCGCGAGCGCGAGCGCCGCTTCCGCCTCGATCGCGAGGTCGGCCAGCACGTTCCGCATCAAGGGCTGGTCGATGATCCGCCGCTGGAACGCGCTTCGCCCGCCCGTGTGGTGTAACGCCTGCACGAGGCCTTGGCGCATCATCCCTGCGCTGCTCGTCGCACAGTAATAGCGATTGTGCTGGACCATATCGATAATCGTGCGGATGCCCCGACCCTCATCGCCGACCATCACGCCATAAACGTCCTGCATCTCAATTTCAGTTGAGGCGTTGGAGTGATTGCCAAGTTTATCTTTGATCCGTTGCAGATACATGCCGTTCCGCGTTCCATCTGGCCGCCAACGCGGAACCAGAAAACAGGAGAGGCCAACGTCGCTATAAGCCAATGTAAGGAACGCATCGCACATGGGCGCGGAGCAGAAATATTTGTGGCCCGTCAATCGGTATGGCTGGCCGATGCCTGTGGCCGCGCCCTCCGGTTCGGCGCGGGTGGAGTTCTGGCGAACGTCAGACCCGCCCTGTTTCTCGGTCATGAACATGCCCATGGTGGCGCCGCGCTTTTGCTCCACCGGGATATCGCGGGCGTCATAATCGGTAGACAGCAGGCGGTGCAGCCATTCATCCGCAATTGCAGGCGTGGTTTTCAAGGATGGGAACGCGGAGTAGGTCATCGCCATCGGGCACATCACCCCGCCCTCGATCTGCTGGTGCATATATGTGAGCGCGCCATGGGCTACATGGGCGCCGGGGCCTGCATGACTCCAGGCGAAGCTGTGGACTTCGTGGGAAATCGCTGTGTCCATCAGCGTATGATATGCGGGATGAAACACCGCCTGATCGACGCGCATGCCGTAACGATCAAAGCATTTGAGTTCTGGCGCGAAACGGTTGGCCTGGTCGGCAGCCTCCATCATCTCGGATTTGCCTATCGCCGCGCCGAACGCATTGAGCGTATCCGCAGCCCATTCGCCGCCATGGGCCGCAACGGAATCCTGCAATGAGGCGTCATCGGCCCATAGGTTCTGATCGCCCATGTGGCCCGGCATGTTTTCGACGATGTGGGTCGGCAAGTCAGAACGGGGCGAAAGAGGCGGCATGGCGGCATGTCCTTGGAATTGGATTTGCATAAATGCTTGCAGATGCCGCATTCTCTGCCAAGTGCGTTTTGTTGAGGAATTTGGCATTGAAAACGGCGTTGTTGACAGGTGGTAATGGGAATCTTGGGCGCTTGGTCGCGGATCGGCTGCGGGCGCGTGGCGTAGCTGTCATTAAATTTGACCTGCCCGGCACCGAGAAACCTGAAGAACAGGATCAGGTGATCCTTGGCGATGTTCGGGATGCGGGAGCGGTCGATAAAATCATCGCTGACCATAAGCCGGATACCACCTTCCACTTGGCCTCGCTACTTTCCGGGAGTTCTGAGGTAGATCTTGCCGCCTCATGGGCAATCAACGCGACGGCTTCTTTCAATCTGCTGCAATCGGCTATGCGGCACGGTGTTGATCGGTTCTTTTTTGCCAGCACCGTCGCCACATATGGCGCTGACATGGGCGACCCGCTGCCTTTGAACGCACAGCAATGGCCCGAGAACTTCTATGGGGCGACGAAGGTCGCGGTCGAGCGGCTTGGCGTTTATTTCAAGCAGAAGCACGGGCTGGATTTCCGCTGCCTCCGCTTCCCGCTGGTGATTTCACCCTTCGCACCGCCAAGCGCTGTTACAGCCTATCCATCCCATGCGCTCCGGGCGGCATATGAAGGCCGGTCGTTCACTTTCCCGGTCTCCCCAGATATCGGCATGTCAACACTGTATCTGGATGATGTGATCCGCTCCATCGAGGAATACAGCTTTGCAGAGCGCGATCGTCTGACGGAGCATGCCTATAATCTGCACGGCTATTTCGTTTCGGCTGCATCCGTCGTTAATACCATCAAAGCCCGATACCCGGATTTTGCTTATGACTACGCGCCGGACCCCGCCGTAGAAGCGCTGCTTGGTGGCTGGCCTGATGCCATGGACATGACCGCCGCTGCTGCAGATTGGGACTGGAAACCCGCATATGATTTCCCCGATAGCGCCGGCGCGATGTTCGAGCTTTTGAAGCAGGAAAGCCCCTACCCCAACAATCGAGGTTGATCATGACGCCGGAAGACATTCTGAAACATCCCGCCCGCGTGCTGACCCAAGCCCAACGCGAATGCTATTTCGAGCATGGCTATGTCGGCGTTGAAAGCATTGTTCCGCCAGATGTACTGGCGAAACTGCAGGCCGTCACAGCGGATTTCATAGACCAAAGCCGCCACGAGACCCAATCCGGCAATTTGTTCGATATCGGCCCCGGCCACTCAGCCGAAAACCCGGTGCTGCGCCGCCTGAAAAGCCCGGACGAGCAGTCAGACGCCTATTGGCGGTTCTCCACTGGGCTGATGACGGATGTGGCGGCGGATTTGGTCGGGCCGAACGTAACCTTCCATCACTCCAAACTGGATTTTAAGTGGTTCGACGCCTCAGACACGATGAAATGGCATCAGGACATCCAGTTCTTCCCGCACACCAACTACAATGTGCTGACGATTGGCTGCTATCTGGCTGATACGGATATGCAGAACGGCCCGCTGGCGGTCCTCCGCGATTCCCATGATGACCCGCTGTTCGATCAATATGACAGCGACGGTAATTGGACCGGCATGCTGTCTGACAAAAATGCCGCCAGCCTGGATAAAAACCGCATTGAGTATCTGACCGGCCCCGCAGGCTCCATCACTATTCACAATGCGCGCACGCTACATTACTCGCCATCGTCCAAGTCCCCCGTGCCACGGCCATTGCTGCTGAACTGCTACACATCGGCAGACGCCAAGCCCTATACGGCGCACCCCATGCCAACCCGGAATACCTATAAAATCGTCCGCGGCGAGCAGGGGCGCTGGGCCGCCCATGATCCGCGCCCCTGCCAGTTTCCACCCGATTGGTCCGGCGGATATACGTCCATCTACGGTGCCCAGTCGGGAGAGGACAAGGCTGCTCCCACAGGGATGATGTAGCAGAGGCGGCTCGGGCGGGCTCGATATAGGGGACGGGCAGGCCGCCCGTCCCCTATCTACTCAATCGCGGATTCAGTACATCGCGCAATTGGTCACCGACCAAGTTGATGCTGACGATGGTTACCAAGAGCGCTAGGCCAGGGAATACGCTGATCCAGTATTTCCCGGTCAGCATATATTCAAAGCCATTGGCGATCAGCAGGCCCAGCGACGGTTCCGTCACCGGCAGGCCAATGCCGAGGAAGGACAGTGTTGCTTCCAGGCTGATGGCGCTTGCCGTCTGCACAGCACCGACGACAATCAGAGGGGCGACGACGTTGGGCAACATATGGCGGAAGATGATGCGCGCGCGCCCAAGGCCAAGGCAGGTGGCAGCGGAGATATATTCCTTCTGCCGTTCGACGAGTGCGCTCGCGCGAACAGTTCGGGCGTAATAGGCCCATTGCACCGCTACCAGCGCGATCATCGTCTTGTCGACACCACGGCCAAGTGCGGACAGCAGCATCAGCGCGATGAGGATTGCCGGAAAACTAAGCTGCAAATCGACAATACGCATGATGAAGGCGTCGATACGGCCGCCGTAAAACGCTGCAAACAAGCCAATAGCGGCACCGATGCTGAGCGCGATCAGGCCACTGATGACGCCAACAGTAAGGCTGATCCGAAGCCCGTAGAAGATGGCACTCACCATATCCCGGCCCTGATCGTCCGTACCGAGCATGTAGACTTTCTCGCCGGTGAAATCTGTCTCACCGGGGGCAAGACGCGCGTCCATTACGTCGATCTGGCCAAGGTCATACGGGTTCTGCGGCGAGATCCACGGCGCCAAGAGAGCCACCAAAACAATGGCGACCAGAACAATCAAGCCCACGACAGCGACCGGGCTATGACAGTACTGACTGGTAAAACGGCGGAACGGATGCTCCGCCTTTTCCGGCACCGGTGCCTCGATGGGAAGATTGGCGGCTTCGCTGTGTATGCTCATTTGCCGGCTCCACCCAGCCGAACACGGGGGTCCAGCAGGGAATATGTGAGATCAACCAACAGGTTGATCATAACGAACATCAGCACCGTCATCATCAAATATGCAACGATGATAGGACGGTCGAGGACCTGGATCGACTCGATAATGAGCTTGCCCATACCCGGCCAGGAGAAGACGGTTTCCGTCACGACAGAAAACGCTATCAGCGAGCCGAACTCCAGCCCCAATACGGTGACGACCGGGATCATGATATTCTTCAAGATATGCTTGAGGACGATGCGCTGCTCTGACATGCCTTTTGCACGGGCAAATTTCACATAATCCTGCAGCGCCGCTTCCTTACAGCCAGCGCGCGCTAGCCGCATAACCAATGAGATGTTAGTGAGCGCTAGGTTCACCGCGGGCATCGCTAGATGGGTAAGGCCATCCCATGTCAAAAAACTGACCTGGACGCCAAATAAATCCGTCGTCTCGCCACGACCAGTCGCCGGTAACCAGCCAAGCATTACGGCAAACAGCATGATCATCATAATGCCGACCCAAAAGGTCGGCAGGCTGAAGCCCAGGATGGAGCCAGCCATAATAGTTTTCGAAAACTTAGAGTCAGGCTTGAGGCCGGCATACATGCCAAGCGGCACGCCAAGCAAAATCGATAAAAATAGAGAAGCAAACGCCAGCTCAAGCGTCGCCGGCATGCGCTGAACAATAAGTTTCAGGGCCGGTTCGCCAAAGACGAAAGATATGCCCAGATCACCTTGCAGGGCGTTCTTGACGAAATAGGAGAACTGTTCGTGCAGCGGCTTATCAAGGCCAAGCGCTTTTATGGCCCGCGCCATTTCTTCCTGATCGAATTCCGGGTTGATCAGAATATCAACCGGATTGCCGATTACGTTGACGCCGAAAAACACGATCGCCGCCATCACCGCAACAACAAGTGCAGCTTGGACGAGACGCCTGAGAAGATAGGACCACATGGGTTTGCTTTCCTGCGAGCCCTGAAATGCGAAAGGCGCCCCGCCGCCCCGCCTGCCAGATGGCAGTACAAAGCGGCGAGGCGCCCGTAGCTACATTGGCTTACTGCTTCTTCAGCGAACGAAGCGACGTGCGCTCGTCCGTACGTGGCAGATATTTCAAGCTTTTCGTGGTCGCCCACGTGTTGACCTGATAGTGCAGCGGGATAATCGCCAAATCGTTGATCGCGATTTCCGTTGCTTCAGCCAGCAGTGCCGCACGCTTCGTGTCGTCAACGGTCGCAAGCGCATCCTCGATCAGTTTATCCGTTTTAGGGTTGGAATAGCGGCCCCGGTTTGAGGCGCCAAAGCCCTGGGACTTATCGTGCGTGTGTACCAGGGATTTCAACGGCGAGGACGCTTCGCCCGTGCCGGAACCCCAACCAACCAGAATGAAGCTATACTTCGGTTCGCCATTCGGCCCACCTCGGGAGGCAGAGCGGAAATAGACGCTCTTCGGCATGGTTTCGATCTGAGTTTTGATGCCAATACGGGTCAACATCTGGCCAATCGCCTGAGCGATTTTGGCATCGTTGATGTAGCGATCATTCGGCCCGTGGATGGTCATCCCAAAGCCGTTTGGATACCCGGCTTCCGCCAGCAATTCCTTTGCCCGCTTAGGATTGTATGCCTGTGGCTTCAGGTTTTTGGATGTGCCAAAAAATCCTGGTGGAAGTAGCTGGCCAGCAGGGATAGCAACGCCTTCCATAACGCGGGAGATGATCGCATCCCTATTAATGGCCATGGAGATCGCCTGGCGGACGCGCAGGTCCTTCAGCGGGTTCTTGCCATCAGTGCCCGTAATGAACGGGGAGTTATCGCGGAACCGATCCATGTGCAGGTAGATCACACGGTTCGAAATGCCGCTGGATAAAGTCACGGAATCCTTGGTTTTCAAGGTTTCGATGTCCGCCGTTGGCACATTGTCGATCATATCAACATCGCCTGAAAGCAGAGCCGCAACACGCGTTGGGTTGGACTTAATTGGCTTCATGATGACTTTATCAAAAGCCGCCCTTTCACCCCAGTAGTTTTCATTTTTTTCGAGGACGATACGGTCACTCGGCAGCCATTCAACAAACTTAAAGGGGCCGGTGCCGACCATGGCAGGGCCAGAGTTGAATTCTGCAGTTTTCACGTCCATGCCAATATCGCTGGAGACGATGGAGACCGTAGAGAGGTCTACCGGCACCAAAGGATAAGGCCGTTCAGTCGTCACGCGGATCGTAAAGTCATCGACCTTAGAAAAGGTCTTGCCTTTAAGATATGTGCCAAAGGAGGACGGGCTATTCGGAACGTTCGGCGCGCGCTCAGCCGTGAAGATCACGTCATCGGCGTTAAAATCCGAACCATCGTGGAATTTTACGCCTTGGCGCAGCTTAAATTCCCAGACCAGATCACTGACCGGTTCCCATGACATGGCAAGGCCAGGCTTCAGGTTCTGGTTTTCATCCTGGATGATAAGCGCATCATAGATATTCGACGAGAATGAGTTGTTCGGACCAAGGTTATGATAATGCGGGTCCATCGCGGACGGCTCTGAGTAGATGCCGATTCGCACCTCGTCCGCACGGGCAGCGCCCGCTGCGAGCAACAGCGTAGCGCCAAGCACCGCACCAGATTTAAGGGATCGCCTCATAAGGACTGCCTCCATTTTTCGTTATCGCCGAGGAATAGACGATAACGAAAAAAGTCGCAGAAGGCTAAGCTAATGATGCGTAGTGCTGCTTAAAAAGTGCCAAAAGTATACAAAAGTTCGAACCATTAAAGAGCGTTTAAAGAAACCGCCCAAATAATTATCTCCCGGTCGTTCGCTTTGCTATCAATTAAGGCACAGAGAGCCGCATCCGCCGGAACGGACTCGGGGCTCCGGCGCCGCAAGTTGAGGAGGGGATACTTTGCCGGAGCTCGCGCCGCCACTGCAGACAAGGGCGAATTTTCCGCGGTAGCGGTTGAGTAAGGCGCGAACTCTGATGCACCCAAGGATGCACGTACCGCTTCTGCTGCATATGTCATCAGGGGGACCCTCCTGTCTTAAAAAAATTGAGTTTAAGGTCGATCTGGCCAATTCCCTTTAACGCCAGCTATCATCACTATGTTCGCTAAACGCCCGCTTGCGGTATGGCGGGAATATTCGCCGCAAAACATGGTGGCATTTGACCTAATTCCGGGCCAAGTCATGGCATGGCCCATTGCACCAATAAGGATCGCTTGAATGACCCGCCTACCAATCCCAGACGCTGCAGACCTTTCCCCGCGCCAGAAAGAGGTGATTGAGCTGGTCACCAACGGCCCGCGCGGCGGTGTCCGCGGGCCCTTTGGCGCATGGATCAGAAGTCCTGAAATGGCTGTATTGGCGCAAGAACTTGGCGCCCATGTGCGCTTCCGGTCCTGCCTTTCAGATGAGGTTCGGGAAATTGTGATCTGCCAGACGGCCCAAAGTCTGAAGGCGCAATATGAATGGTTTGCTCACTGCCGTATCGCGCTGGCAGCTGGTGTTGATGCCGCTGCAATGGAAGCCATCCGCACTGGGGGCCGTCCGACGACCCTGCCCACTGACCAGATGATGGCCTATGAGGCTACAGAAGAACTCACGCGCACCAAGCGCCTATCAGACGCAACCTATGCCCGTGCGGTCGAGGCTTTTGGCGAGGAGGGTGTCGTCGAAATCGTGGCGGCTTGCGGATACTACACGCTTGTCGGGCTCACGCTCAACGTCGCCGATGTAACATTGCCAGACGGCGAGCCGCTGCCATTCCCGGAATAAAAGCGCCTAGCTGGCCTTCTGAACCGCCAGCAGGGCGTCAGCCATTGAGAACGCATTGCGGTTCGGGCTTTGGGAATCAAAGAACTGGACCGCAGCGATTTCTGCCATGCACCCAGCGACGTGGGCCGGCTGAAAACGATGCCGGCGCGCGAGACGCCATATCGCTTGTGGCGAAAGACCGCCGCGCCAGCCATGGAAGAACGCCTTGGTCTTTACAGCTTCCGCAGGCTCAGTCGGCGGCTGAAAGTGCTGGTCTTCAATGAAGTAGATTCCACCAGACTTCAGGCTAGGCCAGAGCGCAAAGAAGCTGATCTGCTGCGCATCCGACAAATGCGCGCCATCATCTATGACCTCATCGAAGGGGCCATGTTCAACAGCGAATTCCTGTGCCGCCGCCGGGTTCGTTTGGTCAATCTGGAATGTTTTGCGTCGGTCATGCTGGAACGCCAAGAAATCATGGATATCTAGTCCATAAATTTCGGCTTGAGGCAGCCAATCCGACCACATTGCCAAGCTGGGGCATTAAGCCCCATCGCGCAATCGAAAGCCCAATTTCCAGTAGCTTCAACAGCTGATCACGATAGCTAGAAAGCGCTGAGGCATAGGCCTGTGTATGGCCATGACGCAATCCAGCGCAAAAGCCTTTGTCAGACCCATGCTTATAAGCTAGCGACGAAATGCTGGCCGCCATACCCGCTACGCTATCAGCGCCGCAAGCTCCAAGGCCTATTCGTCTTCAACTTCGGAACAACGGCCCATGGCGCGGATTAAGTCCAATACCCGGCGTCGCACGGCAGGATCGTTGATGTCATAATAAGCACGCACCAGCAGCAGGGTTTCGCGCTGCGCCATTGGGTCGGCATCATACTGCCGATGCGCCGCTTCCTGCATAGCTGGGCCAGATGCTGCACCCCCTGGTGTGTCTGGCAGCTCTTCAAAGAAATAGTTCACAGGCACGTCAAGCGCTTGGGAAAGCTCATACAACCGACCAGCGCCAACGCGGTTAGCGCCACGCTCATATTTCTGAACCTGTTGGAAAGTTAGATTGAGCGCATCAGCCAAACGTTCTTGGCTGTAGCCAAGCAGAATGCGTCGTTGGCGGACACGCTGGCCAACATGAACGTCGATATATGTCGGTTTGCCGCGCGTCTTGCGCTGCTTGCGGCGCTTCGGCTTTTCTACTTCGACATCGTCTACCACAGCTTGTCTCCTAAATCAGCGCATTTGCGCCAATTTGCGGCATGCGGCAGCGCTATAATCGCTCCGAGCCGATTCCGGTGATTTTGAGCATTCTGCATCCGGCAATTATATCCAGAGATTAATGCGAGACCGGCTGTTAAAGGTAATCTCTTGCATTAGTCAAGAAAATAATAAACCTTTCAAACTCCGGACTTACTACAATGAAGGCTCAAGCCCTTTAAGGTCTCAATTACTACATTGAATATGTTGAATTTTTAGAAATTTGACTTTGGGCCAAATCATTGCTGCGCTGCACACTAAGACAAATGCTGAATAGCGAGCGTATGACCGCCAGGGGGATGGTTTTTACCCCTACCCGGGGATAAATTTAGGCTCCTGGTAAATACCGGAGCGTTGCCGGACCATAATCCATGAACCTTATCTATATTTACTTATCCAGCAGGCTACGATTACTTTTACGTCAACTTGTAAAAAAACAAGCCTCAACAAATAGGCTCCATTTGATAAATTGGCCAAGTCGCTTTAACTCCTATGAAATACTCAGCTAGGATGCGAGGCAGACTATGGGGCACAATGCCAAGGCACTCATTTGGTTCCGGGATGATCTGCGGGTTAGCGACCAGCCAGCGCTAGCTGCAGCCACTGCACGCGGCCAACAAGTCATTGGCTTATATATCCTAAATTCGATAGACGTGACTCGCGCGCCTGGCGCTGCGTTCCGCTGGAAACTCCATGGCGCACTGCAAAATCTGCGGACTGCGCTAACAAAGCTGAATATCCCCCTCGTTCTGAAGGAAGGAGACGCCGCGGAGACGCTAGAAAGCCTTGTTCACACACTTGAGGTACACGCAGTCTTCTGGTCACGCCGGTACGCGCCGGACGCGGTGGCCCAGGATAAAGCCATCATGGCCCGCCTGAAATCCCTCGGAGCGACCGTTGAGAGCTTCAACAGCAAACTTCTCGCCGAACCGTGGACAGTAAAAACCGGCGCTGGCGGGTCATTCAAGGTCTTCACCCCGTTTTGCCGCGCCGCCCGCGCCCGCCATTCGGACCTCCGCCCCCAACCATCGCCCAATCCGGCATCCCTATGGGATACAACACCTGATCTTGGCGATGACCTTGAGAGCTGGGGTCTCACCCCGGCCTCTGCCGTATGGACCGAACCGGACTGGACCGCAGGTCTCAGCGCCACATGGCCAAGTGGGGAAGCCGCGGCAAAGGCCCGAATGCAGGCATTCCTCGAGGATGGCTTCAAAGGCTACAAAAACGGTCGAAACTTACCTGCAGCCCGCCATGTCTCCGGTCTTTCCCCGTATTTGGCGACCGGGGAGATCGGCCCCCGCCAAGCCCGACAGGCAGCGCTGAGTGCTACGGAACAGGCCGGTGGCCTGCTTGATGCTGATTTCGAAACCTTCGAGCGCGAACTGTATTGGCGCGATTTCTCACACAATCTGCTGTTCTTCGGCGATGACATCACAACCAATAACCACCAGTCAAAGTTCGACGCCTTCCCTTGGGCCGATGATGAGGCGGCCTTCAAGGCCTGGTCTAAAGGCCAGACAGGCTATCCGATTGTTGATGCAGGCATGCGCGAGCTTTGGCATACCGGCTATATGCATAACCGCATCCGTATGGTCACGGCATCATTCCTGACCAAGCATTTGCTGATCAACTGGCGGCGCGGCGAGCAATGGTTCTGGGACACGCTTGTGGATGCCGACCCGGCCAGCAATCCCGCCAACTGGCAATGGGTGGCAGGGTCTGGCGCCGACGCCGCCCCCTATTTTCGCATCTTCAACCCAATGACCCAAGGGACGAAATTTGACGCGGATGGCCAGTATGTCCGCAAGTGGGTCCCAGAGCTTGCAGACCTTCCAGACAAGCACTTGAATACGCCCTGGGAAGCGTCGTCAGCTGTGCTGAAAATGGCGGGAATCACACTTGGAGACACCTATCCAAAGCCTATCATTGACCACAAAGCGGCGCGCGAGCGGGCGTTGGCTGCTTACAAAGGGATCAAGTGATGTCCGCACCAGAGCTTATTCTGCACAACTATGATTTCTCAAATTACGCAGAAAAAGCCCGGCTGGCGCTTGGCTACAAGAACCTGACATGGCGTTCTGTAACGATCCCGCCCGTGGCGCCGAAGCCGGACCTGATGCCGCTCACGGGCGGGTATCGACGTACGCCCGTAATGCAGATCAGTGCTGATGTTTACTGCGACACACGGCTTATTTTGCTTGAGCTAGAGCGCCGCTTCCCAAAGCCCGAGATTTTCCCACCAAAGCTCGCGGCTGAAGCCCGGATGATTGCATTCTGGGCGGAAAACCAGCTATTCCGACCCATGGCGCTATATGTATCCGGCAGCAACATGGATTTATTGCCAGACACCCTGCAGGCTGACCGGTCCCTCATGCGCGGCCTGCCCATTCCCGATGCAGAAACCGTAAAGCGCGCCGCCAAGCGGAATGCACCGATGGTCCGAACGCAACTTGCCTGGATTGAAGACCTACTCAGCAATGGCCGCAAATGGATTGCTGGAGACGCCGTCACTATTGCTGATTTCTCTGTTTATCACGCCCTTTGGTTCATCACGGCGCGAAGCAACCGGCTGGCCCACGAACTAGCGCCTCACCGTCAAATCCAAGCCTGGATGGAGCGCGTTCGGGTATTTGGGCACGGGAACGCAACACCAATGGCGGCGGAAGAGGCCCTAGCTATCGCCGCCGCTGCCGAACCAACAAGCCCACGACCCTCTGCACCCTTCGACGAAGACCCACCATTGGCCTCAAAAGTCCGCGTCCGCGCAGATGATTATGCCCGCGACCCGGTTGAGGGCGTGCTTGCCTTCATCAACGCTGAAGAAATCGCCGTCACACGCACCGACGCCCAAGTCGGCGAAGTGACCGTTCACTTCCCCCGCTTTGGCTACGACCTTCGTCCTATGTGAAAGCGCTTATTCTGCAGCCCGCTCAGCCAACTTTGCGTAGCCGTCGCGCGTTTGCGGGAGCTTTTTCTGCAACAAGCCAGATGCCACGACATTGCGCAGTACCTCCGCCGTCCCGCCGCCGATCGTGAACATCCGCACGTCCCGCGCCATGCGTTCCAACGGCAAGTTCCGAGAATATCCGCGTGCGCCGAACAATTGCAACGCCTCATTCACAACCTGAATGGCGTTTTCTGACGTGTAGATTTTTGCCTGGGCCGCCATCACCATATCCGGGAATCCATCACGCCCGCTTTCAGCGGCCTTGTAGATCAGTGCCTGGGCAGCGGCGATGCGGATCGACATATCAGCTAGGTTCCACTGCACACCCTGGAATTCATTGATTGGACGGCCGAACTGTTCGCGCTCCTCGGTCCAATCCTTTGCCAGTTCATATGCACCTTCCATGATGCCAAGCGCCACCGTACCAGCACCAACACGCTGGGAATTGTAGGCGGTCATCAAGTCCGCGAACCCTTTTTTCAGGCCACGTGGCGGCATAACCAACGCTGAGGGCGGCAGCTGCATATCATTGAACGCGACTTCAGCTTCTGGAATACCGCGGAGGCCCATGGTTGGCTCACGCTTTACAATTTCCAGGCCTTCGGTCTCATCGCGGATCGCCAGGAACCCCCCCACACCTTCGAAATTGCCGTCTTCATCGAAGACTTTTGCAAAGATCAGATGGAGGCGCGATACCCCGCCGCCAGTGATCCAGTGTTTCTTGCCGTTCAGCACATATTGATTGCCGCGCTTGTCGGCGCGAGTGGTCATGCCGCTCGCATCTGACCCAGCATCTGGCTCCGTGATGCAGATGGCGGGTTTATCACCAGCCAGCACCATGTCAGCGGCTCTTTTCTTCTGCTCTTCAGAGCCATAGGCCATGATCGCAGAAACGGCACCCATATTGGTTTCAACGGCGATGCGCCCAGCGATCGAGCAGCATTTCGCCATTTCCTCAATCACCACAACAGCGTCGAGCCAGGTTTTGCTTTGCCCGCCATAGGCTTCAGGAATGGTCATGCCGAGGAAGCCAGCATCTTTAAAGGTCTCAAGGTGATCCCAAGGGTATTCCTCGGTCCGGTCTACTTCGGCAGCGCGGGCGCGGACTGTGTCCTGCGCGACTTCGCGGGCTTTAGCCTGGAGTGCGGCTTGTTCGGGGGCGAGGAATGCAGTCATTGGGTAGCTCCTAAAAGTTCGACGGTCTGCTTATACTGGAACATTGTCGATCAAGCGCACGTCGCCAAGCCACGCGGCGGCGAAAAGCCGCGCGGGCTGCTTGCCCGCTTGATCCAGCGGCACCAGGGTTTTGGTGTCACGGAAATCTATATAGTCCACGCTATCGAAGCCTGCCGCCTTGATGCTCGCTGCAGCTGCATTCAGCAAGGCGGAGACATCGCCGTTAGCCTGCAAGGCCGGTACTGCTTCCACCATAATCTGGTGCATCTGGGGTGCGATGGCCCGCTGCGCGGCTGTCAGCAGTTTGTTGCGGGACGACAGCGCCAATCCGTCCGCCTCCCGAATTGTCTGGCATGCGTGGATTGTGATGGGAATATTCAGATCACTAACAAAGCGGCGAACCACCTGTAATTGCTGATAATCCTTCTCACCAAAGAATGCGCCGTCCGCACCCGATTGCAGAAAAAGCTTGGAGCATACAGTGGCCACCCCATCAAAATGCCCCGGCCTATCGCCGCCGCACAGCCCCGCACTGACGCCAGATACCGATACATTGGTCGCGTAGCCTTGCGGATACATCTCGGTCGCACCCGGCGCATAAAGGAGGTGCGCCCCGGCGAGGCCAAGCTTTTGGGCATCGTCATCCTCGGTCCGGGGATAAGCTGCGAGGTCGCCTGGACGATCAAACTGCCGCGGGTTCACGAATAATGTCGCCACTGCCCGGTCATAATGGGAAAGTGCGGCATCGACCAAACTGATGTGGCCAGCATGCAAGGCACCCATGGTTGGGATTAGGCCTACCGTCAATCCCTCACGCCGCCACTTGGCGACGCGGGCACCTAAATCAGCAACAGTTCTGCAGATTTCAACGGCTTCTTGAGATTTTTCAGTCATAGCCTTTACCCAGAATTAAAAGGACCGGTTAACCGATTGGCGCGCATTCTAGCGTTCTGAGGCGCTAGGTCGATATAGGCCAAGTACGCGCCATACCAACTTCGCCATTCCAACATGTGCCAACGGACATGGGCGAACAAACGTGAGCGAGCGGGCATGGGCAGATCCATAACAGGATTAATAGCAGGGTGCTTCCTGCTGGTGTTGGCGAGCCACAAGCGCGCGTAGAAGGCGACCCCGCCGCCGGGGCTTAATTCGCCAGTGATGAACAAGCAGCGACGGACGTTGCATTGGCCATCCTCGAATGCGGCGGCACCGCGGTAGATGACGTCATCGCCGGTGCCCTTACGCTATCTGTCATCATGCCTCACGCCGCCAGCCTTGCAAGGGGCGGGTCAGCGATGCGCTATGACGTGAAAGCCCGCCAAATTGTCGTGTATGTGGCCCGGAAACGCGCCCCGGCTGCAGTCAGTCCAGGATGGCTAAAACCCCGAGGCGGCAAACCGGCCCAGGCGCTCATCGGTGGAGACGCCTTGGGCGCACCCAGCCTGTTGTCCATGATGGAGAAGCTGCATGCTGATGGCGGGTCTCTGCCATGGATCAGGCTTACCGAGCGGGCTGAACGCCTAACCCGTGTTGGTGTGCCATTAATGGACGTCGCAGCGAAGGCGCGGAGGCGTGTTTACCTGGTGAAACGTGGCGGGGCGGAGGAGGGTTTTCTGGATAATACCGGCGAGCCGCAACCAGCCAGGACAGTCATCCGCAATCGTTAGTTTGCCGCTGGTGTGGCCGCAATTGAGCGCGATGGGTCAAACGTGCTGTCTGGCGGCGTCGCCGGTAACGCCATCATCTGCGCGATCTCAAAATCCCGCACGGACCCGATGCCGCTAACGCTTGACGATCTGGAGCAAGCCAAAGCCGTGTTGGCCGCCCCCGCCTGCGTTGCGCTCTGCCACGCCGCGCTTTCCAGCCTGCCTGCCCCAACTTTGGGCCCAGCGGTCCTGCAAGCCGCCGCTCTGTTTGCCCGGACAACGAGGGGGGATGCCTCCGCATTCGACTGGATCAATTGGATGGCGCAATCCCACAGACTTGCGATCACGGACGAACGCCACTTCCTGACCTAGCCAGACTTTTTCCCAAACCTCTATCCAGCCTTGCTAGAACCGCGCCGCCTTGACCTGCGCGCACGGTTGATCAGCGTCAGGGACCGGCGCAGGAATCGCTGCACTTGGGGTCGTGCTGAATGCCGCATTCAACGGTGCACATGCCGTACAAGGCTATTTAGTCGCCAATACGACTAAGCCCGGCACGCGCCCAGTGCTGATGGCCGTCACTGTCATGGCCTTAGACCAAGACCGACGCCTTGTCCTGGCTGCAACGTCTCGCGGCCTGCACGCACCTGCCTATTTGACCAAGGTCATGTCCGCTTCGTTATTCTTTGGCAAAACAGCAAAAGCCGCCCTTGGCGCACCCAATGTCGCGAGCTCGACCCGACTGAAAGAGCTTAAGAAAAGAACGCCAGCTGCACGGCTCGCAAATCAGCTTGACGATATTAGTCATCGCTCACATATGCGGAAACTGGAAAGCCACTTGCTCCTGATCAGCCGCCGAAACGACGGTAACGAGAGTTATGACGCCGCTGCCGACTTACGCGGCCCCGGCACAGCCCGAACACGGGATAGCGTGCAGCCTTGGCGAAAGGCTGTTCATGGCCGCGGCTAATCCGCTCTTTGGAGTGGCACCCGCTTGACTCGCTAATCAGGCATTCTTAAGACAGTCGTTCGCGTGTGCAGCATTCCGGCTGTGCGCTAACGCAAACTCAATTCCGTGGAAGGCGACCGCTCCCCCATGAAAGTGCTGGTGCCCGTCAAACGCGTAATCGACTATAACGTCAAAATCCGGGTGAAACCGGATGGCAGCGGTGTCGAAACGCAGAACGTTAAAATGTCCATGAACCCATTCGATGAGATTTCAATCGAAGAAGCGGTTCGCATGAAGGAAGCCGGTGTCGCTGATGAAGTGATCGCCGTTTCGATCGGTCCGCAGCAGGCGCAGGAAACCATCCGCACCGCGCTTGCCATGGGCGCTGATCGGGGGGTGCTGGTCAAGACTGATGCCAATCTGGAGCCGCTCGCCGTCGCGAAGTGCTTGAAAGCGCTGATCGAAAAGGAAGAGCCGAAGCTTGTGATAGTCGGCAAACAGGCGATTGACGATGACAGCAACCAGACCGGCCAGATGACGGCCGCGCTGATGGGCTGGGCACAAGCCACGTTCGCATCCGAAATCAAGATCGACGGTGACAACGCAGAAGTCACCCGCGAAGTTGATGGTGGCCTCGAAACCATCAAGGTTTCCCTGCCAGCCCTTGTCACGGTTGACCTTCGGTTGAACGAGCCGCGCTATGCATCCCTGCCAAACATCATGAAGGCGAAGAAAAAACCGATTGATGAATCATCGCCGGCAGACTTGGGCGTAGACGAAGCGCCCCGCCTTGAAACTGTTTCTGTGGCTGAGCCGCCGAAGCGCGAAGGCGGTGCCAAGGTCGAAGATATGAACGAGCTTGTGAACAAGCTGATGAACGAAGCGAAGGTAATCTGATGAGCGTCCTCGTACTCGCCGAGCTGGACGAAAACGGCATCGTCCCGCAAACCCGGAACGCCGTCACCGCCGCCGCTGAAATCGACAGTGAAGTGCATCTGCTGGTCGCTGGTCAGGATTGTGGCGCAGCAGCCGACGCCGGTGCCAAAATAGCTGGCGTGGCCAAAGTGCTGAAAGCTGATGACGCAGCCTATGGCAATGGTCTCGCTGAAAACGTCGCCAGTCTGGTGACCGGCATGGCGTCGAACTACGGCCATTTGGTCGTCGGTGCCACGTCATTCGGTAAGAACGTAATGCCGCGCATCGCAGCGCTTCTGGACGTGCAGCAGCTTTCTGAGATCACGGAAGTTCAATCCGCTGATACGTTCGTTCGCCCGATCTATGCCGGCAACGCCATGGCAACGGTAAAATCGAGCGACAGCGTTAAAGCCATCACCGTTCGCGCCACAGCGTTTGAAGCAGCCGCTCAAGAAGGCGGGTCCGCCGGCGTCGAAGATGTGGCGTCTGCAGGCGATTCAGGCCTCTCCAGCTTCATCAGCCGCGAGCTGACGGAGAGCGAACGTCCGGAACTGACCCAGGCGGGCATAATCGTATCCGGTGGTCGCGGCATGGGTTCCGGCGAAAACTTCGCCATTCTGGAAGCCCTGGCTGATCAGCTTGGTGCTGCTGTTGGCGCAAGTCGTGCAGCCGTTGATGCGGGCTTTGTGCCGAATGATTATCAGGTTGGCCAGACCGGTAAGGTCGTCGCTCCTGAGCTTTATATTGCGGTTGGTATTTCTGGCGCAATTCAGCATCTCGCCGGTATGAAAGACTCCAAAGTCATCGTCGCCATCAACAAGGATGAAGAAGCACCGATCTTCCAGGTGGCTGACTACGGCCTTGTGGGTGATTTGTTCAAGGTCATCCCTGAATTCACGGAAGAATTGGCAAAACGCAAAGCGGCAGGCTAATCAGCCACTGGCGACTGACGTTTTATCGAAACGCCTGCGGCCCTACCTGGCGGCAGGCGTTTCTTATTTCTAAAGCTGAAAGCTTGAAACCATGATTGATCGCATTGGAGTTATCGGCGCAGGCCAGATGGGCAACGGCATTGCCCATGTCTGCGCGCTGGCAGGGCTCGAAGTTCGCCTGATTGATATCGCACCTGATCGGCTGGACGCCGCCGCTGCTGCAATGCGCAAAAACATGGACCGGCAAATGCGCCGGGGCCTGATAGATGAAGTGCAGCTTGAAGAGGCACTCGTTCGAGTGCTGCCCAGTACTGATCAATCGGTTCTTGGCGACTGCGACATGGTGATCGAAGCCGCCACGGAAGACGAGTTAGTTAAAGGCAAGATCTACCAGAGCATCATACCCCATTTACGCGATGATACGATTATAGCCACGAACACGTCCTCTATTCCAATCACGCGCTTGGCGACTACAACGGATAGGCCCGGCCTATTCATCGGCATGCATTTCATGAACCCGGTGCCGATGATGCAGCTGGTGGAAGTGATCCGCGGCATCGCGACCGATGACGAAACGGTTTCGACCGTTCGGGACTTAACCGGGCGGCTCGGCAAACAGGCCGTCGCAGCAGAAGATTTCCCGGCCTTCATCGTCAACCGTATTCTGCTGCCAATGCTGAATGAGGCCGTTTATACTTTGTATGAAGGCGTTGGTTCTGTTGAAGCCATCGACACGGCGATGAAGCTTGGTGCTAACCACCCCATGGGGCCGCTTGAACTTGCGGATTTCATCGGCCTGGACACGTGCTTATCCGTGATGCAGGTGCTGTATGAAGGCCTGGCTGACAGCAAGTACCGCCCATGCCCGCTGCTAGTGAAATATGTCGAAGCTGGCTGGCTTGGCAAAAAGACAGGGCGCGGCTTCTATGATTACAGCGGCCCGGAACCCGTTCCAACGCGCTAACGCGGCCCACTGATCGAGCAAGCGGATCTTCGACCAAACGCGTTCAGGCTTTCCGAATTAGAAACCTGAACTCGCCTTCGGTCTCCGTTATATTTTTAAGCACGTGTCCCGTTGTTTCGCAGAAGGCTGGAAAGTCCTTTGCCGAAGCTGGATCATCCGCGCGCACCAACAGACATTCGCCTACGGCTAATGGTTTCAGGGCGCGACGGGCGCGCAAGACCGGTATCGGGCATTTGAGGCCCGTGGCGTCTAGTTCGTGATCAGCGCCGACAGTCATCGGTTACGCCACCGCCGGTCCCAAGGCAGGCGAAGGTCGTCGCGCGGTGCTTCGCCAGATTGCGGCGGCTCAGTCCCGTCGCCCTCGTCCCCATCCCCGTCTTCATCAGCTTGATCATCAGCCGAATAGACATCATCGCCATCTGAGTAGTCATCTGACCCATCGATGACCGCAGCACTTGGTGACGCATCCTCAGTGACTTCTTCGCCAAAGGTGCTGGCGTCGGAAAGCTCTTCGCCGATCAGCCATTCTTCCAGCATCTGGTGTTCATTCTCATCAAGACTGCGCTGCGTGTTTGCAACAGCCCTCAGCACGATATCGCGGAAATGCTCCGCCAATCGCTCCGCGCCAAGGCGTGCAGCGTCCTCCCGCGCAAGAACACCTTCATCCGCGAGGCTGGAGATCACAAAGCTCGCCTCTCCCCGTCGCACGCTCGCACCGTCCGGCAGATTTGCGCCAGATTCCTGCAGCAGTTGATCCCTATCAACCGCTCCACCTGCCAAGGCCATGGCCAGTGCGTTGAACAATGCATCGTAATCCTCAGGGCTGAGCTTCGGTGCCCCGACCAGCATGTTGATATCTTCCATGAACCGCGCCATTTCAGGCGCAAACGTCGGTCCTGGCTCGGGCACGGGCGTCTGGTGCGGCGTTGGTCGTTCTGGCGTTGGAGGTATTGGGGAAGGATCAATAATTTCCGCTGCTTCTGGATCATCCGCACGACGCAGCCTGATGGCGGCTGGCAAAGATCCATCCATTTCAACGAACAGGGCGGGCTGATGACGAACCAAGTCATCAAGCAACGCCTTCAATGTGCCCATGCCAAACCAGTAGCTATTCTGGAAGGTTGCCACGCGGGATAGAATTTTGTGGGCGTCCTGGGTTGGAATTGCGCCAGATTTTCGAACTTCCGCCACCAGGGCCTTCGCCGCATTGGGGCGCGCTTCCGCAAATTTCTCCGGCGGTGGCTGGCCTTCACTGATAACACCAGACCCTTGAGGCGAACGAAGCTCTTCCTTCGGCAAACCGAGCGCATCTACCGCAAAGGTCTCCAGGTCAATGGAAACGTCGCAAGCCTCCCGGAATGCCGCCGCTGTAATAGTGCTGGTTAGCACGGACGTAATGCGGTCATGGGCGCGAAGGCGCAGTAGAACAGGCGTGAAATCAGCGTCAGATGTCAGAATGATGAATTCGTCGAACCGGGTTGGGTGATTGACCGCATCCAAAATATCCATCGCCATCAAGATATCGGCACTGTTCTTTCCGCGGGCGGTTAGCGACGGACAGTCAACCACCGTGAATGCCGCGCGGGTGAAGAAGCTTCGCTGCCGGCTGAATGCTGCCGGGTTCAAGTAACAATTCCGGATCAGTACCCGGCGCGGAATTGGATCAACGCCGTCCTCTAGCGCTGCGTGCGCGCCGGATTCCAGCCAATCCAGCCAGAGCGCAGGACGTTCTGCAAACGCATCCGCCGCTCGGCGGTCAAAGTTGCGGAGGGAAAGATACACATTGTCGAAATCAACGAACAATGCAGACCGGATCGCATCTGGCGTGTGGCCCATAAAACTTCAATCCAAAAAAAGGTCTGTCAAAAACCTTAAGCCAAAACGGCGAGAAAGGGACAGGATGAAAATAGATGCCTAAAGTCTATATTGCGTTCAATGGCTGACGTAACCCCCCTATCTGAGAATTCGGCGATCCTGCCGGAACCGTTTGAGCGATGGTTTGAAAGCCGGGGTTGGGCGGCGCGTGACCACCAGTTGACGCTTGCCCGCTTGGCACGCCAAGGTCGGTCCGTATTACTGACAGCGCCGACGGGCGGCGGCAAAACGCTCGCCGGGTTCCTGCCAAGCCTCATCGACCTCGCCAGCTATTACGGCGATCCACCTGCTGGCCTGCACACACTTTATATTTCTCCACTGAAAGCGCTTTCCGTTGATATCGCGCGAAACCTAGAAGCGCCAGCGGCGGAAATGGAGCTACCAGTATCTATTGAAACCCGCACGGGCGATACGCCACAGGCCAAACGCGTTCGCCAGCGCCGCAAGCCACCGCATATTCTGCTGACGACGCCAGAAAGCTTGGCGCTGCTGCTGTCATACGCAGATGCACCCCGCATTTTTGGCAAGCTGCAGGCCGTCATCATCGACGAACTGCATGCGCTGGCAGACAACAAACGTGGCGAGATGCTGGCATTAGGCCTGGCGCGGCTCGCCAGCTTGGCGCCGAACCATCGCCGCGTCGGTCTGTCTGCAACAGTCGCAGACCCGCCAGCCCTAGCCACTTGGCTGAGTAAGACAGCTGGCCGCGAGGACGATGTATCCCTGGTGGTTGGCACTGCGGGAGCGCCGCCAGAAATCAGCATGGTGCATGCAAAAGCGCGGGTGCCATGGTCCGGCCACATGGCGATGCATGCTATGCCGGATGTATATGAGGCGCTGAAAACGGCCCAGTCGGCCATCGTGTTCGTCAATACCCGCGCCCAGGCGGAACTGGCGTTCCAAGCGCTGTGGCGGCTGAATGACGATAAGCTGGCAATCGCGCTGCATCACGGCAGTTTGGCTGTCGAACAGCGTCGCAAGGTAGAATCAGCGATGGCAGCAGGCAAGCTGCGCGCGGTCGTCGCCACCTCCTCGCTTGATCTCGGCATTGATTGGGGGAACGTTGATCTCGTGGTGCAGGTGGGCGCGCCGAAGGGTGCAGCGCGGCTATTGCAACGGATTGGCCGGGCCAACCATCGCCTCGACGCGCCGAGCCGTGCGCTGCTGACACCCGGTAATCGCTTTGAGCTGTTGGAATGTCGTGCCGCCATCGAAGCCGCATATGCAGAGGAACTTGATGGTGATAGCTACGAAAACGGCGGCCTGGATGTACTGGCGCAACATCTCGTTGGTGTCGGCTGTTCAGCACCTTTTGAAGCAGATGCGCTCTATCGGGAAATCATTCGGGCCGCCCCATACTCTTACCTGTCCCGCGCTGACTTCGACGCAGTCCTGACCTTCGCTGCCACCGGCGGATACGCACTGAAGGCTTATGAGCGCTATCACCGCCTGACCGAGAATGAAGACGGCCACTGGCGCGTCGCGGAACCAAGAATTGCCCGGCAATGGCGCATGAATGTTGGTGTAATCGTCGATGCGCCAATGCTGAAAGTGCGCGTTGGCCGGCGGACCGTGGGGGAGGTCGAGGAACATTTCGCTAATGGCCTGGAGGTTGGCGACAGCTTCATGTTCGCTGGCCAATTGCTGGAGTTCACCGGCATCCGCGAAACCATGTTGATGGCCAGGCCCGGCAAGGGCGACCAGCCGAAAGTACCAGCCTATGCCGGTGGACGCCTGCCGCTAACAACCCGGCTTGCCCGCCGCGTCCGTGAAATACTATCAGACCCAGAACGCTGGAAAGGCATGCCTGAAGATGTGCTTGAATGGCTTCGCATGCAGCGCTGGCGGTCCCAATTGCCGGGGGCAGATGGGCTTCTGGTTGAGACTTTCCCGCGGGGTGGGCGTTATTACCTGGTCGCGTATTGCTTTGAAGGCCGGAACGCGCACCAAACCCTTGGCATGCTGCTGACAAAGCGGATGGCGCTTATGGGCTATGGGCCGCTGGGGTTCTGTGCGACGGATTACGTGATCACCGTATGGTCCGTCAAAGAAGCACAGGACATTCCAACCCTCTTTGCGGAAGACATGCTCGGCGATGATCTTGAAGAATGGATGGCGGAATCAACGCTGCTCAAGCGCACGTTCCGCAATGTTGCCGTGATCGCCGGGCTGATTGAACGGCGCCACCCCGGCCAGGAGAAAACCGGCCGCCAGGTGACCGTCAACTCAGACCTGATCTATGACGTTCTGCGCAAGTATGAACCAAACCACATCCTCCTACGTGCAACCGAGCGGGACGCGGCAAAAGGGCTGACAGATGTGCGCCGCCTTGGTGAGATGTTGGCCCGTGCCAAAGGCAAAACCACCGTGCGCCGCCTGGACCGCGTGTCGCCATTGGCCGTACCTGTGTTGTTAGAAATCGGCAAAGAGTTCATCTATGGCGACGTTGATGAAGCGCTTCTGGCGGAAGCAGAGGAAGACGCTGCCGAAGCGCTTATTGAGGAAGCAATGGCCATGGGCCAGGATCAGGCCGCACTGCCGCTATAACTCAGACGCGGCAAAGGCTGGTCTTTGATCGGCCAATGCAGCATCGCTGAGACCAAGCCAAGGCCGATCGAGATCATCCACATAATGTCATATGAGCCGGTCATGTCGTAGATGCGCCCACCCAGCCATGCGCCCGTAAAGCCGCCAAACTGATGGCCCATAAACACGATCCCGAACAGGAACGAGAAATGCGCCGGGCCAAAAACCTGCGCTACGATCCCACTGGTCAACGGCACGGTACTGAGCCATAGCAACCCCATGAGCGCACCAAAAATAATGGCGGTAATGTCCGTCATCGGGGAAATCAAGGTCATGGTCATCAGGATGGCGCGCAGTACGTAGATCAGCGTCAGCACACTTTTCTTGCTGAACTTGTCACTCAACGCGCCAAAGAAATATGCGCCCGCAATATTGCAGAGGCCAATGGCACCAAATGCATAGGATGTCGCTGACGCTGATACGCCGTTGTCTTGCAAATAAGCCGGGAAATGGGTGCCGATAAATGTCACATGAAAGCCACATACAAAGAACCCGGCAGTCAGCAAAAGATAGCCTGGATGGCGGGCAGCTTCCGAAGTCGCTTCAGATAAGGTCTGCCGGGCTGTTTGTGTTGCAGTGCCCACGCCCGCTTTGGCAACACGAAGGCCTTGGGCCATCAACGGTGAGACTAAGATTAATGCAGCCAGCGCTAGCAGCATTTCCCGCCATCCAAACGCTTGCAATATCGCTTGCACAGTGGGTGCGAAAATGAACATACCAAGCGATCCGGCGGCGATCACCGTGCCGAATACAATGCCACGCCGCTCCGCCGGGACAACGCGGCCAATGGCACCCAGCACGATCACATTGGTGGCACCGCTCAAGCCAATGCCGACCAATAACCCAAGCGAAATTGATAGCTCTAGTGACGACGCGGCCATGCTGGCGAGGAAAAGCCCGCCGGCATAAAGCAGCGCACCCAAAGTGATAACAATGACTGCGCCAAATCTATCCGCCAGGATACCCGCAATCGGCTGGAACGCGCCATAAAGCAGCGCCTGCATCGCAATAACCAGCCCAAAGGTTTCCCGGCTAATCTCAAGATCAAAAGCGATGGGCTTGAGCAGGATGCCAAAGGTCAGCCTGACGCCATTGCCGATCAACACCACCAAGACACCACAGATCAGCATGATCCAGAGTTTCTGGCTGATAGGTGGTTTTATCTTCTGTGGTTGATGGGCAGGACCGTTTTGTGATGCGGCTTCAATTCTCGACGTCCCAGAACCCACATCCCCGTGTGAGCCCCTTTGCCCCCCAAGAGGGGGAGAAGGTTGGGATGAGGGGGGATACCAGCGGGGGTCAGACATTCTGAAATATCGTCAGCGCGTTGTGGACAGAAAATGCAGCCATTTAGTTCTCGCGGCAGGCGCACCCTTACCCTGCCCTATCCCCCTGTTTAGGGGGGGGCGAGAGTTCTATCAGAAAGCTCTGATAGACTGACACTAACCGTATCGCTTCTGCAACATCACCAGAAGGGCGCGAATTGATTGTGCCTCGCCGCCTTTGGGACGGCCAGGTTTAGACCCCACATTCCAGGCCATCATGTCGATATGCGCCCAGGGAGCCGTATCTTCCGCGAAAGCATAGAGATAAAGCGCAGCGGTGATCGCGCCCGCAAAGCCGCCGGTGGAAACGTTGTTCATATCCGCGACATCGCTGTCCAACATTTCCTTATACGGCCCGTGCAACGGCAAGCGCCAAAGTGGGTCTGCGGTTTTGAGACCGGCGGACAAGATATCATTCGCCAGCGCATCATCATTACAGAATAGCGCCGGGAGGCTGGGGCCGAGCGCGACACGGGCCGCACCCGTCAGCGTCGCGCAGTCGATCACCAGATCCGGCTTTTCTTCCATGGCCAGTGCAATTGCGTCGCAAAGCACAAGACGGCCTTCGGCATCAGTATTGCCGACTTCGACTGTCAGGCCTTTGCGGGTTTTGATAACATCCAATGGGCGCATGGCATTTCCAGACACGCTATTCTCAACCGCCGGGATCAACACACGCAGGCGGACGGGCAGGTCAATCCCCATGATCGCCTGAGCAAGGCCAAGCACAGCAGCGGCCCCGCCCATATCCTTCTTCATATTGAGCATGCCGGCGGCAGATTTCAGATCCAACCCGCCCGTGTCAAAGCATACCCCCTTGCCGATCAACGTGACTTTGGGCGCAGATTTTGGCCCCCAGGTCATGTCAATCAGCCGGGGCGCGCGATCACTGGCCCGGCCCACGGCGTGGATCGTCGGGAAATTGTTCTTTAGAAGGTCACTACCAACCGTCAGTGCGACCTTGGCTTTGTGCGGTTTCGCAACTGCTTTGACCGCAGCCGCCAGCTCTGCCGGGCCCATATCACTGGCAGGCGTGTTGATCAGTGTCCGGGTCGTCTCGACCCCGGCACGAATGGCTTCGGCGACCGTCTTGTCCGCGCCTTTCGGCCAAACAAGCCGAGCACCGTTCGCAGCCTTCTTCTTGTACCTGTCGAATTTATATGCGCCCAATGACCATGCGACAGCAATATTCGTCGCCTGTGCCTTGGTGAGCTTAGTTTGGGTCGCATATAGGCCCTCCGGCAGTTGGCTGGAGGCACCGCCGCAAGCCCAGAAGTCATCAAGCCCCTCAACGCCGAGCGCAGCGCCTGCCGCTTTGCCACCGTCTCCTGGAAGAAGCACCGTTTGTCCGGCTTTACCGGTGAAGCCAGAGGATACGATCCAGCGGACAGCAACCGTATCAAGCCCATCCAACCAATCTTCCAGGCCGTCCTTCGTCACGAGATACAAGGGTATAGCACCGCGTCCAGATGAGGCAAGGATATCGGGCATAGAGGAGCTCCTGGTTTGAATTATTCAGCGTCTACAGCGTCTGCGAACGCTTTCAGGCTGGGAAACCGCCAATCTGTCTTTGGTTGGTTCGGGATTTCTTTGGTGGCACCCCAACCGGTACCTTCACGCCGGTCAATCCAGCAGGTGGCGAGGCCTTTGGTGGTTGCGATCTGGTGATCATGAAACAGTGACTGCGCTACGTGCAGAAGCTTCCGCTGGGTGATGCCAGCACCATCCAGCTTCCGCAACATGAATTCAAAGTTCTGGGGGTTTGGTTTGTAGGACCCGACTTCCTGGGCGGTGAAGACATAATCAAATGGTACTTCCAACCGCTTGGCGCTGGCGATAAACCCGGCCACATCTACGTTTGATAGGATGACGAGCTTGTACCGCTGCTTCAAACGCCCAAGTGCTTCGATACTGTCCGGGAAGGCCGGCCATTCGAGTACAGACTGCCCGAAATCATAGGCTTCATCGGCCGTCGTCTCGGCCCCCAGGCGCCGGGCCAGGTCTGGAAACAGGTCCTCGAGCAAATGCGGATACAGCTTCGTCGGTGTTGCTGCCTGCGCCGCGGACTCCGTCTCCGCAAAGGCGACCAGCGCTTCCTCCCGGACCAGCTCCAGCCCGGCGCGAGCTGCAAAGGGCTGCATGGCATTCCAAATACCATATTCCCAATCAATCAGCGTGCCGTAACAGTCGAACGACAGTGCATCGAAATCGGCGAACTTGATCATATCAAAGGGCCTTCACAATGTTTTCGCACATGCCTTTGGCGTCGCCGAACAGCATCATCGTGTTGTCGTTATAGAAAAGCGGGTTATCTACGCCTGCATAGCCCGTCGCCATGGAGCGTTTGATGAACATGACCATGCCCGCATTCTCCACATCCAATACCGGCATGCCGTAGATCGGGCTTGCCGGGTCATTCCGGGCAGACGGATTGGTTGTGTCATTGGCACCGATGACAAAGGCCACATCAGTCGTGGCGAAGTCGCGGTTTATGTCATCCATTTCCAAAACATCGTCATAGGGGACGTTCGCTTCTGCCAGCAGCACGTTCATATGCCCCGGCATGCGGCCAGCGACGGGGTGGATTGCGTACCGTACCTTGACGCCTTCTTCTTTAAGCATGTCTACCATTTCGCGCAGCGCATGCTGCGCTTGGGCGACCGCCATGCCGTAGCCCGGCACAATGACAACCGAACGCGCATTCTTCAGCATGAACGCTGCATCATCGGCATTCCCAGATTTGACTGTGCCCGCAGGGGCCGCTGCACCCGGTCCAGCCGCCGTCGCCTCTTGGCCAAAACCGCCAAGCAGCACCGATAGAAGGTCCCTGTTCATTGCCCGGCACATGATGAATGAGAGAATCCCGCCGGATGCCCCAACGAGCGCGCCCGTCACGATCATCAGTGGGTTATCCAGGGTGAAGCCGATGCCGCATGACGCCCACCCCGATAGCGAGTTCAGGACTGAAATCACCACCGGCATATCTGCGCCACCAATCGGCAGAACGACCACCGCACCCCAGACCATGAATAGAATGACCATGCCCCAGAACGCGCCCTCACTGCCCCAGCCCGCAAAGGCGAAGGCAGCAAAAACTGCGGACAAACCAAGCAGCCCGTTCACAGCCTTTTGGCCATTGAACACAATAGGAGTGCCAGTCATCAGCTCATGCAATTTGGCAAATGCGATGACCGAGCCTGTGAATGTCACTGCACCAATACAGGCCGAAATCGCCATTTCGATTAATGACTGCAATGGCATGGATGAGCCTTGCGCCATGCCATAAAGCGACGGGTCATGCAGCGCCGCACCAGAAATCAGCACAGCCGCCAAGCCAACCAAACTGTTAAAGATTGCGACCAACTGCGGCAGGTCCGTAATCTTCACCTTCAGCGCAATGAATGCGCCTATCGCGCCGCCAAGCACAATGCCGACGAACACGAACAACCACGTTGAGATCTGCGGCAGCAGCATCGTGGCACCTACGGCGACCGCGATGCCTAGGATGCCGATTAAGTTGCCGGTACGCGCCGTTTCTGGGCTCGCAAGCCCACGGATCGCTAGAACGAAGCAGATTGCCGAAAAGAGATAGGCATATGAGGTGATATCACCACTCATCGGGCCGCTCCCTTCTTCTTGGTGCGAAACATCTCAAGCATGCGATGAGTGATAATAAATCCGCCGAAGATGTTCACAGCAGCTAGAACAACGGCAATGAAGCCCATGATTTTCGACACACCTAGGAGCGCTGGGCCCGCCGCGATCATGGCACCCAGAATGACAACGCCTGAAATCGCATTGGCTACTGACATGAGTGGCGCGTGCAGGGCAGGTGTTACTTTCCACACAACATAATAGCCAACGAAACAGGCCATCGCGAAAACCGTCAGGCCGAAGATCATCGGGTCGGCACCCTGAATGCTGCCGCCAGCGTCCATATCGCTGGCGCGGTTGGCGAGGGCGGCAGATTCACCCGCAAGGCGCTGTGCTTCCTGGGCCAGTTCATTCATCCGGCCAGCAAGATCGGCAGCGCCGCCCGCTACGTCTTTGGGATCGCTCATGGGTTATTCCCCCTTCAGGCTTGGGTGGACGACGGCACCGTCGCGCGTAAGCAGCGCCCCGGTGACAATCTCATCCTCCCAGTCAATTTTGAACGTCTTCGCGTCAGCGTCCATAAGCGGCGACAGGAAGTTCAGGACATTGCGGCCATAAAGGTTGCTCGCGTCCTGGGCGACAGCGCTTGGCAGATCGCTGGCACCGATTACGTTGACACCGCCGATATCCAACGTCTCGCCGTTCTTCGACACTTCGCAGTTACCGCCGGAAGACGCCGCCAGATCAATCACGATAGAACCCGGCTTCATGGCGGAAAGCATGTCCGGTGGCAGCAAGACAGGCGCTGGGCGTCCGGGGATCTGTGCCGTTGTGATGCAAATGTCTGTGCGGGACAGGGTTTCACGCAGTTTTGCAGCTTGGCGGCGCTTATAATCGTCGCTCATTTCTTTCGCGTATCCGCCAGTCCCCTCGCCCTTTTCCTCAGCCTCAACGGTGACGAATGCAGCACCTAGACTTTCGACCTGCTCACGAGCGGCGTCGCGCACATCCATAGCGGAAACAACCGCACCCAACCGACGCGCCGTAGCGATCGCCTGGAGACCAGCAACACCAGCACCCAGGATCAACACCCGCGCTGGTGAGACCGTGCCTGCCGCTGTCACCATCATTGGGAACGCGCGGCTGAACCGACCTGCCGCCAAGATGACAGATGCATAGCCTGCCAAGTTCGCTTGGCTAGAAAGGGCGTCCATGCCTTGAGCGCGACTGATACGCGGTATAAATTCAAACGAGAAAGCAGCCACGTTGGCTTCGGCGTACCCGCCCACCCGCGCTTCGTCGCCATGGGGTTCCAACAAGCCGATGAGCAGCGCACCAGCTTTCATGTGGGCGACGTCCGCAGCGGCGGCTGGCCTGACACAGGCGACGGCATCAGCAGCAGCCCAACCTTCGGCCCCATCCGCGAATATACGTACGCCCGCGTCCTCGTAGAGTTTGTCCGGGTAGTCGGCCCTTAGTCCAGCGCCCGCTTCAATCGCCGCGTCGATTCCGACGGCGGCAAGACGTTTGGCGGAGTCCGGCGTGATCGCAACCCGGTTTTCTCCAGGTGCGGATTCTTTCGGCGCAAATAGCAGCATAGCCCCTCCGGTTTGGAATTTCGGAAAAGACTATAGCGGAGCCTTTAGAGACCTGCACGACTTGGATTTCGCGTGGCTGTGTTGCAAAGTTGAATTGAGAATTCCGCAGCTACCGGACTAGAAATCGATGCAACGACCATTGACGGACCAGTCGCCAAAGCGTGTCGGGTCCAGGCCCTTCGGGCCACCCACTTCCTCCACAGCCTTAGATGGCTCGGGCTTCGGTTGCGCTGCCGATTCGGCGGCAGGCGCAGGTTTTGTGGTTGAATCTACTATTTTTTTGTTCATAACAGTTAACTTAGCGCGCGAGAGTTTGGGAGCAAGTAATTTTCATACGTCAACGCTGGATTTACCCAAGCTAGTCTGTTACCCAATTCGCTAGATTTGGGGGTATCAAAACCTTTGTCAGGGATAAGTATCGTGACCAGACCATCTGGACGCGCGCATAATGAGCTGCGCGCTGTAAGTCTTGAGACTGAATGGACTAAACATGCGGAAGGTGCCTGCCTCGCCAAATTTGGCGACACCCATGTGCTTTGCACAGCATCTGTCGAAACCCGCGTTCCCCCGTTCCTGCGGAATTCTGGTCGCGGATGGGTCACTGCTGAGTACGGCATGCTGCCGCGCTCGACGCACACCCGCTCGAACCGCGAAGCCGCACGCGGCAAGCAGTCTGGTCGGACCCAGGAAATTCAGCGTCTGATCGGTCGCGCACTGCGCGCTGTCGTTGACACCAAAGCGCTTGGTGAAATTCAGATCACAATAGACTGTGATGTTTTGCAGGCGGATGGCGGCACCCGCACCGCTAGCGTCACCGGCGGTTATGTGGCTTTGGCGCAAGCTTGCCAACACCTACAACGGATCGACGCGATTAAACGCTGGCCACTGACGGGCCAAGTCGGTGCCATTTCCTGTGGCATCTTCGAAGGCCAGGCCGTGCTCGACCTGGACTACGACGAAGATTCCAACGCTGAAGCCGACGCCAACTTCGTTATGACCGACCAAGGCATGCTGGTGGAAGTTCAAGGTACGGCCGAAGGCGCGCCATTCAGCCGGGGCCAAATGGATGAGCTGATGGATCTGGCTGAGGCTGGCATTGCTGACCTTTGCGAGATGCAGCGCAAAGCGCTCGGCATGTCCTCATAATCCATGGCCACTCCAAAATTGCAGTCAGGGGACCGCCTGGTACTGGCGACGCACAACCCTGGCAAAGTGGTAGAAATGCGGGTGCTTATGGACCCGTATGGCGTCGAAGCAATCTCCGCAGGTGATCTGGGGATTCCCGCAGCCGAGGAAACAGGGACTACATTCGAAGAAAACGCCTGCATTAAGGCCAGAGCGACAGCAGATGCGTCTGGCCTGCCCGCGCTGTCTGACGATTCTGGCTTCTGTCTCGCTGCCCTTGACGGATCGCCCGGCGTCTATTCCGCACGGTGGGCGAAGAACGGCGAATTTTCGTTCGCAATGGACCGCGTTTTGCGGGAAATGGAAGGCAAGACGGACCTTACCGCTTGGTTCGTCTGCGTCCTGGCGATTGCTTGGCCGAACGGACAAGAATTCACCTTTCGCGGTGAGGTTTGGGGGGATATGGTCTCGCCGCCGCGTGGAAAAAGCGGCTTCGGGTATGATCCGATTTTCCAACCAAGCGGCCACTCTATGACATTCGCTGAAATGTCGCCCGCCGCCAAAGATGCGATGAGCCACCGCGCCTATGCATTCCACGCTTTCGCCAATAACTGCCTCCGGGGCTGATCTGACGCCAGAAACGGGTGGGTTTGGCCTGTATGTCCACTGGCCCTTCTGCCAGTCGAAATGCCCGTATTGCGACTTCAACAGCCATGTCCGCGCCGAGGTAGATCACGGCCGTTGGCAAGCGGCGTTGACTGCTGAGATCGCACATTTTCAAGCAATGACGCCGGGCCGCACGCTAGACGCCATATTTTTCGGCGGCGGCACGCCATCGCTCATGCCGCCGGAAACGGTGGAAGCCGTCATCAATGCCGCGCGGACAGGCTGGCGCTTCTCCAACGCCATTGAGATCACGCTGGAAGCCAACCCTGGTTCGGTAGAAGCAGATCGCTTTGAAGGCTACGCAGCGGCAGGCGTTAATCGGGTGTCGCTTGGCGTTCAGGCGCTAAATGATGACGACCTGAAGTTCCTTGGCCGCATGCATTCCCACGCCGAAGCCTTGCGCGCGCTGGAGATCGCGAGGACAACGTTCGCCCGCTATTCCTTTGACCTAATTTATGCGCGGCCGGGCCAATCTGTAGATCAGTGGCGGCGCGAGCTTGAAACCGCCATTGGTCTCGCTGGCGGCCACATGTCTGTTTATCAGCTGACGATCGAGCAAGGCACCGCCTTCCACGGATTGCATCAGCGCGGTGCCTTCCAAATTCCCGACGAGGACACCGGCGCCGCACTCTATGAAGCGACGGAAACAATCCTCGAAGCCGCCGGCATGCCGCGCTATGAAATCTCCAATCACGCCGCACCCGGCCATGAATGCGCGCACAATCTGATTTACTGGCGCGGCGGGGAATGGGCTGGCGTTGGCCCCGGCGCCCATGGTCGCTTGATCCAGTCCGGGGCACGCCGCACTTTCGCCCAAACACGCACGCCCGAAGCGTGGCTGACCAAGGTCGAAACTACCGGGCATGCAACAACAGCATCCGATAGCCTGACGGCGGAAGACGTCGCCGCCGAAGCATTGATGATGGGCCTCCGCCTGACAGAGGGTGTCGATCTCACCCGGTTCAACCGCCAAACCGGCGGCAATCTCTCTGACTTCGTTGATCGCGACGGACTTCAGCGTCTTCTGGATGGCGGGTTTATCCAACACACCCCAGAACACATCACCGCAACAGACGCCGGGCGCCAACGGCTCAATGCTGTTTTGGAGATGCTTCTGGCGCGCTAAGATGCACGATCACTCACCGGAGCTTGCCCCCATGCCTGTCGAATATTCCCGCGATGACGAATTTGCGGTCATCACCTTGAACCGCCCCGAGGCGCTGAATGCGCTGAGCTTCGATATCGTCAACCAAATCAGCGACGCGATTGATGAGGCCGCTGCCTCTGACGCACGGGCGCTGCTGTTCACAGGCGCTGGACCAAAGGCGTTCTGCGCGGGTGCGGATATTTCAGAACTCATAGGCCGCTCGATCCCAGACGTCCGCGAAGGCGCGCGCAAAGGCCAGCTCACCTTCGCCAAGCTAGATGAACTGCCAATCCCCTCCATCGCCTGCATCAATGGATTCGCGCTTGGCGGCGGGCTGGAATTGGCGCTTGCCTGCACATTCCGGGTTGCGGTTTCGAGCGCGCGCATGGGCCTGCCGGAAATCAAACTCGGTGCGGTTCCAGGCTATGGTGGCACCCAGCGCCTGCCCCGGCACATTGGCGAAAGCCGCGCCATGGAGATGATCCTGACAGGCAAGTTCATCAACGCGGACGAGGCCGAACGCATTGGTTTGATCCAGCGCGTGTTTGAGGATGAATTGATCCCAAACGCCAAAACCTTCGCCCGTGAATTCACAAAATACAGCCTGCCCGCCCTGCGCTTTGCCCGCGAAGCAACCCGGCGCGCACTTGATGTCAGCCTGGACGAAGGCTTGAAGATTGAGGCGGACGTCAACACGCTGTCCTTCTTCCTTGAAGACGCTAAGGAAGGCACATCTGCATTCCTGGAAAAGCGCTCCGCTACATTCGTGGACCGGTAACCATGGCCGCACAAAAAGTCGCCGCCGTCACGGGTGCCAGCAGAGGCATCGGGTCCTGTATCGCAGCAGAACTTGCAGCTAGAGGCTATCTGGTCGCCTGCCTGTCCCGTAAAGGCTTGGGGCCTGAAGACCGCACGCGGTCAGACGAAGAGACCACCAATTCCGCAGATTTTGCTTGTGACGTGGGTGATGACGCTGCCCTGAAATCCGCATTCAAAGCAGTCCATGATCGCTTCGGGCGGATTGATCTGCTGGTCAATAATGCCGGCCAGCACGACGAAGGAAAAAGTGCGGATTACACGACCGACGCCTTCGAAAAGCTGCTCCGCGTCAACACAACAGCCGTATTCGCTGCCAGCCGGGAGGCCTATCCGTATTTGGCGGAAACGCGCGGCCAGATCATCAATATGGGCAGCTATTACGAAAAGCTTGGCGTGCGTTTTCATGCAGCCTATTGCGCATCAAAAGCCGCCGTCGCCGCCATCGGGCGCTGTCTTGCTGTGGAATGGGCAAAGGCCGGGATCCGTGTTGTTACCGTGGCACCTGGATTCATTGGCACGGACTTGAACCAAACCCATATGGACAATGACCGGTTTCGGGACTTCATCACCAAGCGCATTCCATCTGGCGAAATCGGCACGCCGGAGGAGGTCGCCAAGCTGGTGGCCAGTATTGCAGACGAAAACCTGCACTTCCTGAATGGCGAAACGATTTATCTGGATGGCGGACAGGGAATGAATCACTAAGGCCAAGATTCCCTGCCTTTCAGCGATTTCTTAAGGTCAGCCCGCCATAGTCTCTCCGCTATTAAACGTGAGGGGGACTGTCCGTGTCACAATCCAATTTGGCTGCGACGCCTAAGGCTGACCAGAATAGCGAGGAGCCAGTCGGCGAAGAGTCGGCAAGCGAGGCCCTTCGCCTGGAAGCGCTGCACCGCTACGCAGTTCTAGACAGTTTGCCCGAAGAGAACTTCGACCGGATCGCCCAAGCTGCTAGCCGCCAGTTCAAGATTCCGATTACCATCATTTCTCTACTGGATGAAGAACGCTCTTGGATAAAGGCCGCAGTTGGCATTAGCCTAGCCCAGACGGCGCGAGCAAACGGATTTAGCAGCGTCGTTATTAGTCAGGACAGTGTGTTAATCGTCCCTGACGCCCAGGCCGATTCACGCTTCAACGAAAATATCCTCGTCACAGGACCAGCCCGGCTTCGGTTCTATGCCGGCGCGCCCATCAAATCTGCCGAGGGCCATAACATCGGCGTGCTGTCAATTGGCGATGTAGCGCCACGCGACACTCTCAGTGATAGCGAGCAGCAACTCCTTCTGGATCTTGCAGACATCATCAGCGGCGCTCTAGAGGCACGGGTTGTCGCGCAACGGACGCTGACGAACCTGGAACCGCATGTCGATAGCGCCTTGGAGCAACACCGCAGGTTTGTAGAAAGCCTGCGAGATGAAATCCTTTCGTGTGATCAGAACGGTGTCTTATCCGTGATGAATTCGACTGCCCGAAAGATGTACGGCTTGGAATCCTCCCCCCCCCAACAATTTACCAACTGGTGGGCCGTTTGGAGATGAGGCAGCCAGACGGCATCACGCCAATCGAGCCGGAAAGCGCACCCATTCTGCGGGCTCTACGCGGCGAAATGGTGGATCAAGAACTCATTGTTTCTTCCGGCACCGGCCATGCTTGCGTCGTCCGCATTAACGCGCGCCCCTTACTTGACCGGAACGGCAATGGCGTCGGCGCCGTATCTGCTATCGAAGACATTACTGAATCCAGGCGCATGGAGGAGCGCCTCCAGCAAGCCCAGAAAATGGAAGCCGTTGGGCAGTTGACCAGCGGCCTCGCCCATGACTTCAATAACCTGTTGGCGGTCGTTATGGGCAATTTACAGCTGATCGAGCGCGTCGTGAAAACCGATGAAAAGGCCCTCCGCCGCACCCACGCTGCCCTGGACGCCGTGCGCCGCGGGGCGGAATTGACCAAGCGCCTGCTTGCTTTCTCCCGCAAGCAGGACCTGAAGCCAACGCCGTTGGACGCCAATGCGCTTATTACTGGCATGGTCGACATGTTGGAGCGGACGTTAGGCGAATGGGTGAATATCGCCATCAGACCGGCTGCTGAAAACTGGACCGTCACCGTAGATGAAAGCCAGCTTGAATCCGCCGTACTCAATCTCTGCGTCAATGCCCGGGACGCCATGAAGGGTGGCGGACGGTTGACCGTTGAGTCCCAAAACCTGCACATTGGGCCCGCCCAATTTGCAGACGCGGATGATCTGCCAGCGGGCGACTATGTGCGCATTTCAGTGACGGATACCGGAACAGGCATGTCTGAGGATGTGGTCAAACGGGTGTTTGAGCCTTTCTTCACGACCAAAGATGTCGGCGAAGGCAGCGGCCTTGGCCTGAGCATGGTCTATGGTTTCATCAAGCAGTCTGGCGGCCATATCACCGTCTATGCCGAGATTGGCTACGGCACGTCTATCGCCATGTACCTGCCGCGCTTGCACTCTGAAGCAACTGACCCGTCTGAAGCAGAAGCGGAAATTGTCGAAGCCCCGCCCGAAGCTATCCAGGCCCATCGTATTCTCGTCGTCGAAGACAATGACGCCGTTCGCGATGTCGCTGTCGCCATGCTGGAAGACATGAGCTACCACGTGATCGAGGCGCAAGATGGCCTCTCCGCGCTCGAAGCCTTAAAGGCGGAGAACGGCAAGTTTGACCTGATGTTCACGGACATTGTTATGCCGGGCGGCATGCATGGACCCGCACTCGCCAAAGAAGCCAGGGCCGTATTCCCGCACCTGCCGATCCTCTACACATCTGGATATGCAGAAGCAGCGGTGCTGCGCGAAGGCGATATTGGCAATAGTTTTGAATTGGTCAGCAAGCCCTATCGGCTGGAGGAACTGGAAGAGAAAGTGCGCAACGCCCTCGACCAAAAACTCCAAGGCGCTGACGCCGACGCCAGACCTTAATCAGAGCCTCTCACGGGCCTCCTCACACGGTGCTATGCTCCATCCCGAATTGTAAATTAGGATAGGAGCAGGCGATGCTGGCAGTATGGGTGAAAGTAAAAATCAAACCGGAACTCAGGCAAGAATTCCTGGATGCGATTGAAGTAGATGCCATCGGCTCTGAACGCGACGAGCCCGGTTGCGCCCGCTTCAACGTCCTCCAGGACGCCGAAGACGAGAACACCTACTACTTCTACGAAGTCTACAAGGACGAAGCCGCCCGCCTCGAACATCGCGCAGCACCGCACTACGCCGTATGGAAAGCCGCCGCCCATACACTCACTGAACCCGCCACCCGGATAGAAACCCGGTCCGTATTCCCAACGGACCCGGGCTACTGGTTTCCGAAATAGCAGGGCAGCTCTTACTTCACCCCGGATGTCCGTTGAAGGATGCCTTCGACGAATACATCCGTTTGGACGTCGGTAAAGCCTGCGTCTGAGAGGTAGCCTTCGACTTCGGCGGTGGAATGGGCGATGCCGGTGGTGTTGTTAATGGCTTGTGCCAAACCCCACATTGCAGGATCGCCAGGGCCGGAGCGGTCTGGGTCCAGGGATTCGCCGATCAGGTGGAAGGTTCCGCCAGGCGCCATGGCCGCATAGGCCTTCTTGGCGACGGCGGCGAAGGCTTCGCGGCCATACATGGGCAGGTTGGATGCCATCACGGCGACATCCGCGCCATCTGGGAATGGATCGCTGTTGAAGTCGCAAGCTTGCGCTTCGATCCTATCCTCTAGTCCATTTTCCGCGATGAATTCCCGCGTTACCGGCACGACGGCAGGCAGGTCCAGCACGACGGCCTTCAGGTCCGGGTTGGCTTTGCAGGCTTCGATGCAATAGGCACCCGATCCGCCGCCGATATCAATCAGCAGTTTGGCGTTCGACATATCCACGTGGCGCAGGAATAGCCGTCCCGCACCCCGCCCAATTGAATAGGTACCGCGATGATAGCGGCGCGCTTCTTCAATTGTGATGCCGTCAACAGTTGGGTTCTTGAGGACGGGCGGCGTTTGTTCGCTTAGAACTTCCGCCATGCGGCCCCAATGGTTCCAGTCTGGCTTGGTGAACAGCATCCATTCACCGGCATAGGTCGACTTGCCTTTGACCAGATAACGATCCGTATCCGCCACATTGCTAAGGGTGTCGCCATCGCGCTCGATCATGCCGAGGCCAAGCATGGCGATGATGATCCGCTCGCCGTGCAGTGGCTGCAGCCCCATCGCTTTGGTCAGCGCCGCCTCTGTATTCGCGCCCTTATCAAGATGCGTGAAGAGCTCAAGCTCCAAGGCTGCCATCAGCGCGCCGGCTTCCCGATACGCGCGCACCATGGTTTGCAACCGCTTCGTCGTCGGCCGCGGGTTTCCTCCCGCCGGGGTGCCGGATTTAGCCTCAGGCATAGGATGCTCCCATGCCTTCGCTCGGATCCGTGAACGGGCCATAGGGCGGGATCGGGTACCGGAGACCAACGCGGGAAAGCGCCTCCATGCCTTCAATGCCGCGCTTGAATTCGTGCGGTGGCATGGCGATCAGCATCTCATCATCCGCAACGCCGCCATAGCGACGTTCGGCGAAGCAGGGGATTGAGATAGAGGTGTCTTTGGTCAGCAGCGCTTTGCCCCAGCTATCGGCGCAAGCGGACTCGCCAGTGATCGACATATCGTAACGGCGGTAGCGTTTATGCTGGAGGCCGTTCACGAAGATAATGATCTGTGCGGGCGTACCATAGAGCATAACGATATCCGGTGGATCAAGCCGCGCTGAGCGGATCGGCGAAACCACCGTCGCCACATAAGTCCCGTACACTTGGCGGGGCATTTCTGCCTGGTGCGCTGCGGCAGCCACCTGGTTTTCAAACCAAACGCCGGTCATGTGCGTACCATCTAGCGTCGGTTCATCCGGCAGATCAATGCCATGGACGCCGCCACAATTGGAATTAGGCCGCACGTTTTCCGCAGTAATGCCCAGCGTGAATCCGGCCATGCGAGACTGCGTCACCAACTGGCACATGGTGTGGAAACGGCCCGCTTTTGGGCGGCGCAGACCCTGGATCTCGTTCATTTCATCCAAGGTCGTGTACTGCTTCATGCCAATGGCGAGCGTGCGCGGCTTCAAGACAGTTGTCAGCCGGTTGTTCAGGTCCTGCAGCTCTGCAGCGGATACGTGTTCGTAATCCGGGTGAGCGTCAAGCGGGGTCGGCTGCGGGTGTGCTGCTGTGTCTGGCATCAGGTCTCTCCATCGGGTTCGATACAGAAAGCATGCCATGCTGGTTCCGCCTTTGCTATAAAGCTTGGCGAACCGCAATTGAAGAGATGCTCCATGCCCCATGACCGCCATCATCACGATCATGATCACGGATCAGAACTGACTGAGACGGAGCTTCGTGTCCGCACACTTGAATCACTACTGGTCGAGAAGGGCTATGTGGACCCGGCCGCACTGGATGTGCTGGTTGAGACTTATGAGAAGAACGTGGGGCCCAGGAACGGTGCCCGAGTCGTCGCCAAGGCCTGGACTGACCCCGACTACAAAGCTTGGCTGCTGAAAGATGCAAGCGCCGCCATTGCATCGCTTGGCTATACGGGCCGCCAGGGCGAGGACATGATCGTGCTGGAGAACACGGACAACGTTCACAATATGGTCGTTTGCACGTTGTGCTCCTGCTATCCGTGGCCCGTGCTTGGCCTGCCGCCCACTTGGTATAAGGCAGCACCCTACCGCGCCCGGTCCGTATCCCAGCCCCGCAGTGTGCTGGCGGAATTTGACGTGACATTGCCGGAGTCCACAGAAATCCGTGTGTGGGATTCAACGGCGGAAACGCGCTACATGATCCTGCCAATGCGCCCCGACGGTACGGACGGATGGAGCGCTGAGCAATTGGCGGACATTGTCACCCGAGACAGCATGATCGGCACGGGGCTGGTGGAGAAAAGCGCATGAACGGTGCCCATGATCTTGGCGGCGGCCACGGCCACGGCCCCATCGCGCCTGATCCGAATGAGCCCTTATTCCATGCAGGCTGGGAACGAAAAGCCTTCTCCCTGACCCTCGCAATGGGCTTCACCGGCCAATGGAATATCGACCAAGCCCGATTTGCCCGGGAAAGCATGGCCCCTGGCCGCTACCTGGAAACTACCTATTACGAACATTGGCTGCACGGCCTGGAAGTGCTGTTGGCAGAGCGCGCGCTGGTCAGCGAAGCCGAAATTCAGGCGGCGGAATCCATTGGCGAGACCAAGCCCTTGCCGCGCATTTTAAATGCGGCGGATGTCCTTCCTGCACTGCAGAAAGGCGGCAGTGCCAAACGCGACGAAAGTACGGCAGGCCAACCCAAGTTTCAGCCCGGCGCACATGTAACCGCCCGGAACATCAACCCGCCAACCCACACCCGCGTGCCGCGCTATGTGCGAGGCCGCACAGGTGTGATTGACCGGGTTCACGGCGTTTTCGTGTTTCCGGACACTCACTCAAAAACCGGGGATGAACGCCCGCAATGGCTCTACGCCGTTCGGTTTGAGGGCACGGAACTTTGGGGGCCAGACGCTGAGGTGGGCGCATGCGTCTATGTCGATCTTTGGGACGATTACCTTGACCCAGCATGACGTGATTAGACCCAATCCCGCTGCCCTCAAAGACGGCCAGCTAGCAGAACCGCCCGTATTCGCCGCCCCCTGGGAAGCCCAGGCCTTCGCCATGGCGGTTGAGCTAAACCAGCGCGGCCTGTTCCAATGGCAGGAATTCGCCGGTCTTTTGTCCGAAGAATTGCTGGCTGCTGGCGCCGCCCAAGACGGCGAGGACTATTACCGCCACTGGCTTCGCGCACTCGAACGACTGACTGCAGCCAAGGGCTTCATCACCGAACCAGAACGCGCCGAACGCCAAGCCGCATGGGATGCCGCCGCCAAAGCCACACCGCACGGCGAGCCGATTGAGCTAGAAAAAGCGGCGCGGGGCGGAAGGTAGGGGCTGCTGGCGTTAGGCCAACCCGCAGGCTTCCCCCCTCACCCCGCCTCTCACCCCGCCTCTCACCCCGTTGGGGGGCGAGGAGTTCCAGCTTGGCAGCCGGAAGATAATAACTATTTTGAAACGCGGCCTATGTGTAGGTCCCCTCGCCCGCCCCCAATGGCCGTATGGCAGGGGGGAGAGGGATCAGGGTGAGGGGGGCGCCCCCAGCCTCACGCCTCCTCTTCATCTGCAATAAACCGCCGGATGACGTTTTCGGTCATGCGGCTGATGTTATTGTCGCCGCCGTTCCAGGGTAGGCTGCCGCAGAAGGTGATGGAGCCAGTGGAAAATACGGCCCCGCCATCCGCAGTATCAAAATAGACGATATCCGCACGAATCAGCGGTTCCGGGCGTCCACCTGGCGTCTGCTTGATGCGGGGATATGTGTCCACGTGGGTTAGCTGGTCTTCATGCACCAGTACGAAGTGGTCCTGGTGGTTTTCAGATGATGCCAGCGTTACAGCATTTTCGGGTGTGCCGAGAGTCTTGTCCGCCCGGTCCAATTCAAAGCCCGCAGCACCACCGCCCGAGAAGCCGAAATCACCGATGATCTCGTCATCGATCCCCTCAAATATCCAGGCCTGATCACCTTCGTATGAGGCTTTGGTGCGACGGTAATATGAGCCTTCAAACAGCCCCTGGCTCGTGAACCCAACGCCGCCAAGCGCCTGCGGGGGACGGCCATTCCGCCGCCAAAGTCCGCCATATGCACCGTCAAAGGCGTTGTAATATTCGCCGGGTTCTGACGCCCAAGCGCGAATACCACCCTCTGCCCGGCGGATTTCAAACACGCCCTCAAGCTGAGCATGTTTGGCGATCCGCCAATAGAAACCGTTGCCGCCTAGATAAAGCAAGCGCCCGCCAAGCTTGTGCGCATAGTTTTGGAATGCGTCTAAGCTGGCCTTGGTGTGATATTCGGGGTGGGTCGTTGTCGCGACGGCCTTATAGCCAGCGAGCACATCTGCGCCCTCAGCGTCCAGGTCCTCATCGGTTAGGATGTCGTAGTCGATGCCTTTGGATTCCAACCACTGGATCAAGTGCAGATCCGCTGGCAGATGGCGGAGGCCAGACGCCGCGAACCCATTCGCGATGGCCATATAGCCAGGGCGCATGTTCAGAATTGGGCGGTGACGGGTGGTATGGCTGATGCCGCTGCCGTCACTGTGGAAGTTATATGTCGACAGGCCAAAATCTGGGTACAGGTCTGGCGTATGCTCCCGCGCACCCCAAGATTTTGCCTTCGCGAGATAGCCTTCAGTTGTGTTTTCACGTGCCTGATTGGCGTAGATCACATACGTAAACGTCGGGATCACAACGCAGAAATCCGCCTGCCTCTCGCCCCGTTTCGGGCGGACGAAAAACGGAATTGCATCCTCGCCACCATCAGGCAGCGCTAGTTTCGCAGCATAAACGCCGCTCTTCATGCCATCCGGAATGGTGAAGGTGAAATCGGTTTCCCAGCGGCAATCATCAATATCATCATCATGGAAATGGATGGCGCTGTATTCCGTTGGCCGATGCCGCCACGCCATTTCATCGCCGGACCAGTTCGATCCCGCCATGGCCCGTGAGGGAAGATTGACCACCCGGCCATGCAAGCCATGACGGCCCGCTTCCATCACATCCAACGAGCTAATGCGCTGCGAGAAATCCCATACCGCCACAACATCATCCGCTGCCGCACTGGCTGACGCTTTGGCCTGGGCGATACTGCGCGCCCGGTTATGCAACATTGGCCGCTCAAGCTTGCCGTTGAAGCAAGTATCTGGCCCCAGACCGTCGATTGAGGCGATCAGCATGTCCTGGCCAGACGCAAGGTCGGGTGCTGTGTCCAGTTGCATGTCCGCCGAGCCTGCATCGTCCCGGTCAAAAATCTGGCCGATAGGGAATTGTCCGACTGTCAGCATGCGGCTTCCGGCGTCATAAGCCATCCACACGCGGGTCCAGCGCCGTTCCGTCAATGGTTTCCCGACCGACAGCTTAGTCGCGCCAATCCTGGCTTCCGCTCCATCCGGCCCGATTGTCAGCGCATAGCCTTTGCCGTCCGCCATGCAGGACGCAATGCCTTGGTTTGGTTTCCCCGGCATTGTCGGCCAAATCGTGGCGGAGAGCGTGAAGGATTCGAGGTCCGCGAATGCCGTATTCGCTGGCACCCGCACGAATGAGCCGAGCGCGACCGTCTGCATCCTGGAGGGATATGATCCCGCAAAATCAGCCGGAATTTCAGCTTCCTGCAGCCCAGGGCTTGCTGGGTTCGGGTCTCCGGAAATTAGGCGAACCAGGCGCGCCGTGTAATCCGCTTTGCCAGCGCTGGAGATCTTGAAAGCGATCTCATCGCCGGGTGCCACGGAAAGTTTGTCTGAATAGCCGATAATCGGGATCATGAATGCGCACTCTGTCGTCGAGGAATATTGAGGCCATGATTGTCTGGCCACGACGCCATTTAACGCAAGCCCATTCACACAGCCTTGCCGGATTTTTCCGCACGGGCTACGGAAGTGCGCACATCATGATCCCAGGAATAGGATAAACGCCCATGCGCAATGACCTGCACGAACAGAAAATCGAACTGGCCGTCGCACTCCGCTGGGCGGACCGGCTGGGGCTGAGCGAAGGCATCTGCAATCATTTCAGCTTTGCCGTAGATGACGCGGGCGAGACCTTTTTGGTGAACCCCCAGGGCCTGCACTGGAGCGAGATCACCGCCAGCGACATCGTGCTTTGTCGCCATGACGGCGAAGTGCTGGAGGGCAAGCATGCGGTGGAGGAGACCGCGTTCTTCATCCACAGCCGCCTGCATTTGCAGCACCCGAACGCCAAGGCTGTGTTGCACACGCACATGCCCTACGCCACATCCTTCACCCTGCTTCAGGACTGCCGCTTGGAAATGGTGGAGCAAAACGCGCTCCGGTTCTACGACCGCATCGCCTATGACGATACCTATGGCGGCGTGGCGCTGAGCATGGAAGAAGGCGACCGCATCACCGCCGCAATGCAGGGCAAGGACATCGGCTTTCTAGCCCACCATGGCGTTGTCGTGTGCGGGGCTGACCTCGCCTCTGCATTTGACGATTTGTATTACTTAGAGCGCGCTTGCCAGGTGCAGGCCATCGCCAGGTCTCAGGGTCTACCGTTCCGCAAAATCCCGGATGATGTCATTGCGGAAACCGCCGCCCAAATCGCAACGGATAACGGCATGCAACGCGAAGGCCACTTCGCCGCCATTCGTCGGGTGGTAGAACAAGAAGCGCCAGAAGTTCGGAACTAGGAGCGGCGTACTAGGCGGCAGACGCCCCCCTCACCCTGTCCCTCTCCCCCCGCCATGCATTCTTTGGGGGAGGCGAGGAGAATGCGCAGCAGCGCTTACTCTTTAGCTCCTCTCTCCCCAACGAGGGGAGAGGCGGGGTAAGGGGGGCGTCTGCAGCAGGAGCACGGCGCCAAAGCTAACGCGTCATCCCATCCCAATCATAAAGCCGCGGCTCTTTCGCCAGGAAGCGGCGAACGGCTTCAGCATGGAATGCGCTGGGGCGGAGCGCCTGTTGGGCGGCGCATTCGGCGTCCGTCATGTCTGCCTGGCTGGATGATAGACTGCGATCAATCAGAGATTTCGCCAGCGCCTGCGCTTCACCACTACCTTTCGACAAGTTCGCCGCCATCTTGATAGCCGCGCCCAGCAGGTCATCCGGCGCGTGAACGGCGTTGACGAGACCCATCCGCTCTGCATCCTCAACCCCGAACGACCGCGCGGTGAACGCCAATTCCTTGGCCCGCCGTGCCCCAATCGCGCGCGGCAGCGTGTAAGCGATGCCCATATCCGGGATCAGGCCAATCCGCCCGAACACCAAGCAGAAGCGGGCGCGTGGCGTGGCTAACATAATGTCCGCTGTCATCGCCAAGCTGAACCCGCCGCCAAACGCGATGCCATCAACCGCCGAAATTACTGGCTTTGGCAGGTTCACAATCCGATAGATGACGCCGAGTGTATCGCGGAGGCCAGACGCACGGCTTTCAACGGGGCCGCCGTCACTTTTCTGCATACGCGTGACATCCGCGCCGGAGCAGAAATTGCCACCAGCGCCTGCCAGCACCAATGCACGGATGCTGTCGTCTTTCTCTGCGCGGTCAATCATAGCCGGCAAATCTACGTCGAATATGTGCTGGCTGATCGCGTTCATTTTTTCAGGCCGGTTGAGAGTGAACACGGCGACGCCGTCCTCGTTTACGTCAAAGGTGCTGTGTGGCGCAGTCATTGCAATCTTCCTAAAAGCGGTTACTTGCTTGGGGTTGAAGTTACCGGCATTATTATCGTCGCGAAATATCCCGAAAGTTTCAAGCGCGACAACGCGCCCAGCCACAACCCGTTGCCTTAAAGGATCGACTTAATGGATGGATCAATCACAAACAACAAATGGATCGGTACGAACACGGTCCGTCCCGATGGTGTTGAGAAAGTCACCGGCATGGCCCGGTACGGTGCCGATGGCGATATGCCAGGCATGGTTTGGGGCAAAGTGCTGCGCAGCCCGCACGCCCACGCCAAGATAAAGTCCATCGACACCTCGAAAGCTGAAGCGCTAAACGGCGTTCTGGCAGTGATGACGGCAGATGACATGCCGCTCCTGCCGCTGGACATTCCACGCCCGATGGGCCCGCAGGATCTTCGCTGGATTTGCCGCAACACCATGGCACACGGCACGGCGTTGTATGTCGGCCACCCCGTTGCCGCCGTCGCAGCAACGACGCAATCCGTCGCTGCAGAAGCACTGGAATTGATCGAAGTTGACTACGAAGTGGTGCCGCATGTGGTCGAAATCGAAGATGCGATCAAGGAAGACGCCCCCGTCCTGCATGACTGGATCCATACAAAAGGTGTTGAGCCTGCGCCGACGAAAGCATCAAACATCGCCTCCGTCCTGACCGAACAGTCTGGCGACGTTGAGGCTGGATTTGCAGCAGCGGACGTCATCGTAGAGCGCAGCTTTAAGACCGCAGCCGTCCATCAGGCTTATATCGAGCCGCACGCTTGCGTCGTTCACTACGGTAAAGACAGCCAATCAACCATCTGGTCGAGCAGCCAGGGCCAATTCATGGTCCGCTTTATGACGGCTGAAATGGCTGGCATGCCGGTTGGCGACATTAAAGCGATCCCAGCTGAAATCGGCGGCGGGTTTGGCGGTAAAACGGTTGTATACCTTGAGCCGCTGGCGATGGTGCTTTCCAAGAAGAGCGGTCGCCCCGTTAAAATGCAGATGAGCCGCGAAGAAGTTTTCGCCGGCACTGGCCCAACATCTGGATCCGTCAGCCACGTTAAGCTCGGCATTTCCAAAGACGGTAAGATCACTGCCGTTACCGCTGATTATTATTATCAGGCAGGCCCATTCCCAGGCTCTCCAGTCGGTCGCGCGGTGTACTTCCCGTTCGCCAGCTACAAAATCGACAACGCTATTGTTCGCGGGTTCGACGTGGTATCAAATCGTCAAAAGGTCAATGCGTATCGTGCGCCAGGGGCACCTGCCGGCAACTATCCTCTGGAATGCCTGCTGGATGAAGCTGCCGAGCAAATCGGCATGGACCCGCTAAAGCTCCGCAAGGTCAACATGATCGGTGCGGATGAGCCAACATTCTACGGTGCAAAACTTGGCACCCATGGCATGCTCGAATGCATCGAAGGGCTCGAAAACCACCCCAACGCTCAGATCAAGCTTGGACCGAACCAGGGTCGCGGCGTTGCTGTTGGATATTGGGGCAATGCGGGCGGCGAATCGAGCGCCCAGTTACACATCAATGAAGACGGCACGGCACTTGTCATCACCGGCCACCCGGATGTCGGTGGCAGCCGTGCATCCATGGTCAACATTGCTGCTGAATTGCTTGGCGTCGACTACCGCAAAGTTCGTGCGCAGATAGGCGACACGAACTCTGTGGGCATCAGCGCTGTAACAGGCGGAAGCCGCGTGACCTTCGCTGCCGGTATGGCGGTTGAGCAAGCAACGTCAGAAGTCATCCTAAACCTCCGTGGTCGTGCTGCTGATAAATGGGGCATCGATATCGAAGCCGTTGATTGGGCTGATGGGCAAGCGAGCCCAGCTGGTGCCAACGCTGGCGAATTCGAACCACTAACACTGGCCGACATCGCAGGCATGGGCGGTGCGCCAATCGCGGCATCAGTCTCCCTGAACGCAACCGGTCACCAGGGTGCATTCGCAGCGCACATGGTCGACGTTGAAGTTGATAAAGAAACCGGCCACGTAAAGGTTCTGCGCTTCACCGCATCCCAGGATGTAGGACGTGCGATCCACCCGGACTATGTCGAAGGCCAGATCCAGGGCGGTGTTGTTCAGGGTATCGGCTGGGCGCTCAACGAAGAATATATCTATGCCAAGGATGGTGACGTTGATAACGCTGGGTTCCTCGACTACAGGATCCCCGTTGCCAGTGATCTGCCAGAGATTACTCCGATCATTATTGAAGTGCCGAACGATAAGCACCCATACGGTGTTAAAGGCGCTGGTGAGGTCACAATCGTGCCGCCGCTCGCAGCGATCACGAACGCCGTCTATCACGCGACGGGCCTTCGCATGACTGAGCTGCCAATGTCACCGCCGCGCGTTTTGAAAGCGCTCGACGACGCCAAAAGCTGATTTGGCAGCTCCCCCGATAGCGCTGCAGGGATTTCCCGTGGCGCTATCGGGAAGCAATCTATTCTGATTCCCAAGCTTGGGGGCGGTTGAGCAATCACCATGAGTGACCTTTCTGGTAAATCTGCGCTAGTAACCGGTGCATCCGGCGGCATTGGCGCTGCCATTGCCCGGCAACTGCACGGCATGGGTGCTAGCGTCGCGCTCTCAGGCACCCGCCTGGAGCCCTTAGAAGCCTTGGCTGCTGAGCTTTGCGATCGCACAGCCGTCACCCCATGCAATTTGGGCGACGGCGAAGCTGTGGCCGGGCTGGTTGGCCAAGTCGAAGCTGCACTCGGCCAATGCGATATTGTGGTGAACAATGCAGGTGTTACCCGTGACGGGCTGGCCATGCGTATGAAAGACGAGGACTGGGACACAGTGCTCGCCGTGGACCTGACTGCCGCATTCAAGCTTTCCCGCGCGGCACTACGCGGGATGATGAAGCGGCGCTGGGGGCGGATCGTCAATATCACATCTGTCGTTGGCCATTCTGGCAATCCAGGCCAGGCGAACTACGCAGCGGCTAAAGCTGGCCTTGCCGGCATGACACGCAGCATGGCGGCGGAAGTCGCGGCGCGCGGTATCACCGTGAACTGCGTGGCACCCGGGTTTATCGCGACCCCAATGACTGATGGTCTGACAGACAAACAAAAAGACGGCATTAACGAACGCATCCCAGCTGGCCGCATGGGCGCACCCAATGACATTGCAGCCGCTGTCGCCTATTTGGCGGCGAATGAGGCTGGATATGTAACGGGCCAGACGCTGCATGTGAACGGCGGCATGGCGATGCTTTGAGCCGAATTTCGAATCTGCTAAAAATAAGGGTTGGCATTCGCTGCCAATACTGCCTAAATCTCTAGCCGTGGCCTGTAGCAAGGCCCGTTATTGTGTGTTAACTACCGGCGCAATCATGCGCCGTTTCGTCTCACGGCAGACGCAAGATTGCTTTAAACAGAAGAATTAGATTGCAGGGAACTATTCGAATGAGCGACATCGCCGAGCGCGTTAAGAAAATCGTTGTTGAGCACCTCGGCGTCGAGGAAAGCAAAGTCAACGAAAACTCCTCCTTCATTGACGATCTGGGCGCAGACAGCCTTGATACCGTAGAATTGGTGATGGCTTTCGAAGAAGAATTTGGCTGCGAAATCCCTGACGACGCTGCCGAGAAAATCGTGACCGTGAAAAACGCGATCGACTTTATTAGTGAGAACGCCGACTAACCCAGCTCGGGTTCGGAGCGGTTTGCTAAGCGCGCGTAGCGCCTGCCTTACCCTCAGAATTTCAAAATTGGAGGCGTCCCATGCGTCGCGTCGTCGTAACGGGCATCGGCTTGGTCACGCCGCTTGGCAGCGGGCTCGAAGTTCCGTGGAAGCGGATGCTCGAAGGCCAATCTGGGCTTGGTCCCATGCAAGGCTTCGAAACCGATGATTTGCCGTGCCGCATCGCGGCGCACGTTTCTCATGGCGAGGCTGAAGGCGATTTCAATCCGAACGCTTTCATGGGCGCGAAGGACCGCCGCAAAAGCGATCCGTTTATCGTGTACGGCATCGCAGCGGCTGATATGGCTGTTGCAGATTCTGGCTGGAAGGCTGAAACCGAAGAAGCGGGCGACCGCACGGGCGTTATGGTCGGCTCCGGCATTGGCGGGTTATCGACCATCTACGACACGTCCGTGACATTGCATGAGCGCGGCCCACGCCGCGTTTCGCCATTCTTTATTCCAGCAAGCCTGATCAACCTGGCGTCAGGGCAGATTTCCATCCGCCATGGCTTCCGGGGCCCCAACCATTCTGCCGTCACCGCATGCGCCACGGGTGCGCATGCGATCGGTGACGCAGCCCGGCTGATCCAATATGGCGACGCGGATATCATGGTGGCCGGCGGCGCTGAAGCCGCCATCTGCCGCCTTGGAATTGCTGGGTTTGCAGCGGCGCGTGCCCTTTCCACGAGCTATAATGATGAGCCGACCAAAGGCTCCCGGCCTTGGGATAAAGGTCGCGATGGCTTTGTTATGGGCGAAGGCGCTGGTGTCGTCGTCCTGGAAGAATATGAGCACGCTAAAGCCCGCGGTGCCAAAATCTACGGTGAACTGGTTGGCTACGGCTTGAGCGGCGACGCCCACCACATCACTGCCCCTGCAGCAGATGGCAATGGCGGTTACCGAGCCATGCAAGCTTGCCTGAAACGGGCGGGCGTCACCACTTCGGATATTGACTATATCAACGCCCATGGCACCTCCACGCCACTTGGCGATGAGATTGAGCTTGGCGCTGTCAAACGCTTGTTTGGCCAGGACGCTTATAATCTCACGATGTCCTCAACCAAATCCGCCGTTGGCCACCTGCTGGGCGCGGCAGGGGCTGTTGAAGCGATCTTCTCCATCTTGGCGATGCGGGATGGCGTGGCACCACCAACGCTGAACCTGGAAGATCCTTCTGAGGGTTGCGATATCGATTTGGCGGCATTGGAAGCGCGAGAGCGGCCTATTAAGCATGCGCTTTCGAACTCCTTCGGTTTCGGCGGCACCAACGCGTCGCTGCTGTTCCGCGCAGTGTGATCATTCAAGATGGTACGTTCATTTACCGCCCTGGCGCTGATAGCGCTGGGGCTTTGCGTGTTCTTTGCCTGGCGCACGTTTGAATCCTTCGATGCGCCTGGGCCGCATGCAGCAGAACAGCGGATATTTATTGAGCGAGGGTCAGGCACTTCTGCCGTCGCTCAGCAGCTTGAGCGGCAAGGCTTGATTGAAGACCCGCTGGTCTTCCGCCTGTTGGCTAAAATTAAAAAGCAGGGCGGCAAAATCCGAGCGGGCGAGTTCGCAGCCCCTGCCAAAGCCAGCCCCCGCGCCCTTCTGACACTGCTGACTGAAGGCCCAACGATCGTCCGCCGCCTCACGGTACCGGAAGGCGCTTTGACAGTTGAAGCTTTGGCAACTGTGCAAGCCGCAGAAGGCCTCACCGGCAATCTGCCAACGGGCGTCCCCGAAGGCGCATTGCTGCCGGAAACCTACCATTATTCCTGGAATGACAGCCGTACAGACGTCATCGCCCGGATGCGCAGCGCCATGGCAGCAGCAGTGCAGGCAGCGATGGCGACCAAACCGGCAGACCATCCTGTAAAAACCGCCGCGGACTTAGTCACTCTGGCATCTATTATCGAGAAGGAAACCGGCGTTGGGGGAGAGCGGGCACTGGTCTCTGGCGTGTTCGTGAACCGGCTGCGCAAGGGCATGTTGCTGCAATCAGACCCAACGACGATCTATGCTGTTACCCGCGGCGCTGGACCGTTGGGGCGAGGCCTCCGCCGGAGTGAGTTAGCGCTCAAAGACCCCTACAACACCTATCAGTCCGCCGGATTACCGCCGGGTCCCATCGCCAATCCCGGCAAGGCCGCGCTGATGGCTGCAGCGAACCCGGCCAAAACGGATGCGTTCTATTTCGTTGCGGACGGCAGGGGCGGCCATGCGTTCGCCAAAACGCTTCGCCAGCATAACAGGAACGTACAGAAATGGCGCATTATCGAGAGGCAGCGCCGGAAATGACCACCACACCAGCCAGTATGACCGGCTTTGCCAGGCTCGAAGGCAGCACGGAAACGCTTAGCTGGGTGTGGGAAGTGCGCTGCGTCAACGGCAAGGGCTTGGATGTGCGGGTGCGCGCTCCAAGCTCTGTCGAAGGCGCTGAAAAGATCGTCCGCAAAGCTGCCACCGAGCGCTTTAAACGCGGCTCCTTACAAGTCACACTCAACGTAGAACGCACGCATTCCTCAGGTGCTGGCCGGATTGACCACGCTGCTCTGAATACGCTGTTAGCAGACATCGCCAAGATCGAGATCCCGCCAGATGCCCCAATCGCACCCGCCACGCTCGATGGCATTCTACAATTGCGCGGCGTCATCGTGGCTGATGAAAGCGATGCGGCTGAAGATGGCGCGCAAGCAACACCACTTGGCGATATCCCAGCCTTGCTCGACGCGCTGGACGCTGCCCGGCGCGAAGAAGGTGCGCGCCTCACCACCGTCCTCCTCGATATCCTTGACCGCGTCGAAAGCTTGGCGATGGACGCCAAAGGCCTTGCAGACCGACAACCGCCCGCATTGGCCGAACGCTACCGCGCAGCACTGACAGCGCTGATCACGGACAGCGCTCCAATACCCGAAGACCGCATCATTCAGGAAGCTGCTGCGCTCGCGGTTAAAGCGGATGTGGCAGAAGAACTTGAACGCCTGAAGGCCCATGTGGCGCAAGCGCGGGATCTGCTGTCCAGCCCCGAAGCGGCAGGCAGGCGATTGGACTTCCTGGCGCAGGAATTTAACCGAGAAGCTAATACCCTTGCGGCCAAGTCCGCAGACATCGCGCTCACACGCGTCGCGATGGAGTTAAAAGCAGCGATTGACGCGCTCAAAGAGCAGGCGCAAAACATTGAATAAGGTCTGAGTGTAGTTTAAGCGGAATAGAAGCAGGCGTGATGCAGGACGAATATCTAAAACGACGCGGACTGATGCTGGTCCTCTCCTCGCCATCGGGTGCTGGCAAGACGACAATCTCCCGCCGCCTGCTGGAGATTGAGGACGATCTCACCATGTCTGTATCCGCCACCACACGCCGCAAGCGGCCGGGCGAGACTGAGGGCAAAGATTACTATTTCACCGATAATCAGGATTTTGGTGAACGGGTGAACCGGGGCGAATTGCTCGAACATGCCAAAGTGTTCGACTATTATTACGGTACTCCCCGTGCGCCTATAGAGAGAGCACTGTCTGCCGGGCGCGACGTTCTGTTTGATATCGACTGGCAGGGCACCCAGCAGGTTTACGAGCAAGCCGGGGATGATCTGGTCCGTGTTTTCATTCTGCCACCCTCAACCCGCGCCCTTGAAGCCCGGCTGCGCGCCCGCGCCCAGGATACGGATGAAGTCGTCGCCCGCCGGATGAGCGAAGCCTCCTCCGAGATGAGCCATTGGCAGGAATATGACTACGTCATCGTCAATGACGACCTGGACAAAAGCCTCCAACAGGTCCGTGCTATCCTCGCAGCCGAGCGCCTAAAGCGCGCCCGCCAGATCGGCCTGGGCGAGTTCGTGAAGCTGCTGCGGTCTGGGCACTAGGCGCAACGATGGCTAAACGGATCGCCCGCGAGGAATCAATTGAAACCCCGTATAGCTGGGTAATCGCTGTTGCCTCTCTCGCGACGCTAGCGCTTTCCATGGGCGCGAACTATTTGGCGATCATCGCTGTGCCATTTCTGGAGGCAGACTTCGGTTGGTCCCGGTCTGCCGCATCATCGCTCTACAGTGCAACAACTCTGGGCGCTGGCGTTGGCGGCATTGTCATGGGGTATTACGTGACACGGGTTGGCGTGCGGGCAGCGCTGCATGTCGCTGCCGTCGCCATTCTGGTTGGCTGTATTCTGGCGGCGTTATCGGAGTCGTTGCCGTCCCTACTGGCACCATCATTCCTGTTCATCGGTATGATCGGGATGGGCTGCGGTTTCGCACCGCTGATCGCTAACGCCAGCCTTTGGTTTGACCGGAACCGGGGCCTTGCCATCGCCGTCGTATCCTGCGGGCAAACCGTGTCTGGCGGCATATGGCAAGTCGTGTTTGAGCCGCTTGTTGTGGCGTATGGTTGGCGAGCGGTCTATGTCTGCTATGGCTTGTTCGCCGCCGCGATGATCGTTCCGCTTAGCCTGTTTCATCGGCGCGAACCACCGGAATTTACCCGAATGCGCGTCCAGACCGCGAGCGGCACAGCGCCTGCGCGCGAACAGCACTTGCCAGAAATCAACAAAGACTTCCTCACATTGCTCCTGGGCTTGGCGATTGTCGGCTGTTGCGTCGCCATGTCGATGCCCATCGCACAGATGGTCGCCTATTGCTCGACGCTTGGGTATGGCACGGCGGTCGGCGCTGAGATTGGATCGCTGCTGCTGATCTGCTCCGCTATCAGCCGCCTCGCGTTTGGGGTCGCGTCAGACAGGATTGGCGGGGTTAACACCATCCTGATAGGCTCATCCCTACAATGCGCCATGCTCGCGCTGTTCATATTCTTTGACACGCAAGAACAGCTCTACATCATCTCCGCTATGTTCGGGCTGGTGTTTGGTGGCATTGTGCCAGCTTATGGCATGGCGGTTCGTGACTTATTTCCAGCGCGGGAAGCCGCGAAGCGCACGGGCTACGTCTATTTCTTCGGTTATATTGGCATGGGTGGCGGCGGGCTTGTTGGTGCTATGGTCTACGACATTACGTTAAGCTATCCAGCGGCATTTGGCGTGGGCGTTACGTTCAATCTGGCGAATATTGCGCTCATTCTCTTCATAAAGGGCCTGGTGTTCGCGCGCACTCCGAAAAGCCCGGTTCTGGCAGTGGCATGACTGAAGCGTCTCCTAGCAGCGAGCCACTTGAGCTGAAACGAGAGGGCGCGGTGCTGCATGTGCTGTTCAACCGCCCGGAACGACGCAACGCCATCACCTTCCAGATGATGCGATTCCTGACGGCAGCCTTCGAATCTGCCGCGTCAGACAAAACCCTTCGCGCTGTCGTATTGCGCGGCAAGGGCGGGCACTTCTGCGCTGGTGGAGACCTGAACCACATGCGCGAGACGCCGGATGAGGATGGCCCCGACCCCGTTGCCCGCGCTTACCGCAGAATGGGCGAAGCGCTGATGGCGCTGAACAACCTTTCACAAGCCGTAATCGTCGCCGTGGAAGGCAGTTGTGTCGGTGGCGGCCTCGGCATGGCGTGTTCGGCGGATTATGTGATCGCGGCGGAGGGTGCCAAGTTCGGCATGCCGGAAGTACGCGCCGGGTTCATACCCAGCCAGATACTGCCAAGCGTCGTTAGGCGCATTGGCGAAGGCCAGGCTCGCAGGCTGGCGGTCATGGCGGACATCATTGGCGCGGATGAAGCGCAACGTATCGGTATCGCCCATGAATGTGTCGCCGATACAGCCGCTATGGACGCCGCCATCGCCCGCGCCCTCAAGCAGCTAAGCTATGCTGAGCCCGCATCTGTCGCCCAATCAAAGCGCTTGATCGGCAGCCTCGCCGGTACCCCGCCAGAACCGGTACTGGATGATGCAGCAGCAACCATTTCTCGCCTCCTGCAAAGTGACGCAGCAGCCGAAGGCATTGCCGCTTTCAAAGAAAAGCGCCCTCCGAAATGGGCCAAAAACAGCACTTGAGCCAAGCGCCTGATTCTCGCATAACGTCTGCGCTCACGTCCAACACCAAAGGATCGCCCGCCATGATCGGCCGCTTGAACCACGTTGCTATTGTCGTCCCTGACTTGGATGTTGCGGCTGCCACCTATCGAGACGCCCTTGGTGCTGCGGTGTCCGCGCCCGAAACCCTGCCCGATCATGGCGTTACAGTCGCATTCGTTGAGTTGCCCAACACTAAGATTGAACTGCTGGAGCCGTACGGCGAAGGATCCCCCGTCGCCAAATTCCTCGAAAGCTCCCCGTCCGGCGGCATGCACCATATCTGCTACGAGGTGGACGATATTCTGGCTGCCCGGAATAAACTTGTGGCCGAAGGTGCGCGCGTCCTTGGCGATGGCCAGCCCAAAAATGGTGCCCACAACAAACCCGTCCTCTTCCTGCACCCCAAAGACTTCTGCGGAACACTGGTCGAGCTGGAGCAGGCTTGAGTGCCCATTCAAGGGAAATTATGGCGAAATTCCCTAGCTTGCGTTGCGTCCTGTCCGCTGATGCCGCATTAATGTCGGATAGACTTATTCTGCGCCGCAAAGCGGCCGGAGGTATCATATGGCGGCGATGACAAAACTGGAACAGGCCTGTGAAGACAAAGGCCTGAAAATGACCGAGCAGCGCCGGGTGATCGCGCGCGTTATTGCCGATGCTGAAGATCATCCTGACGTTGAAACCGTTTACCGCCGCGCAACCGCCGTTGATTCGCGCATTAGCATCGCCACGGTATACCGGTCGCTGAAGCTATTTGAGGACGCGAACGTGCTGGTCCGCCACGATTTTGGTGAGGGCCGGGCGCGTTACGAGGAGACCGGCGATCATCATGAGCACCTGATCGATATTGAAACCGGTGAAGTGATTGAGTTCATGCACCAAGAGCTTGAAGCGCTGAAAGAACGGGTTGCTAACGAACTCGGCTATGAATTAGTAGACCACCGGCTTGAGCTTTATGGCCGTAAGTTCAAAAGCTGACGCGCCAGAAAACGGCCTGCCGGCAGGTTGCGTGTTCAAAGCAAAGCCCCTGAGCCCGATTTGGCTGGCGGATGGTCGATCCTCGCATGGTCGCTTGCTGCCCTTACTGCATTCCCACTGATTGCCGTTGTCGGCATTTCACTCTCCCCATCCGGTGATGTGTCGGCACATCTGGCAGACACTGTACTGAGCCGCTACCTGACCACGACATTGCTGCTTTCACTGGGTGTCGGAATTGTTGTGGCGGCAATTAGCGTTGGTGCTGGGTGGCCGGTCGCCGCTGGTTAGAATGGGCGCTGCTGCTGTCGCTCGCGATCCCGGCATGCATCACGGGCTACGCGTGTTCAGAGCTTCTGGAATATTCCGGGATTATCCAATCCAACATGCGGGCGCTGCTCGGCTGGGCGAGCCCACAGGACTATTGGTTTCCTGAAGTGCGGTCCCTAGAAGGTGCCGTCGCCCTGTTTGGCATCGCTCTTTATCCATACGTTTATGTGCTGGCCCGCGCTGCATTCCTGGCACACGGCGCTGGTCCGAGGCAAGCGTTTTTCCGAGTGGCGCTGCCGTTAGCACGCCCTGCCATCGTCGCAGGTGCCGCGCTTGCAATGATGGAGACGCTAAACGATATCGCGATCCCACTGCATTTCGGCCTGCAGACATTCAGTGTTGGCGTGTTTGACGCCTGGCTGCATATGGGAAGTGCCGCCGCCGCCGCCCAACTGGCCTTGGCGATGCTAGCGCTCGTTGCATGCGTCATGATGCTGGAACGGTGGGGCCAGCGCGGCAGATGCTTCGCTGAGGTTGGCCGTATGGGCCGGAAACCCAAGCGGCGGCGGCTGATCGGCTGGCGTGGATGGCTTGCGACAATGCTCTGCTTAACACCTGTCGCTTTCGGATTCATCGCACCAGCAGCGCACTTAGTTCAATCCGCGATCGGCGCGCCTGAGAGCGCTAACGGATTTTTGGGCCTTGCCGCCAACAGCGTCATCATGTCGGCTTTAGCAGCCGTGGCCGCACTGCTGGTCGCGTTGGGCCTCGCCTATGGCTACCGGATCCGCCCCAAACGCCCGCTGAAGCTTGCAAGCCGCTTCGCCAATTTTGGCTATGGCATTCCAGGTGCGAAGCTGGCCCTCGGCGTCCTGCTGCCGCTCGCCGCGTTCGACAACTGGCTGGACGGGTGGATGCAGGAAGTCTTTGGGTTTGGCTACGGGTTGCTGCTCACGGGTTCCATCGCCGCACTGGTATTTGCCTGCACAGTGCGTTTTCTGCCGCTCGCCCATGGCTCTGTTGAGGCTGGGCTAGAGCGCGTGACGCCATCCATGGACGGGGCTGCACGCACGCTCGGCTGCTGCCCGCTTGGCGCGCTTGCCAGGGTCCATGCACAGCTGCTTCGGGGCAGCACTGTCGCCGAACTGATATCGGTTTTTGTCAACTGCATGAAAGAACTGCCAATGACGCTGCTCCTCCACCCATTTTGCTTCGAAACCCTGGCGACGCACGTTTACCAATATGCCTCCGCCGAACAATTGGAAGCGAGCGCGCTATCCGCGCTGGCCATTGTCGTCGTTGGCTTGGCTCCGCTGATCATCCTATCCCGCGTCATGGACCACACGCGGAAGCAGTGACATCAGCCTTGCAAGATCAGTTCGACCAGCCGGTCCGGCGTGCTGAGCATCGGATAATGCCCAGTTTCAATCTCGTGCCAGCTGGCACCCAGCGCATCCGCTGCCCGCTTCTGATGCCGTTTTCCGGGGTTTTGGGCTTCAGTGCAGTAAATGAAGCTTGCGGTCCACGTACTCCGCCAAAAGTCCGGCAGTTTCACCGGTTGATAGAATACATTGCGCGGATGCAGCGTTAGCCGTTCGACCGCCCAATCACGTACATCCGGCTCCAGGTCCGCAAACAAACGACTTGCGGCATCTTCTTTGGATGGCCCAAGTGCCAGATCATTCTCTATTGAGGACGGCTGGGTCACGATATCCCGGATTTTCTCCCCGTCCATCAGGGCCAGCGCATCGGCGAAAACGAGACGGCTAATGCGATCCGGCACCCGCTCCGCCGCTGCAGCCATGACCATACCACCGGATGATGTTGCAACTAGAACAACATCGTTCAAGTCCTCAAATTCCAGCAGTTTGGCGACCTCGGCGCCATGGGCTTCTGTATCGATGCCTGGGCGGAGCGCGTCAGCCCGTTCTGCGCAGCCGTCCAGCGTCAGCGCGAAGACCGTGTGGCCGGCAGCCGCCAAACGTTCCCGCACTGGCTTCCAAATCCAACCGCCCTGATAAGCACCGTGCAATAAAACAAACGTCGTCATCGTCATTCCCCTAATAATCAGCTGGCGCTTACAAACCTGCAGGCGCTTCCAGTGCTCTGAGTTTATTGGAATATTTCAAATTTCCTTCAGTTTTAGCTTGTAGGTCATCTTTCGACATACCCATAAGTATCTCCTGCACCAAGAAACCCTGAGCCGTAACATCGACCACGGCCAGGTCCGTATAAATCCGGGTGACGCAGGCGGGTGCCGTCAGTGGCAATGAGCAGGTTTTGAGCAGGCGCGACCCGCCAGATTTCGTGTTGTGCTGCATCATCACGCGCACCGCGTTAGCGCCGAACGCCAGGTCCATAGCGCCGCCAACAAGCTGGCCCTTATTTGGAACTTTAGCGTCCCAATTGGCGAGATCACCATTGGCAGCCACCTCGAAACCACCAAGTAAGGTCACGTCAATATGCCCGCCCCGAATCATTGCGAACGCACCGGCGCTGTCGATCACCGTACCGCCCGAAGCCAAGGTTACGTTTCGGCTTCCAGCGTCCACCAGATCAGGGTCCGCATGGCCTGCTTTAGCTTCTGGGCCAACGCCGACGATGCCGTTCTCCGACTGGTAAATCACTTCACGGCCCGCTGGGGCATAGCTGGACACCAGTACCGGCATGCCAATCCCTAGATTGACAACCATACCTTCTTCCAGATCCTGGGCCGCACGCCAGGCGATTTGATTGCGGCTTAGGGGCTCAGCCACGAATTTCTCCCGTATCAGGGGCTAGCACGATGCGCTGCACATATACGCCAGGAAGATCGATATCCTCCGGCGCTAATGGGGCTTCAGAAAAGGCCTGGACTTCGACAATCGCAATGTCCGCCGCTGGGGCCATCGCCATACCAAAATTCGCCTGGCTGCCTCTAAACCGGACATTGCCCAAGCGATCCGCCTCCGCCCCGCGCATAATAGCGAAATCCGCCCTGAGCGCAGTTTCCAGCACACATGGTCTGCCATCGAACTCGCGCAGTTCTTTGCCTTCTCCAAGCTCAACGCCTGCTGCTGTTGGCGTAAAGAACGCGGGTATGCCGGCTCCTCCTGCCCGAATGCGTTCAGCGAATGTGCCTTGCGGACACATATCAACCTCAAGCTCACCTGCTTGCCATTGCAGCTCATAGTCGCTTGGGGTTTTGCCACGGCCACGCGCGGCAGTGCACACGGCCAGCCTCACCCGCTTTTCAGCGAACAACCCAGGTGCTTGGCCTTCCAAAAAACGGAGGCTGTTCACAATAACCGTGAGATCTTTCGCCCCAGAGGCATCAAGCCCACGCATCAAATTGGCAGGCGTGCCAGCACCGCCAAAGCCCGAAATCATGACCGATGCACCATCCCGTACATCACCCAGCGCAGCTTCAATACTGTCTACGCGCTTATCGATCATACAGAGTCTCCATAAAGGCCTGCGGTCCGGGCTTTAACGCGCACCAGCGGCAATAGAATATCTAATACCGGCGTAGGCACACCAGCAGCCCTGGCAAAATCGTGGGCACAGCCGATAATCGGATCGACCTCCATCTGCCGCCCTGCTTCGAAATCCTGCAACATGGAAGACCTATGGTCCGGCCGCTTTTCAGGATCGGTATAGTTAGCAATATCTACATCCAGATCAAAGCCATGGGCCTTTGCAACAGCAACGCCTTCTGCCATGACAGCGCCCGCAACATGATCCATTCCCGCCTGCTGCAGCGAGCCTTTGACCGACGCGCCCGTCAACGTGCAAACTGGTGCGCCATAGATGTTGATAATCAGCTTAGTCCAAACCTCCCGGCGGATATCCTCCAGAATGGGAGCTTTGATGTTCGCGGCTTCCAGCGCTTTGGAGATGCTCTTCGTCGCCGCATCTGCACCGCCATCAGGCTGGCCAAGCGGGTATTCAGCTGGCCGGGTCGCTTTATTGCGAATAACGCCGGGCCGCACCACAGTATTCGGCGAATAGATCACAGCGCCAACAGCCCGCTCCGGCCTGAAACCGTTCCAAATAGCACCATCAGGATCAAGCCGGGTGAGCGGTCCCGGCGTTAGTCCTGGCGCATCGAAAGCATAGCCATACCACCAGGGAATACCGTTCTGGGCGAAGACCAGTGCGGTGTCCGAGCCGATCAAAGACTGAGCCTCATCAGCAATCCCGGCGAGCGAGTGCGCCTTGGTTGTGAAAATTACGGCGTCCTGCGGGCCAAAATCGGCCGGGTCACTGCTGGCTTTAACGCGCGCGTTGATCGTGCCGTCCGCCTCCTCCAGCATGATCCCGTCTGATTGGAGCGCCGCAAGCTGCGCGCCTCTGGCGATTGCCGCTACGTCAAAACCAGCATTGGCAAGCCGGGCCGCCAGAAAAGAGCCGACCGCGCCGGCACCGTAAATACAAATCCGCATGGGTCTGGGTCTTATCCCTAATTCATGAAAGCAATTGACTAGAAGCCATTCGCAACGCACCCTTTGGCTAGAAACTGCGGGCCATAGTCAAAAACTCGGTCCGCAAACCCTAAAGGATCTTTAAGTATGAGCGAACCCGTTGTCGCCGCCAAGGTCCCCGCCCGTGTCGATCTGGAAGCCGAGAAGGCCTATTTCTGGTGCACCTGCGGCAAATCCGAAAAGCAGCCTTTTTGCGATGGTACCCATAAAGGCAGCGACTTCGCGCCGATGCGCTTCAAGGCGGAGAAAACCGGGCCAGCCGCACTCTGCCAATGCAAGGCAACAGGCAAAGGTCCGTTCTGCGACGGAACCCACAACAATCTTTGAGATTGATAATCGACGGGTACGATCACCGCCAAGCTAACCGAATATTCTTTGCCAAAACCCCCTATTCGTTTCGAAATCGAGTGCTGCCTTAGCTTGTGCTGCTGCCTTATCGGCTGCTGCCTTTTCCTCCAGCAATGCGTTGTGCTCCATTTCGGCCTCTAATTGCTGACTTCGAGCTTCAGATAATTGTGCCTCCAGCTCTGCCTGCACCTTCGCGGCTTTCTGCTCTACGCTCTCTTTAGCTAGACCTACTGCTGCCTCAGCCATTTCCTTCTCTACAGCCAAAGAACGAGCTTTTTTGAGATCTGCTTCGAGTATGTCTCTGGCTGTTTTGTCGGCTTTAGCGCGTTCTTCAAAGGAAAACGCAAGCTGCTCTATCTTATGCCGCTGTTTCCTGCGGGCTTCACTCTCTTCCCGCTGCATTTCAGCCAGTTCTGCTGCTTTGTTTCGGGCTGCATCCGCTTCCTTTGTGGCGGCATCTCTTTGATCCGTGAGAACAGCCGAAGAGCGTGTTAACTCCGCGCGCCAGTGTTCAGCAGATTCCAGTGCCCTTTCTAGTTCTGCCTCTCTATCACGCAAGCGTTGCTCAAGTGCTTCAATCCGAACGGAAGCAACTGTCGCTGTGGCCTCTTGCGCGGCAGGCGCACGGTTACGTGGCTGGATAGCTAGTCGTGTTGCTTCTGCTGAATCTATCTTCACGCGCCCGCTGCCATCTTGCGTAGACGAGAGACTTCCTGATGATAGCCAGCGATCCAGTGTAGGCCTCGATATCATGTAGAACCCACAGAATTCGCTTTTGCTGAGTAGGGCCATAGTGATCTTCACATTTGTAATTGTTTGTCATGCAGTCTTACGCGTTACGTAATTCAAAGAGATGATGCATATCAACATAAATCAGAGATATATGGCTTTCATGCATGTTAATAACTCTAAGCATTTTTACAAAGTATGCATGCAGTAAGTGTACTTAGTATGGGTATGGGTATGGGTATGGGTGCAGCATCAGCCCTTACGCTGGGTACTCAGATTTTTTTCCGTATTTACGGAAAACTTTGAAGGTAACAAACTTGCGATTATATGTTATGCTAAGGGTCATGAATGACAAAAAAATTTAGTACTTTCGACGTCCCGTCTAAGCCAAACTCCATCATTAGGCCGGCTGAGACCGTCGGTTCCAAAGAGTTGGACCGCCATCTTTGAATTACAGACGCTCACTCAAACTGCTCATAGCAAATGCGTGGGATAATTTCACCGGCCACACAGAGGAGCATCGTGTCCCTATTGCAGAGGTGCAATACACAGACAAATCAAACGCAGTTTTAAAAAGGACTATACATAAGCTTATGGGGGCTTCTGTTGAATTAGGCATTCGGCGTGATAGGCGGGAATAAACAGCAAGGCATCGCTTCTAACCCGCATGTGCCGTCCAGTTGGGTCTAGCGATGCATATTTGTATTACAAATCCAGTGAGTCACTGATTGACGCCGTACGCGATAGCAGTGTGTACGCGAGGCTGCGTAAAGAATTGGTGCTCCAGATCAGTTCTAAGTATGCGCTTGCCCTTTACGAGATTATACAAAGTTTACTTAACCTAAAATACAAACAAACGCTGTGTCTCAGCGTTGATGAATGGCGGAGCGAGAAATACGTGATCCGCCTTGCCCCAGACCCAAGCACCATCAGGTGGATTTAATCTGGCTTCGGCCCACCTGCAGCAGGTTTACGCTGCACCAACCAAATCCCCGCCATCGCGACTACAAACCCGGCAATGGCTTCCGGCCTTAAAGTCTCGCCAAGGATCAAGAACGCCAGGATCGCAGCAACAGCCGGCGTGAGATAGAAGTTCGACGCGACCTTGCCAGCAGCGCCATGTTTCAACATCAGCAAATACAGCCCCATCCCGCCAAGCGACACGCCAATAGTGAGATAACCCAATGCCATGAATGCGGCGGGAGTCCAATCAATACGCGGCATTTCAACCAACCCCATAATGACCAAACAGAGCAAAGCGGAAGCCGCCATTTGGGTCGCATTGGTCGCAAGCAGCGGCAACCCGCGCGCAGCATAGGCATGCCAGATTGTACCAAACGTCATTGAGAGGACGCCAGCAAAAGCCGCTGCTAACCCAACGCCCACATCCAGCGTCAGATAGTCCATACCGGCGACCAGGCCAACGCCGAGAATGCCCAATAGAAAGCCCAACCATTGCAAAGGGCTAAACCGCTCACCCAATACAGGGCCAGAAATCAACGCGGTCAGGATAGGCGTTAATGAGCCGACAAGTGCGGCGGTGGCGGCGGACACTTCCTGCATCGCAGTAAAAAACAGGCCAAGATACAGGCCGTTCATCAAGACCCCAGCGCCAACAACGCCCGCCCAACGTTGCCGGAACGCTGTCCAGTCCGGATCTTTCTCCTGGATGCACAGCGCCAAAACGAGTAATAGCAGCGCGGCTAACCCAAAGCGGATCGACAATAGGGCCCAGGGTGTAAAATCGGGTAAGCCGCCGCGCGCAGCAACGAACGCGCCGCTCCAGATCAGAACGAAGATAAGGGGCGCTATGCGCAGGAGCATATTTGGGCTAATTCGTTCAGCAGGTAAAATCAATGCCTGACCCTACAGGATCATGCGCGCAGGTAAAGCAGCCCTATTGTAGGTAAAGCAGCCCTATTATGGGAACTTGGGACAATGCCCGATTGCGGCCAATTTCAGACGATTTCGCTGGATATCGGCGGCATGCACTGCTCTGGATGCGCGGCATCCGTTGAACGTGCACTGCGGGCGGTGAGCGGCGTTGCCGACGCGCGAGTGAACTTGGTTGTCGAACGTGCGGATATCAAGGTCGCTGACGGGGGTGCAAGCCCTGCAGACCTTGAACACGCCGTCATCACCGCTGGATACCGCGCCACCGCCCGCACCGCTGGCCGCGCCGCCGCCGAAGCCCGCCGCATGGAAAAGCGTGCTGAAGCGGAAGCAGAAGCTCGCCGTGACCGAACGCATTTGATCGTCGCCGCCATTCTAACCGCCCCCCTGCTCGCCCAAATGATCCCAATGGCGTTGGGTTCGCCGATGTACATTCCAGGGTGGCTCCAGGCGCTGTTGGCCGCACCCGTGCAGTTCTGGACTGGCGCGCGATTTTATCGGGGTGCTGGGGCCAGCCTGAAGTCCTGCACACCTGGCATGGATATCCTAGTGGCACTTGGTACCAGTGCCGCCTATGGCTACAGCCTCGCGGTGGTATTGGGGTTCGGCCCGGCAGACGCAGGACTATATTTTGAAGGTGCAGCGGCGGTCATCCTGTTCGTGGTTCTGGGGAAAACACTGGAAAGCCGGGCGCGCCGGAACGCCATGCAGGGCCTGGAAGCCTTACTAGCCCTCAGCCCGAATGAGGCCCATCGCATGGCTGCAAGTGGAAATCCTGAAACCATCGCTGCAGAAGATGTACAGGTAGGCGATATTCTGTTGGTTCGGCCCGGAGAACGTGCCCCCGTTGACGGTATCATTATTGACGGCCTGTCTGAGTTTGATGAATCACTCGTGACCGGCGAAAGCCTTGCCTTGCCCAAAGGCCCCGGAGACCGCGTTGCTGAAGGTGCTGTCAATGGGTCTGGCATGATCCGCCTAGAAGCAACCCGGGTTGGTGAGGACGGTACCATCGCCCGGATCGCACGGTTAGTGGAAGTGGCTGAAGGGGGCCAGGCACCAACGCAAAAGTTGGTTGATCGGATCAGCGCATTGTTTGCACCCATCGTGCTGATACTGGCAGCGTTGGCTTTCACCGGATGGCTAGTCATTGATGGCGATCTCGAGCACGCCATCATCGCCGCTGTCTCAACCCTCGTAATCGCATGCCCTTGCGCGCTTGGCCTCGCCGCACCCGCTACCATCGCCGCCGGGGTCGATGCCGCTGCCCGCGCCGGGCTGCTGATCCGGGATTTCGAAGCGGCGGAGCGCGCGGCCAGGATCCGGGCTATCGCCTTCGATAAAACTGGCACATTGACAGAAGGCTCGCCAAAACTGGTTAGTGCTACGCCCGCGCCGGGATTTTCGGCAGACAGCATTATGCGCATTTCCGCATCCGCGCAGGCAGGCAGCGAACACCCGCTTGCCCAAGCGACTGTAGACGCGGCGGGCGGCAATGCAGAGCCGCCTGAAAGCTTCGAAGCGCGGCCCGGCCAAGGCCTTGTTGCACAGGTTCAGGGACAAGCCGTCGCCATCGGCAGCGCAAATCTGATGGTAGCGGAAGGCATCGCCGTAGACACCCTGGATAGCGCCGTTGCAGACGCCGCTGAAGGGGGATGCTCCATCGCTTTTGTTGCCGTAGATGGCGCGCTAGCCGGCCTGTTGGCGTTCCGCGATGAACCAAGAGCCGAGGCAGCCGCCGCAATCCAGGCCGTCCGCGATGCCGGGCTGATGCCGGTGATGTTGTCTGGCGATAACACGGCCGCTGTCGCCGTTATCGCTAAACGGCTTGGGCTGACGGATGCACGGGCTGGTGTTGCACCCGATATGAAAGCGGCGGCTATCCAGGAGCTGCAAGCGCAGCAGGGCGGCGTCGCGTTTGTGGGGGACGGCGTTAATGACGCGCCAGCGCTGGCGGCGGCGGACTTGGGAATGGCTATGGGGTCTGGCGCAGATGCTGCAATTTCTGCTGCAGATATCACACTGCTGCGGCCTGATCCGAGGCTGGCACCCGCCGCCCTTGAAATTGCTGCCAAGATCCGTACCAAGGTCCGGCAAAACCTGTTCTGGGCGTTTGCCTACAATACTATCGGCCTACCGCTCGCCATGCTCGGCTGCATGACACCAGCGTTTGCTGGCCTCACGATGGCACTGAGTTCTGTCAGCGTTGTCGGGAATGCACTTTTGCTAAGGCGGTGGAAGCCGCGGCTATAGCGCCTGGTAACTGCCAACTTCCACGCCTCAGTCCCGTAAGTCATCCCAGAAGTCTTTGACCTTGCCGAAGAAGCCCTCGGCCTCGGGGCTAGTATTGCGGCCTTTGCCGGCTTCCTCGAATTCCTCCAGCAGTTCTTGCTGGCGCTTGTTCAAGTTAACAGGCGTTTCGACCAGCGCTTCGACATACATATCGCCGCGATTGCGTTGGTTGAGCACACTCATACCCTTGCCGCGCAATCGGAACCTTCGACCTGACTGAGCGCCTGCAGGAATGGATATTCGGGCACGGGAGCCATCGACGGTGGGGCATTCGATCTGGCCGCCGAGCGCTGCTATCGTCATCGGGATCGGCGCGCGGCAGTAAATGTCTGCACTGTCTCGTTCAAACAGGCGATGCGGCTTCATGACGATGAAAATATAGAGATCGCCGGTGGGCGCGCCGCGCACACCTGCCTCCCCCTCACCCGACAAGCGAATGCGCGTGCCGTCATCGACGCCCGCAGGAATATTGACCTGCAGCGTCTTCTCACGCCGGACACGGCCCTGGCCCGCGCAAGATTTACAGGGATCCGCAATGATCTGGCCCTGGCCCTGGCATGTGGGGCACGTACGCTCAACCGTGAAGAAACCCTGGCTCGCGCGCACACGGCCGGAACCACCGCACGTCGAGCAGTTTACCGGTTCCGCACCATCTTCAGCCCCAGAACCCTGGCAGCTTTCGCACGGAACAAAGGTGGGTACTTTGATTTCAGTCCGCTTGCCTGCATAGGCTTCTTCAAGCGAAATTTCCATGTTGTAGCGAAGGTCAGCGCCGCGCTGTCCGCCGCGCCGGCCGCCGCCACGGCCCATTTCGCCAAACACTTCTTCGAAGATATCGGAGAAGGATGAGGTGAAGTTGAAATCGAACCCACCACCGCCTTGGCCGCCGCCCTGCTGGCTTTGCATGAAGCGGTCATGGCCCATGCGATCATAGGCGGCGCGCGCATCAGCGTCCTTCAGGACCTCATACGCAGCGTTGACTTCTTTGAATTTTCGCTCGGCTTCGGCGTTATCCGGGTTGCGATCTGGGTGAAATTCCATCGCCTTCTTGCGATAAGCCGATTTCAGATCGCCTTCGCTGGCGCCACGATCCAAGCCGAGCATCTGGTAGAAATCTTCGGCCATCAGAAAAACCCGCGTCCAAAAATGAAAGGAAACAGCTCCAGCCCGGCTATAAAGCCAAACCCGTCGCCATCATGACATCCAGGATGCGTTAAGCCGACTTCTTCTGGTCGTCGTCTTTGACCTCTTCGAAGTCAGCGTCGACGACACCGTCGTCTTCCTTCGCCTGGGGCGCTTCTTCGCCGCCCATGCCCATATCACGACCGTCACCGCCTGCTTCCGCTTGCGCTTCCTTATAAATGGCCTCGCCAAGCTTCATGGAGGACTCGCTCAAGGCTTCGATCTTTGCCTTGATGTTTTCCAGGTCTTCGCTTTGTTTGGCTTCACTCAGCGCAACGATATCGGCTTCGATTGTCGCCCTCTCTTCCGGAGAGACCTTTTCGCCGTGCTCAGCCACGTTTTTCTCAGCCTGGTGGACAAGGCTGTCAGCCTGGTTTGTCACTTCAACGAGCTCACGCTTCTGCTTATCCGATTCCGCGTTAGCTTCAGCTTCCTGGACCATGCGATCGATATCTTCATCCGAGAGACCGCCAGAAGCCTGGATGCGGATCGTCTGCTCCTTGTTCGTCGCCTTATCCTTGGCGCCAACCTGCACGATGCCATTCGCATCAATATCGAACGTCACCTCAACCTGCGGCATGCCACGGGGTGCGGGCGGAATGCCAACCAAGTCAAACTGGCCAAGCATCTTATTATCAGCTGCCATTTCGCGCTCGCCTTGGAATACGCGGATAGTGACCGCGTTCTGATTGTCCTCAGCAGTGGAGAAGGTCTGACTTTTCTTGGTTGGGATAGTCGTGTTGCGGTCGATTAGCCGTGTGAACACGCCGCCAAGGGTTTCAATGCCCAATGACAATGGCGTAACGTCGAGCAGCAACACGTCTTTGACATCGCCCTTGAGCACGCCAGCCTGAATGCCAGCACCGATGGCTACAACCTCATCCGGGTTAACGCCGGTGTGGGGCTTGCGGCCAAAGAATTCTTCAACAACCTCGAACACCTTTGGCATACGCGTCATGCCGCCGACGAGAACAACCTCATCGATCTCACTGGCTTTGAGGCCAGCGTCCTTGAGGGCCTGCTTGCAAGGCTCGAGGGTACGCTTCACCAGATCGCCGACGAGCACTTCAAGCTTGGCGCGGGTCATGGCGATGTTGAGATGCTTCGGGCCGGACTGGTCGGCGGTGATAAACGGCAGGTTCACATCCGTGGAGGTCGAAGAGGACAGCTCAATCTTCGCTTTTTCTGCTGCTTCCTTCAGCCGCTGCAGGGCCATTCGGTCTTTGCGGATATCGACGCCCTGGTCCTTCTGGAACTCAGCCGCTAGGTACTCGATGATCGTGTTGTCGAAATCTTCGCCGCCCAGATGGGTGTCACCATTGGTGGATTTCACTTCGAAGACGCCGTCACCGATCTCCAGGATGGAAACGTCAAACGTGCCGCCGCCGAGGTCATAAACCACGATCGTGCCGCCATCTTTCTTATCGAGACCATAGGCTAGTGCGGCCGCCGTTGGCTCATTGACAATACGCAACACATCAAGGCCTGCAATCTTGCCAGCGTCTTTTGTTGCCTGACGCTGGGCGTCATTGAAATAAGCCGGAACCGTGATGACAGCCTCGGAAACAGTTTCGCCAAGGAAAGATTCGGCCGTTTCCTTCATCTTCTGCAAGATGTATGCAGAAACTTGGCTGGGGGCGTGCTTCTTGCCATGGGACTCAACCCACGCGTCGCCATTGTCACCCTTAACGATATGAAACGGGGCCTGACCCACTTCCTTCAGCACAATGGGGTCATCAAAACGACGCCCCATCAGTCGCTTAATTGCGTAAAGCGTGTTTTCTGGGTTAGTGACGGCTTGGCGCTTGGCGGATTGCCCAACGAGCTGCTCGCCGTCCTTCACAAAAGCCACCATGGATGGAGTGGTGCGTGCACCTTCTGCGTTTTCGATTACGCGGGCGTTTGCGCCCTCCATAACCGCGACGCAGGAATTTGTCGTGCCAAGATCAATGCCAATAACTTTGGCCATGGTAATCTCCTCATGCGGCGAGCCCCGCTTGAACGCCTGCCATAAGCAGCTCGCCCGTTCAGACCCCCCTGAATACCGCGCACAAATTAAAGTGCATACGGATTGATTGGTGATGATACTCAGCGGGAAACTCCGCCTGACGAGCGTGATATAGGAAGGCCTGCGCCCGCCCGCAAGAACCGAGTAGCCAGATTCTTATCTATTTATTTAGGAATTTCTGGCAAATGCGCACCTTTAACAGGCAGACTGCAAAAACCATGATCATATCAGCCAGCTACCGCACAGACATCCCTGCATATTATCGCGACTGGTTCCTGAACCGGCTCGCGGCTGGATATGCAGAGGTTCGCAATCCTTAAAGCGGGCAAGGCAGCGCGGGTATCGCTTGCAACAGGCGGCGTTTCGGGTTTCGTTTTCTGGACCCGAAACCCAGCATCTTTCACCGATGGATTTGAAGCCGTTGCAGCGCGTGACACGCCGTTCATTATCCTAATGACGATAACAGGTTATCCGCGTGCGCTGGAGCCAGGCGTTCTGGAAACAAATTCCGCCATCACCGCACTCCGCGATTGGGCGAAAACATGGGGGCCAAGGGCTATAGTCTGGCGCTACGACCCCTTGCTGATCAGCGACTTAACTAACACTGACTGGCATTTGCAAAACTTTACGAAACTCGCGGCAGCGTTAGAGGGTGCCACAGACGAAGTCGTTTTGAGCCACGCGCATATCTATCGGAAAACTTCACGCAATCTGGACAAAGCGGCGAAAGCTATGAGGTTCCGCTGGCAGGACCCTGCAGATGAAGCCAAGCGCGCATTGCTCACGCAACTTGCTGATATCGCGTGCGCTCACGGCATGACACCAGGCCTTTGCGCGCAGCCAGACCTTCTCTCTGATACGCTCGTCCGCGCGCGCCGCCGAACGCAGACCCGCGCCAAACACGGCCTGTCACCAGCTGGAAGGGACGGGTTGAAATCTCAGCCCCCGCAGGTGCAACACCAATGATGATGCTTTCGCCCCAACCTTTGTGGCAGGATTCAAGTGCTGCCCACATCACTTCGACATTCCCAATGCACTCGAAAGTATAATCCGCCCCACCTTGCGTGATGTCGACGAGATGGTTGACGAGATCAACGTCCAACTTCTGCGGGTTTACAAAGTCCGTCATGCCGAACTGGGTCGCGTGTGGGACTTTGCTTTCATTAATATCAACGCCGATGATCTGGCGCGAACCCACCATCTTCAGCCCTTGAATCACATTTAAGCCAATGCCGCCAAGCCCAAATACGATGGCCCGGGACAGCGGCTCCACCTTTGCCGTGAACATAACAGCACCAAGGCCCGTGGTAACGCCGCAGCCGATATAGCAAATCTTATCGAACGGCGCGTCTGGCCGCACTTTCGCGAGCGCAATTTCGGGCTGCACGCTGCAATTGGAGAACGTGCTGGTGCCGTCAGGCATCACGCCCTGGCCTTGGGTGGTGCGCACAGCCTGGCAGAGATTAGTTTTGGGGTTCAGGTAATATTCGCACGTCCGGCATTCCGGCGTGTAGAGCGGGATGACATGGTCGCCCGGCTTCAGCGTAGATACGCCTTACCCCACCTCAACCACAATGCCTGCGCCCTCATACCCTAGGATCGCCGGAAAAGCACCCTCAGGGTCTGCACCAGAACGATTGAATTCATCCGTGTGGCAAACCCCAGTCGCCTTCATCTCAACCAGCACTTCGCCCGCCTTTGGCCCCTCCAGATCAACCTCAACAATCTCAAGCGGCTTCCCCGCCTCAAACGCCACCGCAGCCCGTGTCTTCATGGAATTAGCCCTGAATCACGTCAGATTTTCTTATCCGGTAAAAACCGTACCTACATTAAAGACTGTTGTCATCGCTGATTTCAGGTTTCCAAACATCATATGAGTGCGCGAGGACATCGCCTCGCCAGGGCTGAGGGCGTCAAAAAGGGCTTAGGTAGCCTCGGTCCAGCGCATCATCCGGCAATGGGCCATCCCAATTACTGCCAAGTGGGATGGTCACCCGTTCGTAGGGCCAGGGAGTCGCCATATTTTCACCAGCGCAGGCGTTCGCGCGCGGCTCCATCCGACGAATACTATCGGCGTCCAGCTTGATGCCGCCATTCGAGATTGTTCAGCACTGAACCAACGTTTCATTTTCGCAATTTCTTCAGCGGAACGTCATCGGGTCGTCGATGCCTTCGAATGGCCGAAGGATAGCCGCGCGCTGTTAGAACGTGGCATCTTCAGGAGGCCCAATAGAACGTATATTCAACCCCTCATAGGCCGCACTCATGTCGACAGGGTCAGGGTTCTTGATATCCGCGTAATAACGCTGCCAGTCATTGCCCCGGCGGCGAAGGCCTGTTTCGTCGCCAGGAATTCCCTCAAACACGGTCGCCATGAATTCCAGCGCGCCGACGAGAACACTTTGCCTGCCACAATCCTCAATCATCGCCCGCCAAGTCATCCCATATGAAGTCAACCAACCAGACCGTGCTAAGATACCAACGGGGCAAGAAATTAATGAGCACGCGCCGGGCATGAAAATCAATTTCAGCATGTCTGCGTTTGATGATGAGTCCCGCAGTCACGCCCGCGCCGAACTGCAACTTGCGCTGGAAGGCTTAGAAAACCCCCGCCCAAACAAAACAAGGCATAACGGTCAATCAGTTGCAGCATCGGCAGATTCCGCCTAACAAAGTACAATGACTGAAAGCGCTGAACTGCCAGACATCATCCACGCCATTGCGCGCGATTGCATCGGGCTGGATGGCCCGTTGATGGAAGTGCTTGTGCGGATCAATCAGCGGTTTGGCTACGTGCCTAAAGAAGCCCAGCCGATTGTCGCAGATGTACTGAATGTGTCTCAGGCCGATGTTGCTGGTGTGACAGGGTTTTATTCTGACTTTCGCAGCACCCCACCGGGTCGGGTGATCGTGCAGCTTTGCCGTGCGGAAGCCTGCCAGGCTGCAGGGGTTGAGGCAGTCGTAAAGGATGTTGAGGCGGCGCTTGGCTGCGCCTTCGGCGAAACACGCAGCGATGGCGCTGTCACGCTTGAAGACGCCTATTGCTTCGGCAACTGCGCGCTCTCGCCAGCCGCGATGATTGATGGGTTCCTCGTCGGCCGTGTTGACGCCCAGATCATCAGCGACGCGGTGAAGTCATGACAACGGTCTTGATCGCGAAAGATAGTGGAGCGAAGTCCGTCGGCGCGGATGCTGTAACGGCGGCGTTTGAAGCGGCGGGTGTGGATGTGATCCGCACCGGGTCACGCGGTCTCTACTGGTTGGAGCCGATGGCGGAAATCGATGGCGTGGTCTACGGCCCGTTGCAGGCGGAAGACGTGGCGAACGTGTTAGATGGGGGGGGTGCCAAATGCGTCGGTCCCTTAGCGGACATTCCGGAATTCGCCAATCAGACGCGGATTGTGTTCAAGCGCGTCGGGGCCATCGACCCGACGGACGTGGCCGCATATCGCGCCCATGGCGGCGAGGCCGGATTACACGCGGCGCAGACTATGGGGCCAGAATGGGTCCTGAAGGCGGTCGCCGAGTCCGGCCTGCGCGGCCGGGGCGGGGCCGGGTTCCCGACGGGGATCAAATGGCGCACGGTTGCCGAGGCACCCACCCAACAGAAATATATCGTCTGCAATGCGGATGAAGGCGACAGCGGGACCTTTGCGGACCGGATGCTGATGGAAGGCGACCCTTTCCTACTGCTCGAAGGCATGATGATCGCGGGCTATGCGGTGGGAGCCAGCAAGGGCTTTATCTATCTCCGTAGCGAATACCCGGACGCTGCGGAAACCCTGGCCACAGCCATCGCCAATGCGCCATTCCTGGACAGGGACTCTGCCGACGGGTTCCGCTTCACGGTGGAGCTGCGCATGGGAGCCGGCGCCTATATCTGCGGCGAAGAAACCGCATTGCTGGAAAGCCTGGAAGGCAAACGCGGCCTGGCCCGTGCCAAACCGCCATTGCCAGCCCATGCGGGCGCATTCGGCCAGCCTACGGTCGTGAATAACGTGCTGACGCTGGCGGCGGTGCCTGACATTTTAGCAAAGGGCTACGGCATCTTTCATTCCTACGGGCGCAAGCAGTCGCGGGGCACGATGCCCTTCCAGCTCGCCGGCAACATCAAGCATAGCGGGCTGGTCGAGGTTCCGTTTGGGCTGACATTGCGGCAATTGATTGAGGATTTCGGCGGCGGCACGCGGTCCGGCAGGCCAGTGCGCGCAGTGCAAGTCGGCGGGCCGTTGGGGGCCTATTTCCCGGAAAGCCTGCTGGATACGCGGATGGAGTATGAGGCCTTTGCCAGGGCGGGTGGGATGCTTGGCCATGGCGGCGTCGTGGTGTTTGACGACACGGTTGATCTAGCCGCACAGGCCCGCTTCGCCTTCGCATTCTGCGCCCATGAAAGCTGCGGCAAGTGCACGCCCTGCCGCATTGGCGCCCAGCGCGGCGTTGAGACCGTCGATAAAATAACCAGTGGCGAGAATGTTGACGCCAACTTCACCGTCCTTAACGATTTATTGGAGGTCATGCGGGACGGATCGCTCTGTGCGCTCGGGGGGTTGACACCGACGCCTGTGGCCTCCGCGCTGAAATGGTTCAAAGAAGATTTCGATAAAGGGGCCAGCCAATGACCATTTTGAAAGAAATCGACTACGGCACGCCCGCTCCGCAGACGGAAGAAACCGTCACGCTGGTCATCGATGGCCATGAGGTGACTGCGCCCAAGGGTGCGTCCATCATGCATGCCGCCATGCTGGCCGGAACAGAAATCCCCAAGCTCTGCGCCACTGACCGTTTGGATGCCTGGGGCTCATGCCGCCTCTGCTTAGTCGAAATCGACGGCCGCAAGGGCACGCCATCCTCCTGCACGACGCCGATTGAGACCGGCATGACCGTCTCCACGGATACAGACCGCCTCCGCCGCCTCCGCCGGGGCGTGATGGAGCTTTATATCTCAGACCATCCACTGGATTGTCTGACATGTGCTGCCAATAATGACTGCGAATTGCAGGACATGGCCGCCGCTACAGGCCTACGCGACGTGCGCTATGGCTATAAGGGTGCCACTCATCTGGTCGTGGAGAAGGACCAATCCAACCCATATTTCAGCTTTGATCCGGCAAAATGCATTGTCTGCAATCGCTGTGTGCGCGCCTGCGCCGAAGTTCAGGGGACGTTCGCCTTAACGACCCTGGGGCGCGGGTTCGACAGCACGATTTCGGCTGGTGGGCCGGATATGGATTTCCTCGGCTCCGAATGCGTTTCCTGCGGCGCATGCGTGGATGCCTGCCCAACCGCAACGCTGATCGAAAAGCCCGTTGATGCCGAAGGCCTGCCAGATCGCAGCGTGGTGACGACCTGCGCCTATTGCGGCGTTGGATGCTCCTTCAAGGCAGAGCTTAAAGGCGACCAGGTGCTGCGCATGACACCCTTGAAAGCGGGTGGTGCGAACGAGGGCCATTCCTGCGTCAAAGGCCGCTTCGCATGGGGCTATATTAACCATCCGGACCGCATCAAGTCCCCCATGATCCGGGACAAGATTACCGATCCATGGCGTGAAGTTTCCTGGGATGAAGCGTTTCAATTCACGGCAGGTCGTATCAAGGCGATCCAGGCGGAACATGGCCCAGACGCTGTCGGCTCCGTCACATCATCCCGCTGCACCAATGAAGAAACCTATCTCGTGCAGAAGCTGACCCGCGCCGTATTCGGCACCAATAATGTCGATACCTGCGCCCGCGTTTGCCATGCGCCGACGGGCTATGGCCTCAAAACGGCGTTCGGCACGTCTGCCGGGACGCAGGACTTTAAGTCAGTGGCCGATGCCGACGTTATTCTGGTGATCGGTGCCAACCCGACGGACGCCCATCCCGTATTCGCATCCCGCATGAAACGGCGTTTGCGGGAAGGCGCGCAACTAATCGTCGCCGATCCGCGCAAGACGGATCTGGTGCGCTCAGCCCATGTTGAGGCAGCCTATCATTTGCCGCTGCTTCCAGGCTCAAACGTGGCGCTTATCAACGCAATCGCCCATGTTATTGTAACAGAAGGCCTCGTCAACGAGGCCTTTGTCGCCGAGCGGTGCGACCAGGAATCCTTCGCCCATTGGGCCGATTTTATAGCTGAGGAGAGCAATAGCCCTGAAGCCGCTGAAGCCCATACCGGCGTACCCGCCGCTGATGTCCGCAATGCCGCGCGCTTATACGCCAATGGCGGCAATGGCGCGATCTATTACGGCCTTGGCGTTACCGAACACAGCCAAGGCTCGACCATGGTTATGGGCATGGCGAACCTTGCCATGGCGACCGGGAACCTTGGCCGGCGCGGCGTTGGCGTGAACCCGTTGCGCGGGCAGAACAACGTGCAAGGCGCTTGCGACATGGGCTCCTTCCCCCATGAATTCCCAGGCTATCGCCATGTGTCAGACGATGCGGCGCGGAAGCTGTACGAAGACCTTTGGGGCGTAGAACTAAGCAATGAGCCGGGCCTTCGAATCCCCAATATGCTGGACGGCGCCGTATCCGGCAAATTCAAGGCGCTCTACATCCAGGGCGAGGATATCGCCCAGTCGGACCCAAATACCTCCCATGTGGTAGCGGGCCTGAAAGCCATGGATTGCCTGATCGTCCAGGACCTATTCTTGAACGAAACGGCCCATTTCGCCCATGTGTTCCTGCCGGGCTCCACCTTCCTGGAGAAAGACGGCACGTTCACCAATGCAGAGCGCCGCATCAACCGCGTACGGAAAGCCGTACCGCCGGCCGGCGGATTGGCCGATTGGGAAATCACGCAAGGCTTGGCGCAAGCGCTGGGCTACCCCATGAGTTACAGCCACCCATCTGAAATCATGTCCGAAATATCGCTGACGACGCCAACATTCACAGGGGTGAACTACGACACGCTGGAGGCCCAGGGCAGCATCCAGTGGCCCTGCAATGATGCGCAACCCCAGGGCACAGAGATCATGCACGAGAACGGCTTTTCGCGCGGCAAAGGCCTCTTCATTATTACGGAGTTCTTCGCGACGCGCGAATGCTCCACCCGCAAATTCCCACTGCTGCTGACCACAGGGCGAATTCTCAGCCAATATAATGTGGGTGTGCAAACGGCGCGCACGCCCAATGTTGCTTGGCACGACGAAGATGTGCTGGAAGTGCACCCCCATGATGCTGAGCAGCGCGGCCTGAACGATGGAGATTTGGTCAGCCTGGCCAGCCGGGCGGGTGAAACCACGCTGACGGCAAGACTTTCTGACAGAATGCAGCCAGGCATTGTCTACACCACCTTCCACCACGCTGCGGGGCAAGCAAATGTCGTCACCACCGACAATTCTGATTGGGCAACCAATTGCCCGGAATATAAGGTGACGGCCGTTGAGGTGCGCAAAACCAACCAGGCCTCCGCTTGGCAACGGAACTATGCGGTGATGTCATCTGAAACGCGACGCATTGCGGACCCTGCAGAATGAGACGCACCTCGTGAAACCAGCCAGCGCCCGCCAAGCGATACGCTATGAGGCAGGTCAATGGACCCATGTTGAGCGCCAGATCCCAGAAGAAACACCGCTCACCCTCACTTGTAACAACCAGGCTTTCGCAGCCGTGTTAGCAACTCCGGCCGACCTAGAGGACCTCGCCTACGGCTTCGCACTGACCGAAGGCATAGTTGATGATACAGCGGATGTTTCAGCGCTATCCATCCACGCGGTCGACGAGGGATACGAAGCCCGGCTCACCATTCCCATGGCGCGTGCAGACGCCCTACAGGATCGCCGCCGCGCCTTCGTAGCCCGCACCAGCTGTAGCCTTTGCGGCCTGGAACACATGGATGCCCTACTCGCCTCCGCACCTGTCATAACAGAAAACACCAGTCAGTATGCGCCCGAAAACCTGCTCCAAGCGATTGCCAGCCTGCCAGAAGCACAGAGCCTGAACGCACAGACACGCGCCGTTCACGCCGCTGGATGGATTGACCGCACTGGCGCTCTCGTCGCGGTGCGGGAAGACATCGGCCGCCACAACGCCCTGGACAAGCTGATCGGCGCGTTGATCCGAGACCGCCAGGATATCACCAGCGGTGCAATCTGCCTGACCAGCCGGTGTTCGGTTGAAATGGTGCTGAAATCAGCGCGAGCCGGAGCGCCGGTTATCGCCGCCGCCTCCTCACCCACCGAACTCGCCGTGCGTGCCGCAGAAGCAGCAGGCGTCACCCTGGCCGCAGCCTTACGCGGCGAGGGGTTCGACGTTTATGCCCACGCCCAGAGGATCATTGGAGCGCCAGGATGAACGCGCAAAACGTTACCGGCGAGGAAGCGAAGCTGTTGCGAATGGCGGAGGAAATTCATCAATTTTTCCGCCACCAGGGTGATGCTGCGCCAGTAGCAGCTGCATCGCACCTCAAGCAGTTTTGGGCACCAACCATGCGAACAGATTTTCTAGCAGCCATTACAGTTCAAGGCGATCAGGCGGGTGCGCCACTTCAGGCCATAGCGAAGGCGCTGCAGGAAGAGCTGTGATATAGTCTGGCAATTCGCGTTTATGGAAAGCTTTACTGATGCGCCGCTTTATCGGCCTTGTATTCCTGGCCCTAGCCTTAGCGTTGATCGCCTGGGAAGCGCTTGGATACTTTGAATATGGCGACTGGAGTTTGATCGTCTTCGGCGAAATTGCGTTCCGACTGTTCCCGGAATGGCTGAACACTCTGCAAGCTGTTATCCAGCGCTATGTCTCCGCCTGGCTCTGGGATCCTGCAGTTCAAACATTTCTGTTATGGCCAGCATGGCCCTTCCTCGCCGGCCTTGGCTTCCTCTTGATGCTACCAGGCCGCCGGAGACGGTAATTAGTTACGCTTCGCCTTCAGGCTTGGCCTTCGCCGTCGACTGCATCTGCTGGAATAGTGCTGCGAAATCGATTGGGTTGATCAGCAGCGGTGGGAACCCGCCATCGCGCACAGCGTCTGAAACAACGGCGCGGGCGAACGGGAATATCAGACGTGGGCCTTCGATCATTACCAGTGGCTGCACATGTTCCTGCGGTACGCTTTCGGCAACGGCGCACACGCCGCCATAGCTGACTTCGACGACGAAGAACGTCTTGTCGTCGCGCTCTGCCGTGGCCCGTACATGCAACACAGCTTCATAATATTGACCGCCAAGCGACTTCGCTTCAACATCCACATCAACCTTGATGGCAGGCGGCGGGTTCAGATCACCCAACGCTTGCGGCGCATCCGGATTTTCAAAGGATAAGTCTTTGACATACTGCGCAGTCAATGTGAGCGGCGGAACCTGCTCGACGGCTTGGGTCGCGCCGTTTTCTTCAGCCATCGGGCTGTCTCCTAATGAAATCAACGAATTAAAAGATGTTCGGTCTTATGCCGCACACTTAAGGTGAACGCCCGGTTAGCATAGAAACTCCGGTGGAAACAACCGTTAGCGCGGCTTAACGGCAGTCGCGTCTGCTACGGGCGCATGAGGGTCGTGCTGAACGAACATGCCGTTTTCAACCCGGTATCCCACCAGCGATCGGATTGGCCCCCAATGGCACACAACCAATGTCTCTGCCCAATCATCACGGCTGGCGACACGGGCACGGAATGCATGAACACGGGCGTCCAGTACTTCTTCAGGCTCATCAAGACCGTCCAGCGCGGGATCTCCAGGGTGCGCCCACCAGCGGTTCTCGATATGAGAAAAATCTAGCTCCGGCCAGCGGTCCGCCAAATCCGTAGGTTCAGAGCCAATGTCGCAGGAATAACCAGCACGTTCGCGGATATCTGGCTCTATCTCTACGGACAGCTCAAACGGCTCGGCGACAATAAGCGCCGTTTGAATCGCGCGTGCATAAGGACTGGCGACAATCCGGCGGATTGGCGTGCCTTGCAGACGCACAGCCGCCTCATGCGCTTGTGCTTCGCCAAGCGGCGTTAACGGCGGGTCTGGCACACCTGGGTCAATGCGCGTCTTGCTGAAATGCAGATTGAAGACCGTTTGGCCATGCCGCAACAGAATCATTCGCCCCGCTCATACCGAGAATTCGGGCCAGGGCGACCCGGCGACAGATTATTTGGTGGCGAATCAAGCGGCGACTGAGACGGCGTTGGGACGTTGCCCGGGTCATTTGGATTCACCTCCACGAACACCCCGTCAATCACGCCATCGTCCGGCGCGTTCTGGCCACGATTGCTCAGATGGCGGCGCGACATGCCCGCTATCGACTTTCCCCATAGCAGACGCGTTGGGCCGAACAGAAGCGAAAGCCCTAACATATCCGTTATGAATCCTGGCGTTAGAAGCAGTAGGCCACCGGTGAATACGGCAGCGGCATCCATTACAGGCACAATTGGCGCTTGGCCAGATTGCAAAGCCTGGGCCAGCCTTTGCATCGCAGCCCGGCCTTCCATCTTGGCTAAGAATGCGCCTGCGACGGCGGTCAAAATCACGATGCCAATCGTCAGCCATGTGCCAATTATCCCGCCGACCTGGATCAGGACAGCGATTTCAGCGATTGGCATCGCCACGAACAGAAAAAACAGTATCCAGCCCATGCTTGCTTTGCGGCGTCCCGGCGCTATGGTGGCGATACCCGACCTGCGCGCCATTGTGCGTAAGTCCGGAAAAAATGGTCGCTAACCTCTCTTTACGACCTACATGTAACATAGATAGTGCGAGCCTAAGATAAAAGGCTTGTGCAAAACTCCAGCCCCAAATGTGGTGTTGGTGCGGGTGCGAAGGGAAGACTGTTCATGGGGAGCGATAGCGCCCTTATCGAAGTCATTATATTGGCGGTTGTTGCAGGTTTCCTGATCTTACGACTGCGCAGTGTGCTGGGCAAGCGCCATGGCGAGGAACGCCCACGTTACAAGGATGCAGACCGCTATGTTGGCACGCGCCCTAAGCCGGATGACCCTGAGCCAACCAACGATTCAGCAGCGGATAACGTAACGCCCTTCCCTGGCGTTCAACGTCCGAGCATGGACGCTGCCCCGCCTTTTGGTCCTGCAGCGAAACTACATGGGCTTGACCCTAAATTTAACGCAGACGAATTCCTTGCCGGCGCTCGTGAAGCTTTCGCCATGATTCTGTCGGCCTATGCCAGCGGTGATCGGGACACCCTGCGCAGCCTTGCCCATACTGATGTGTATGAGCCAATGGAAGCCGCGATCACCGGCCGTGAATCTCGCCGCGAAACCTTAGACGCCACAGTCATCGCCATCCAGACCGCCGAGATTGATGATGTCGATGTCGAAGGCTCGGTTGCGCGCGTCACCGTCCGTTTGAAGTCTGAACAAACCAACGTGCTGCGCAATGCGGACGATCAACCGATCGATGGCGCGCCAAACCAAGTTGAGACCATCGTCGATCTCTGGACTTACGAGCGGGATATGCATTCGGATGACCCGAACTGGTTGCTGATCGAAACGCAACCGGGCGAGTAATCTAGCCGCGCCGGAGCGATTGGCCATGCGTCCCTTCATTACTTTCGCCGCAGCCGCTTTGGCGCTTGCAGCATGTTCTGACGCAGAAAAACCTCCGCCCCAATCAAGCACCGAAGAGCCGACTAATGCGCACATCGTGCCACCGCCGAAGCTCCGGCCCATTCCTTTTTCGGCGTTACCGGGCTGGACTGCAGATAATCCCACCGTCGCGTTGCAGCAGTTTCGAGGCGTTTGTAAACGCTTCGGGCGGAAAACCGTGGACAACCCCGCATCCAAAACCTGGCCCACACTTGGTCGAAATGCTGATTGGGCCACTGCATGCGCCGCCGCCAAGGCTGCCCCCAAAACAGACCCAAAAACTTTCGTCGAGGCTTGGTTTCAGCCGTATCAGATGGGTACCGCCACATCGACAGGGCTATTCACCGGCTATTATGAGCCTGAGGTTGCTGGGTCCCGCAGCCGTGGCGGCCCATACCAAACGCCGCTTTATCGCAAACCCACTGATATCGTCAGTGCGGAGCTGGGTGCCTTTAACGCCGACCTCAAGGGCAAAACCGTGCTGGGCCGAATCGAGAATAGCCGGTTTGTTCCCTATCATGCGCGCGCGGCAGTTGCCCGTGGTGCACTTCAAGGCCAAGGCCTGGAGCTTGTGTGGCTGGCGGAGCCCGTTGCTGGGTTCTTCCTGGAAATCCAAGGCTCTGGCGTCGTCAAACTGCCTGATGGGTCTCGTATGAGGATCGGTTATGCTGGCAAAAACGGTAGGCCCTACCGTGCCATTGGCCGGGATTTGATAGCATCAGGTGCCATCCAGCGGCAGGATATGTCCATGCAGGCGATCCGGTCCTGGCTCGCATCTAACCCAGACCAGGCGCAGGGTGTCATGAACCTGAACCCGTCCGTCGTTTTTTTCCGCGAGGTGAAGGGCCGGGGACCGATTGGTGCTGCAGGCGTTCCACTGGCCGCTGGTCGCAGCCTTGCGATAGACCCAAAATATGCGCCGCTGGGCGGACTGGTCTATATCGATGTCCCGCACCCAGAGCCAGATCAATCCCCAATTCGTCGCCTAGTGGTGGCTGAAGATACAGGCGCGGCCATCAAAGGCCCCATCCGGGGTGACTTGTTTTGGGGTACGGGCGACGCGGCAGGACAAAAAGCGGGTCGCATGGCGGCCCAAGGTCGTTATTATCTTCTGGCACCCAAGCGGCGCTAAAATTTTCACTCTCAGAAGGACCGGCAGATGCTCAAAGTTTACGGACGGATTACGTCCAGCAATGTGATGAAGGTTCTCTGGATGCTAAGCGAACTCGGTGTGGACTTTGAACGGGTTGATGCTGGGATGGATTATGGGGTGGTCGACACGCCGGAATACCGGGCCATGAACCCGAATGGCCGCGTGCCAACAATCCAAGACGGCGAACTCACCCTGTGGGAATCAAATGCAATTGTCCGATATCTAGCCGCCAAGCACGGTGGAGAGGCGCTCTGGCCGTCAGACCTAGCGCATCGCGCTGATCTTGACCGCTGGATGGACTGGCAACAGACCACCCTCAACCCAGCCTTCACTCCAGTTTTTTGGGGCCTCGTGCGCACAGCACCTGAAGATCGGAACCACGACACCATCAAAGCCGCCGTTGGTGCCAGTTGCAACGCCCTGACAATTCTAGAGCATCGGCTGAAAAACCAGAATTGGCCTGGCGGCAACACACTTTCCATCGCTGATATCCCGCTTGGCCCCAATGTTCATCGCTTTTTCAATCTGGACTTCGAGCGCCCGAACTTGCCGAATGTCCGTGACTGGTATGATCGGATGTGCGAACGCCCAGCTTTTCAGCAGCATGTTTCTGGCATTCCGATTGAGTAGTCTGAAGCGTGACCGAAGACGATACCCAAACTGCCGAGGCGCAAGCGCTCTATGAGAGGATATGGCTGGCGAACCAGGATTCCAAGGTGGATATCGGTGCCCAGCTAAAGGTTCTGAACCATCCGCGCAGTCCTGTGTTCAAGCGCAGCGATAATCTGCTGCCTTGGGTGGCGTTTATCTGCCTGTCGATTGTGGGGTACAGGATCGCTGGGTGGGTCGGGTTTTTGGCAATCTCTACGAGTATGGCGGTTTTAATGATGACGACCATCAGTTTCGCTGTCATGTCCAGACTGCGAAAACGCACGATCGCTTATGCGCTTTCCGGCAGGCAGGGGTTTGAAGAGCTCTGGGCTGGTGGCGGCCTGACGATCCGTATGGTCGGCGACCCATCGAGCGAAGTCCGCGCCCCCGATGGCGACTGGTTGGCCTTCTCCCGACAACACTTGCCGCGCGCAGAGAATGAGCCAGCTAGATGAAACGCCAAAAGCCCAGACGCAGTGTCTCCAAAGACGAAGCGGATGTATGGCGACAGGCCACATCAGGTGCCACGCCGCTTCGAAATCGCACCCAGACTCAGTATTTAGCTCCTCCTGCTCCAAACCCCGCAGCTGTTCACCAGCATTTGGCGGAAACGGCGGCGCGACCGCTGGAAACAGATTATATGGCACCCAGCTTGAAACCTGCGCCAGAAAAACACTTAGACCGCGCACAACTCATACGTTTAAAGCGTGGCCGCTTACCCATCGAAGGGCGGCTCGACTTACATGGGATGACCGCCAGAGAGGCAGAGCTTAATCTTCGCAGTTTCCTGAGCGCGAGCCAGCAGATGGGCCGGCGGGCGGTGCTTGTCATTACCGGGCGTGGACTCGATACAACAGGCGCTGGCAAAGGTGTGCTAAAGCGGGAAACTCCGCAATGGCTCGCCCGCATGCCGGACCTTGTTGCGGGCCATGCCCAAGCAGACCAGCGCCACGGGGGGGCAGGCGCGTTTTATGTTACCCTTCGCCGCAAAGATCGGGCCCGCTAATGCATCCAGGTGCTATAATCGCCGCCGCTATAGAAATTCTGGACGAGCAGGCCAGCAATCCAGGGCCGCTTGACCTGATTTTACAGCGCTATGTCCGCGCGCGCCGCTATATCGGTTCCAAGGACCGGTCAGCTTTGGGGGACCACGTTTTCGGTGCAGTTCGCCGCCAAAGTCGTCTGGATTGGCGCTTGCGGGCTGCAGGCGCTGAACCCAGTCCGCGTGCGCGCATTCTAGCAGATGCCGTTCTTACCGGCGGCGCATCCATGTACGACCTGAGCGCCATGACCGCTGACGCCCAATACGGCCCCCCGCCGCTGACGACGGACGAGCTTGGCTGGCTGGCTGCGCTTGGGGCGCCTCCACTTGCCGGTGCGGGCATGCCGCTTCAGGCGGAACTTGAATGCCCGGACTGGGCGTGGCCAGAATTTAACACTGCCTTCGGTGACTATGCAGCTGATGAGCTGGCGGCTTTACGAGGACCCGCACCGCTTGATCTTAGGGTCAACACCCTGAAGACGACGCATGAGAGAGCGTTGGCTGATATTCGCGCCGCCGGGTTCGAAGCGCGCGGCATGCCCTATTCACCCCACGGCATCCGCTTGATGAACCGTGTGGCGCTCGGGAGATTGCCTGGATTGCTGGATGGCGCCGTTGAACCACAAGACGAAGGCTCCCAACTCGTCGCCATGATGGTCGATGCACAACCTGGCGAAAGCGTGGTTGATTTCTGTGCTGGGGCTGGTGGAAAAACCTTGGCGCTCGCCGCAGATATGCAGAATAAGGGCCGCCTCTACGCGCTTGATAGTGATGGCAGACGGTTGGAACGGTCAGCGCCCCGGTATGCCAAAGCGGGCGTCGATAATGTGCAGCGACGGGAGATTTCAACCGGCGCTGATACCTGGCTGAAACGCCGGAAGCGCCGGTTTGATCGTGTACTTGTTGACGCGCCCTGCACCGGCGTTGGCGCATGGCGGCGCAACCCTGACGCTCGCTGGAGCCGGAAAAGCCCTCCGCTCGCAGAACTCATCGCCCTGCAGGCTGTGATCCTGGAACGGGCGGGACGCCTTGTCCGACCAGGCGGCCGCCTCGTTTACGCGACATGCTCCATGCTGCCGGAGGAGAACGAGGCCCAGATCGACGCGTTCTTGAGCAGCCACTCAGACTTCCGCCTTGATATACCCACGCGCTTCCAGGCCCCCCTCACCGGCCCATATTTGAAGCTCACGCCAGCCCAACATGGCTGCGATGGATTCTTCGCAGCTACGCTTACGCGTGCGGAAGCTGTAAAAGCGCCTGAAAATAATGCACCAGAAATTTATCCATCAGGTTGATGCGCCCGCATAGCTGACATATTTGGCCGCTTATTAGCTCTTCTTGAAATACGATCGATACTGATCCGCACTTTGCTGAGAGAGGTTTTTTTATGAGCCTGAACTGACACCCAAGCGACGACCTACTAGCTGACTAAGGCGCAGGCGCCCTGGCTTAAGGCTAGAGCTTGGCTATGGCATCGCATCTGGCCATATCCCCGGACTGTAGAGTCGAAGCTATTACACTGGATGCTACTGGAGGTGCTGCGTTGGAAAGCCTGCTCCCAGTCCGGATGACAGACTCCGAGCTGGATTATGCCCTGGCCGCTATTTAGGACGGACGGCAGCAACAGCCAGTACGCTTAAGCCTGCCAATCCGAACGCTATTCTACCGGCCCCGTTGGCCGAATATGTTGGCGGCGATATTGATGCGATCAAATGCCGGTCCATTGGCGGAAAAGGGCGGCACTGCATTCTGCCAACAATAGATGGCTATACCTCTGCCCGCCTGCTGACAATCCTACCCTGTGCAGCCGTACCCGAACACACCCACAGCGGTCGGGAAATTATCCTGGTGCTGCAAGGTAGCATCGTGGACGGAGATGCCGTCTATGGCCCGGGTGATATGCAGCAGCCGGATACTAACGTGCCCCATATGCCCGCTGCTGGTCCAGGCGATGTGTGCATCTGCCTGTTGGTGACAGACGAACCGCTGAAGTTCACTGGACGTCTTCCAAGGATAGCCGGGTTGACCACCTAGCTCTATGCGCGCCAGAGCGGCTCTTTCAGACTGTCGACCAATACGGCATGGGCTGCTTTTTCAGCTTCAGTTGCTAAGTGGGGCCGCGCTGGGCGGAATTCACGCTTGAACTGAACCATCTGGCCAGGATCAGACCGGTTTTGCAATTTGGATGTATCCTGAGCACCAGCGACAAGAGATAGGCCTGGTTGACGCCCTCCGATAAGCTCCAAGTAGACCGCTGCCAAGAGCTGACAATCGACCAGCGCGCCGTGTTTATCCCGAACGCTCAGGTCTACGTCAAAACGGCGGCAAAGGGCATCCAGGCTGTTGGCGCCACCAGGAAAGCGACGGCGGGCGATTTCCAGCGTATCGATCAAGCGGACTTCAGGTATAGGCGGATGGTTCAGCCATTTAAGCTCAGCATTCAAAAACTTTGAATCAAATCCAGCGTTATGGATAACGAGCGCTGCATCATCACCAATGAACTGCAGAAAATCATCGGCAATGTCCGCGAAGACAGGCTTGTCAGAGAGGAATTCTTCTGACAGGCCGTGCACACCGAATGCCCCTTCCGGCATGTCCCGCTCGGGGTTGACATAGCAGTGGTATTCATTGCCCGTGGGCACATGAAAATTAAGCTCGACGCAGCCGATTTCGACAACGCGATCACCAGTTTTGGGATCAAATCCCGTGGTTTCGGTATCAAGTACGATTTCGCGCATCTGATCTGATCCTTTACGTTCTAGCGTATCGTTTAACGGCCTTGCGGCGAGCAATCCGCAATGCTTTCGCTAGCGCTTCGCGGGTTACGCGCTTGCCTAAGCCGCTTGGTAGAATATGGTCTGCGCGGCGACGTTTAACAGCATCTGGCGTCTGCTTCTCGCGAATTTGCTCTAACCGCTCCAGCGTGACCCTAGGCCTGGAAAGCACACGATGCGTTTGAATATGCTTTGGCGCGCTGACAACAAGCACCATGTCACATCGCTTCTCGCCACCCGTTTCAAACAATAACGGCACATCGCGTGCAACGACCGGCTGACGGTTCCGCGCGGCCCGGGCCATGAATGCGCGCTCTCCACGTCCCAGCATAGGATGTATGATGCACTCCAATTGCTTGAGCGCTGCGTCATCACCAAAAACACGAGCACCAAGGGATGGCCGATCTACTGCACCACCTTTCACAACACCCGGAAATGCAGCCTTAATAGGCGCAACTGCACGGCCGCCCTTGGCCAACAGCTTGTGGACTTCGGCGTCAGCATCGATCACCGGGATTCCAGCCTGGCGAAGCATCCTCGTAGCCTCGCTTTTGCCCATGCCGATAGAGCCGGTGAGGCCAATGATAAATCGTCCATACTTCATGCAAGATCCGCCAAAATAACGTTCCTAAGCGTTTCATCGACAACGGGTTTTACACCGAACCACGCTTCAAACCCTGACGTGGCTTGATGCAGCAACATACCCAATCCATCAATACCCTGATTGCCCTGTGCCCGCGCTGTCGCTAACAGAGGCGTTTCCAGCGGGCTGTATACGATATCATACACGATTGCGCCGCCAGGAAGGTCCTCCAGTACAATATCCAGGGCCGGTTGGCCCCTCATGCCAAGGCTGGTAGTGTTAACCAGCAGCCCGCAGCTAGCGAGCGCGTTAGATCGTTCAAGCCAGTCAATAATTTTGACCTTATGCCCAAACGCGTCCGCTAGCGCTTCTGCCTTAGCGCGCGTGCGATTGCTCAAGCGGACTTCGGGAACGCCTGCTCCTAACAGGGCAAAAATCGCTGCACGAGTCGATCCACCCGCACCCAGAACCATTACCGGTGCTGCAGCCGCGTCCCAGTCCGGTGCTGATTCTCGCAAATGCGCTAAAAGCCCTGGCGCGTCTGTATTCGTGCCATGCAGTGATCCATCAGGCTGCACAACGACTGTATTCACGGCACCGATGGCTTCTGCTGCTGCATCACGAACATCAACAATTTTGAAGGCAGTCAGTTTGTGGGGCAGTGTTACATTCGTCCCAGAAAACCCTAGCTTCTGTAGAGCACGGAATGCTGCAACAACATTTTCAGGTTTAACAGCAAATGGAATGTATGCTCCGTCAATATTATATCGGTCCAGCCAATGACCATGAATCAACGGCGAACGGGAGTGACTAATTGGCCAACCCATAACGCCCGCGAGTTTTGCTTCGCCAGTAACGGTCATCGGTCAAGCGCCCCTGCTTCCCGCAAAGCGCTTAGCAGCGGCGTTAACGGGAGGCCAAGTACCGTAAAGAAGTCACCATCGACCCGGTCAAAAAGCTGTACACCAATACCTTCCATAAAATATCCGCCAACGGATCGCATAACGTCCTCACCTACCTCAGCCAGATAGCTATCTAGGAATGCGTCAGAGAAATCACGCATAACAATGTGTGCAGGTTCTACATGGCTCCAAATTGTTCCTTCCGAGCCAAGCAGTACGACCGCAGAATGCAAGGTATGACGCTTACCGCGAAAGGTTTGCAGTTGGCTACGCGTAGCAGACATACTAGTGGGTTTGTCAAATCGTTCAGACCCTAAAGCCAGCATTTGATCAGCACCAATGATTAGACTATTTGGATACATTTGTTGCGCAGCCCGTGCTTTCGCCCCTGCAAGTGCAAGCGCTGTGGCTTCAACGGACAAACCTTCTGCCAAAGCCGTTGCTTTTATCGCGCTTTCATCAACATTCGTTGCGAGTGCTTCAAACGTAACTCCGGCATTTTCCAGTAGTTGCCGCCGCGAACGACTGGCGGTGGCTATAACGAGCGATTTATGAGTTCGCATGTCGAGCCTCCTGATGACGCTCATACAATTGGATAATCGTTGCCGCCGTTTCTTCAATAGAACGACGCGAGACATCGATGACCGGCCAGTTTCGGGCTAGAAAGTATCGCCTTGCTTCGATCACTTCCTGGCGGACTTGGTCGGTGTCGACATAATCCGTTTCTGTGTCTTCCCCATGCAAATGTACAAGACGGTGTCGGCGGATTTGAACGAGGCGGCCCGGATCTGCCGTCAGCCCCGCGACAAACGTATCTTTTGCATCCAACAATTCCTGGGGTGGTGGTGAGGTAGGAACAAACGGCACATTCGCAGCCTTGAGGCCCCGGTTTGCTAAATACACGCAAGTCGGTGTTTTCGACGTGCGTGAAACCCCACACAAAATCACATCAGCTTCATTCAAAGACCAAAGGGATTGGCCATCATCATGAGCCATGGCGTAGTTCATCGCAGAAATTCGGTTAAAATAGGCCTCATCCATTGCATGCTGAAGACCAGGTTGATTTTGCGACTGCTCACCTAAGACAGACCCAAGTGCCGAAATAGCCCCATCTAACAATGACACTGCAGGCATGCTCATAGACCGACAGGCGCTGAGCAATTGGCTACGCATGTTATCATCCAACATCGTCATGAAGACGACACCTGGTTTGTCTGCAATGCCTTCAATAACGCGGTCGATTTGAGCTGGGCTGCGGACCAGTGTCCAGAAGTGTTCCGTTACCTCTGCCTGCTGAAACTGTGCAAGCGATGCGCGGGCTACGCTGCGGACCGTATCACCAGTCGAATCGGAGACCAAATGGAGGTGGACTTGCTTATTCGGCATAAATCAGGTCCAAAATTCGGTCTGAATGGGTTGTATAACAGCTGGAAAACACAGGCATAGAATGATCATAACTTTCATCTTGGCAAATGCATGGGGATAAACATCCCAAACGCGCCGGTTCAACTACAGAGTTTCTCACATGTTGATGCCGGATTTAAGAGGCTGGGGATTAGCAGCACCGCTTCAAGCTTATCCCGCTAATCCACATTACCGTCAGAACCGCATACCGGTCGATTGAGGTAGAAAGTCCACACAGAATGCATGATCTAAAACCACGGATAGAAGCTGTGTATATCAAGCCCTCAGCTAAAATGAGGCAAAGTTTTCCACGGGACTCGCCGCCCCAATAGTCTTCACTATTAAGATTCAGATTTGAATCTTTAATTAAGGAAGGGTTTATAGGCTCGGTGGAAAAGGTATCATCCTTGTCATTCCTCCGATCCTGGTTTTAAGGCTGATATTCCCCCCATGCTGATTTGCGATGTCCTGGCTGGCCAACTCACCCAACGCCGACCTGTTTGGCTAATGCGCCAAGCGGGTCGGTACTTACCGGAATATCTGGAGTTGCGGAAAACTGCCCGTGATTTCCTGAGTTTCTGCTACACGCCGGACATGGCAGTGGAAGCAACCTTGCAGCCTATCCGGCGCTTTGGGTTTGATGCTGCGATAATATTTTCCGATATTTTGGTCATTCCAGATGGGCTTGGCGTGAATGTTAAGTTCATCCCCGGGACCGGCCCTGTATTAGAAACAATCAAATCCCCAGGGGATATTCATGCGCTGATACCAGACGCTGTCGAGGAACACTTGCAGCCTGTCTATACAGCCCTTCGCCAAACCCGTGCGGCTTTGCCAGACGAAACGGCGTTGATTGGGTTTGCTGGTGCCCCATGGACACTGGCCGCGTATATGATTGAGGGCTCTGGCAGCCGGGATTATGCGACCGCCAGGAAATTTGCTGTCAATGAACCAGACGCATTCATGGCGCTGATCAGCATGCTCGAAGCCGTTATTATTGATCATTTGATCTGCCAGATCGACGCTGGTGCTCAAATTGTCCAGATTTTTGACAGCTGGGCGGGTGCGCTTCCGGCGTATGGGATCGAACAGTGGAGTTTAGCGCCAATACAGCGGATTGCTGGTGCAGTTAAAGCCGCACGGCCAGACGCATATGTAATCGCCTTCCCAAGAGGGGCGGATTCCTACCTTGAAGCTTATGCCTTCACTAAATCGATTGATGCGGTATCCTGCGGCCAAAGCCTGCCAGCAGACCAGATGGCCCGTGTGGCTAATGCAGGTGCTGTGCCGCAAGGTAATCTTGACCCAATGGCGCTTGTGAAAGGCGGCGATATTTTGGACCGCGAGCTTCGCCGTATCCTGGCTGCTACAGATGGGCACCGGCACATCTTCAACCTGGGCCACGGCATCACGCCAGATACGCCTATTGCTCATGTCGAACGCCTGATTGAGACGGTTAGAGACTGATTATGCTGGAATTTCTGGCAGATATATATGCCTGGACGAAAGCGCTTCATGTGATCTCAATCATCGCCTGGATGGCGGGATTGCTCTACTTGCCACGCCTTTACGTCTATCACACTGAAGTTGCTGTTGGGTCTCCAGAATCTGAGCGTTTCAAGATTATGGAACGGCGATTGCTGCGGGCGATTATGAACCCGGCAATGATCGCGACGTTCTTCTCTGGTGGCCTGTTATTGGCGACACCAGGTGTGGTCGATTGGTGGAGCGGATGGATTTGGGTGAAGCTCGCTCTGGTGCTAGGACTTAGCCACATCCACCATTTGATGGGGCTTTGGAGAAAGGATTTCGCAGCGGATGAGAATATTCGATCCGGCCGATATTTCCGTGTCGCGAATGAGGTTCCGACATTGGCGATGATCGCGATCGTGATAATGGTGATTGTTCGGCCATTTTGATCTGAAAGGTGCACAGTAAACTTCTTGACAAATGCCTCCAAACGCCGCAATAACCCAGCTTTCCTGCGGCAATTTCCCCTATTGGGTCCCGCCTTCCGTCGCAGATTGGTTTTATTCGCTGCCTGACGGCAAGCCGAACAGAAACCATACAAGTCAGCCTTTGCTAATCTCGACCTTAACGCCACAAAACATGGAATTTGATCGTGCTGGATAACGCTCCCCAGTCGATGAACTTGCAAGAACTCAAGCAGAAAACGCCGGCTGCTCTCCTAGAGATTGCCGAAGAGCTTGAGATTGAAAACGCGAGTTCACTCCGCAAGCAAGACCTGATGTTCACCATCCTAAAAGAATGGGCGGACCAGGACTTTGTCATTACTGGTGACGGTGTGCTTGAACTGATGCCGGATGGCTTCGGGTTTCTACGATCCCCGGATTCAAACTATTTGCCTGGGCCAGATGATATCTATTTGGCACCCGCGCAAATCCGTCGGTTCAGCCTGCGTACTGGTGATACGGTCGGTGGTGAAATCCGGGCGCCTAAGAACGGTGAGCGCTATTTCGCATTGGTCAAAATGAACCATGTGAATTATGAGGTGCCGGAAAAAGTTCGCCAGCGCGTCAACTTCGACAATTTAACGCCGCTTTATCCGGAAGAACGCCTGAAGCTGGAGGTCGACGATCCGACTTCAAAGGACCTAACCACTCGGGTAATTGACCTTGTATCTCCTATCGGCAAAGGCCAGCGTGCGCTCGTCGTCGCCCAGCCCAGGACCGGTAAAACGGTTATGTTGCAGTCCATTGCGCATGCGATTGCAACCAACAACCCGGAAGTGAAGCTTCTTGTGCTGCTAATTGATGAGCGCCCAGAAGAAGTGACAGATATGCAGCGCTCCGTTCGGGGTGAGGTTATTTCTTCAACCTTTGACGAACCAGCGTCCCGCCATGTGCAAGTCGTTGAAATGGTAATCGAAAAGGCCAAACGCTTGGTTGAACACAAGCACGATGTTGTCATCTTGCTAGACTCCATCACCCGTCTTGCCCGTGCGTACAACACCGTCGTGCCATCCTCCGGTAAAGTGTTGACAGGTGGTGTTGATGCGAACGCCTTGCAACGCCCAAAGCGGTTCTTTGGTGCCGCTCGAAACGTCGAAGAAGGCGGCAGTCTATCCATCATTGCAACGGCGCTGATTGATACTGGTAGCCGAATGGATGAAGTTATCTTCGAAGAGTTTAAGGGCACCGGTAACGCTGAAATCGTACTGGATCGGAAGCTCGCGGACAAACGCGTATGGCCAGCTATCGATATCGGTAAGTCTGGGACGCGCAAGGAAGAACTGTTGGTTGACCGTCAGGACCTCAACAAAATGTGGATGCTTCGTCGTGTGCTGATGCCTATGGGTACCCAGGATGCGATGGAATTCCTGGTTGGCAAGCTGCGTGAGACGAAGAGCAACGCGGATTTCTTCGATCAAATGAACCAGTAAACGGTCTTATTTGGGGGCTGACTGATACAGCATGCGACGGCGATATGTCGGCCTCCACTCTCGGGTACTTTCATAGCTTTTCGGCAAGGGTCTCCCGTTTGGCAGTGTCAACCAAAGGCGCAGCATGCAGCGGCGTGCCGCGGGATCTTCGTGGTCGATATAGGTATCGCGGGCATGAAAACAGGTCGCGTTGTTGCCGATTTCGAGATCACCGGGTCCCAGTGTCATTGCGAGATGAAAGCGCGGATCATTAGCGGTTTTATCAAGATAATCGAGCGCTTCAATTTGTTTGGCCGTTAACCGCGGCAATTCAGGAAAGCGCTGCGCAGTTTCAATATATCGCCGTTTATAAAGCGCTGACATAAGCCCATCATGTGCAGTAAACACAGGTACTGTTTGCACTTTTGCTTCACCTGGATGCTGCGCGCGTGCATCAAAATTAAAGGGTGCGCGGAGTTCAGCAGCCAAGTCGGGCCGTTTCTCCAAGATCTCATTATAGATGGCCACCGATGAGACGAGCCGTGACCGCCCGCCAGATTTTGCGGACCGCAAACACATTAGGGCAAAAATATCTGCACCGTCGGTATGGAAATTCAGTTCTTCGTTGGTCTGAAACCCCCGAATGTTGTCTGACCTATCGATCTCAGCACCGGTATCCGTCACCATATGCAAGAGCGCGCCCGCTTTATCCTGCGGTTCCGGGATACCCAAATATTGCCCGACCCCCCATAACAGGACTGGCGCGTCTTCATCCGATAAGTCCTCAACTGGGAGCCCTTGCAACAGAATAAAACCCCGCCCGCCTTCAAGGTCATTCCGAAACTCAATGAGCCGTGGCCCGAGCTTTGGCAGCGGGAAATTGGCAGCTGTCAGTTGGGTGATTGGTTTTCCAGCACTAAGTGCGGTTCTAGCTGCGGCGCGAACTTCATCTCGTTCGGCTTCTGTCAAGAATATCCGCCAGGACTGATCTTGCTTTAAATCAGCGGCTGTCCATGCGACAGCTCCCTGGAATGGGCCGATCTCCTGCGCCATGTAAGGTCTCTTTCAACTGATATTACAATGGAAAGTATGCTTCATGAAAGTGCTGCTCTGAATGCGTCGAGTGATCGCCCATTTGCAAGGTTTGCATTTTCTTCGTCATACGGAATGCCGCCAATGCGCGCGAATGCATGGTCCATACCAGGATAGCTGAAAATGCTGACCGCACCGATGCTTGCCAGTCCGTCTTTCACTTTGGCCTGGGCTTCTTTTGGCACAAACCCATCTTCTTCAGCGACGTGCAGCACCAACGGTTTTGTGATATTGCTCGCTTCGGCCAGAAGGTCTTCGATGCCAACGCCATAGTAGCCGACATTGCAATCTGCATCGGTCCGTGTCGCCATCAAATAGGCTAACTTGCCGCCAAGGCAGAATCCAACGGAGCCGACTTTACCGTTGCCCCCGTCCATTTGCCGCGCATGGGTGATGGTCGCTTTCAGGTCATCAACACCCTTCTGAACGTCGAAGCCCTGGTATAGTTCAAACGCCTTCTTCCACTCCGCTTCGGACTTGTCGGTGATGTCGACGCCCGGCTCCTGGCGCCAAAACAAATCAGGCGCTATGGCGATATAGCCTTGATTCGCCCAATGCTTGGCGATATCGCGCATGGCGTGATTGACGCCAAATATTTCCTGAATGCAGATGACCACTGGGCCTTGGCCGCCTGCCGGTTTTTCAACGAAAGCCTTGAAAGCCCCACCATCATTTGCCTGAATAACGACCCATTCAGCCATGCTCATATCCTTCCAAACACTTGCATCTTCCAGCAAGCATAGCCGTGCTTCTACTTGGCGCGCAACGCCTTTAGGCGCCCGACAATCGCCTTCAGCTCAGCATTCGCTTCTTCGACACCAAGTGTGAGCTGTTCATCTGATAAGGAAAGGTCGAGGGAGGCCCGGTGGGCTTGCGCCTCGTGGGACATGAGTGCGTCAACCTCACTCTTGGTCCGTCGGTAGCTTTGGGCGGCGAAGGCAGCAGCTAGGGAATATCGGATATAGGCGCTGCGCAGGCGTTCAGGCTCCGTTTCACCAGCGGCCTGGTCTGCTTTTGCAAGGGCAATGAGTGCTGCTGCATCGCCATAGGCCGCTGCAGATGTCCGCCAGCGCATAGCGGCAGCAGTGTTTTCGCTATCATGTAGAAGCTTCGCCAGAAGCGACATGGCTTCGGGGCGCTTCTGCTCCGCCGCGCGCGTGGCCCAGTTGATGGCCGCAGTTTCGTCTCTAGTGATCACACCTCCTGTCGCCAGCATGCTAGCCAGTGTTGATTGCGCTGGCGCGTAGCCGGCCATTGCGGCATCTCGAAGCAAGGCCTCACCTTGCGGGATATCCGGTTCACCGCCAAAGCCGCGCAATAGCAAATGCGCAAGCAGTGCCTTCGCCTGCGGGTTCGATACGTTCTGCAGTAAGGCGCGCGCAGCGACTGGTGAGCCAGCCTTGTAGGCGTCCATCGCCGTTTTAAAATCAGCCTGCGCACTGCTAACAGGCAGAAACGCCGCTAGTGCTAGTGCGTAGAGGCCGATCTGCATGCCATTCATCTTCACAGTAAAAGCGCTCCTTCGTGTTGCAGCAGCCATTGCTTCGTTTCAACGCCACCTTTGCCTGAATAACCTACCATGCGACCACCTGCGCCAACGACTCTGTGACACGGAATGATGATTGGAATCGGGTTCCGACCGCACGCGCCACCAACCGCCCGTGCGGGCTTCCCGACGATCGCTGCCAGGTCACCATATGTGGCCGTGGCACCATAGGGAATATCACATATCGCCGTCCATACGGCGCGCTCGAATTCATCGCCTGCAGGCAAGAAAGAAAAGGTGAAGTCTTTGATTTCGCGCGCGAAATAGGCATGAAGCTGAGCCACCGCTTTGGCAAGCGGAAGAGCGTCCACCGGCGGCGTCGGTTCTTCATCGATCCACTTAAGGGCGGTGATCGCGCCGCCTTCTTCCGTGAGTTCAAGGCCGCCCAGAGGAGAGCCCGTTATGGCCATTGTGATCTTTTCGTCCATCGTTGCTCCTCTCTGCGAACTTACTAACGGTTCGCCGCATTGGCTTCCGTCGTAGTCGCAGCTTACGTATAAGACTATTACGCATAAGACTATATAGTGCTTGCGCCATAAGTAAGTAATGGGCCTGACATGAAGATCAACATGGGTTTGGACGCGACGCCGGATGAAGCGCGTTGGTTTTTGAGCGCGCCAGACATCGCGCCGATTCAAGAGGCGCTTTTAGAACATATGACGGCCAAAATGCGGGACGTCCTCGGGTCTATGGATCCTGAGCAGATGTGGTGGCAATGGATGCCAGTTGCTGGGGCCGACCTCAGTAGTGCTGGCGTAGACATACCTGGCGGTATGAATGCGATGCGCCAGTTCTGGGAGCAGGCCATGCCCACTGCCATGACTGACGGTGAATCGAATGACAAATGATAGAAGCGCATTAGTATGAGTGCCGGCGACGTTATATTCGCCTGCGCCACAGCATCAGGCCAAGCCGGTGTCGCTATCATCCGTGTGTCTGGCGATGCTGCGGGCGCGCTCTTTCCGATATTGACGGGTAAAGGCCCGCCGAAAGCGCGCAAAGCCAGCCTATGCCGCCTTTTAGATCCAAAGGATAATTCCCTATTGGACCAGGCGTTGACGCTTTGGTTTCCAGCCCCAAACAGTTTCACCGGAGAAAATACGGCAGAATTGCATGTGCATGGCGGTGCCGCTGTCATCACCGGTGTCATGGATGCATTGGCCGGTATTGGCGGGTTTCGGCCAGCGGAACCTGGTGAGTTCACGCGCCGGGCATTTCGGAACGGAAAGCTAGATCTGGCTGAGGCTGAAGGCCTTGGCGACTTAATCGCTGCGGATACTGCTGCCGCGCGGAGACAAGCGCTTTGGCAGTTGGGGGGTGGGCTGAGCGCGCTCTATGCCAATTGGCGCGAGCGTCTGGCCGTTCGGCTTGCCTTCGCGGAGGCAAGCTTAGATTTCGCGGATGAACCTCTGCCTGATGACCTGGAGGCGGCTAACCGAGGAGCGATTCTGGCTCTACGGACAGAGCTTGAAATGCAGCTCCAGTCGAACCGCCCTAATGAGCGAATGCGCGATGGGCTGTATGTTGCATTGGTTGGCCCCCCGAATGTGGGAAAATCTAGCCTATTGAACGCGCTTGCGGGCCGCGAGGCTGCGATCGTTACAGACATTCCGGGCACGACGCGGGATGTAATGGAAGTGCGCCTCGATATTGGAGGATATCCAGTCCTTATTGCCGATACTGCCGGTCTGCGGGAGAGCACGGACGTGGTTGAGCAGGAAGGTATGCGCCGTGCGCGGATAGCAGCTTCAAATGCTGATGTGATAATAACGGTGGCAGAATGCCAAAACTGGCCGACCGTGCTGGTGGACCCTGCGCTGTGTTCTTTCGCAAAGGACTCGCCAAACTTCGTCTTCTGGAATAAGTCAGATGCAGTCCAGACGCAGCCGCCCCTAGTTGATGCGAAGCATGCCATCTGGGGGTCGGCGAAAACTGGTGCCGGTCTAGATCTCTTAGAGAAAGCTATAAAACAGGTCGCCATGCATGTGTTTGAAACCGACCCATTACCAGGCATTACACAAGCGCGCCATAGGGCTGCGCTGGAGGATTGTGTTGCAGCATTGCAGCGCTGGGATTATGCGCCAGCGCCTGAGCTCGCCGCGGAGGATTTGCGGCTAGCGATGCGGAGCTTGGGTCGAGTGGTCGGACTGGTTGATGTTGAAGACGTGCTAGACCGTATATTTAGTGCATTCTGCATTGGAAAATAGGACAAGTAGGAGCAATGTTTCACGTGAAACATCATGATTATCAGTACGATGTCATTGTCGTTGGCGGCGGCCATGCTGGCTGTGAAGCAGCCGCTGCATCTGCGCGAGTGGGTGCACGCACAGCACTTGTTACCCATAAGCTTGATACGATTGGTGAAATGTCCTGCAATCCAGCCATTGGCGGTCTTGGCAAGGGTCATCTCGTCCGAGAAATCGACGCCTTAGATGGATTGATGGGGCGCGTTGCCGATGCATCGGGAATACAGTTCAGGCTCTTGAATCGTAGTAAAGGGCCCGCTGTGCGTGGCCCGCGGGCACAGGCCGATCGGAAGCTATATCGCGAAGCAATGCAAGCGGCCTTGCGAGACCAAGATGGATTGTTGCTTATTGCTGGGGCTGTCGATGATATTCTGATGGATGGGCCACAGGCCTGTGGTATTCTTCTTGCTAGCGGCCAGGAACTCAGGGCTGGGGCTGTTGTCGTGACGACGGGAACATTTTTGCGCGGTATGATCCATATTGGCCATAACCAGATCGCAGCAGGCCGGATTGGTGAGACTGCAGCAACTACGTTTGGTCAACGGTTGCAGTCGCACGGGTTTGCGATGGGACGACTTAAGACAGGGACCCCTGCGCGCCTTCTCCGGGACTCGATTGACTATTCAACATTGATAGCTCAGCCAGGCGACGATCCGCCAGAGTCATTCTCCGCGTTGACCACTGCAATCACAACACCGCAGCTTGACTGCCATATCACGTTTACGAATGATCAGACCCACAAGATTATCCATGAGCACCTTCATGAGTCAGCGATGTATGGTGGTGCAATTACTGGCCTTGGCCCTCGCTATTGCCCATCTATCGAAGATAAAGTTGTTCGCTTTCAGGAGAAAAACGCCCATCAGATTTTTTTGGAACCAGAAGGACTCGATAGTCCTCTTGTCTATCCAAATGGGATATCAACTAGCTTGCCTGAAGCCGTCCAGATAGAATTTCTTCGAACAATCCAGGGCCTAGAGAGGGTAGAAATTACAAAGCCGGGTTATGCTGTAGAGTATGATTTCGTTGATCCTCGTGAGCTTGATCACGGCCTGCAAACAAACCGTATCCCCAGACTTTACCTTGCCGGGCAGATTAATGGCACGACAGGCTATGAGGAAGCGGGCGCGCAAGGCTTGATCGCTGGTTTGAATGCTGCCTGTGCAGTCTCTGGGAAAGACCAGGTTACTTTTGATCGCTCTGAAGCCTATATGGGCGTCCTGATAGACGACTTGGTAGTGCGCGGGGTTGATGAGCCCTACCGAATGTTCACGTCCCGCGCCGAATTCCGATTGCATCTGCGAGCCGACAATGCCGATAGCCGGCTTACAGCGCGTGGTATTGAAGTTGGATGTGTTGGCGCAGCACGGACAGATATGTTTCACGTGAAACACGCTGCACTTGAAAAAGCACGCGCTAGCCTTGAGGCATGGACGGCTACGCCTGGAGACCTGCGTCGAGTAGGCGCACCCGCTAATGATGATGGGCGCAGACGATCTGCGCTGGAGCTAATGGGGCGGTTTGGGGCCGAGAATCCGCATATCTGCACGCTGTGGCCTGATCTGGCGGAGATGCCGCTCTGGGTCCGGGAAAGTCTGGCAGTGGATGCGCAATATGCATCTTACTTAGACCGCCAACGGGCGGATGTGGAGGCTTTCAAGCGTGACGAAGCTTTACGATTACCCAGGGACCTCGATTATACGGACATCGGCAGTCTGTCTAATGAGGCGCGTCAACGATTGGAACGCGTACGCCCGGAGACTTTAGGCGCCGCAGCAAGGATGCCTGGTATCACGCCAGCAGCTATAGGCGCTTTGTTGCGCTATATACAGAATGGCTCTAAGCGCCGTGCAGCGGCTCGATGACCCCTCCGAAAGATGTCTTGAAGGCTCTCACAAAGTTGGGGATGTCTAGCACAGATTTTGATGGGCTGACAGCCTATGTGACTGTGCTGGATAAGTGGCGGAAGCGGATTAATCTGATTGGCCCGGGTTCCACTGACGACATCTGGCGCCGGCATGTCTTGGATTCCGCGCAAGCTTGGCCGCATATTCTGGAGAAAGATGCGGCCCTAATGGACCTTGGATCTGGCGCAGGATTGCCCGGTCTTATCTTCTCAATCTTGGGCGCGAGCGATGTGACGTTGGTTGATAGTGATCAGCGTAAAGCCGTTTTCCTGCAGGAAGCGGCGCGGGCGGCGGGCGTAAAACCGCGCGTCGTTGCCAAACGATTTGATGCCGCTTTATCCCTTGAGGCCCGCCAGTATAGTGTTGTGACTGCTAGGGCTGTTGCCAGTATTACAAGTTTGATGCCGGTTCTCAGTAAAGCGCTGAAGGCTGACGGGTATGCACTGCTTCATAAAGGGGCGCAGGCTGAAAAAGAATTGACCGAAGCACAGAAATCCTGGACACTGAAATACGCTTTAACACCCAGCATTACTGGGAGGGGCGGTCAAATTGTCAAAATATGGGGCATTCAGCAGGATGATAGAGGTTCTTGACGCACCGTCGAGGCAGGCTGGGCAGACCCCTGCGCGCCCGGGCATAATTGCTGTCGTTAATCAGAAGGGCGGGGTAGGCAAAACGACCACGGCCATCAATCTGGCGGCAGCGCTCGCCGCTTGTGGTAAGAAGACCCTCGTGATCGACTTGGACCCCCAGGGCAATGCGTCAACGGGGCTCGGGATCCCATCCAGCAAACGCGCAATCGGCGTTTATGACGTTTTGATAGGTGAAGCAGCACTTCACGATGCGGCAATGCCGACTGAAACCCCCGGCTTTCACATCATACCATCTACAATGGACTTATCCGGGGCCGAGATTGAGCTGGTTGGCATGCCGCGCCGGGAGCGCCGTCTGGCAGATGCATTGGACGCAAGTATTGCTTCAGGTGCGCTCGACTATGCCTATATCTTCATAGACTGTCCGCCGTCGCTTGGATTGCTGACGCTTAATGCGTTGACTGTGGCAGATGGAGCGTTGGCACCATTGCAGGCGGAGTTCTTGGCGCTTGAAGGGCTGAGCCACCTGAAGCGCACAATCGATCTTGTGTCAGAGCGGCTTAATCCACGTTTGGCTCTTGAAGGAATTGTGCTTACGATGATGGATCGACGGATGCGCTTGGCGGAAGCCGTTGCCGCGGATGTCCGGTCGCATTTTGGCGAGATCGTTTATAAGGTCGAGATTCCACGCAACGTTCGCGTGTCTGAAGCGCCGTCACATGGCAAGCCGGTATTGCTTTACGACCTTCAATGCTCTGGCAGTCGGGCTTATCTTCAGTTGGCGCGTGAGTTTCTGCGGCGTGAGAAGGTTTTGCCGCCAAAAGGTCAATCCGGGATGGGGCAGGCAGCGTGAACGACGACGGGAGGGGCGGCGGAAAAGCCGCACGGCCGAAGCTGGGGCGAGGGCTTGCCGCTCTGCTCGGCGATGATGGCGATGCGATGGATGTTGGTGCGGAAGAAGTGTCCGCCCGTCTGGCCCGTGCCATACCGATTGCTGCTTTGCGACCAGGTGCTGGCCAACCGAGACGGCATTTTGACGAGGATGCGCTCGATGCCCTAGCGCAATCTATCCGCGAGCGGGGCATGCTGCAGCCTATTATTGCCCGCCGGGTTGAAGGCGCGCCGGGTCAATATGAGATCGTCGCTGGTGAACGCCGCTGGCGGGCAGCGCAGCGTGCTGGTCTAGCGGAAGCGCCAGTTATCCTGCGGGAAATGACCGACCGGGATGCGTTGGAAATTGCGCTCGTTGAAAACGTCCAGCGTGAGGATTTAAATCCGGTCGAGGAGGCTGGCGGGTATCAGAACCTGATCGATACGTTTGAGTATACCCAGGATGATCTGGCTAAAGCGGTTGGCAAAAGCAGGCCCCATGTCGCGAACATGCTGCGTCTGCTGAAACTGCCCAAGATGACGCAAGCGCGACTGGCGAATGGCGAACTATCGGCTGGTCACGCACGGGCGTTGCTCATGGCCAGTGATCCGGAGCGGTTGGCAGAAATCGTTAAAGCGCGCGGGCTTAACGTCAGGCAGACTGAACGCCTGGTGCAAGAGGGCGGCATGCTAACAGCCGGAAAACAGTCAGCAGCGCCGAAAGATCCGAATGTCCGGGCGCTCGAGCGGGAATTAACGGAAGCGCTCGGTCTGAGCGTTAATCTCGCCTCGACCGGCAAAAAGGGCGGAAAGCTTACGCTTGCCTATACCGATCTGGACCAGCTTGATCTCTTGGTTCAGCGCTTAACCGGGCGTCCGCAACGACCGGTCACCGGGGTCGAGGACGACCCGTTGGCGCTGGTCGATGCGTGAAAGAGCTTCAATAGCTTTTCGGTAGGTCAAGTTGGCGCTCGCCGATATATGATAGTACCAACTCGCGGCTTATTGGCGCGATGCGTGCGATCATGATTTCGCGGAATAGCCGTTCAACATGGAATTCTTTAGCGTATCCCATCCCACCGTGAGTGAGTACGGCGCGCTCGCAGGCCTCAAATGCGAATTCTCCGGCGAGGTATTTTGCTGCATTGGCTTCGCCGCCGCAGGGTTCCCCCTGATCGTATAGCCAAGCGCCTTTATAGGTGAGTAGGCGGGCGGCTTCGAGCTTTGCCCAGCTATCGGCGAGGGGGTGCTGAATGCCCTGGTTCTGCCCAATTGGCCTGTCGAATACAACGCGTTCGCGGGCGTAGTTGGCTGCGCGGTCAAGCGCGCACCGGCCAATGCCAATGGCCTCAGCCGCGATCAGGCAGCGCTCTGGGTTCAAGCCATCCAACAAATAGTAGAATCCACGTCCTTCTTCACCGATCCTGTCTTCTTCACGTATTTCCAGTCCATCGATAAATAAAGCATTGGTATCGACGCACTTACGGCCCATTTTGGCAATTTCACGAATTTCAACCTTATTGCGATTAAGGTCCGTGTAAAAAAGTGTAATGCCATCGAATGCGCGTTTGCATTCATCCCTGGGAGTGGTGCGAGCGAGGAGGAGGAGTTTGTCGGCGCGTTGGGCTGTGGTCGTCCACATTTTCTGGCCATGTACGATATAACCATTGTCTATGCGCTCAGCCTTGGTGGTGATTGCGGATGTGTTGAGGCCAGCGTTTGGCTCTGTTACACCGAAGCAGGCTTTTTCTTGACCAGCGATAAGTGGAGGCAAGAAACGGTCCTTTTGCTCTTTCGTACCGTGCTTTACAACGGGATGGGGGCCGAAGATATTGATATGGACCGCAGAGGCACCTGAAAGCCCTGCGCCGGATTCCGCAATCGCCTCCATCATCACGCAACCCTCAGCAATGCCGAGGCTCGTCCCACCATACTCTTCGGGCATTGCTATGCCAAGCCAGCCGCCAGCCGCTAGGGCTTGATAGAAATCTTCTGGATACTCACCGGTATTGTCGCGTTCCAGCCAATAATCGGGGCCAAAACCGTCGCAAAGTTTCATGATCGCATCACGGATTTCGCGCTGCTGTTCGGTAAAGGTAAAGTCCATGGCGGGCATTTCCTATGCGTCGTTAGTTCAAGTTAGTTCAGCATGGACGCGATAGGACTGGCAAGTCAGCCATTTTTCGGTTCGGCGTCAGCCTCCAGAAATTGTTTGAGACTGCAAGCCGCCTTTTTTGGGTAGCGGTCGCGCATACAGATACTTGTAGAAATATGGCTATAGGTGTAGCGCGTATCAAGCATCTGCAGTCGATTATCCTTATTGGCATCTTGCACGCACTCTCAATGAGCAGCGCAGCGCCCAGCCCTGCTAGATCCCGCGCGACCAATTGACCGTCAACCGCAAACCGCTGGGAGGCTGGTAGCTTGAGCACTCTGCTCGTGCGCTTGGGGCGAAGTGGTAGCACCCAAATTTGGGGGGCATCTACGCGAATGTCCGGCCGTCCCACAACACAGATGCGTTTGATGTGGGCAGGCAATGTCTCGCGCTTGGGGCCGCCGTCTAGCAAAGCAGGTGCCGCAACAAGGGCGAGTGGCAGCCGGGTGGAAAGTCGGCGGCCTGAATAGGCGGCGATCTCGTCCCCGGCAGAGATAGCCATGTCGATTGGGCTGGAGCGTAAGCAGAGTAGCGTGTCGTCTGCCTGCCATTCTGCTTGGACGTCTGGGTTAGTCGCCTCAAAGCGTTCCAAAGGCTGTGGTAGCTAGTAGGCGGCCAGTTCCGTTGGTGCCGTGGTTCTGACAACCCCTGAGATTCTGGGCTCAGTGCTGCTTCTGAGCGGCAGGGCAGTATCTGTTGCGTCGAGTGATGCAGCAGATTGCTTAAAGAACGGCCCCGCCAAGTGCTGTGAGCGTGAAGGAACGTGTTGTTCTGTAGGCTAGAGTTACGCCCATTTCGGCCTCAAGCTCTGGAAGGGATTCGCTGACTACAGCTGGAGATAACCGTAAACGTGCCGCCGGTCCGCTAATTGAGCCTGCCCGCGCGATATGGACGAAATAGCTCAGAAGACGCAGTGATTTTGGTGAGGCCATTATTCTTTAAAATCAAATAACTATTTTGATGTTTGGGTTCTAATGAATAACAACCAATAACGCTATTTGTTCTGTGACGGGCGCTAGAGATCGACTGGAGAGCTCCAACCGTAGGCGGACCAACAATGGAGAGAATGCAATGAGAAAATTATTTGGCACAATTCTGGCACTGGGCTTACTGGCGAGTGCGCCAGCGGCCGCTGACGATATGGCTGTTGTTAAGGCCTTCTACGAAGACCTCCTGAGCAATCCACGTGGCCATGATTTGGGCGACCGGATGCGGAAAGTGGTAGCGAAAGATTGGGTATCAACACCCTGGTCGCACGGTGGATTTGGCGCTGAAGGCATGGTGAAGACTCTGGCTGGGTTTGGCAAAGCTGTGCCGGACTTGAATTGGGCACCTCAGGAAATGCTCCAGGATGGCAATCGCTACATTGTTCGCAGTATTGTCATTGGCACGCCAAAATGGAGAGCTGTTCGGCATTGAGGCGAAGGTGGGCTTTAAGATTATGCGCACCGATATTCATACCGTTAAGGATGGACGGATCGTTCGCTCATATCATTTTGAGGACTGGGAGCGCGCGATGCGCAAAATCGCTGGTGGCTCAAAAAACACTAGAGCAAATTCAGATTAATCTGAATCACACTGCTCAGAGCGAATTGCTCGCTATCAATAAGATAGAGCACGATTTCTGATGGACCGTCCGGAGCAGCTTGCCCCTCAAGCCGCTCCGGGCGATTCTATTGGTGATGCCTAGTCCTTCCCGAACGCTTTAACCTCTGCCTATGATATCGCAGACGTTATAAATCTGATGGGGATGTGCGCGATGCGATTGGGAATGCTGCTCAAATATAAAGGCGAGGCCGGTGGGCCGGATATGGATGTGGTGCGAGAAGCTGAGCGCCTTGGATTTGATAGCGTTTGGTCCGGCGAAAGCTGGGGCGTTGATACCGTAACGCCGTTGACATGGGTATTGGCGCAGACCACCAAAATCAAGGCTGGTGCTGGCATAATGCAGATGCCTGCCCGGACACCTGCCTGCGCGGCGATGACAATGATGACACTGAATGCGATGTCTAGCGGTCGCTTCCTAATGGGTGTCGGTCCGTCTGGCCCGCAAGTTATTGAGGGTTGGCATGGAGAGAAATTTGGGAAGCCTTTGATGCGGACGCGGGAATATATCGCAATCCTGCGCAAAATCTTGGCCCGCGATGAACCGCTGATGCATGAGGGCGAGCACTACCAGATACCTTATGCCGGTGAAGGTGCGACAGGTCTTGGTAAGCCGCTGAAAAGCATCTTGCACGGTGATCCGACCAACCCGATTTATACGGCCTCATTCTCTCCCGCAGGCCTCCGTACAGCGGGCGAAGTGGCTGATGGAACGCTGCCGATTTATATGTCGCCAGAACAGGCGGGCCTGATCACAGACCATGTCCAGGATGGCATCGCCAAGCGCACGGACGGCAAAACTATGGCGGACTTCGACGTCTCGCCCTATGTCCGCGTCGCTATGGGGGATGACCTTCAGGCCTGCCGTGATAAGATCAAGCCGGAACTGGCGCTATATATCGGCGGTATGGGTGCTAGAGAGAAAAATTTCTACAACGACTACGCGAAGCGCCTTGGCTATGAAGACGCCGCACGTGAAATACAGGATAATTTCCTTGGTGGCCGCCGTAAAGATGCGATGGCAGCCGTGCCGGATGCACTGGTGGATGAGCTTTGCCTCGTCGGCCCGGCGGACCGGATTAAGGATCGGGTACAGGTCTGGAAAGATGCGGGCAAGGATGGTTCCGTCGGCGCGATACTGCTGGGCGGCGCCAGCAAGGACGCCATGCGCGTGATTGCAGAATCGACGCTTTAAGACCGGATACTATAACCGAACGTTGAATCCCTCAGCGGCTAGGTAAGCCTTGGCTTCCTTGGGGGCGGTGAAGTGGTAGATGCTGGCGGCGGCGACGGCGGCGGTGAGCGCCACGTCATAGCCTTCGAACGTGCCTTCGCGGTCAATGGATGTCAGCAGGATTCCGCCCGCCCCTAACTCCTCGGCGCGTTTGGCTCATGCTTCTGGTTCCAGGCCCGTGCTGCGTTCGCCGCAATGGGTCAGCACTTCTAGCGCGCCATCCCTGTGGCGGCGCGCGTCTATGGCGACGACGATGCATTGGTTGCCGAAGTTCTTGGCACCGCCTGCGATCAAGCCTGGGTCCAATACGGCCTGGCTGTTGATCGAGACTTTGTCCGCGCCAACGCCCAACATCTTACCAATGTCTTCAACGCTACGTATTCCGACGCCAACGGTCATCGGCATGAAGCATTCGGCAGCCAGATCATCAATCTGCTCATAATCTGGCGCTTCGTCTTGGGGCGAGGCCGCGATGTCGAAGAACACCAGTTCATCAACGCCGCGCATATTGTAAACCTTATCGCGTGCAGGCTGCTGCTCGTTTGCCGCCAGCTACTGAACCCGACGCCTTTAACAAGGCCCATGCCTTCAGGAATTTTTTGAGGATTTGGAAGCTATTCGTCCCGCTTTCCTCCGGATGGAATTGCGCGCCGAAAACCTGACCCTGGCCAACAATGGTTGGGACGCGGCCATAGCTTGCTACCGCTGCCTGCACGGCTTCATCGACGGCGGCGAAATAATATCCGTGGACGAAGTAGAAATTACTTCTGGGGGCCACGTCTTGCAAGAGCACGCATCCGCCCCGATCGTCGACTGTATTCCAGGCCATATGAGGAATTCGTTCTTCGGGGGGGATGCTTTTTCAAGCCGCCGAACGTCGCCTTTGATAAGGTCAAGCGCAAGCGTCGTCTCGTTTTCATGCCCAATATCTGCCCAAAGCTGCCTGCCAAGACAGATGCTAAGCATTGGCTGCTCGGCGCGGATTATGGCGTAACTAATAGCATCTGACAGGTCAGGTGCATACAGGCGCTCCATCGCGACTGGAAACGCGCCGACCCCTAGAAGCACGAGGCGGCCAGCGTCCCGGACGATTTCTGGATCATGGGTGATAACGACTTCAGCGCCGCAATACTCCAGCGCCCGCGCTGCGGAATCGATGTTAGAAAGGCCAGAGTCGATAATAGTGCCTGCGCTCATTGTCAAATGCTCATAGAAAGCGTCGCAAAGCATTCTCCTCGCCTCCCAAAAAGGGGGGTGGGAGACCTAAGGGAAAGGTCCGTGGCGGTAGTCTCTGGCATAACGAATGCACTAGGCGTGGAGTTGAAGCTGTAACGCCCACGCCAACCTCACACATTATCGTTGAACTACTTATTCAAATTCCGGTACCGAGTCTTTGACGAGTTGGCCGTACTGGTCTGTCTTGAAGAGCTTCTTATTGGTCCAACGATTGCAGACGCGCTCAAATTCATCGACGGGCATTTAGAACTCGCCCAGCAGGTCCGCGAGCGGCTTGCCAAGATAGCTCCATGGGAATTTACCGTCGTGTCGCTTGATCCGCGCCATGCCATCATCCAGGCTCAAACGGCCCCGGCGAATATGGTTACTGGCGATATCCGTGGCGCGGCCGAACCCGTATTTCACGTTTCTAAAATAATCGTAGATGCCTATCTGGTGGCTATCCAGGTTCTCATAGTTGGCCAGTGAGCCTCCAACCACGGTCGGGAAGGTCTCAAAGCCCTAGCCCTGAGCCATCATAGCCTTCTGGTAGCAATCGCAGGGATAGTGGTAGCCAAGGAAGATGCCGGTGACGCTTAAGCGCGCCAGGTCTTCGTTGCTGGTGTAGCGATAATGCACCAGGTCATTCGCTGTGATTTCCGCCTGACCGATCAGGTCAGCAACGCAAAAGCCTAGCAAGCCGCCGATTTCTTCCACCCAGCGCCGGTCCAGGCTGTTCTTGGTGGTGGAGGCTGCAGGCCCGCCATATTCATGCTGCGGGTTCTCGCCCCACACGATCAGTGGCACATTGAACTGCACGGCCATGCGCCCCGGAATCGTGAAGATGGTGACGTGTTCTGGCCAGGACAAATCGCCGATGGTGGTCAAGGTCAGCTTATTGATGTGACGGCGGACGACGGGTTTGGTGGTCACCTCAACGAAATCAACGCCTAGCTTCTTCATGTTTTCAATATTGCAACTGCCAATGGGTAACAAATCATCCGTCGTTGCGGTCACGCAGAGCGCTTCATGCCAAGCTCAGGCATGCGGATGATTTGATAGTGGCTATCTTTGCCGCCTCTAGCAGGCACGTTACAGTCGTAATTAGAGCCTTCACTGATCTTGTAGCAGCCCAACACCTCTTTCAGCTGATCCAGCCGCGAGTCCCAATCGACTTCCCTGCGTGAGGCTAAATTACTGCATGCGTTGAAGGCGCCAGCGTTATCGAACCACAAATCCGGCTTGGTTTCCGGGTACAGACAATTCGTGCAATAGCGCAATTTTAGCGCTCCTATAGCTATTGTGTCTGCTCAATGAGTGTGACCGACCCGGATGACACTTCATAAAGCTTGTCTGCGATCTCCGTCCAGGCAGGACGGTGTGTGATGGCTATGATTGTGTAGCGGCCATTGAGTGCGGCGATGTTCTCTACAATCGCCGCCTCGCTCTCTGGATCCAGTGCGCTGGTGACTTCATCTAGCACAAGCACTTCCGGTCCCGTGACCAGTGCCCGCGCTAAAGATATGCGCTGACGTTGCCCACCAGAGAGCTTGCCGCCCATTTCTCCGACGTCGGTGTCTAAGCCGTCTGGCATCGCGCTGACAAACTCTTTGGCGCTCACTTGTTCGAGTGCGGCCCAAACCAGTTCGTCCGAAATTGTCTCGTCGCCAAGTGTGATGTTCTCGCGGATATTGGCGTGCAGCAGGCTGAGCTCCTGCGGCACGTAGCCAATTCGCCGCCGCCAGGCCGCCATGTCCACGTCGTCCATTGGCGCGTCACCGATGATGACCTGCCCTGAGTCCGCCGTATTCAGGCCGATCAGCAAATCAACGATGGTGGTTTTGCCAGATCCAGATGGGCCCATGAACACTGTTATGCCATTGGCCGGGATACCCAGGCTGAGGTCTGCCAACACCTGATTATCGCCATGTGCGAAGCTGACATTGTCCAGGCGGAGGCCGTCACCAAGCGTTGGTACGCGGATGCCCGTCCATTCTTCCCGGTTTGCTTCTGCGCGCTCAATCAGGCGTTCAGCGCGAAGGTAAGCACTTTCAACCTGGGCCGATTGCTGCAGGAATTTCTGCAGTTTGTTGGCAAAGGACACGAGTTGGAAGAAGATCACACCGCTGACCATCAGTTCCGGCAAGGGCGTCTGCAAGACTGTATGCGCCAAATATACGCCGCCGCCGATCAATCCGGCGACCAATACATCGCCGCCTTGCAGTAGGCCCTGGCGCGAGATTTCACGGGTGACGAGCGACTTTCGCAAGCGCTTCAATGTCCGTGTCATCTGCGCGAGCATCGCACCGTGTCGGGCCATGGCTTTCAGGGCTTTGATATTGCCCAGCATATCAACCATGTAACTGGTGAGATCAGATGTGCGATCCGTTTGCTTGTATCCAGCTTTTCGGGAAATACGGATCAACCAGCTAAGCGCCAGAGCGATAATGGCACCAGCAGCCAGGCCCGCTAGCGCCAACTTCCAGTCCAGCAGCAGCGCAGCTATCACGTAAGCGACGGCTTGCACGCCATAGGCCACAACTCGGGCTGCAAGCTGGTAGGCGTCTCCCGCACGGCCTGCGTCATTGGCGATGGTGTTAGCGAAACGGCCGCTGTTCTGGTCTGCATAGAAGCGCCACCGCGCATCAAACACAGCAGCGATCAAGCGGCGGCGGAGGCTAACCGAAACCTTGGCGGCGGTCACGCCCGCGTAGCTCAGCGCTGCAAACAGCAGCAGCGCCCGAATGGCGATAAGCACAACGACAATGGCGATCATGACGCCAAGCGATGGCTCCAGGCCTGCTGATTTAATTGTGTCACGCACAAACTGGTTCAGTGGCGAGGAATTTTCATCATCGCCACCAACAATGGACGTCGCGACTGGCAGCAACGTGCTGATGCTGGCCAATTCCGCGATGCCGCCCAGGAGCAAACATGCAAGCATCACGAATGGTCGCGTCTCCCGCGCCCGGAAGAATATCTTGAAGACTCTACCCATAGCCGACTTTTCAGGCGCTAGGGCCACTGCTGTCAAGGCGGCGGTGGAGCGATGCGGCGATATTGATTGCAGCGAACATCACTGCCGCGGCTGCAACAATGCTCGGCCCTGTCGGTGTATCCGCAAGATAAGAGCCTAAGAAGCCTGATATCGCCGCAATGGCACCAATGGCCGCCGCCAGCACGGCCATCATTTCTGGCGTGCGGGCTATTGGGCGAGCTGCTGCTGGAATAATCAGCAGGGCAGTGATGAGCAGTGCGCCGACGACTTTAATGGTGACAACGACAACAATGGCCAGCGCCAAGGTAAACACCAGTTCTTCCCGGCGTGGCGGCAGGCCTGATGCGAAGGCAAGATCGGCATTGAGTGTCGCGGTTAGAAGCGCCCGCCAACGCCACGCGAGTAAAGCCAGAACCAGACCCGAACCACCCCAGGTGATAGTGAGGTCTACGGTGCCGACTGCCAGAATATCGCCAATCAAAAATGCCATCAGATCGATCTGGGCACCTGCAACCAAGGAGGTAGCGACCAAGCCCAGCGCCAGGGCGGTGTGGGCCAGAACCCCAAGCATCGGTGGCATTTTTAAGGGGGTGCGACCGTGCGTATGCGCGTGGTTATCATCATGCGTGTGATCATGGTCATGGCGGTATAATGCCAGCGCGCCTTGACTGCCGAGACCAAAGAGGGCGCGATATTCCGGCGCTTCTGAAACAACCGTCGGTGCACCCTGGCAGCAGATATGCCCGTTGACGCAGATCACCCGGTCTGAGGCCCGCATCACTACATGCAAATCGTGGCTTACCAGAAGTACAGCACAGCCCGTGTCCTGGCGTACGGTTTCTAGCAAACTGTAGAACGCGGCCTCACCCTGTTGATCCAAGCCTTGAGTTGGTTCGTCGAGTACAAGGAGATCTGGTTGACCGAGTAATGCTCGTGCTAATAGCGCGCGCTGAAATTGGCCGCCTGAAAGTGCTGTGAGCTGGCGGCCCTCGATTCCCTCCAAACCTGTCAGGATGAGGGTTTCTGCGATAGCGGCACGGTCTCGCCGAATGGGCAGGTTCAGGAAGCGGTCGACCGTAACTGGCATCGTACGGTCAATTGCTAAGCGCTGGGGGACGTAGCCAATCGTCAGGCCAGGCTTGCGTGCGATGGTGCCGGATGTGGCTTGAATCGCACCCACCAGCAAACGCAGAAAGGTTGTCTTGCCAGATCCGTTCGGACCGGCAATGGTGACGATCTCGCCTGGCTTAATGGCGAAGTCTATCCCATGCAGCACCGTCCGTCCGCCCAATTGGACGGCGGTTTTGGTTACGGTTAGGAGGCTCATATGGCGGCATTCCCGCGACAGCTGGGGCAGAGACCTTCGGCTTCAATCGCAGCACTGGCGATAGCGAAACCGATAGCGCCCGCCGCTTGCCCAAGGGCTGCACCAACGCTAGCGGCGGTATCTTCTGCGACGGCGTTGCAGGCGCTGCAAATTAGGAAAACAGGTCGGTGTTCCTCGCTGGGCCGGGCGCAAGCAACGAATGCGTTAATCTTTTCTAGCTTATGCGCGAAGCCATAGCTGACCAGGAACTCCAATGCGCGGTAGGCGACGGGTGGATGCGTAGGCTGGCCTTCCTCGGCAAGCCGGTTCAATACGTCATAGGCACCAAGTGCGCGATGTTCTTCCAGCAGAATTTCCAGGACCCGGCGGCGGATTGGGGTAAGGCGCAAGTTCTGATCAGCGCATTCGGCTTCGACCTCTGCTGCAGCCTTTCGCACGCAGCGCCCGTGGTCACGGCTATTAAAGGCGACAGGCTGTGGCGCAGTATCCGGTTTTGACGACATGGGTCATGGCCATTAAACGGTATCTTGTTACAACTTATAATGCCTTCACATGAAGAAGCAATTCCTTAAGATTTATATGCTCGCCGCCACCATTCATTGTGCAGCCTATATTGGCTGCGCCGAAAGTCGTGGCCGATTTGCCAGCTGTGCATGCGTTGGCCGCCAGGCTCATGGCGGGAGTGGCGTCGCCAGCACAGCTGTTGCCGCCAGGTGCTTCCCCGCACGGATACCATATGCGCCCCTCGGAAGCCGCGGCATTGGCAAAGGCAGATTTTTTTGATCTGGACCGGCCCAGCGCTGGCGCCTTGGTTGGAACGATCCCGGTCCAATTTAAACCCTGACGCCGTAAACCTCATGCTGCTGGCAGCGCCTGGAACTATCCAGCATTCATCGAGAGAGACTGCTATCTTTGATGATCATAAGGATGGCCACAAAGACGATCACCGTGAGCATAAGGGTGAACACAAAGATGAGCATCAACACCATCACGATCATGGGTCAATCGATCCCCATGCCTGGCTTGATCCTGAGAATGGCGTCCGCTGGCTTGGTGTTATAGCCAAGGCTTTGAGCAAGGCCGATCCCCAGAATGCTGGCCGCTACGCCGCCAATGCGGTTGCAGGCGTGGCGGAACTGAGTGGTTTGACGGAAAATTTGCATGCTTCGCTGGGGCCCGTTCGCGATAAGCCCTATGTCGTGCTGCATGACGCATTTCAGTATTTTGAGATGCGGTTTCATATGTCGGCCCTTGGAGCCATTCGGTTGGGCGATGGGACGGCCCCAAGCCCCCGGCGGATTGCGGCTTTAAGGCAAGGCATCAAGCAACAGGGCGTGCATTGCGTTTTTCGGGAGCCACAGTATTCAGCTGCATTGGCAGACAGTCTGGCTGGCCCGGATATACAGACCGGCGTACTCGACCCAATTGGTTGGAATTTAGAGGCCGGGTGGCCGCTCTATCCTGCCTTGCTTGAACGGCTTGCTGCGAACATCAAGCAGTGTTTGGAATAGGCGGTTAGTCCAATCGTCCAACGGTTTTAGCTTTGATCAGATCAAAGTCGATATCGGTGCCCAAGCCGGAGCGTTCGATAGCGTGGACGTGGCCATCTATGATTTCAATGTCTGGGTTCAGGCCGTATTTCTGCGCGCCAGCTGGCAATAGCACTTCAAACAATTCTGTATTCGGGATTGCCATGGCTACATGCAGGTTGGCGACATTGTTCAGCGAGTTGCCGCCATGATGGATTTCGAAGTTCATCTTGAATGCTTCCGCCAAATGCGCCGCTTTCAAAATCCCCGTGATCCCTGCTTTCACTGCCACATCGCCGCGCAAATAGTCCGTGGCTTGGTTCATAATCCAGGGCGCGTAGGAATAGAGGCCACCGGGTGAATATTCCGTCGCCATCAGCGGGATGGAAAGCTGCTGGCGAAGCTTGGGATAGTTCAGCATATCCTCCTCATCCAGTGGGTCCTCATACCAATAGAAGCCAAGTCCTTCGATGGCTTTGCCGACGCGGAGCGCTTGCGGATAGTCGTAGCACCAGGTCGCGTCCAGCATGATTTTGTAATCATCACCAACGGCCCTGCGGACGGCTTCACAGACCTTGATATCGTCTGCTGGAATGGTTGGGGGATGGATTTTATATGCAGCCCATCCATCATCCCGGAACTGCATGGCTTCCTCCGCATAGGCCTCCGGCGCTTGCAGCACGGCGGAAGAAGCATAGGCAGGCAGTTTGTCCCGGTACTGGCCGATTAGCCGCGCGATTGGCAGGCCCGCCATTTTGCCAGCGATGTCCCAAAGCGCGATGTCCGCAGCGCCAATCGCCCGCAGTGTGGTCATGCGGCCTTTACGATACATCTGGCGGTAAAGGCGCTCACGATCCAATGGGTTTTGGTCCATCAGGATCGGTTTGAGATAGTGGATCAAGCTGAGGCCATCCATATCTGCACCCCGGCTAGCAGAACCAAGGAACGCATGGCCTTCAACGCCATCCCGGGTGCGGATCGTCAGCAGGCCCATATTCGTAGAACCGCTGAATAGGCCTGTGTGGTGGCCATATCGTGTTGCGGGGATATCGTCCCACGCAAAAAGGTCGAGGGTGACGTTGGTTATTATATCGGCCACGTTGGCGCGTCCTTTCTACAATTGCTTGAAGGCGATAATGCCACCTGCCGCGTCTGGCCCGGCGGTGAATTCCAGTCCGTCGCGGCTGGATTCTAGCTCAACCCCATTGGCGGTCATGAGCGCTTTTGCAGCACCAAGGTCCTTAACGTCGACAACTGCACCAATAACAGCAGGCCGCGCGGGCGCCTCGACGCCAGGAAAGCGTGCATCCAATGTGGCGAGGGTCATGATTGTGAGGGTTCCGCCCGCCGTTTCAATCCGCCATCCATCGGGCGTTTCGATGGCTGGGCGATTGGCCAGGCTGGCCAGACGGTCCCGTGTTGGGCCGGGGTTGGGGGCAGCAAAAATCGCCTCGACCAGGGCTTTAGCGCCGTTCGCGTGGACCAGTAAGTCCGGCTGCCAAAGAATATCCGGCGTCTGGTGTTCGATCACAATGTAGCGGCCTTCGGGCCAATGATCGTCCTGACTGAAGATATTGCGGAAGCGCATTTCAGCCTCGCCGCCGTCCTCATTTAGCCCCAGCGGGGCCATGCGGCGGCGTTGCACTGGCAGGTCCAACCCGTCCACGCGATCGGCGAGTGGGGGATAGGCTGCGTCTGCCTCATTCACCCGGAAGGCGGCGATATGCGCACCAGCACCGCGAACCAGATATGCTGTCCAAGGGTTGAAGCGCTTGGGTGCGACGATGCCAATCAGCTCTAGATAGCCTTGCTCAAACACAGCACAGCGGTTTGCAGAGGCCCAGTGCTCTAGCGCGCCGTCCAGTCCCGTGAAACCCATTTGCGGGCTGGTGCGGCTTAGCGTGAAGCCCAGGCGCTCCCAGGCAGCGGTTCCTGCAGCAAGGTCTGGCCCGATCCATCCAAGGTGATCTAAAGATGGGGTATTGTTATTTAGCATCGGTTTTCTTATCCCTTTGTCGATCGCAAACGCTAGCATGTTAGGCGAATAGGCCCTATACGCCCTGGCATGACTGATCCCGCGCCCACAATCTGGCTGCTGACCGATGGCCAGCCCGGCAACCTGACCCAGATCGAAGGGTTGGCAGCGCACCTGGCTGACCGGGGGGCGGATGCACAGGTCAAGCGCCTGCAGTCAAACCGCTGGCATATGCTAGGGGCGGCGCTGCTGGGTGCCAGTGGGCGGTCGATTGATCAGCGCCGCTCGGCTGCGCTGGCGGCACCCTGGCCAGATATGGTAATTGGCACCGGTCGCCGGTCCGCGCCCTGGGTGCGTCATGTGAAGCGTTTGAGTGGTGGGCGGGCGCTGGCAGTACAGTTTGGCCAGAAGGGTGCAAACCTGCTTGCGGGCCTCGATCATGCATTTGTCGCAGGCCATTGGCGCTTGCCGCCTCATCCCGGCCGCGAGACAATTTTGACGCCGCCCACTGGTGCCACACCTGCGCGACTTGCGGCGGCCAAAGCGGCGGACCCTGGCCTGCTTGATCCCAAACGTGGTCCTTGGCTGCTGCTGGTCCTGGGTGGCCAGTGTTTTGATCATGACCTGTCGCCAGCACTTGGGGCGCGTATCGCTGCGCAAGCGCGGAATGCTGCAGCGTGTCTTGGCGGCAGCCTCGCCATTGTGTCCAGCCGGCGGAGTGGCGCTGCGCTGGAGCAAGCGGTGAAGCATGCAGCGCCCATTGCTGAGTTCTTCCCATGGGACCAATCCCCCAATCCATTCCTGGCGCTTTTGGCCTCTGCGGACGCAGCCATTGTTACCGGCGATAGTGAAAGCATGACAGCGGAAGCGATTGCGGCGGGCATGCCAGTTTATTTAGCTCCCGTGCCAACGCGCATTAGTCCGCGTATGGCGGTGGAATGGTCGGCGGCGTGGCTGCACGGGCTTGGCGGGCCGTTGGCTTCGGTTATCCGGCAAGTCTGGGCCGCAGGGGTGCTTTTGCCGCCCCGGGACCTTGGCCAATTCCTGGATGATCTGGCCGTTGCAGGCTATGCCCAGCCCTTGACGGCGGAGACAGAAATCACGCTCGATTGGCACCCGCCGCCGCCGCCAGATACAGCCCTGGCAGACAGGTTAATGGCAATCATTCGTAACCGTTCGTAAACCGGCCCGAATTACACTTGCTTCAAAGCCCGCCCGCTGGCATTGTCCCGCCGCACTTAGAAAGTGATTCCATTTTGGGTCAGCCCAGTCGCTAGTACGCTGCCGTAGCTCAGGGGTAGAGCACTCCCTTGGTAAGGGAGAGGTCCGGGGTTCAATTCCCCGCGGCAGCACCAGCAGCGCCTTTTGCTCAGCAAACGCCGGGAAGTCGTGCGTCCTGAAAGCACTATGACCCAATCGCGGGATGCATCACTAAACCCAACCAAAATCTAGCCACATTACGAATATTTCATGTGGGTGAGAGGGCTAAGTTAGTCTGGCGTACCTATATTGGAGGTAGTCACGGGGGCCTGAGGGTCGTTGAACACAGCATTTAGGATAGGTTCGTCATGCAGACACCACCAAAATCGAATTCTGAACCACGCCGCCAGTTTATGCCGGATGTGCCGCGCAAACATGCCGTCCGTGCCAAGCGTCTTGGCGTGGTGTTACTAATGGCGCTAGGGCTGGCGGCGGGTGCCGCTTTTTTGCCGCCAAGTATGGGCGTACCTGCCCCAAGAGCGGCACACGCCCAGGCGATTGTGCCTGCGAGCGGTCCAGCCAGCTTCTCCCCTGTAGTGAAGGCGGTGGCTCCCGCTGTGGTGCATATTGAGGTGACGCAGCGTGACCCTGCGGCGTCCGCAAAGGCGCCCAGCCTTGAAGATATGCCCCCTGGCATGCGCGAGTTCATGGAGCGGTTCTTTGGGGACCGCATTCCAAACGGACGCCGCCCCCCACAACCCATAACGGGCCTTGGCTCCGGCTTCTTTGTTGATGAAGAGGGCCATATCGTTACGAACAACCACGTGATTGCGGGGGCGGAAAAAATCCTCGTCACCATGAAGGACGGATCTAAGCTAGATGCCAAACTGGTCGGTACGGACAGCCGGACAGACCTGGCGCTGCTGAAAGTAGATCGCAATAAAGCCTTCCCCTATGTGGCTTTTGGCGATAGTGACCGCTCCGAAGTGGGTGACTGGATTGTGGCGGTGGGCAACCCATTTGGGCTGGACCATACAGTCACGACCGGCATTATTTCAGCCCGTGGGCGCTCCATCGGTGCTGGCCCATATGATGATTTCCTGCAGATCGATGCGCCGATCAACAAGGGCAATTCAGGCGGCCCTGCGTTCAATCTCTCTGGTGAAGTGATTGGCGTGAACACGGCCATATTCTCCCCCACCGGTGGTAGCGTTGGCATTGGCTTCGCGATCCCGTCTAACCTTGCAAAAACAGTGATTTCGCAGTTGAAGGACGGCGGCACGGTTGAGCGTGGATGGCTGGGCGTTTCCATTCAGAACGTGACTGATGATATCGCGAATGGCGTTGGGCTGGAGAAAGCGGAAGGGGCCATTGTTGCAGGCGTTGCTGTAGACGGGCCAGCGGATAAAGCCGGCCTGAAAATCGGCGATGTGATCCTGGATGTGAACGGCGAGCGCATTGAGGAAATGCCGGAATTGCCCCGCGTCATCGCCGGTGTGCGCCCTGACAGCACAGCCGAGATCAAGGTTTGGCGGGATGGCCGGATGCGCTCAATCAACGTGAAGATCGGGCGCCTGCCGGATGAGAAAACAATGGATACCACCAATAATCGCGGCATAGAACGCACATCTGGCGCGCTCGGCCTGACGCTGGCCCCGCTCGACGCCGCCTCCCGTCGCGCAGCTGGGATGGATGCGGATACGGGAGGCGTTCTGATAACGGATCTTGAGCGCGATAGCCCACTGGTGGAAAAAGGCGTTGAGCCCGGTGCCGTGCTGCTGGCCGTCGCTGGTGAGCCCGTGAACAGCCCAAGGGCTGCCGCCGTGGCCATCGCCAAAGCCGAGAAATCTGGGCGAAGTGCGGTATTGCTGCTGGTCCGCCAGAACGGCAATGATCGCTTCGTCGCGGGGACCCTCAAGAAAGGTTAACCGACGCTAGTGTAGTGTGGCGGCGGGACGATGCGCTGCGCCCAGTCCCGCCCGCGCCGCATTTCTGAGGAGAAGAACCATGCGGGTTCTGGTGATTGAAGATGATGCCGAGGTCTCAGCCTATATGGTCAAGGGGCTGAGCGAGCATGGCCATGTCGCTGACCACGCGATTGATGCGGAGACCGGCCTCATCATGGCTGAAACCGCTTATGATGTGATTGTGCTGGACCGGATGCTACCAGGCATGGATGGCTTGGCCGCTGCGGAAACGCTGCGGGCCAAAGGCGATGCCACGCCTATCTTATTTCTCTCGGCACTTGGCCAGGTCGATGACCGGGTGAAGGGACTGCGCGCTGGCGGTGATGACTATCTGGTGAAGCCTTATGCCTTCGCCGAATTGCTTGCCCGCATCGAAACCTTGTCGAGACGCCGGGGTGATGAGCCGCAAACGGAAATTAGGGTTGGCGATCTGGAGATTGACCTTCTGGGCCGTCGCGTCAGCCGCGCTGGTGAGAAGATTGACCTGCAGCCCCGCGAATTCAAACTACTGGAATATCTCGCCCGCAATGCGGACCGGGTGGTCACCCGCACCATGCTGCTGGAGAATGTGTGGGAGTATAATTTCGACCCACAAACCAATGTCATCGACGTGCATATCAGCCGATTGCGCGGCAAGATCGATAAAGGCTTTGACGCTCCGTTACTGCACACAGTGCGGGGTGCAGGGTATCGCTTGAGTGAAGCCGGGTGATGGCAAGAAGTGATATTCCGCTTGCCTCCAGGTCTCCTCGCCCCCCACTGGGGGGGCGAGGAGACCCTCACTTAAGCAACCTGCTTGTTTGCAGGTAATGGCTACCGCCTAGCAAATGAAGGGCCTTCGTAAGCTTATTCGCAGCACCGCATTCCGGCTGGCCGCGTTTTATTTGCTGATCTTCGGGGTGTCATCCGCTGGGCTGCTGGGGCTAGTCTATTGGAGGAGTGCTGGGTTCACGGCGCAACAGATTGATGAGACGATAGTGGCTGAATTACAGGGCCTCAACGAACGGTATCGCTTGCTGGGTATTCCGGGGCTTCGGCAAGTTGTGGCAGAGCGATCGGGCAAACAAAGCCAAAGCCTGTATATGCTGATGAACCCGGAAGAGCGCCCGCTCGCAGGCAATATCAACGGATGGCCGACAGCGAATGTGATGCCGGGCGGCTGGATGGATTTCGAATACGACTTGGCAGTCTCCGGCAAAACGGAGCGTCGGCGCGCCCGCGCCCGTAAGATCGATATTTCGGGCGGTTTTCGCCTGCTGGTCGGCAGGGACGTGCAGCAACGGGACGAGCTGGTGAGCCTCATTCAATCTGCGTTCTGGTGGGCGGGCGGTGGTATTCTGGCGTTTGGGTTGGTTGGGGGCCTGCTGGTGACGCGCTCAACGCTGCGCCGGATTGATGCAATGGGTGCGGCCAGCCAGCAGATCATGGCAGGCGACCTTTCCCGCCGTGTGCCAGTCAATGGCTCTGGCGATGAGCTGGACCGCCTTGCCGCCAGCCTGAACGCTATGCTGGATCGGATCGAAAACCTGATGACGGCTGTTCGCCAGGTCTCGGACAATATCGCCCACGACCTGCGGACACCTTTGAACAGGCTCCGCGCCCGGGCCGAAGTCACCCTGATGAGCGAGGCTGAACCCGAAACTTACCGGGAAGCACTTGAACGCACTTTGCAAGATGCAGACGCCCTGCTCGGCACCTTCAATGCCTTGCTGGATATCGCTCGCCTGGAAGGCGCTGCGGATGCAGGGCCGAGCGATATTATTGATCTATCGGACATCGTGGCCGACGTGACTGAACTCTATGAACCCGTCGCAGAAGATGCCGGCATAGCCCTTTTGGCCGAAGCTGAACCTGGTACGGCCATGGTGATTGGGGACCGGCGATTGCTCGCCCAGGCGCTCGCCAATTTGATCGATAACGCCATCAAATACACAGCCGAAAATGGTACGGTACAGGTCAAAGCCCATAAGGACGTCAGCGGCGGCGTGACGCTCTCCATTGCCGATAATGGCCCCGGCGTCCCGGCGGCGGAGCGCGCTCGCATTTTTGACCGGTTCGTGCGCCTGGAAGCAGATCGCGGCAAGCCCGGCGCGGGCCTCGGCCTCTCCCTCGTCCGCGCTGTGGCACAAATGCACAACGCGAAGATTGCAGCGGAAGATGGGGCGCCCGGCCTCCGCGTGATCCTTTGGCTGCCGGGGGCTCACTAGCTTGCCGGGCGTTACTTGAGACCTACGTGGCTTGCGTAATATCTTATTGTCGCAGACCAGTCAGAGAAGACGCTTTTGACGCCAAAACCTTTAGCCAGAACGTCCAGCAACTCATGCATCACACCGTTGCTGTTCGTCGTCTCTTTGATGGACTGAGAGTACCAACCGCCGCCATTTTGCAGTGGGCCGGAGCGTTCTAGTGTCCAAGTGATAAGTGAGGCCAACGGCTTTGGCGGACTTCGTGTAGGCGGACGGCACGAACCCGCCGCCTTCCACCGTCACCAACATCCACATCGGTGGGGCGATGTAGCCGACGCTCATGTCCTTGAAGTCTTCCATGGAGGGCCTGAAGGTGGCTAGGTCGTTCGAATCTATGCCGCTGCTGTAGCAGCCATCCAGATAAATCGCCTGCTTGCCAAATGCTGGCTTGTTATTGATCCAGTACAGAACGTCATCCAGGTTGAAACTTTGCGCCCAGACGTTACCGGCAGGGATGCCTGCAGCCTTATACTCCTCCACCAGCTTCAGCGCATAGTCTTCTTGGCTGCAGCCGTCGAACGGCATTTTGACAGAAGGTGACTTCAGTTCGGGCGTGAATTTTGCCTTCTGGTCCTGTTGCAGCAAGGTGACAGCGTTATCTAAGGCGTTTCTCCTTTAATCTGAACTACCCTCCGGCCCGGTCAGCGTGCTCTGATCGGCGAGAAGCCTCAGATTAAAGGAGAAACGCTTTAGGCTCTGGGTACGCTTGCCTTCGTGTGGTGGGTCCTTCGGCGATAATCGGTCAAACTCAGATAAATTGCGCGCTACGGTTATGACTTTACTTGGGCGGTTTGCGCGGTCTGGGCCAACGGTGGATTGTAGGGTGTCGTTCCGTTCATCCCAGGGTTTTGGGTTGAAGTTTGTCTTCGGGTGAAAAGCGTCGTCGGGTTCCAAGAGATCGGCAGTCTCTAAGGTGATGCTCAACAGGTCTCTCTTTTGTCGCGCGATAGAGGCGACACGTCTGGCATGTATCTACGTATTATGTTTTTGTTAATGGGACAAAAATATATTCTATTAATGTTCTAAACTGAATATGGCTAAAATACGCAAGCCTCAGCGCGTCAAATTAGCTAACCTCGCCTTTTTGCAATGAACCTCTGCGCTGTCTTGGCTGCTGGGGGAGGGTGGCGGCGGTATGATTGTATTGGGGGTGACGCCGTTTGCGGATATTCCGCTTTGGATGCTGGCGGCGGTCGCTACGGCGCATTTTTGTGGATTTTTGATCCGGGGTGCCTTTGGGTTTGGCTCCAACCTGCCGATCATTATTGCGACGACGTGGCTGCTGGGGCCGCACCACGCGATTCTGCTCGTGATCATGACAGCATCGATGGCGCAGGTGCATTTGTTTCCGCAAAGCTTCGGCCATGCGAATTGGCGACTTGCCGCCGCTCTTACGCTCGGCGTCTATATTGGCATTGGCATAGGGACCTATGTATTCGTGTCGCTGGATGCGGATGCACTGGCGCCAATATTAGGGGCGCTGATCATGATCGTGCTGCTGATGGACCGGTTTGACGCGATACCCCGCCTTGGCCGCATAATTGACCTGCGGGCCAAGCCTTTAGTTGCGGTGCTGTCGCTGATATCGGGCTTTGTCGGCACGGTATCTGGCGGCGGTGGGATATATTTTCTGGTGCCGTTCTTGCGCCATATCTGCCCGGAACCAGTGACGTTCCGTGCGACCAATATTGCGCTCTCTGGCATCTTTATGTTCGGGCGGGCAGGTTTCGTGGCGCTGGCGGGGCTCGTGGACTTGACTGTGATTGTTGAAGGCATGTTGTTGATGCCAGTGGTGATCATGGGCAACATCGTTGGCGGGCGTTGGTTTAAATCCACGGACCCGGCTGGATTCTTCCAGGCGTTGACTTTCATGTTGTTGGTGGGCGCAGCACTGCTTGTTGCCCGCAGTATCTTGTATTGATGGAGAGCTAAATGGCGGACTTTGATCGCACGGTCGAGGATATCGGCAATATCGTGACCATGGAGCACTTGAATGTCCGCGTGCCAGACCAACAGATTGGCATCGCGTTTTATGTGACCGCCCTTGGCCTCACCCGTGATCCCTACCTGATGACGGGCACCGCTAATATGTGGATTAACGCAGGGCGCAGTCAATTCCACCTGCCCACGGGTGCCGCACAAGTTCTGCGCGGGACCACGGGCCTAGTGATTCCTGGCCGGGAGGCGTTGTTGCAGCGCTTGCATGCGGCAGCGGAAACGCTGGATGGCACGGCCTACAGCTTTGCAGAACAGGCGGACCATATCGCCGTGACCTGCCCCTGGGGCAATCGCATCCGTGTGCATGAGCCATCATCCCGGTTTGGCCCAATGCGGATCGGCATGCCCTATGTAGAGGTTGATACACCTGTGGGTGCAGTGGACGGAATTGTCAGATTCTATAATGAGATCATCCACACATCCGCGCGCGTTGAGGCAGGCGCGGCCCATGTGTCCGTCGGCGATGGCCAGACGTTGACTTATAAGGAAACTGATTCCGCACAGCCGGACTATGACGGCCATCATATCGCGGTCTATCTCGCTGATTTTTCCGGGCCGTATAAGCGCCTGCTGGATCGGGGCTTGATCAGCGAGGAAAGCGACCAGCACCAATACCGATTCCTGGATGTCGTGGATCCCGATAATGGCAATGTGTTGGTGCGGTTGGAGCATGAGGTGCGCAGCATGCGGCACCCAATGTATGCCCGCCCGCTGCTGAACCGTGATCCAGCAATAACCAATCGTTCATACGCACCGGGTCATCAAGAAATGGCATGGTCGACGGCGCCGGGGGGATGAGCCACCAGTATAGCAATTTGCTGTCAATCTGAACGAGATTGATGGGAAGGAATCGCTCGCCATCACCGCGCTAGGCGACCGACTTCTTGCGGTCCGCGCTGAGAGAGGCGACGGTCTGGCGGGCGATTTCATCCTCATCTAAAGCACGGATGCCGCCAGCGAGAAGGGCGTTCAATGCGAGGGCGTGTATCTCTAAGAGCTTGAGGCCGAGCTTGTCAGATTGGTCCGGCAAATCATCAATCGCTTTATATATCGCTTTATATAATGAAGCGGTGACATGGCTGACTACGTCGAAGCCGAACGATGCCCCTTCGCCGCGCAATTCGAAGGCCTTATCTTGATATTTTCTCAAGGGTAGCAGCTCTTTGTGCGGGAACTGTGCGCGCTGACGCCGCCAGCCTTGCGACCTTAAGCGCTGATGCGTTGACGGTATCATTACATTTCACGCCGAGCGGCTGGGCCGTCCCTTCCGCTATCGATAGGAGGGCCTGAAAGTCTTGCTCAGCATGCGGTTGCGCCTTCTGCTTGGCGTGGTTCGGCGGGTTTGTGGCCTGAGCGAGAGCGGCTTCTGACATGATACTGTCCTTGAATTTCTGAGCGTCAGTGTTGGGCCGTAACCTGCTTAAAGTGCATCGGTTCAAATTGGCTTCACAGTCCTACATAATCAGTGTGAAAGGGGGTCTTAAAGACTACGTAAATGCAGACTACTCTAAAGCATTTGGGGTATGCAGCGCCGCGCTTCAGCAGCGGTGACCATTAGCGATTGCTGTTTGCGGCGTGTGCGCATAAGAGGCGGAGGGAAGAATCTATGGGCGGTTTATTGAATTCTCGCGAGATTGCTCGCGGGCGATGGGTAACTGGCGTAGCTGTTATGGCTGGCGCTTTGGTCTTCGGAACCGCGGCGCATGCACAATCGCTTGGCGGCCTTAATGCGCCCGGCTACACCCTGCTTGTGCCTCCAAATGTGTCTGATCTGGCTAGCCCGGGGGAGCTCCTGCGAGTTTGCGCGCCGCTTATTGGTAGACTGCCGGGTGGGTTTAACTACCTGCACCCCCCTGTTTTAGAGGTCGCCCGTGCGCTTCAGATCAACTTGTGCCATGCAGCACTGGTTGAAGCAGGTGACGTTAATGGTGTTATGGCCGATGCTGATGGCCTCGGTCTTACGTTGAATGTCACAGGTGGTGATTCGAACTTTGCCTCAGCTCCACCCCCATTGCCGCCCCTGCAGAATGGTGGTGCGCCGCCACCACTGCCGCCGATAGGCTCGCCCGCGCCATCGCCGCTCAGTCCGCCGCCGCTTGCTGAAGGCGGTTTTAGCGCGCCGCCTCCGGTAGCGCCTGCCTTGATGCCCGCTCCTGTCATAAACGCACCACCGCCCTTAGCCCCGGCTCTGCAGGTACTGCCGAATTACGCGCAAGCGCTTCCAGTGGCTGATGATCCAATGGGCAAGGCGCCTATGGCGTTGCTACGGGAACTGCCGTCGATTGTGCCTGCCGCCGTCGATGGCAACGCCCAGGCGCTTTTTAAAATTGCCTTTGATGACCTGAACAACGGCGACCCTTCCGCGAGTGCATTGCAGTTCGTTTGCGGGCTGCAAATTGATCCAAGCGATGGCCTAGCGCACTACTATCTTGGCTTAGCATATGAACGCCTTGGCCGCACGGACTATGCTGCTATTCAATACCGCCGCGTCGCAGATGGTTGGCCAAACACCGAACATGGACTTCGCGCAGCGTCGCGCATGAATGAAATGGTTGATGGCGTTGCGCCACGTCAGATCGTTACGCAGGCGGACAAAGACTTCGTCCGCCCCATTCGTAAACGCCGTCCCCGGGTGCGCACGATTGAAGAAATCTTTATGGGCAGTGAAGGGGCCGAGACCATGGCCTTCATCAAACGCGGCGAGAAGGGCAAAGCCTGGGACGCACGCCGCGCTAAAGCTGTCGCTGCACAACCTGTCCGGAGCCACGCGCTCGTCCGGGTCGCCCAAAGCGGCATTGTTGAAAGTGGCGGCCGCACAAGTCTGCGCGGCCCATCTGTTGGGTTCGGCGGTGCCAGCGTAGGCAGTGTTGGCACCTTTACTGATCAACCCGCACCTCGTTTAATACCGCCACTAGCGCCGGTCGTTGCACCTGCTGCGCTGCCACTGCTTGAGGCAGGGCCTCCAGAACTCGCGCCACCTGCGCCTGTCATGACGGATGCGGCACCACCACCGCTTGTTGCACCAGCTATGGTAAGCGTGGATGTTGGCGGGCTGCCGCCCTTGTTGCCGCCGCTCGACTCCGCCCCGCCACCACTGGCTTCGCTTCCGCCTGCTGGGACAGCTTCTGGTAGAAATGCGATCAACTTCCAGGATGGCGCGCGCTATGTTGGCGGCGTGCAGAACGGCCAACCCAATGGCCATGGCGAAATGTCCTATGCCGATGGTTCTTGCTATGCCGGCCAGTGCCGTGAAGGATTGCGTGATGGCCCGGGCCAAATGGCGTTGACGGACTGGCTTGTGTACGACGGCGCGTTTGAACGGGATTCGATTAATGGCCAAGGCCGCCTCACATGGCTTGATGGTGCCATCTACACCGGTGACTTCATTGACGGTAAGCGCACGGGCCAGGGCGTATATCTATGGCCATCAGGTTCACGTTATGAAGGCCGCTTCGACGATGGCGTGATCGTTGGCTCCGGCGTATTCACATCAGCCGACGGCGAGCGCTACGAAGGCGATTTCCAGAATGGCCGCCGCACCGGTCAAGGCGTCCTGACGTTGCCCACGGTTGAAAGCTATCAAGGTACCATGGCAGACGGCCAACCCAATGGACGTGGTGTGTACCAATGGCCGACTGGTCAGCGCTATGAAGGCGATTTTCGGGAAGGGCGCATCGAAGGCCAAGGCACGATGACCTATGCCGATGGCCAGGTCCGTACAGGCCTGTGGTCCAATGGCCAACCGGCTAGCTGAGCAGCATGAAACGATGACTTCGCCGGAAGCAAGCTTGCATCACGCTGCGTTCGTTATGGACGGGCTGGTCTATCATTCGGATGGTGATACCGCAGCGCTGAAGGCTGGCGGCATAAACGCGATCAATCTGACCGTCGCACACTTCGAGGCTGACTTCACGACAGCCTGCAGGCAGATGGCTGGGTGGCACGCGCGCGTATCTGCGCCAGACTCACCATGGATGATCATTGAGCGCGCTGCGGATTTCGACGTGGCACAGGCCGCCGGTAAGGTTGGCATCGTGATGGGATGGCAGAATGGCCGGGCGCTGGATGAGGATGTAGACCGTCTCGCGTTTTTTAAGCGCGCGGGCCTCCGCATCATGCAGCTCACTTATAATTACCGGAACATGCTGGGCGATGGCTGCATGGAGCCCGAAGATGGAGGCCTTTCTGCCATTGGCCATGAGGCCGTAGACGCGCTGAACCGCCACCGGATTGCGATAGATCTCTCCCATGTGGGTGAGCGTACTGGCATGATGGCGGTCGAGCGGTCCACACTGCCTTGTCTTCTGACCCACGCTAATGCCCATGCCGTCACGTCGCTCGCGCGCAATAAATCGGATGCATTAATCAAGGCCGTGGCGGCAAAAGGTGGCATGATCGGCGCCAGCACTTATGGCCCGATGTGCTGGACAGGCGACCCTGCCCGCAAGCCGATGCTCGATGACTATATCCGCCACCTGGACTATCTGGTCGATCTCGTCGGCGTACAGCATGTTGGGTTCGGGACGGACCTGGCGGCTGGTGCCGATAATGCCCGCATGGCTTATGATCGTGAGACGCCAAGGCGCTGGGATGTCATCGAGAATTACATGGCCATCTTTGGGCGTGATATCCCGGCCCGTTATATTGACGGGTTTGGCAGCCATGCCGAAATGCCACGCATTACGGATGCACTGCTGGCACGCGGATGGTCTGACGGTGATGCGCGCGCATATCTCGGCGGGAATTTTAAGCGGGTGCTCGGCGAAATCTGGGGCGGCTGAAGCGCTTATAAGCTTGGCACATGACCTAGATATACGCCATCACTAACAAGTTGACGTTGCAGGTCGCGGATCGGCACGTCTTTCGCATCGGCACCAGATTTTAGGCCGAGTGCCGCGGCAGTTCCCGCAGCCTGGCCCATTACAAAGCACGGCCCACTTACCCGGAGCGAGGCTTGCCCTCCCGGCGTGGTAGAGGCGCAGCGCCCTGCCACCAACAGATTATTGACGCTCTTGGGGATCGTTGTAGCAAACGGGATCTGGCAATAGCCACGCCCCGGAATGAAGCGCCAGGAGACGTCCCCGAATTCATGGGTCTCCAGCGGCCAGCCATTGACGCCAATTGCATCATCGAAATCACGGCAGGTCAGGACGTCATCATCTGAGAGCTGGACATTCCCCAAAATTCGTCGGGTTTCGCGGATGCCAATCTGCGGCGCGGTTTCCAAAAGGTAGGCGTCCTCAAAGCCCGGCGCCATTTCCTTCAGGAAGCGGAAATACTCCCGGACCTGCTTACGGCCCTCTTGCTCGGCAAAGGATAAATCATCGGCGTCGGCGCCGTTGAGCGGCTGGCCATCTCGGCTGATTTGCGTCAAGTTCGCGCGCCATTCGCCAGCATGAGCTTGTGTGCGCATGACCCCAGCCTTGCGAGGCAAGGTGAACCGCCCGCTGTCATTGGCTTCAGCGATCAGTGCGCGGAGGTTTGGACGGGCTTCGTTCATCGCGCGGACGTCATCCACGCCGGCGATGCGGAACATCAGGGTTGGGTAGGCGATGAAGCCTTTGTCGTTGCCGGTAGCCGTTGGGGCGCCAGCCCACTGGGCCAGGTCGGCATCACCAGAGCAATCAATGAATGTCTTGCCGCGAATGGCCCCACGTCCGGACTTCGTCTCAATCAGTAGCGCTTGGATGCGGCCTGCTTCGGTGATCGCGCCGCAAGCAAATGTGTGAAACCGGATTTGAGCGCCCGCATCCATTACTACGGCATCCGCAACTTCTTTGAACGCCGCCGTATCATAGGCTTGAGCACCAGTAACCAGCCCATCCGGCCCCTGGACGATATGGGGCTCGGCTAAGCCATCAATCGCTTGCAAGCGATTTAGAATATCATCGGCGATCCCATGGACGACCTGGCTGACAGCACCGTTTGATCCTGCATGCAGGCCGCAAAAATTAGTCACCATGGCTGCCGTGCCCATGCCGCCAAGAAAGCCGTATCGCTCCAGTAGTAACGTTGAAGCGCCGGTTTTCGCAGCTGCAGTCGCAGCGGCGATCCCGGCTGGTCCACCGCCAAGCACGACGACCTCTACTTCCGCGATAACAGGAATATCCCGGGCAGGTTCTTGTATCGTTAATCCCATGACTGCTAACTCGCTATCATTGCTCCGAACGAGGCTTCTGCCGCAAGCTTGTCACCCACATAGGCTTTGCCATCAAATTTCCAGACATTAGCACGGGAGCGCGTTTTTTTTACGTGCATCCGTAATTGATCTCCGGGGCCAACCTGGCGACGGAAGCGGGCATTATCGATTGTCATGAAATAGACGAGCTTGCCTTCCGCATCCGTCCCAAGTGAGGCGAACACAAGTGCAGCGGCAGTCTGCGCCATGGCTTCCACAATCAGCACGCCTGGCATGACGGGGGCGCCCGGGAAATGCCCCTGGAAATGCGGTTCATTAAACGTGACGTTCTTCACGCCGACGGCGCTCTCTCCAAGCTCTATTTCCTCGAGTCGGTCAACCAGCAGTAGAGGATAACGGTGTGGGATCAATTCCATGATCCGCTGGATGTCGAAGGTTTTGTCGTCACTCATCGAATTTAGAACCGTGTGCCGAATGTGAAGGAAATAACCTCAGCCTGATCGAAGTCTTCTTCAATGATCGCATAACCAAAGTCGATCCGAAGGGGGCCTAAGGGTGATGTCCAAGTAACACCAGCGCCAACTGTCAGGCGCGGGCTCTTGCTGTCTTGGATGCCAGCACCATTGTCATCAACATCAAACAATGCGCCACCTTCAGCAAACAGCCGCCCTAGCAATCCAACGTCCTCTGGCAGGCCAAGCGGAAACGACAATTCGGTTGTGCCTAGATAGAAGTAGTTACCGCCCAGTGCATCACCCGTCGCCGCATCACGCGCTCCGACGCCGGACGGTGCGAAGCCACGGAAACTAATGCCGCCGAGGAAGAAACGATCATTCAGACGAACATCGTCGTCCAAGCCAAAGATACCGCCAACTTTGCCGGAGAATTCCAGTACGACATCTTCCATAACCGGATAATATGTTGCCGCTTTGGCTTCGGTAGAAAAATAGCTTACATCACCGCCCAAACCGGCAACTGCATTGTCCATCGTTAAGCGGATGCCCTCGGACGGCTGGAACCGGTTGTTTGTCACGTCATAAGAAAGCCTGTGCGTCATCTTTGATGTAACCGACAGCCCGTTCTGTGCCCGGACAAACCTTGAAGCGTTGGCGTCTGCCTGAATATCATCCTGACGAATTTGATAACCCCAGGTTTGCCGCCAATTGCGAGATAGTCGGTAGCCCATTCGGACGCCAGCACCGATCGATTCTTGGCTGAAATTGCTCTCATCATCGTTGTCTTGCTCTGAGGCAAATAGGTCAATCCCGGCCGCGAGCGGGCGGTTCAGAAAATATGGTTCTGTAAAGGAAAGGTCGACCTGCTGGTCATCGATCGACAACCCAAATGAGAGTAACAGGTCCTGGCCGCGGCCTAGTAGATTGCGCTCCCGAATAGATAAATTGGCCAAAATGCCAGCATCTGATGACACTCCAGCCCCGATTGAAAGCTCGCCCGTTGATTGCTCAACAACTTCAACTGTAATGCCGGTGCGGTCAGGTGCATCTGTAGGCGCATTACTGATTTTTACTGACTCGAAGAAACCCAGATTGCGGATACGTCGTTCAGATTCGCGGACCTTAGCAGAGCTAAATGCGTCGCCTTCGGCAAGCTGCATTTCGCGCCGAATTACCTCGTCTACAGTCCGCACGTTTCCAACAATATCAATCCGATCAACGTAAACCCGAGGCCCTTCGCCAACCTGAAATACGATGTCGACCAGTTTCTCTTCGCGGCGCCGGTCTACCTTTGGACGCACATCTACAAAGGTATAGCCATAGCGGCCAACTTCGTCGGAGATTTCCTTAGATACCTCATCGACTTCATCAATGTCGTAGTAGTCACCTTCATCAATGGTCAGCAGTGGCTGCAGAGCGCTTGCTGGTAAGTCTCCAAGTGCGCTTTCAATGGAGACAGAGCCAACTGAATACCGTGCGCCTTCTTCAACTGTGAAGGTGATCAGAAAGCCCGACTTATCTGGCTGTAGCTCAGCGACAGCAGATAGGACCTGGAAATCTACATAACCGTTCCTCAAGTAATATTTCCTGAGGAGCTCTTGGTCAAACGCTAGCCGGTCCGGATCATACACGTC
>CBFIAF010000001.1:0-92791 GCA_965660545.1 Alphaproteobacteria bacterium | reverse complement strand
GTCTACATAACCGTTCCTCAAGTAATATTTCCTGAGGAGCTCTTGGTCAAACGCTAGCCGGTCCGGATCATACACGTCGTCTGATGACAGGAATTTATACCAGCGCGTTTCTGACGTATTGATAACAGAGCGCAACTGACTGTCGGAGAAATGCTTGTTGCCAATAAAGACAATCCTATCGATCTCCGTCGGCGCGCCTTCAAGAATTTCGAACACGAGGTCAACACGGTTCTGCTCTAGCTCAATAAGTTTTGACTCAACCGTAGCCGAAAAGCGCCCACTGCGCCGGTATACATCCACAATCCGCTGGGCATCAGCCTGTGCGCGGCTTAGGGTGTAGACGAGGCGTGGTTTTAGCTGCACTTCGGCGGACAGAATGTCATCGTCAATTCGCTTATTGCCTTCAAAGGCGATGCGGTTGATGACCGGATTTTCTTTCACCTCAACCAGCAGCACATTGCCTTCGCGGCGCAGTTTCACGTCCTGGAAGTATCCGGTACCGTATAGGGACTTCAGGGAGTCATCCAGGCGTTGGCGATCAAACCGGTCACCTGACTTGATCTTTAGGTATGAGAGCACTGTGCCCGGATCGACACGCTGGCTGCCAATCACCTTCACATCACTGACAATGCCTTGTTCACTGGTGCGGACGACGCGCACCGGTGGTCTGTTTAACGGCGGGGCGGTTGGGGCTGGAGAGACAAAGCGTGTTTGCGCGATCTGGCGAATGGGTGGCAGAGGGGTTGTCTGGGCGATTGGCGATGATGTCGCTGGTTGGACCCAGCTTTGTCGGGTTTCTTGCGGCTCAGCTTCTGCGAGTTGTCGGTGAAGTTCGGCGGCCTCAACCCGGCGCGGCGGCATTGGTGGTGCAATGCGTGCGGTTGTTGCAGGGGTCCTGAACGCAGATGGTACCAGAGTCGGGCGCCGGGATAGGCCTTGACCAGGCTCTGAAGACAGTCGCGCGGCTTCTGCTAATAGCGCGCGCGGTGCCAGCGGTTTAGCAGTCGCACGTTCAGGCAATACAGTGCCTGCGGCAAGCAGCGCTAATAGCGTTGCTATGGTCAAATTCATCGCGTGCCTGGGAGCCAACATAATAGTTCTCACTTCAAATCAGCCAAGCCAATTTTGCAGCCGGTCAAAAACCTGAAAATGCGCCAAATCATTCCATGTCGCAAATAGCATTAGCCCTATGACCATGGCAAACCCGACCCGGTACCCCATTTCCTCTGCCCGCTCGCTCATTCGTCGCCCTCGTGCCCATTCGACGGCTAAGAACGCCAAGTGACCACCATCCAGCATAGGCACAGGAAACAGATTGATCAGGCCAAGGTTAATCGACAGCAATACGCCGAAGGTAATCAGTGCCAACAGGCTGATTCTAGCTGTATCACCTGCAATCTGAGCGATCCTGAGAACGCCCCCGATTTCATTGACGGGCCGCAAGCCAATTACGATCTGCCAAATATAATCCAAAATGCGGCCGGACATGTCCCAAACATAAACGACGCCGGCGCCCGATGCCGTCAGCGGGTTAAGTTGCACCCGCTCCCGCGCTGCTGCATTAACGCCAATGCGGCCAATTGTTTGTTCCGTGCCTTTAACCGTCGCTGTTGTGGCTGCAGGCGTCAGGTTCAGCACTATGCGCCGGCCATCGCGTTCGACCGCGGCACTAATAACCTCGGCCGGGCGGGCGCGCACAAAAAGTGCGAACTCACGGAAGGTTGGAATCGGCGCGCCGTTCAGGCTGATGATCTTGTCGCCAGCCTGGAGGCCTGCAGATTGAGCGGCGCTATCTGGGTGGATCCGGCCAATTTTGGCGGGCACGGCGGCATAGAGGCCAAGGCGCCCGCGTTCATAGGAATTACCAAAGCGGTCTTCGAACTTTGAGATATCTGGCGTTGCGGTAAGTGTTAGCGTTTCACTGCCGCGGCCCACCTCTATCGCCATCGGCGCGCCAGCAGCGGTGAATTCAATGTCTGCCACTTGCTCGAACTGGCGAATACGACTGCCGTTGATGCTCAAAATTCGGTCGCCGGGTTGGAAGCCTACGCTCTCCGCGGGGCTGTTCGGCGCAACACCGCCTACAATCGGGGGCGTGATCTGCTGGCCAGCTGTCATAAACACAATCGCGGAGACGACGGCGGCCAGAATGAAATTCGCGGCAGGGCCAGCAGCGAATATGAGCGCCCGCCCACCAACCGAGGCTGAGAGTAATCCACCCGGTTGTTCCGCCGTTTCGTCCTGTCCGGCGCTTGCAGCGTCTGCGTCGCCCTGCATTTTCACATAGCCGCCAAGCGGAATCAACGCGAACCGCCAACGGCAGCCACGTTTGTCGGTCCAGCCGAATAATTCTGGCCCAAACCCGACAGAAAATGCACTGGCGTGAACGCCAACGAACCTGGCCGCCAGATAGTGGCCAAGCTCATGGACGAACACCAGAATTGTTAGAAGCCCCAGAAACCAGGGGCCATAATCTAGAATTACAGACATATGCGCTCCGGGTGCGTGCCTGATCTGACGACCAAGGCAAAAAACGGATAATAACTGTATAGGCGGTTTTGCAGCATTATGCAGCCTCTAACCGCTCAATTGCCGCACTTGCTGCCGTGCGAGCCGCAGAATCTGCAGCTTGCACATGCTCCAAGGTGTTAGCGGGAGCGGTTGCGAGGGCGTTTAGCGTGTCTTCGACGATGCTTGCAATGTCCAAATACCTGATCCGTCTGTGCCAGAAAAGCCGCAACGGCAACCTCGTTTGAAGCGTTCAGAACGGCTGGTCGGTCACCACCGGCACAAAGAGCCTCGCGCGCCAGGCGGAGGGCGGGGAAGCGCACGGGGTCGGGTGCTTCAAACGTCAATTGGCCAAGGGCGGCTAGATCAAGTCGGTCGGCTGGCGTTTCCATGCGGTCCGGCCAGGCGAGCGCAACAGCGATGGGCGTCTGCATGTCCGGCGCGCCCAACTGGGCCAGCACCGAGCCATCCCGATAGGAGACCATGCTGTGAATAATCGATTGCGGATGCACCAGCACATTAATCTGATCTTCTGGAACCGGGAACAGGCGGGCCGCTTCAATCAACTCCAAGCCTTTGTTCATCATGGTGGCAGAATCAATGGTGATCTTTGCACCCATATCCCAGTTTGGGTGCTTAAGGGCATCTTCCAGGCGAACATGAGCCATTTCGGCCAGGGTCAATGTGCGGAATGGCCCGCCGGAGGCGGTCAGCGTGATGCGCTCGACAGCGTGGGCGCGCTTAACCTCGAAGCATTGGAAGATGGCTGAATGTTCGGAATCAACCGGCATCAGCGTGGCACCAGCGGTTCTGGCACGGGCCAAGGCGACTTCGCCAGCGCAAACAAGTGATTCCTTGTTAGCCAACGCTACCACAGTTCCCTGGTCGCAGGCTGCAAGCGTGGGTGCCAGTCCAGCCGCGCCAACGATCGCGGAAACAATGACGTCCGCTGAGCATTTAGCAGCTTCGACAACGGCGTTATCACCAGCGGCGATTTCGGCACCAGTACCTGCAAGAAGTTGTTTTAACGAGGCATACTGATTGATATCAGCGATCGCGACGAACTTGGCATTAACGAGCTTGGCCGTGCGTGCGAGGGCTTCAGCATCGCGACCACCGGCAATGGCAACGGCTTCAAAGCGGTCCGGGGCGTTGGCGACAAGAATGGCAGCTGCAGCGCCGACAGATCCCGTCGCGCCGAGTATGGACACGCGGCGAATGCTCATAACGGTGACTTCCCTGCCCAAATGAGAACTGCGTACAGAGGAAGTGCCGCCAAAAGACTATCTAGCCTATCAAATACGCCGCCATGGCCGGGCAGCAACGAGCCGCTGTTTTTGATGCCAGCAGCGCGCTTAAAGGCGGACTGCGCCAAATCACCAATCATGCCGATGACCGCAAGCAAAAGGGCAATCCAGGCAGTTTGGGTGATGCTTGGGGCACCCAGCGCAATACCCGCTAGCACGCCTGCGCCTGTCGCAATCGTCAATCCGCCAATAGCGCCACTGCAGGTTTTGCCTGGGCTGATTGCGGGTGCCAGCTTTGGCCCGCCAACCACGCGGCCAATGACATAGGCACCGATGTCCGTCGCCCAGATTACGATGAACAGCCAGATCACCAGTTCCGCGCCATGGCCATGGCGTAGCCAGAGGACAGCGACGATGGCAGGTGCGAACCAGGTCGCCCATTTATAATAATTCAGCAGGTCGCCGATGGATGCATGCACGGGCTCTGTGTCAGGCGTTCGGGTGCGTGGCCAGCGCAGGCGGAAGCTGGCGGCCCATGCAGTCGTTACTCCAAGTCCGAAGACCCAAAGCGGTGCGTTTGGTAATGCGCCCATTCCCAGAATATCAGGCAGCATGAACAAAAGCGCTGCGGCGAGGAGCGCGGTCATCCCAATCGTGCCAACGATCTTATCTGTGCGGTCTGGGAATGGCAGCGCCATATCCGCCCATTCCCATAGCAACAGCGCGAATGCAGCGAATATAAGGATTGTAAAGATTAATCCGCCAGCCCACACAGCAGCCAGCGCGATGCCCAATAGAACAACTGCAGTGAGCGTGCGCTTCGTTAGGTCACGAAAACCTGGGCGCGGCAGTGCGGCAGTCGGCACAGGCGGTTGGTCCTGTGACGGCAAGCCTGATGGACCGGTGTGTGCGTTACCCTGCTCTGAGGCCGCCATAACGTCGCTCGCGGCCTTGGAAGGTTTCGATAGCGGCGGAAAGGTCATCTGCGCCGAAATCAGGCCACATCACATCTGAAAACAAGAATTCGGCATAGGCGCACTCCCAAAGCAGGAAGTTTGAAATGCGCATTTCGCCGCCTGTCCGGATTATCAAATCTGGTGGTGGCAAACTGGCTGTAGAAAGCCGTGCTTCAATCGCCGCTTCATCGATTTGGTCTGGCGTCAGGCCATCAGTGGCAATGCGTTTTACGGCCTGTACCAGATCATTCCGCCCGCCGTAACTCAACGCCATAGTGACAGTGATGCGACGGTTGGCATCCGTCATTGCCTCAGCATCATCAATCAATTTGGCGATGTCTGTTGGTAAGCGGTTCCGGTCGCCTATCACCCGCAGGCGCACGCCCTGTTTTTGCATATCCGCCACCTCGGACCGCAGCCGCCAGCGCAAAATACCCATCAGGTCCTGCACTTCATCCTGAGGCCGGGACCAGTTTTCCGAGGAAAAGCTGAAAAGGGTAAGGTGTTTAACGCCAAACTTCGCCGCTGCTTCAACGACCCCTCGCGCCGCATCTGCGCCGCGCCTATGGCCTTCTGCACGCGGCAAACCCAGGTCAGACGCCCAACGGCCATTACCGTCCATAGTAATTGCGATGTGTTTGGGCAGGGCTGGGGCAGCGTTATCTTGGCTCAAACTTGAAGTATCTCCGCTTCTTTCTGCTTTGCGGCCTCGTCAACCTGGCTAACATATTCATCTGTTAGCTCCTGAACTTCGCCTGCGTACAGTTTTTGATCATCCTCGGAGATATCGCCGTCTTTCTCGGCTTTTTTAAGGCCGTCCATGCCATCTTTTCGCACATTTCGGATGGCGACCTTGGCACCCTCGGCATATTTGGAGGCCACCTTAGACAATTCCTGGCGCCGCTCGCCGGAAAGCTCTGGGATGGGGATGCGGATAAGCTGGCCATCCATCATTGGGTTCAGGCCAAGATCAGATTCGCGGATTGCCTTGTCCACGGCGCTGGCCATGCCCTTGTCCCAGACATTCACGGTCAACATGCGGGGCTCCGGAGCCCCAATGGTGCCCACTTGGCTAATCGGCATCTGGGCCCCGTAGGCTTCGACGGTGATAGGCTCCAACAGCGCGGTTGAGGCGCGACCGGTGCGGAGGCCCTGGAATTCCCGCTTTAGTGCTTCAAGCGCGCCGACCATACGACGTTCGATATCATCCAGATCAATGTCTTCAGCCATGGCGCTCAGTCCGTTCCCGTTGTGCAATCTTTGCCAGTGCGCGCTTTAGGCAGGCGCATCCGTAACGATAGTATATGCGCCTTTGCCAGAAACCACATCAGCGAATCCGCCTGACTCATGGATTGAGAACACGATGATCGGGATTTTGTTTTCCCGGGCCAGCGAAACCGCGGATGCGTCCATGACATTGAGGTCGCGGGCCAGCACTTCAAGATAATTCAAGCGGCTGTAGCGTTCTGCGTTCCGGTCCTTATTGGGATCAGCAGAATATACGCCATCAACCTGGGTGCCTTTCATCAAGGCCTCGCAGTTCATTTCTGAAGCGCGCAACGCGGCCGCAGTGTCTGTCGTGAAGAAGGGATTGCCGGTGCCAGCAGCGAAAATCACCACCCGGCCCCGTTCCAGATGCCGTTCCGCCCTGCGCCGAACATAAGGCTCACACACGGCAGACATGGGGATCGCAGAAAGTACGCGGGTCGGGACTTCGAGCCGTTCAAGGGCGGCCTGCATGGCAAGGGCGTTCATCACCGTCGCCAGCATGCCCATATAGTCCGCAGTTGCGCGCTCAATACCATCTGCAGCGCCGGAGACGCCGCGGAAGATATTACCGCCGCCAACGACGAGCGCCACTTCGACGCCGAGATCGCGCACTGTACGAACGTCAGCAGCGATCCGGCCAATGACGGCGGGATCAATGCCGTAAGGCTGCTCCCCCATGAGGGCTTCGCCGGAGACTTTGAGAAGAACCCGACGATAGAGCGGCTTTACGGCCATTTCAGATCGCTCCTAATTAAACCCCGCGCGGGACTGGATCAGCTCTTTGCGGCGGCAGCGACTTCTGCAGCGAAGTCGCTTTCTTCTTTTTCCACACCTTCGCCAATGGCCATGCGGACAAAGCCTTTGACTATAATCGGCGAACCGATTTCTTTGGCGACTTCTTCGACAGCTGCGCCGACCGTTTTATCGGGGTCGATCACAAACGCCTGTTCTGTCAAAACAGATTCTTCGTAGAATTTGCGCAACCGGCCTTCAACCATCTTTTCGATGATGTTGTCGGGGCGGCCAGATTCTTTCGCCTGGGCAGTCAGCACTTCGCGTTCGCGCTGGATATCTGCTGGATCGACGTCATCGCGCGTCGTCGCTTTCGGTGCGGAGGCTGCGACATGCATCGCAACCTGTTTGCCGATGTCAGCAAGCTTCGCAGCATCGCCTTCAGACTCGAGTGCGACCAGAACGCCAATGCGCCCCATGCCCGGCTTCACTGCACTATGCACATAGCTGGCTATCACGCCGTCGGAGACATCGGAGATCGCGTAACGGCGAAGGTTCATGTTCTCGCCGATGGTGGCAATGGCGTTATTGACAGCTTCTTCAACCGACTTGCCGCCAGCTGTCTGCGCCGCTTTCAACGTATCGAGGTCGCCTTCAGCTTTCAGGCCGAGATCAGCGGCTTCCGCCACCAGTGCCTGGAAGTCTTCATTGCGCGCAACGAAATCCGTCTCGGAGTTGATTTCGACGACAGCGCCCCTGACGCCATCGACAGAAACAGCCACCAAGCCTTCAGCTGCGATCCGGCCAGACTTCTTTTCGACAGCAGACAGGCCTTTGGCGCGCAGCCAATCCACGGCGGCTTTGACGTCGCCATCGGTTTCGGTCAGGGCTTTCTTGCAGTCCATCATGCCTGCGCCAGTTTTCTCGCGCAGTTCTTTAACGAGGCTTGCCGTGATCGCCGCCATCGTAGGTCTCCTTCAAAGGCGCAGTTGTGCGCCAGTTAGTGTCAGATCGCCGTTAGGAGGCGGGTTTTTCCTCGGCGGCAGCGGCTTCTTCAACCGGCGCTTCTGGTGCTGCAGTCATTTCAGCTTCGAGGGCGGGGGCATCGATGTCCGGTGCTGCGCCAACTTCTTCTGCGGCAGGCATGTCTTCTGCTGCACCAATATCGACGCCAGCTTCTACCATTTCAGCCTGCAGGCCGTCGAGCACAGCGTTGCCGACCAGCTCGCAATACAAGTTCACGGCGCGGATGGCGTCATCATTGCCGGGGATCGGGTACGTGATGTCTTCCGGGTTGGAGTTGCTGTCAACGATGGCAACAACCGGAATGCCCAGAGTTTTGGCTTCTGCGATCGCCAGATGCTCTTTCACCGTGTCGACAACGAAGATCATGTTGGGTAGCCCCGCCATGTCTTTAATGCCGCCCAGCGTCCGCTCCAGTTTGTCGCGGCTACGGGTGCGCTCTAGCAGTTCGCGCTTGGTGCGTGATGTTTCGGCGCTGCTGTCATCAAGCTCAGCCGTCAGGTCTTTCAGGCGCTTTATGGACTTGGAAATCGTTGCCCAGTTGGTCAGCATGCCGCCGAGCCAACGGTCATTAACGTAGTATTGGCCGCATCGTTCTGCATGCTGGGCTACAAGATCGCGTGCTTGGCGCTTGGTGCCGACAAATAGAATGCGCCCGCCGCTTGCAGCGGTGTCACGCATGGCTTGCAGCGCATGGTGCAGCATGGGCACGGATTGTTGAAGATCAATGATGTGGGTGTTGTTGCGGACGCCAAAAATGAAAGGCTTCATCTTGGGATCCCAACGCCGGGTGTGGTGCCCGAAGTGAACGCCAGCTTCAAGAAGCTGACGCATAGTGAACGTCGGCATAGCCATTGGATCGTTACTCCCGATTCCGGTTAGACCTCCGCGGGCCGGACGTCCAGCAGATGCCGGACACCGGATTGAAGGCGTTTTTTATCTGCGCCCTCGGGCGTGGCCCGCGTGTTTGATGCGGCCGGAGATACGACTCATTGGGCGAGAATGCAAGGGTATTCGGAGCGATTTACAATTTGAGGCCAAAGCAATTGTGCGCTTCATTTTATGAGAATTTTTCGACAAAAGGTTAACAGCGCCAAAGATAAAAGGCCCTGTGGATAAAATTGCGGAAAAGTATACCCAAACCTAATGTTTTCAACGAGTCTTGTTTGTATTTGTCGAATCATCTCATTTCTGGACCATCTCCATAAACCATTGATATAAAATGAGAAAATAGTTCCCAATATCTTTACAACCGTCTGGCTGGGGATTTGACAATGCTGATTCAGTCATTTGCGAGGGTGTGTGTATAGAAAGCCTTCCAACCCATTCAAATATATCAAAGATTTATGAAGTTCCCACGGCAAGCCAGGAACCTAATCTGGTGGTGCGAGTTCGAATCCGGCGAATTCGAATCGAGGTGCCACGATGCAAGCAACCAACGCCCATGCGCCAAGCGGTCGTGCGGCTTGCGGCCGCCCTGCCGGCACAACGACCTGCAATGTAGCGCCGCCAACCATGTCACCGTTGAGTCGAGGCTCTCGTGTGACGTCGTCTAGGGCACCTATTTCCAGCAGCAATGGACCGCCGGATTGATGGATCCAAATTTCATCTGCATCAACGCGGTGCCAGTGGGAGAGCGCACCTGCCGGCATAAGAAGAAGAATGGTGGTCGAGGCTGGATGAGCGCCAGAATCTGATGGCGCTCACCACGTTTCTTGATATCACCCACCATCTGGATGCGGCTGAAGCCCAAGCGTTTTTATCAGTGCGCGCGCTTCAGCATTGATGCCCTTGAGCGACAATTCAGCCTGGCTGTGTAGCCTTCATGGATGGGCGCTGTTGCATCCGATCATTCAGTGCTGCCAGATTTGGGCGACTGTCGCGCCAGCCAAGGTCGGGGTAGCGGTAATCTGCGTAGCCGCAGGCAGCCGCAAGGGCGATGGTGCCGATGTTAACGGCGTCGCCAGCATCAGCAGCTTGCGCGTCCATTACATCCATGCAGCGCATCATGCGCGCCATCAGCTTATCGACAGCTTCCTGGCTCCGTGCGCCCGCAGGGCGGTCATCCTCACCTCGGCGATTAACAGCCGCGTCCATAAACCCGTCAGAAATGGCCTCTGCTGCCAGCGCGCTCCAACGGGCGACGCCGCTAGGCGGGATCATTTTTTGGCCGGAATGGCGCTCGTCCAGATACATGCAGATCATGTCAGACTCAGCGAGGTTCACGCCGTCCTCTGTGACCAGGGCTGGGATTTTTGAGATCGGGTTTACAGCAACGAGATCCGGTGCCAAATCCCGCGGGCTGGCGAAGACCTGATCCAGCTCATTGATTTGCCCAGTTTCGTGCGCGACCACGAGCACTTTGCGGACGAATGGCGAGCCGCCGGAAGAGAAAAATTTCATAGCCATGATAGTGGGTGTTTCCTGCTTGGATTCTAGAAATTGTCTTTGCGCTTGCGGATTTCCGCGAATGCAGCGATGGCATTGTCCGGCTGGCCGACGCTAGCCGCAAGACTGGGATCGTCAGCGCGGAGGAAGGGGTTGGCTTTACGATCATCGCCAAGCCGCGCTGGTACCGTTGGCAGGCCCTGGGCGCGCTTGCGTTCTATCTCAGCTGCCTGGGCTTTAAGCTCTGCATTGTTCGGATCGACTGAAAGCGCGAACTTGGCGTTTGATTGCGTGTATTCGTGGCCACAGAAGATCATCGTGTCGTCGGGCAGTGCGCGCAGCTTTTCAAGCGAGGTCCAGAATTCTTCTGGCGTGCCTTCGAACATCCGCCCGCAGCCCAACACGAACAGCGTGTCACCAGCGAACAGCGCGTTGCCGCCCGGGAAATGCACTGAGATGTGGCCCTTGGTGTGGCCCGGCGTTTCAAACACCATGCCTCTCTCATTGCCGATTGTGATCTCATCGCCTTCTCTGACGGTTTGATCCATGCCTGGGATACGGGCTTTTTCTGATGTTGGGCCAACCAGTTTGCAGCCATATTTGGCTATCAACTCAGCATTGCCATCAATGTGGTCGCCATGATGGTGTGTGTTGATAATCAAGCTGGGTTCCCAGCCTTTCGCCAGCAACGCGATATCAACCGGCGCTGCTTCAGCGGGGTCGACGACAGCGACGGCACCGCTTACGGGCTCCCGGATCAGATAGACATAATTGTCGCTAAGGGCGGGAACGAGCTCGATTTCGAGCGGCATGGGCATATCTCCAACAGCAGAGTCTGATAAATGTGTAAGGTAGCACCAGCCCGACGGCTGAGATAGATGATAGTCATGCGAACTGAAGTTGATGCGTTAAAGGGGTTCTATGCGTCGCCCATGGGTGAGGTAGCGGCGCGGCAGATCAGCCGACGCGCGGCGGACCTATGGCCGAACCTGACGGGCCAAACGGTGATCGGTATCGGCTACCCAACACCCGTCCTGGAGCCGATCGCAGCCGCCGCTCGCGCTCAGCGGGTGGCAGCGTTCATGCCTGGTCCGCAAGGCGCTTGGCGCTGGCCAAGTGACGCCCAGAGCCTGACGGGTTTGATCGTTGAAGATGAACTGCCCTTGGCGGACCGGTCCGTAGACCGAGTATTGTTGCTGCATGCCCTGGAGGAAGCCGAGGTGCTGAGGCCGCTCTTGCGTGAGATATGGCGGGTGCTGACAGATTCCGGGCGGATCCTCGCCATCACGACCAGCAGGCGTGGTCTCTGGTGCCGGACAGATGCGACGCCCTTTGGCCATGGACGGCCCTATACAATGCGCCAACTGCGGCGCGTCCTGCAGCAGGCGATGTTTGCGCCCGAAGCGGAGGCCCGCGCGCTGTATGCGCCGCCTTCTGCCAAGGCGTTGTCGCTTTGGTCATCTGACGCGGCGGAGCGGTTCGGCCAGCGCTGGGCACCAAGGTTTGGCGGCGTGGTGATGATCGACGCTGCAAAGAGCCTCTATGGCGCAGCTCTTGCGGGCGGTGCCAAGGTTCGGTCAAGTGCAGTAGTGGCGGAGTCTGGCGGATTGAACCGCTCTAATCCGTCATCTTTACCTCGGGTTCCAGCTGCTGCACCGGGGGAAGGCGAAGATAAGCACTGAAGGCGTTTTGCATTTTGGCGAGCTCGGTCTAAAATTAGGCTCTTCACGTTCTGATCAATCAACTCTTTTTCTGAGACTTCAGCCATGCCAGAGGCGACGCCGCCGACCCTAGATGCGCTCCGCATTGAAATCGACAAGATCGACGGGAAGCTGCATGCGCTGCTTCGGGCCCGGGCTGAGGTTGTCAGCCATGTGGCTGCGGCAAAGGCTGCGGCATCTGGTGGTGCCGCAAGCCCAGCATTCCGGCCTGGGCGCGAAGCTTCCATGATGCGCCGCTTAATCGGCAATCATAAAGGGCCGTTTCCTGAGCAATCCATGGTGCGGATTTGGCGTGAGATCATTTCCGGAATGACCAAGATGCAGGAACAAATCGTCGTAGCCGCCTACCGCCCTGAAAAAGGCGATGCTGGCGGTTGGGATGCAGCGCGGGATCACTTCGGCACCGCTGCGCAGTTCCTGCCGATGCGGCGCGCACGGGATGTGATCATCGCGGTCCGTGATGGTCAGGCCCATATTGGGGTCGCACCTGCACCCGGCCAGGAAGATGGCGAGGAGCCCTGGTGGCCGGCGGTTGCAGCAAATGATCCCGACCTCCCCCGCATCATCCTGAAACTGCCTTTCGCCCGCCCGACTTCCCATCTGGTCGAACGCGAATATGTCGCCGTCGCCCTTGCAGGCCCGGAACCTGAAGTGACGGACGCAATCTATCTGGCCGTTGAAGCCGCATCCGGCATATCCCGCGAACGCGTGGCGGATGCGCTAAAGGCTGCAGGTGTGGCCTCAAAACCTCTGCTGACGGCCATGGCGACGCCTGGTTTGTATTTGGCAGAGGTCGACAGCGGATGGACTGGTGCTATTGGAGACACCGGCATCCGCCATGCCACGCCGATCGGCGGTTATCCGACGCCGCTTGATTGCGATTGATCTGCTGTAATTGACTTTGGCCGGTATTCGGCCTTTCTACCCTTCAAAATTAATCTTGCGACCGCTCGCATAAGGGAATTTGCGCGATGGCAAATCCGCCGTTAACACCACCGATCACGCCGCGCCCAGGTATTATGGACATTGCGGCCTATGTCCCCGGCGAAGCAAAGTTGGCCGGGCATGCAGAGCCGATGCAGCTTGCCGCCAACGAAAATGCACTTGGTCCTGCCAAGTCCGCCATGGCGGCTTACACAGAAGCTGGTGCAAGCCTGCATCGCTACCCAGATGGTGCGGCGACATTGCTCCGAAATGCCATTGCCGACGCTCATGGGTTGGACGCGGACCGGATCATCTGTGGCGCTGGGTCTGACGAAATTTTGTCCTTCCTTGGCCGCTGCTATGCCGGGCCGGGCGATGAAGTGCTGTACTCAGCTCATGGCTTCCTGATGTACCTGATCATCACGCGGACCGTCGGCGCAACGCCTGTCGCGGCTCCCGAAACGGCGGAGCTGACGGTGAGCGTTGATGCGCTTTTGGCTGCCGTCACGCCGAAGACACGGATTCTCTTCCTGGCGAACCCGAATAATCCGACAGGTACCTTGCTGCCTCTAGCCGAACTTCGTCGGCTCCGCGCAGGCCTCCGCGACGATATTCTGCTCGTGATTGATGCAGCATACGCCGAATATGTTGATCACCCGGATTATGACGCCGGTGCCGCGCTCGTGGACGAGGGCGAAAATACCGTCATGACGCGGACATTCTCGAAGATCCATGGGCTAGCCGCCCTCCGGCTTGGCTGGTGCTATTGCCCAGCCAGCGTCGCGGCTGTTCTGAACCGGCTGCGTGGGCCCTTCAATGTAGGCGCACCAAGCATCGCCGCCGGGGTCGCTGCGATTGGGGATAGGGACCATATCGAACGCTCCCGGGCGCATAACGTTGCTGAACGCAAGCGCTTGCAGGACCGGCTGCTCCAACTCGGACTGAACACACCGGAAAGCCACGGAAATTTCATTCTGATCCGCTTTCAGGATGGCGACCGCGCTGAAGCCGCCTTGCAGGCTATGAATGCGGGTGGGGTCATTCCGCGTCGTGTTGCGGGCTATGGCCTGCCGGAAAGCCTGCGAGTGACTGTCGGCACGGCTGAAGAGAATGATGCTGTGGTGCGAGCGCTGACTGACTTTGTCGGCGAGGCATGATCTGATGGCGGATTTTGAAGCGTTCGATGAGATAGCGATCATTGGCATCGGCTTGCAGGGCGCATCTATTGCAATCAATGCGCGGGACAGAGGCTTGGCCAAGCGGATCGTCATCGGCGATATCTCCGCAAAAAACTGCGCCCGCGCGCTGGAACTAAACCTTGGCCAGCATGCGACAACCAATGTGGGCGAGGCTGTCGCCAATGCTGATTGCGTTTTTGTAGCCGTACCTTTAGGCGCGTTTGCCGCGGTCGGAGAAGTCATTGGCCCGGCGCTGAAGCCTGGCGCTATCATTACCGATACAGGGTCCACCAAGAAATCTGTAATCCGGGACTTGGGACCAAATATTCCGTCTGGCGTGCATTTCGTACCCGCACATCCGATCGCCGGGACAGAGCATTCTGGGCCTGATGCTGGGCTCCAGGATCTGTTCGACGGCCGTTGGTGCATTCTAACGCCGCCGCCGGGTGCCAATGCGGCAGCGGTTCAGCGGGTTGGGGATTTTTGGCGCGCGACTGGTTCGATGATCGAAATCATGGAGCCCGCGCATCACGATCAGGTTCTAGCCGTCACCTCCCATCTGCCGCATCTGATAGCTTTCGCCATTGTAGGCACAGCGACGGATATGGAAGACCAGCTAACCCAGGAGGTCATCAAGTTTTCAGCCTCCGGCTTCCGTGATTTCACTCGGATCGCGGCGTCTGATCCAGTGATGTGGCGCGATGTGTTTTTGAACAACCGGGATGCTCTTTTGGATTGCGCCGCCCGGCTTTCAGAAGATTTAGCGCGCCTGCAACGGGCGATCCGCTGGGGCGACGGTGAGGAGATCGAGGCCCTCATCATCCGCGCCCGCGAAATCCGCCGCGCCCTGATTGAAGCCAAGCAGGTTTGATTGAGCTGGCCGGTTTCCATCAGATACCTAGCCATGCCGCGCACATTCAATTCGCACCAGTTGGTATATGAACCCCAATCTTTTTAGGCTTGCATGGTGACGGAGGCCGCCAATTCGTCTTTGGTTTTGCCAGCGCGGGGGCCGCGCGGCACCTGATCGCGAAGCTGCAACATGTAGACCCTGGCATCAGCGGCATCCAGCTTGGTCCCGACATTGCCGTGGGCTAGTGCTATGATGTCGAAGTTCATGCTTTCGATCACTTCGATCTGGCTGACCCAGGCATCGATAGCGGAGCGGGGGAAATCGCGGTAAGGCAGGCGCTTCGTCGCTGCCGAATCGGTGATGAACGCCACGTTTCAGGCCGGCCAACCACGGCGATCAGGTCCTGACCATGGCCTTCGCCAAGCCAGGTGAGCTCGAAGGTTTTGCCGCCAAAACGGATATCCATATCCTCACTCAGGCGAATGTCTGGAACCACGCCATCAATCGCGTCAGGCGCATTTTCTTGGGCGATCACGAGCGTGCCTGCACTTTTTAAATCCTTGCCGCTGGACGCATGCTCGCCGTGGCTCTGACTGTAAATCAGGCGGGTGATGAGCTTATCGGTAGTCTGGCTCAAATTTGCTTTCAATCAAGCGGCCGCGTCCTCATGGATTGGATTAACAACGACGACGCCAGCGCTGGTTACGGTAACCAGGGAGAAATCAAAATTGTTTTGGAAGCGATAGACATCGCCCGCAACTTTGGTGATGGACCACCTGATGTCCTTTGCCGAAGCGCTGGCAAGGCTGATCGCGAGCGCTACAGCCGCCAGCGCACTTTTAATGAGAATTTTCATAGCCGGTGTCTCTTTTGGTTGGGGATGCTGTATCAGCGAAGTCTGGTGTTGCCAGCCCTGAATATCACGGTGGCGTTATCTGTAATTGCGCTCTAGATCGTCGCGTCCAGCTGTGCAATGGGCGCGTTCGGGCCTATATCTTCGGTCTGAAATGCTGCAGAGATAGGGGAATACAAGCATGGCCCGCAAAGCAACGCCGAAACGCACGACCGAAGACAAGCTGGTAGATGCCGCATTGGCGCTCGCCGCCGAGCAGCCCTGGAACCGGGTCGGCATGTATGAAATCGCGACCGCCGCTGGCGTATCGCTGCAGGATGCCAATAAGGCTTTTCCGGAGCGCGCCTGCATCGTCACCGCTGTGATTGCGCGAAACGATGCAGCGATGCTTGCGGGGGATGACCCGTCGCTGGCGGATGAATCCCGCCGGGACCGGCTGTTTGATGTGATCATGCGTCGCCTGGAGGCCATGCGTATGGACAAACCTGCGCTCAAATCCATGGCATGCGGCAGCGCGCGGGATCCTTTGACGCTTCTTGTTGCTGCACCGCGCTTGCTGGGGTCCTGCAAATGGATGCTGCGTGCGGCGGGTATTCCAGCAGAAGGGCTTGCTGGAATCGCCCGCACCCATGCGCTCGGCCTGATCTATGCCGCCGCCGTTCGCGCCTGGCTGAAGGATGATTCACCAGACTTGGCAGATACGATGGCTGCATTGGACAAGGCTCTGAAACGCGCAGGTGTGCTGACTGCTTAAGAGCTAGTCTCCAAGTGCGGAGCCTTCACGGCGGGGGTCGGCAGCACCTTCCAGCTTGCCGTCAGCATGAATGCGAATGGCGGCGAGGCCACTATTGAGGTCACGGATACGGGTCTTATTGCCCATCGCGGTCAAGTCTGCCGCCAGCGTCTCTGCATCCGTTCCGGCTTCTAAATCTGTCGGGCCGTTACGGTTGCTGACATGGCCTGCTGCAAGTGCGGCGGCAATGGGCATGTCGAAATCAATGACATTGATGATGGCGCTGGCCACATAGCCGATAATTCGCGACCCGCCGGGCGACCCCACGAGCAATGCTGGCAATCCGTCCCTCATAACGATTACGGGCGACATTGTGGAGCGTGGACGTTTCCCGCCTTCCACCCGGTTCGCGATCAGAAGCCCTTTGTCGACAGATGCCCGGGAGAAATCTGTCAACTCGTTATTCAGCAGAAACCCGCCTGCCATTAAGCGACTGCCAAACCCGGTTTCAATCGTCGTGGTCATGGAGAGTGCGGCACCCCATTGATCGCGCACGACGATATGGCTGGTGCCTTTTTCGGGTGGCTGCTTCGGCGCTGCCATGGGGGCTGGCGCACCAGGCGGCTCACCGGCTTTCGCTTTGCCACCAGCCCTGGCAGGATCAATCGCCGCACCACGCTGCTTGAGATATGTGGCGTCAAGCAAGCCTTTGGTCGGGACCTCGATAAAGTCTGGGTCCGCCAGATAGCGCGCCCGGTCCGCATATACGAGCTTCATTGCGGCAGCGAACAAATGCGCTGATTGGGCGTTTCTGCCTATGGTTTTCAGATCATGCTGTCCCAACATCGTCAGCGCTTGAAGGACCCCCACGCCGCCCGACGTTGGCGGCGGAAACCCACAAACATCATAACCCCGATATGGCGCGCAAATGGCTTGCCTATTCTTGACGCGATAAGCCCTCAGATCACTGGCAGAGAGCAGGCCTGGATTACTGGCAGCCTGCACTTTGGCAGTGATCTCTTGAGCGATAGTGCCATCATAGAAGGACTTTGCGCCATCCTTAGCGATCAGGCGGAGGGTGTTGGCGAAGGCTGGGTTCTGCAGCCGGGTGCCAGATGGCTTCGCTTGCCCATCCGCCTGGAAAAAGTAGGCGAGCGTCGCTGGAAATTGATCGAGGCCTTTGGCCTGTGCATTAGCGATAGCGCCAGCCAGGCGGGGGGAAATCGCGAAGCCAGTGTCCGCCAGCCGGATTGCGGGCTCCAGCAATTCCGCCCAGGGCAGTTTGCCGAAGCGTTGATGCATTTCCACCAATAGCGCTAATGTGCCGGGCGTTCCGACGGCGCGACCACCCACAACGGCTTCCCAGAACTTCATTGGCTTGCCGTCTGAGTTTAGGAAATAGTCTGGCCCTGCAGCAGCGGGCGCAGTCTCGCGGCCGTCTAGTGCAGCCATCTGCTGCGTCTCGGGATCCCAGTAAAGCAGGAATGCACCGCCGCCAATCCCGGAGGATTGTGGCTCGACCAGGTTCAACACAAACTGGGCAGCAATGGCCGCATCCGCTGCCGACCCACCTGCTCGGAGCGTTTTATAAGCCGCCTCCGTCGCGTGATTGTTCGCTGCAACAGCCATCTGCTTTGTGCCAAGTGTCGGGCGCGCTTGCCCAATGCTCCCAGATGCATCTTCTGGCTCTGGCTCGGCAGGCGGTGCAGCGGCCTGCTTCTCCCGCATGGCTTCCACGCGTATTTCGATTGCGACCTTATCTTTGATGATGCTGGTGTCTGTCCACTGGCCTTGGCCAAGGCCGAGCGCGATGCGGGATAGGCTAATCGATGCCGTCATCACAGCTTTGTCGCCATTGATCTCCAGCCTGAAAGGCAGCATGACTGGGGCTTCCAGGTCTTTGAGCTTTAGAATGCCGTCGGCTTCGAATTTGTCGCCGCCCAGATCGCGGAACGTCGCTGCTTTGTAAGTGGCGGTTGGGAATGTCTTGCTTTTGAAGCCGTCGTCGCCGCGCAAACCGTCGTCCCGGTCTTTGTAGGCGGTGTCCAAACTGGCGGTGTCGATTTCAATGGCGACACTGCTGGCGTCCAAGTCTTCAGAATCAAACAGAATAACGCCGCTCCAGGTTTTGAACACACCTTTGATAGGTGCGCCCTGCCATGTCGAAAAAAAATAGAGATGGCTCTTGGCATGATCAATCGCCCAGCGGGGTGGGTCTGCAGCGGCGGTCATTGAAATATTGGCGAGCGTCAGGATCGCGAAGCATGTGATGAAGCGGAGCATGTGCCGGGAACTCCCTCTTTACGGTTCGGGTCATTCGCGGGCAGCATAGGCTTCTGACGCGAACGGCGAAACGGCGGAACATTAAAAATGAGCGAGCTAATGATTGAGCGCCAGGGTCCTGTGCTGCGGATGACCATCAACCGCGAAGACCGGCGGAATTCTATCAATGATGCTGTGGTTGACGGCATGATGGATGGGATTAACCAGGCCATGGTTGCGATGCCGGACGTGCGCGTCATTATGCTGACGGGCGTTGGCGACAAGGCTTTTTGCGCCGGCGCAGACTTGAAACGCACGGGGAACGATAGACCATTTCAGATCGACCATTCCGACCCCTCACAAAAAATCGGCGACTTATTTCGCCTCGTTGATCGGTGCCCTCTGCCCATGGTCGCACGAGTTAATGGCCACGCCGTCGCAGGCGGGCTTGGCCTGGTGGCGATGTGCGATATGGCGGTCTCCACGGACGTCGCGAAATTCGGCGCGCCCGAAACCCGAATTGGCGTATGGCCCATGATAATCATGACCCAGCTCATGCGCCTTATGCCGAAACGCAAGCTGCTGGAGCTGATGGTGACGGGTGAGCCAATGACCGCGCACGAAGCGATGGAGGCGGGCCTTGTCAACCATGTCGTTCCTGCAGCAGAGCTCGACGAAAAAACCGATTGGCTGCTGGACCGCATCCTGAAAAGCAGCCCCGCCGCCGTCCGCCGCGGTTTGTATGTCTACAAAGCCATGCAGGACATGACGATGCATCAAGCATTGGTGCTGGCGGAAAGTAATGGCGGCTTGATGGGCACATCAGAAGACGCCCAGGAAGGTATCGCCGCATTTAATGAGAAACGTAGCCCCGACTGGTCGGGCATATAAATTTTCCAACGGAGAGAGACATGACTGAGAAACTGAAATTTGAAGTGCGTCCCGACAAAGTGGCGCTGATTACGTTCAACAACCCAGAAAAGCTAAACGCCTTCTCCAATGAGATGCTGGATGCCTATTTAGTGTGCCTGCGGGAATGTGGCGAGCGCGATGATGTGCGCGCGGTTGTTGTGACGGGTGCTGGCAAAGGCTTCTGCTCCGGCGGAGATACGGGCGGTATGGGCGCTGGTGAAGTGCCGCGCACAAAGGATGTGAAGTCTGGCCTTTGGGATCGTATTCAGAAGATCCCACAAGCCGTGGCAGCGCTGGATAAGCCAGTGCTCGCAGCCGTTAACGGCGTCGCCGTCGGTGCCGGTATGGATATGGCACTGCATGCGGACCTTCGCTACGCAGGCAAATCTGCCCGGTTTGCCGAGACCTATGTGCGCATGGGCCTGGTGCCGGGCAATGGTGCCTGCTGGTTCCTGCCGCGCATTGTGGGCGTGCAGAAGGCGCTGGAGCTGCTGTGGACCTGCAAGTTCCTGAATGCGGATGAGGCCAAGGATATCGGGCTGGTCTGCGATGTGTTCGATGATGACAAGATGCTGGACGAAGTGCTGGCAATTGCCGCCAAGATCGCAGCCGGTGCCCCAATTTCTGTTCGCCTGATCAAGCGCCTGGTGCAGCAGAACCAAACAATGGACCTCCGCTCCAGCCTGGACATGGTGTCCTCACATATGACGCTGGCGCGGCTTTCTGATGACCACGTAGAAGCAATCTCTGCGTGGCGTGAAAAACGCACGGGCCATTTTAAAGGCGCTTAAGGATACTCTTGCACGAGCGCTAGCCTGACCATCCGCCGCGCAACCATTGGCGAATACCAAACTGCCGTCGATTGGGCGGCAGCTGAGGGTTGGAACCCGGGGCTGGATGATCTGGCGGCGTTCTAAGCGGCAGACCCCGAAGGCTTCCTAATCGGCTGGTAGGATGGTGCGCCCGTCGCATCCATCGCCCTGGTGCGCTATGGCCCGGATTACGGCTTTCTGGGCTTCTACATCGTCTGCCAGGACCAGCGTCGCACGGGCGCAGACATGGCCATCTGGAATGCCGGGATGGCGCATCTGGGCGACCAGACAGTTGGGTTGGATGGCGTGCCGGACCAGCAGGCAAATTAAGGAAAATCAGGCTTCTTACTGGTGGATGAAACCGTCCGATATTCCGGCGACCCAATCTTGGCGAAAGCATCGACTGACCCAAACGTGATTGATCTCACGGCAGATAAGCTGGACGCGCTCACGCACTATGACTTGCAGGTTTACCCAGGTCGACGCGCAGACTTTATCCGTGCCTGGACTTTGCCGACCACCGGAACCTGCAGGCTTACAAAACTGGCGCTCCGGGACGATACCATCACTGGCTATGCTACGATCCGCCAATGCCGCGAGGGCAATAAAATCGGCTCATTATTCGCTGAAACGGAAGAGCTGGCAGAAACTTTGGTGGCGGCCCTCTGCGCCAATATAGAACCTGGCGCTGCGATCGACATAGACACCCCGGCCCGCAACACCGCCGCCACTTCGCTTGCGTCCCGGCTAGGAATCAAGCCCAGCTTCGCTGCGGCCCGCATGTACAAAGGCCCAGCGCCAAAATTGCCGATTCAAGAGGCTTTTGGCATCACAACGATGGAATTAGAATAGCTCTTTTTTTGTTGCGCCCAAACTTCTCCCCAACCCTGCAGCTTGAGGGGCGCCGTTCTGTTCGATAGAAACAGGTGTTTCATTGGGGCGATGAGGCCAGGGCGTTTTGTCGTCACTGGTGGAGAATATCATGGGCGTGTTGCCGGATACATGGATCCGCAAAATGGCGGAGACCAAAAAGATGATCGAGCCGTATCATGACGGCTTGAAGCGGGATGGCGTGATCTCCTACGGCTGTTCTTCCTACGGCTATGATGCACGGGTGGCACCGGAGTTCCGTGTCTTCACCAACGTGGACTCGGTCACGGTTGATCCGAAAGCATTCTCCGACCAAAGCTTTGTGGAGCGGGATACGGATGTCTGCATCATCCCGCCGAATTCGTTTGCGCTCGCCCGCACGGTCGAATATTTCCGCATTCCGCGCGATGTGCTGGTGATCTGCTTAGGCAAATCCACCTATGCCCGCTGCGGCATCATAGTGAATGTCACGCCGCTGGAGCCAGAATGGGAAGGCCATGTGACGTTGGAATTCTCCAACACAACGCCGTTGCCGGCCAAGGTCTATGCCAATGAGGGCGCATGCCAGTTCTTGTTTTTACGCGCTGAAAGCGAGTGCGAAACGTCATATGCGGACCGCGCCGGCAAATATATGGGCCAGCGCGGCGTAACGCTGCCGAAGCTTTGAGGGCCCCCTGATGGACCGTCTGCGCATTCGGGGCGGTACGCCGCTCTATGGCGAAATCAAAATCAGCGGCGCCAAAAACGCCGCCTTGCCACTCATGGCCGCGGGGATTCTGTCCGCCGATGGCTTGACGCTGGAAAACCTGCCGGACCTGGCGGATATTGCTTCCATGTCAGAGCTTTTGGAGGGCTTGGGCGCAGGTGTCGCTCGCACGCCGGGCGCGGCCAAAATTCAAGCGAAGACGCTGACCAGAACCGAAGCGCCCTATGATGTCGTGCGGAAAATGCGGGCGTCTGTGTTGGTGCTGGGCCCGCTTGTGGCGCGGGCGGGCGAGGCGACGGTGTCGCTGCCCGGCGGCTGCGCTATCGGGAACCGGCCCGTTGATCTGCACTTGATGGCGCTGGAAGAAATGGGTGCGGAGATCATGCTGGAATCTGGCTATATTCAGGCGACAGCGCCGAACGGCCTAAAAGGCGGTCGTGTTGCGTTCCCTATGGTCTCCGTCGGCGCTACAGAAAACGCCATGATGGCCGCGAGCTTAGCCGATGGCGAAAGTGTGTTGATTAATGCCGCGCGCGAACCTGAAATCACGGACCTTGCCAATTGCCTGATCGCGATGGGCGCAAAGATTGAGGGCGTTGGCACGGATACGCTGCGGATCACCGGCGTCACTAGCTTGCACCACGCGACCCATTCCGTTGTGCCAGACCGCATAGAGACCGGTACCTTCGCTATGGCTGCTGCCCTGGCCGGCGGCAATGTTGAAATTATCGGTGGGCAGCTGGACCTGATCGCTGCGGCCGCCGCGAAGTTGGAAGACGCTGGCGTCGTGTTCACGGAAACGGCGCGCGGGTTCCGTGTTGCCCGCGCGAATGGCCCACTTGAAGGCGTCGACATGATGACGGAGCCGCATCCAGGCTTCCCCACGGACCTCCAGGCCCAGTTCATGGCCGCCATGGCGACAGCCAAGGGTGCGTCCATGGTGACAGAAACAATCTTCGAAAACCGCTTCATGCATGTGCCGGAATTGACGCGCATGGGTGCCAATATCAACGTCCACGGCGCTTCCGCCATGATTCGCGGTGTTGAGCGGCTGAAGGGTGCGCCTGTGATGGCGACCGATTTGCGGGCCTCTGTCAGCCTCGTGCTGGCTGGATTGGCAGCGGAAGGGGAGACCCTCGTCAACCGTATTTATCACCTGGATCGCGGCTATGAGCGGGTTGAGGCGAAGCTGAACGCTTGCGGGGCTGAGATTGTGCGGGAGCGCGCCTGATGACCAGCGCTGAACCTAAGCCCCTGAAAATCCAAGCGAAAGACGGCGCTGACCTCACCGTGATGAGCGCCTGCTTGCAGGATGCGCTTGCCCCGGTTGGTGATGTCACATGGCTCAAGGGTGAACAGCGCATGGTCATCGCCTTCAACCGCTTCATGTGGGAGCAGGTCGGCGAGGATTCTGGCGGTGAGCTGATCTACTACCGTATCCATTCGCTTTTCTCAGTTGAGGGCGTGGCGCGCGTTCGGTCCCGGGGTTTTAGCCTTAGTGAGAGTGATCGCATGTTGTCCTTCATGAGCCTTCGGCCCGTGGATGGCGGCATTGATCTGATCTTCGCCGAAGATATCCAAATTCGTGTCGAAACGGAAAACGTCACTGCCGCCCTTGCGGACCAGGGTGAGCCCTGGCCGACCCGGTGGAAGCCTGACCACGATCTCGATAGCATTGAGCCCGATTCATTAGAATGAGCGAGACCTCCCATGATTGATCTGTCCGGCCAGAAGGCCTTTGTCACTGGCGCTGCATCTGGCATTGGCCGCGCGACTGCCAACACGCTGGCTGAGGCCGGTGCCTATGTCATCGCATGTGATATCGCTGCTGACAAAGCGGATGAAGTTACAGCGGAATTAGGCGGCCAAAAAGGCGGCGGCGAATTTGTGGCGCTGGACGTGACCGTTCCGGCAGCCATACTCGCCTGCTGCGATGACGTAACAGGCCGCCATGGTGCCATGAAAATCCTGGTGAATGTCGCCGGTTGGGACCGTACAGAGCCGTTCGTGGAGAACTCGCCGGAGTTCATCGAAAAGATCGTGCAGCTTAACTACTTGGGCCAAGTCCGCGTCTGCCAAGCTTTCGTGAAGCCGATGATGGAATCGGGTGCGGGTGCCAAGATCGTCAATGTTTCCAGTGATGCCGGCCGCGTCGGTTCTATGGGCGAGACGGTTTATGCGGGTGCGAAAGGCGGCGTTATGGCGTTTTCAAAGTCTTTAGCGCGCGAAATGGCGCGGCACAATATCTGTGTCAATGTCATCTGCCCCGGCCCGACAGACACGCCGTTGTTTGAAGGCCAAAACGAGCGCATCAAAGAAGCCCTCCTCCGTGCCATCCCCTTCCGTCGCCTCGCCACAGCCCAAGACGTCGCCGACGGTATCCTGTATTTCGCCAGCCCCCGCGCCAACTACGTCACCGGCCAGGTCCTAAGCATCTCCGGCGGGCTGACGATGAGTGGGTGAGGCGTGCTACGAGAGGGTTGCCGCTAGAACTCCGCCCGCTCCAAAAACTGCGCCTAGGACTGCGCAGATCAGGAGAGTTCGGTTGGTTCGCTGTTCCCGGCGGACCTGCGCTTCTACACGATCCTTCGATGCGTGCATCTTGCTGAATAACGTTAGAATATCATGACCCCGGATCGTTCGATTTGATCGTAAAGGTCGTCTCTGCTGCCGTGCCGGTCGCCGCGTGATTCAGCGATTAGATCTTGAATGCCCGCGATCTTACTCGTTTGCTCAATTAAATCCGGGAAGTATTTAGTTAGGCCCTCTAAGCCGAGCTCAGTCTCAATCTTATGGAACCGGATTGTGACAAAATCCAGCACGGCATCAATTGCGTCATGTTTTGCTTTCACGCAATCTTCGAAAGCGTCATCGAAGTATCGACGAACAATTTCTCGATGCAAGGAATTGTCTGCCACGTCACGTTCTAGCGCTAAGGTCAGCGCATCGACAATTTCCTGGCCAGCATAGCGCAGTTCAAAAATAGCAGAAGTCACAACTTCATTGCCGCGAACTTGTTCAGCTTTCTTGATCCTACGTTCCGCAATATTCCATTGCTCGAAGGTTCGTTGGAGCAGCCTATCCAGCTATTCATCCATTAAACGCAAAAAATGTGCACCTTAGCCGGACGTTAATTCTGTTCGTTTGCACGAGGCCGCTATTGCTGAGCGATCTGAACGGCTCGTTCATGCTCACGCTTTGAGGCTTATTTGGTTCGGATGCGCCGGTTTTGTGCTGAGATATTAACGCGGACAAGCTGTCCGGTCGGTGACTTGAAGGCTTCAGCGCAAGCGGCGTCAACGTCAAACTTCATGGGCAGGCGGAACAGTTCTCTGATTAGATTGATGGCTCTGATCGCCATTATGTGCGGTTCATTCTGCAGGAAGCAGAAGCCGCCATCACTAGTGTGTTATTAAGTTAGGCTTTCCGAATCCGTTTACAAACGCCTATTAACGTATGATTTTTGTGCGTTAATCGACCATTTTACCCCGGCTTTGCATCGTTCTTGCGGCTTCGGACTTCTACGCCAGCTTGTTCTTCCACGTAGCGCATGATGTGGGAGAAATCCTCTTCTAAGCCGCCGCGGGCAAGGGCTAGCGACCACCACTGTTTTACAGGCTGGCCGACCCACATGGGTGAGCCCAGCGCTTCGGCTTCTTCGAGGCAGAGGCGGACGTCTTTGTACATGAGCTCTGTGCGGAAGCCGTAATCGAACGTACGGGTCAGCACGGATTTTGGGAACTTGTCGCGGACGGCGGTGTTGGCACCGGAACCGGCATTGATCACCTGCACCATAATATCTGGGTCTAGGCCCGCTTTGGTGCCGAGTGCAAAGGCTTCTGCGCTGGCGACCATGGCGGTGGCGCTCAACATATTGTTGATGAGCTTCATCATCTGGCCCTGGCCCTGGCCTTCGCCGACGAAATAGGCGTTATGGCCAATTGCTTCCAGCACGAGCTTCCAGCGGGTCCATTGTGCTTCTGGGCCGGAAACCATGACGGCGAGCGAGCCTTTCTCTGCCCCGCCAACACCACCTGAAACAGGCGAATCTAGCATTTCCAGACCTTTTTTATTGAGCATGGCACCTACGTCTTGGGCAACGCGAGGCCCGGTTGTGGAGAGGTCGATAAAGAGCTTTGCCTTGGAGCCCTCTGCCACCGTAGCCGCGACATCTTGTACAACTGCAGGCGTCGGCAGGCTGACCATGATGGTTTCAACTTGATCTGCCAGGGTGCGGGCACTGGCGGTGGCCTGTGCGCCTGAAGCGACCATCGCGGCCAGCGCCGCTGGATTCGCATCGTACGCGATTAAAGTGTGTCCAGCCTCCAGGAGACGACGCGCCATTGGTGCGCCCATTGCGCCAAGCCCAATAAACCCGATTGTTTCGCTCATTTTTTAAGCTCCCAGAGTTCGTAAATTTCAAGTGAGACGGTTGCTAATCAGCCGGTATCACGGCACACTTAAAAACCTAACGCATCCGCACCAGCATAAGAGACGAATATGATGCCTGCCAACACCGGTGCCGAACGTTCTGAAATGGTTGTACAGCCGATCCTACGTGACGGGGTGGACGATCCGTCAGTTTCTTTTTTGGCGGCGCGTCGGCTGATTAGGGCTGGCGTTTATACTGGCCACACAGCAGGCATGGCGATGGGGCGGTTGCAGGGTAATTTGGCGATCCTTCCAAAGGACCTGGCGCTCGAGTTTGCGATTTTCTGCCACCGCAACCCCAAGCCTTGCCCTGTTGTCGCAATGACCGCCCCTGGGGATCCGCTGCTGCCGGATATCGGCGCTGACGTGGATATCCGCACGGATGCACCGCAATACAATGTTTACCGGCATGGTGAGCTGGATGCCCAGGTTACGGACTTGAATGATCTCTGGAAGGACGATTTCGTCGGATTTGTGCTTGGTTGCTCGTTCAGCTTTGAAGACGCGCTCGTGAAGGCTGGCATTGGCCTTAGGCATCACGACATGGAAGTCACCGTGCCAATGTACGCGACGGACATCGCGTGCCGCCCGGTTGGGCCATTTCGGGGTAATACAGTATGTTCCATGCGCCCGATGACACCAAAGGACGCACTGCGCGCCATTGAGGTTACGTCCCGATTTCCAGCCGCCCACGGGGCGCCGCTGCATTTCGGCGATCCGGCAGAAATTGGCATTACTGATGTGATGGCACCCGACTGGGGTGATCCCGTTAATATCAAATCCGGTGAGATTCCGGTTTTCTGGGCGTGTGGTGTCACGCCGCAATTGGTCCTGCAAACGGCGAAACCGCCGATTTGTATTACGCATACACCTGGTGCCATGTTGATTGGCGATCAGGCTAGTGATGCGGTCAGCATGCGCTGGTCCGCGTGAGAGCGCCTCTCGAGAAGCGCTGGTTAATGCGCCCCCAGTTAGATGGGGCGTTACTTTCAACAGGAGGTAAGTAACTATGAAATCATTTAAATTTGCCCTTGCCGGGGCTCTTGCTGCCGGCTTGGCATTCGGTGCTGGCGCTGCCAGCGCTGACATTAAGCCAAAGAAGTTCACGGTCGTTGGGACTTGGGGCTTCTTGGATCACTGGAAAGAGCGTGAAGGCCCGTTCTGGAATGAGACCCTGCCAAAGGTCACCAATGGCGCATACACCGCCAACGCCAAATCACAGACCGAAGTTGGCTTGTCTGGCTTTGAAATCATGAAGCTGCTGAAGCTCGGAACCTATGATGCGGTCCACGGCGTAACCACATATGTTGCACAGGACAGTCCAGCCATTGAAGGCGCTGACCTTGCTGGCGTTATTCAAGACATTAATGTGTATCGTAAAGCGCTCGAATCCTACGAGCCGATCATCAAGCGTGAGTTCCAGCAGAAGTACAACGCGAAGCTCCTCATGCTCTATGCATGGCCGAGCCAGCAGCTTTGGTGCAACTTGGGCGACCGCTCCAACACAAACGTCACTCTTGCTGACCTTGCCGGCAAAAAGATCCGCACCTATTCCACGACATTGGGTGATTTCATCGAAGGCATTAACGGTTCTGCCGTGACGATCGCATTCGCCGAAGTCGTGCCGGCGCTGCAGAAAGGTGTCGCGGATTGCGGCATCACTGGCACTATGCCTGCATATAACGCTAAGTGGTGGCAGGTTGTGACACATAACGTGCGTGTGCGTCTCGGTTACGCTTCCTCGTTCCTCGCGATGAACAACAAGACCTGGAATGGCCTGGATAGGGAAGGCCAGGATGCGATCATGGGCCAGATGAGCCCGCTGACCGAAGCTATGTGGGTTGCTACCCGCGCAAACGATGCGCGTGGCATGAACTGCAATGCTCAAGGTCCTTGCGACATTGGCGAGCCGGGTAACATGACCCCGATTGAGCCAAATGCAGCAGACAAAGCGAAGCTTAAAGATGTTGCTGAAAACGTCGTCGTGAAGCGCTGGGCTAAGCGCTGCGGCACGCAGACCTGCATCGATGAGTGGAATGCAACAGTCGGCAAGCTGTCCGGCTTGAAGGCGTCCCTCTAAGCGTCTGAACTAAAGCCTGGAGCCGGGCGTTGCGCTTATCGCGGCGCCCGGTATGCGCTTTTTACGATATCTTTTCAGTGTTTTAGGGCTGTCGGCCATGATGGAAAAGTTTGCGCAAGTACATAGCGCCTTGCAGTTGGCGTCCCGCTGGCTTGTTTGGTTAGGCGGTGTTGCCCTTTTGATTTCCGCAATAATTGTGACGCTGGATGTCCTCTGCCGAAAATTCATCGGCGTCACCATGAGCGGTTCGGACGAAATTTCAGGATATGTGTTCGCGGCTTCCACGACGTTGGCGTATTCCTATTGTCTTCTGCATCGCTCAAATGTGCGGATTGATGCGCTTTACAATCTTTTGCCTAAGCCCGTTACGGCATGTTTGGACGTATTCGGCCTCTCACTGCTGTTGTATTACATGTGGGTCATGACAAACGCGGCCATCGCGGCGTTCATGGAAAGCTGGGATTTGAACTCAGTCTCCATCACGACCCTTGAAACGCCCCAGTGGATACCACAGTTTTTCTGGATGGCGGGGATCGTGCTGTTCTTCTGCACTCTGGTCTTTGTGACGCTGTATTCCTTGGTAGCACTGCTGCAACGGAACTGGGACCTGGTCGCCAAGATCGCCGGCATCCCGTCCATAGCGGACGTAATTGAAGAAGAAACCCATGTCGAAGACGTCATGGATGAAGCCGCCGCTGGGCGGGAGGTTTGATCAATGGCCTTATGGATTCTCGCAGGCCTGCTTCTTCTCGTTATCGCAGCTGTCCCCGTTGCTGCGGTGCTTGGTATTCTGAGCTTCGTACTCGATGAAATAACGATGGACGGACGGCTGACGTTCGGAATCGGCGAAATCATCTGGGACAAGAGCAAAGAGTTCATCCTCGTCGCCATCCCGATGTTTATCCTGTTGGGTGAAATTATGCTTCGCGCTGGCATTGCCCGGCGCATGTATAGCGCGGTTGTGCAATGGGTTTCCTGGCTACCCGGCGGCTTGATGCACGCAAATATCGGCTCTTGCACGATTTTTGCGGCAACATCCGGCTCCAGCGTAGCGACAGCGGCAACCGTCGGCACGGTAGCTTATCCTGAGATTGAGAAGCACAAATACAATGAGAGCCTGTTCTTGGGCTCTTTGGCGGCAGGCGGCACGCTCGGTATTCTAGTGCCGCCGTCGATCAACCTCATCATTTATGGGCTGCTGACAGATACATCTGTCCCAGAACTCTATCTGGCCGGAATTATTCCAGGTGCCGCACTTGCTTTGCTTTTCATGCTGGTCATCATCGGTGCCTGCCTCTATCGCAGAAGCTGGGGCGGGGATCGCGTTAAGACGAGCTGGGGCGAGCGTGTGCGCACGTTGCCGCATTTGCTGCCGCCAGTATTGCTGTTTGCAGCCGTCGTTGGCTCGATCTACGGCGGCGTTGCGACGCCGACAGAGGCCGCGTCTATTGGCGTTGTGATGGCCTTGTTCATCGCCGCATACTTCAAGTCGCTCAATGTGCGGATGCTACTGGAAGCCTTCGAAGGCACCATGCGCACCACGGCGATGATCATGTTAATCGTGTTCTCCGCGATCTTCCTGAACTTTGTCCTGGGTTTCATGGGCATCACCCAAGCGATGCTAAACTTCATCGCGGAACTTGGCCTAACGCCAACGGAAACCATCCTGCTGATCGTGGTGTTCTACCTGATCCTAGGCATGTTCATGGAAACACTGTCCATGATGTTGACGACGATCCCGGTCGTGTTCCCTATCGTCATGAGCTTGAACGTCGAAGCGTTTTCGGACGTGTGGTTCGGCATCCTGATCACGATCCTTATGGAAGCAGCACTGATTACGCCGCCGATTGGCGTGAACTTGTATGTTGTGCAAGGAATCCGGGCGCGCGGTGGTAAGTTCAACGATGTCGCGATTGGCGCTGTACCATTCATGATCGCGATGTTGGTCATGATCGGTATTTTGATCGCTTTCCCAAGCGTTGCGACATATCTGCCGAACCAGTTCTTCTAGGACTGTTAGCGAGAGATGGTGTCTGAAAAAGCGGAATTCAGCCAATTCTCTGCCTGGCGTGTCTTCAAAGAGGCGCTTGTCGGGAATTCGGGCTGGAAGCCCTGGCGACGCAACCCGGAACCTAAACCCCGCTATGATGTGATTATTGTCGGTGGCGGTGGGCATGGTCTGGCGACTGCATATTACCTCGCCAAGTTGCATGGAATCACTAATGTTGCGGTGGTCGAAAAAGGCTGGATCGGCGGCGGTAATGCCGGCCGGAACACCACGATTGTGCGGTCGAACTATCTCTGGGATGAGAGTGCGGCGATCTATGAGCATGGCCTGAAGCTTTGGGAGGGCCTGAGCCAGGACCTCAACGTCAATGTGATGTTTAGCCAGCGCGGCGTGTTGAATTTGGCGCATACATTGCATGACGTGCGTGAAAGCATTCGCCGGGTGAACGCGAATCAGCTGAATGGCGTTGACGCGGAGTGGCTGGACCCGGGGGGCGTGCAGGAATTCTGCCCTCTGATTGATATCTCCACAAAGAAGCGCTGGCCTGTTCTGGGCGCAACCTTGCAACGACGCGGTGGGACAGCGCGCCATGATGCAGTCGTATGGGGTTATGCGCGGGCGGCGGATAGGCTCGGCGTCGACATCATTGAGAACGCAGAAGTGACGAGTGTGCAGCGCGGCGCTGATGGCGCATTCGAAGGCGTTGAGACGACGCGAGGAACCATTCGGGCGGATAAAGGCGCATTCGTCGCTGCCGGTCATTCCAGTGTGTTGGCGGACATGGCTGGGTTCCGGCTGCCAATCGAAAGCCATCCCCTGCAGGCACTGGTTTCAGAGCCGCTGAAGCCGCTGCTCGATTGCGTGGTCATGTCCAATCAAGTGCATGTCTATGTCAGTCAATCGGACAAGGGCGAGCTGGTCATGGGGGCGGGGATCGACGCGCACACCAGCTACACCCAGCGCGGCGCATTCCATATTATCGAAGACCAGATGGCGTCTGCGATTGAGCTATTCCCAATGTTCAGCCGTCTTCGGGTCATGCGCACCTGGGCCGGTATTGTTGATGTGTGCCCGGATGCGTCACCCATTATTGGCGAAACGCCGGTGCCGAACCTCTATATCAACTGTGGCTGGGGCACGGGCGGATTCAAGGCAACGCCGTCATCGGGCTGGACCCTGGCCCATACTCTAGCCCATGGCGCGCCGCACGCCCTAAACGCGCCGTTTGCGCTAGACCGTTTTACGACCGGCGCATTGGTCGACGAACACGGCGCAGCGGCGGTGGCGCACTAGGGCTTCTATCCTGCCCGTGCAGCCCGAACAGCACCTTGCATGGCGGACTTGCTGATAGCGCCTGGAATGATCTCATCGCCAATCACGAACGCCGGTGTTCCGCGGATGCCAAGCGCTTCTGCCGCCTCATAGGTCTGGCGGATATGGGCGCTGATGTCCTCAGATTTCATGATTTCCGCTACTTTCAGCGGGTCGTACCCAGTGGCGGCGGCGAGGCCGAGCAGGGTGGTTTCGTCGAAGGAACCCCGATGGCGCATCAGCGCTTCGTGGAGGGGAAAATGCATCGACGGATCAAGTTTGTTCGCTGCTAGTGAAACTCTGGCGGCGGTGACGGAATCTGGCCCAAGGATTGGGAATTCCTTCAGCACTACCCGAATTTTCTTATCCTCGTCTGTCAGCGCCACGACGCCATCCAATGCGCGCTTGCAATAGCCGCAGCGGTAATCAAAGAACTCGACTACGGTAATGTCAGCGGTGGCTGCATCGGCACCAAGCACCGGATCTGCGGCTTGCTCGGTCAGGACGCTGCTCAGAACGCGGACCGAATCTTGGCGCTGCTGGGCTTCCTTGGCCTGTTCGTTTGCCTGATATTTCTCCAAAGCGGCGACGACGGCTTCAGGGCTGTCTGCCAAAAACTGCGCAACGCCGCCGGAGATCTTGCCGTCCAGGTCCGCTGCGGTCTCGACGCCCAGCGCTGACACGCGCGCATCCATCGCCTGCTTCACGGCCTTGTCGACAGCCGCAGCAACCATCGGTGCCGGATCATCCCGCTGGCTGATCGTATGGCTCGCTGCAAATCCAATTGCGCCGCCAACAACTGCGCTGACAATGACATGAAGCATCCGCATAATGATGATCCCCACTTTCCCGGAATATGTGGCGCTGAGTTTTGCCCGTCAGCGCCCTTTAGCGCAAGCTGTTCTAACGCGTATGTGACGATACACGCACCAATGCTTATGGTTGGGTAACGGCGAGAAAACAAAGTAGGGATGGCCATTGTGATGGACAGAAAAGTAGCGCTGATCACGGGCGGTAGCCGAGGCATTGGAGCCTCTGCCGCAAAGTTGCTCGCGGCGAAAGGTTGGGCTGTGGCGATTAACTACCGGGCGGACAAAGCTGCAGCAGAAGCAACCGCCAAAGCTGTTGAAGCCGCAGGTGGTGCGGCAATGATCATCCGGGCTGATACCGGCGTTGAGGCTGATGTCATCCGTATGTTCGAAGTGGTGGATGCAGAATGGGGCATGCTGGATGCGCTGGTGAATAATGCTGGCGTCGTCGGACCACGTGGGCCGTTTGGCAAAGTGACGGCGGCGGATATCCAGCATGTGCTGTCCGTGAATGTCACAGGGTATATGCTCTGTGCGCAGCAGGCCGTCAGCCGAATGTCGACTAAATCGGGCGGTAAGGGCGGCGGGATCATCAATGTGTCGTCCGGTAGCGCGCAACAAGGCGGCGGCGGCGAACAGATCCTCTACGCGGCGTCCAAGGGTGCTGTTAATTCATTAACGATAGGCTTGTCGCAGGAATTCGGGCCGGCAGGCATTCGGGTAAACACGGTCTCGCCCGGCCTCACCGCAACGGATATGCCGCCCAAGGATAAGCTCGACAGCGCTGGCCCATCGATCCCGCTCGGCCGTGTTGGCGAGGCGGAGGAAGTAGCGGAAGGGATCGTATGGCTGCTTTCCGCTAAGGCTTCATATGTCGCTGGGGCATATCTTAGAATATCGGGCGGGCGGCCTTAATCCCTTTCAGATATCGTAAGACCAGCGGCATTTTCACAATGCCTGTGCTATACATTGCCCGCACCCCACGAAACGGATTGTTCATGCCTGCCGACGCCTGCCCGCCGATACCGCCGCTGCCGCAGCAGTTGCGCACACCTATTGTCGCCATCTCTGCCTGCGTCAAACAGATCATGGCGCACCAGTTTCATGCGACGAACCAGCGAAACCTAGATGCAGTTGCGGCGCATTCGGGGTGTTTCCCCATCATCATGCCGTCAATCGGGCAACGGGCTGATCCAAGCGCACTGCTGGACCATATCTGCGGCCTCATGCTGACAGGCAGCCCCTCCAATGTGCATCCCGACAATTATGGCGATGAATTGGCAGCACCCGAAATCACCATAGATCACCAGCGGGACGCAACAACACTTCCAATGATCCGCGCTGCCGTGGAGCGCGGCATTCCCGTTTTCGCAATCTGCCGTGGCATGCAGGAATTGAACGTGGCGCTTGGTGGCACACTGCATCAGTTTGTCCATTTGCTGCCGGGTAAGGGCGACCATCGGGCCGACCGAACCAAACCACCGGAACAGCGCGGCGATCTCGCCCATGCCGTGATGCTCACCGCGAATGGCAAGCTTCGGCAAATTCTGGGCTCGGAGAGCGTGATGGTGAATTCGCTGCATGCGCAGGCTGTCGCTAAGCCAGCACCTGGCCTGATTGTCGAAGCGACGGCGGAGGATGGTTGCATCGAAGGCATTTCATCGCCGGATGCGCCGGGCTGGGTGCTTGGCGTGCAATGGCACCCGGAAGCTGTGTTCAAGAAGGATGAGCCGTCCCGCAAATTGTTTGAAGCATTTGGCGTGGCGGTTCGGGACTATGCGTCCCGCCGGGGCCATTTGGCCGTTGCGATGGAGTAGATTTGACCGTGACAGAGATTAAGCGCGCGCCGTCAGTTTCGGCTGATGTGGCGGAAGACTGGGTTGTCATGGGCCATGGTGATGTTGGCATTCGTTGCTATGCCTGGCGGACGAATACCGGCAAGCGACCGGCCCTGGTTTGGGGCCACGCAAACGGGTTCTCAGCGGGTGCTTATACGCCGATCCTGAACGTCCTGGCCGAAAAGATGGATGTTTTCGCCTATGACATGCGTTGCCACGGTGGATCAAAAGATCCAGTGAGCGATCCGGATGGCGACTATGACGCCGTGATGACGACGGATTGCCTGGCGCTGGATTTCCTGGCCGTGGTGGATTCAATCCGCCGGGAGACGTTCCGCCAACCACTGCATTTCGCTGGACACTCGGCCTCCTGCCTAGCCGCACTTAGGCTGGCTGGCGCGTTCGGCCATGCGCCGTTTCATACGATGACGATGTTCGAGCCACCAATGGCACCCACGCCAGATCATGCGCTGCACGCAGCGGCAGGCGTATTGGGCGAAATGCTGTCCAGGCGGGCAACTAAGCGGAAGCGGTATCTGCCGGACCCTGCCACATTCGCCGCCAGCTTGGCTGAGCGTGACGCTTTCGCCCGTTGGCGCCCGGATATGCTGCAAGCGTTTACAGAAGCAACGCTCCGTCCCGACGCTGATCCTGCTAACGCGACCGGATGGACGCTCCGCTGTGAGCCCGCTGCGGAAGCGGCCGTGTATCGCACCACCATGGACTGCTCCACGTTCAAAGCTCTCAGCGCGTGTACACGCCCAATTCTGTTTGTGGAAAGTGATCCGACGATCCAGGGTGTAGCGCCAAGTTGGGCGACGCGAGTGCAGGCTTTGTCGGCTGCACAAGCGCCCAATGGCAGCCTCGCGCGGATCGATCAAACCAGTCACATGATGCCGTTTGAACGGCCAGATGCAGTGCTGGCGCTAGTCACAAAATCGATAGCGATTTTGTGATGAGCAATTCATTGAAACCTTTTGGCCTCGAACCCATATACACCGGAGCTCCTGTGGCGCATAAGCGCCGCGGCGGCTCGAAAATCCCCCTCGCCGAGCTGCGGGATCGCACAAGCGGCGCTCGGTCATCCCCCCATGGCCGGGCGTAGTCGCGTTTCCGGCACACATGACCTGAAATGCTGGAATTTCCCTGATGCGCTTGATCACCTGGAATGTGAATTCTGTTCGCCTGCGTTTGCCTGCCGTTGCCGAGCTTTTGGCCTCTGCAGCACCCGATGTGCTGTGCCTGCAGGAGATCAAGGCGGACAACAGCAAGTTCCCGTTTGAGGCTTTGCGTGAAATTGGTTTCGAACACATCGAGACGCAGGGGATCAAGGGCTATCACGGCGTCGCGACGCTGGCCCGCCAACCACTGGAAAAGCTGGAGCCAATTGAGTTTTGTGGCAAGCAGGACGGTCGCTATATCGGGGTGATGCTGGAAGATGGCACGGAAGTACATAACTTCTACGTGCCCGCTGGCGGTGATGAGCCGGACCCGGCGGTGAACGAGAAATTCCGCCACAAGATGGACTTCCTCGCCGAGATGTCGCAATGGGGTGCGGCCCGCGATCAATCAACGCCTGCAATTCTAGTCGGGGACCTGAATATCGCGCCGTTGGAAACTGATGTTTGGTCCCACAAGCAATTGCTCAAGGTTGTCAGCCACACACCGGTTGAGGTAGACGCGCTGAACCATGTGCAGCAATCTGGCGGATGGCGGGATATCGTGCGGGAAGCGATCGCGCCGGATGTGCCGCTCTTTACGTGGTGGAGTTACCGCAGCCGCGATTGGGCCGCCGCCAATAAAGGCCGCCGCCTCGACCATATTTGGGCCACAGCATCTGCTGCAGACCGCCTGAAGGCGGCGACGGTCATCAAAGAAGTGCGCGGTTGGGAGAAACCATCCGACCACGCACCGGTCCTGGCTGAATTCGCGTAGTCAGACATTTCGCACCTTGGGCTTTGCAGACGCTGGGAAATGCGGTTTGATTGACGGCCGATGTCCAACTGGGGCTTGCCTATGTCTCTCCAGATATTGAATAGCGATGCTTGTATTGGCGCAGAAGCAGCCGGCGTTGACCTGTCGGTGCCCATGGATGCGGCTACGTTTTATGCGCTTGAGGCGGCTTTCAACAAGCGATCCGTTCTGTGTATTCGCGATCAGGCGCTGACGGCGGACCAATATCTGGCCTTCGCCCGCCGCTTGGGCGCGGTGGACCGTGTGTTCTTGCAGCATTACGCCCATCCAGATCAGCCGGACATCATGCTTGTCTCCAATATCAAAGAAGATGGCCATGATATCGGCCATGCCGACGCTGGCCGCGTATGGCACACCGATATGTCATACACGGCCCATCCACCGCGCGCGACGCTGCTGCATGCGCTTGAAACACCAGTCGCCAATGGCCGTAGCCTTGGAGCTACAGCATTTGCGAGCGCAGATGCCGCCTTTGCTGGGCTGGATGAAGCGACGAAAGCGCTAATCCAGGGCCGAACCGCTGTGCACCGGGTTTCCGGGCGCCGGAAACGCACGGGCACCGGCGTTGGCGACAATGCGCTCAGGGATAAACAGCCGGATGTGGTGCACCCAGTGGCGCGCACCCACCCGGTAACTGGACGAACGGCGATCTATGTCAGTGAAGGTGAGTGCGTGTCGATCTCCGGGATGGATGATGCGACGGCGGAAGCCTTGGTGACACGTCTGGCTGCTGAGATTCAGAAGCCAGACTATCGCTATGTGCATGACTGGCGGGAAGGCGATGTCCTGATCTGGGACAATGCAGCCGTCCAACACAAAGCCACCTTCGACTACACTTGGCCGGACCATCGCCGCCTAATGTGGCGGATTACGGTGGGCGGAACGGGCTGAACCCATGCAGAAATTCGATTATATCATTATCGGCGCTGGCTCTGCTGGGTGCGTGCTGGCGAACCGGCTTTCGGCTGATCCCAAGAATCGGGTCTTGTTGCTGGAAGCAGGCGGCAAAGACAAAAGTCCGCTGATCCATATTCCTGCAGGCTTTATCAAGACCCTGAACAACCCGGATTACAATTGGGGCTTTCAGACAGAGCCTGAGCCAAATACCAATAACCGCGCCATCCCGATCGCACGCGGCAAAGCGCTTGGTGGTTCGTCGTCGATTAACGGCATGGTCTATGTGCGTGGGCAGGCGCGGGACTATGACGATTGGGCGCAAATGGGCAATCGCGGCTGGTCGTGGGATGATGTGCTGCCGCAATTCATCAAATCCGAAAACCGCGAAGGCGCTACCGATGCAACGCCGTGGCGTGGGCGTGGCGGCGAGCTGAATGTGGCTGATGTCGCGCAGACCTATCCGATGCTGGACAAGGTGCTTGAGGCTGCGGAAGAGTGCGGCTACCCCCGCAATCCGGATTACAACAGCGGTGATCAAGAGGGGTGGTCCTACTATCAGGTCACCCAGAAAAATGGCCGCCGCTGGTCTACGGCAAAGGCGTTTCTGGAGCCTGCTAAGTCCCGTCCCAATCTGCACATCGAAACCCATGCCTATGTGACGGCGCTAACGCTGGACGGCAAACGCGTTACCGGCGTTTCCTATGAGCAGCACGGCGTGGAGAAAAAAGCGACGGCGGGGCGGGAGGTGTTGCTATCTGCTGGTGCGGTGCAGTCTCCGCAGATATTGGAACTATCAGGCATTGGGCGTGAAGACGTGCTGGGCGACCAAGGCATCGCCGTGAAGCATCGCCTGATGGGTGTTGGTGAGAATTACCGGGACCACCTGCTGGTGCGTATGGTGTGGCGCGTGAAGGGCATACGCACGCTGAATGAGGAAACGCGGGGGCTGTCGCTGGCGGGGCAGGTGCTGAAATACGCATTTACGCGCAAAGGTGCGCTCGCACTGCCAGCAGGGTTGTTGAACGGGTTTGTCCGAACCCGGCCAGAATTGGAAGTCCCGGACCTGCAACTCCGCGCGACCCACGCGTCATTCAAAGATGTGCGGAAGCGTATTTTGGATGATTTCCCAGGCATTACGTTTGCGCCTAATCAAAGCCGCCCAGAAAGCCGGGGCTCCATCCACATTAAATCGGCGGACAGGCATGCCCCGCCCGCCATCCGCCCAAATTTCCTCTCCGACGAAATTGACCGCCAATGTTTGATCGCAGGCATGCGCATTACCCGCAAGATTGCGGCTGCACCAGCCTTGGCCCCCTATATGGCGGATGAATTGGCACCGGCAGCAGGGGCGGAAACGGATGACGAACTGCTCGCCGTCGCGCGGGCCAACGGATCAACCGTATTTCACCCCGTCGGCACGGCCCGCATGGGGCCGGATGGCGACGTGATGGCGGTGGTGGACCCCAGGCTTCGGGTGCATGGCCTGCACGGCCTTCGTGTGGTTGACGCATCCATTATGCCGACGCTGGTATCTGGAAATACCAACGCGCCCGTCATTATGATCGCGGAGAAAGCGGCTGCGATAATTTTGGAAGACGCAAAGGCTAGTCTTTGATTGGCGGTGTAAACGCGGCACCAGTCGCCAGGAATGCCGTAATCTCGTCCCCACCAAACCCAAACTCACTGAGGATTTCAGTGGTATGTTGGCCTTTCGCTGGTGCTGGCCGTCTCGTCTTGGTGTAAGCGCCATTGCGGCGGACCGGGATGCCGACGGCTTGTGGCACACCGGGTGCTAGCGGGTCGACAAGCGGCAGATCGCCCGTGAGGTTAACGTCCGCCGCAACATCAGCAAAATCGTTGATGGGTCCGCATAGGATATCGGCATCCCGCAGCTGTTCCAGCCATGTTGCAGCGGGTTTGGAGGCGAACAGCGGCATTATGAGGTCATCCAGCAGCGCCCGGTTCTCGACACGGGCGGCATTGGTCTGGAAGCGCGGGTCGTCATTCAGGTCTTCCAGCCCCATGGCACTGCAGAACTTCCGCCAATGGGAATCCCGCAGGATCGCGACTGTGAAATAGCGCCCATCTGCACCCTGGAAGGCACCTGCTGGCGCCAGCGTCGCATTCTGATTGCCCTGGCGCTTGGGAACCTTGCCGGATGCTAGATAGCGCGTGAACCCACCGCCCATCATCGCCGTTGCTGCCGCCATCAGGCTGATATCCAAGTTCGCCCCACCATGACCGTTCTGCCGCCCATAAAGTGACAGCAGGATGCCTTGCACGGCAGCGCTGGCGGCGGCCATGTCGATTAGCGGAAACCCCACCCGGAGCGGCGGCCCATCCGGTTCGCCAACCAGGCTCATAACACCGCTCATCGCTTGAATGATTGTGTCACTGGCTGGAGCTGCGGCGTAGGGACCGTCCTGGCCGAAGCCCGAAATCGTGCAGTAAATCAGGCCGTCATTGATCGCCTTGGCATCCTCATACCCAAAGCCGAGTTTCGCCATAACTCCGGGGCGGTAGTTGGAGATTAGCACATCTGCGTCCGCGATCATCTGCGTGAGGATCGCTTGGCCTGGAGCGCTTGCCACATCAAGCCCGATGTCGCGCTTATTGCGGTTGAGCGCGATAAACTGGGCATTGGCCTCACCATCAACATGGAAGTGGTCATTGGGCCGGGACCAGTCACCCGCAGGTCGCTCCACCTTGATAACATTGGCGCCCATGTCTGCGAGCGTCATGGCGGCGTAAGGGCCAGCCACGCCCTCAGTCATGTCGATGACGGTGATATCGTTCAGGATTGGGGCGGGCGGATTGTGCATAACTGGCCCTCAATTCTCGCCGTTCAAAAACGCCGTCGTTAGGGAGACCACCGCATCGGTGCGGGTTTCTGGCAACATGTGCCCACCGCCGTCGAGCGGTACGTAGCGGGCGCTAGGAATGCGTTCAGATATCTCTTGCCCAAACCACGCAGGCATCAGTTGATCGTCCGCACCAGTGATGATCAGCACAGGCTTCTTAATCATTGGCGTCAACGGGCGGCTATCGAATGCCAGGATGGCACCGAGCCTGCCTGCGATTTGGTTTGCGTCCTGCTGTTGGGCTTCTGCAACCTGCTGCGCGAACCCGGTAGCGTGGGCGCGGCGATAATCTGGCGGGAACAGCAGGCTGGCATTAAAGTTGGCATAGTCCTGTTGTCCCAGCGCTCTGGCGGCAGCAACGCGCAGGTTCTGCATGCTTGTCAGGTGCTTGTCGCCATGGGACCAAGGTGATGCCAGCACGAGGTTTGTGAGATGATCAGGAAAGGCGGCAGCGAAAGCCATGCCGATGCCGCACCCGGTCGAATGGCAGAACAGGCTCGCTTGCCGTATCTCCAGCGCATCGAGCAGCCCGGCCACTTCCTTGGCGCGATCTGACATGGTGATCGCTGTGGGGTCATCCGGCGCTTGGCTTTGCCCGGTTCCGCGCTGGTCGTAGCGGATAACCATGCTGGATTGTGCAAGACCCTCAATGAAAGGCCCGACGCCGATCGGTCCAGCACTTTGCGGCAATAGCAGAACGAGCGGTGGGCCGTCCCCGCTAATTGAATGGTGAATATTGCCGCCTTCTACGGTCGCCATGGGCATCGGGGCGATTCCTCTTTGGTCCTGGGTAGGTTACTATATGGATGTCTGCGAGGCTTGCGAAAGGTGCGCACTTGCCAGACCGTCAGAACAGCAGTCATGCTCCCTTCTCGCCGAAGGCCGATCTGAAGGAATCTCGATGAGTTTATCTGATATCCGCGCCCTAACGTTTGATACGGGCGGTACGATCCTGGATTGGCACACGGGCTTCAAGACTGTCTTGAGCGAGACAGGCGCTAAACACAGGTTGGACCGAAACTGGCACGATCTGGCGAACGTTATCCGCCGCCAAGGCCTGGGTAAAATGCTGAACCTCGGCAAAGACGCGCCCCCAGATCATAACTTTGATGGCGCGCACCGTATGGCGCTGGAAGAGGTCATCGCAGAGCATGGCCTGGAAGCGTTCACGGAAGCGGAACGCCATGCCATCGCCTATGAGGCACCCCATAATTTTGACTGCTGGACAGACTTCCCCGCCGTTTTGCCAAAGCTTCGCGAGAACTTTATATGCGCGTCGTTCACGATTTTGAGCTTCCGCATCATCATGGATACGGCCCGCCGTAATGGCCTGTGCTGGGACGCTGTATTTTCGTGCGAAGCCATCGGAAAATATAAGGTGCTGCCGGAAGCCTATGACACCGTCGCCCATTACCTGCAGTTGGACCCATCCCAAATCTGCATGGTCGCGTGCCATAATTTTGATCTGGACGCCGCGAAAAAACAGGGCTTCAAGACAGCCTTCGTTAAGCGCCCGCATGAATGGGGCGATGATGCGTCGCCTGATCCCGTGCCTAACCCAATCCACGACATCATCGTTGATGATTTTCCTGCTCTAGCGGCAACACTTGGTGTGAAGTTGTGAGGATGGGTCCAGCGCTGCAAGAACCTAAATTGGGAGAACGATGATGAACCGGGGATTGCTTGCAGTCGGTTTCGATTTCAAAAATGCGCCTGCTGATGAGTTCCATGATTGGTACGATCTGGAGCACATTCCCGAACGTAAAGCCTTGCCTGGGTTTGGTGCGTGTGAGCGTTGGATCAGCGTTGATAATCCGCTTCATGCAGTGGCGACATATGATCTGACAGCACCTGACGTATTGAAGGGCGATGATTATAAGGCCATTGCCTATGAGAATTTGACTGTATGGTCCAAGCGCGTAACGGGCATGTGCGCCCGGCTGCTTCGCTTTGAGGGAGAGCAGACGCTCCCCGGTACGGCGGAGCCACCAAAAGGTGCTGGCGGTTTATTGGTGAACGCGATGAATGTAGCGCCTGAAATGGAAGCGGATTTCAACGTTTGGTATGATGAAGAGCACATCCCCGCACTCGCTGCTGTGCCGGGCTGCCTCTCTGCGCGCCGGTTTGTCGGCGGAGCGGCTATTCCAGAAGGCCGGAAGTATGTGGCCCTCTATCATCTTGAGTCGCCGGAAGTAACGTACTCAGACGCATGGTCTAAAGCGGTCGATACGCCGTGGAGCGACCGCGTCCGACCGGGATTTCAGGACCGGCTGCGTATCCTAGCCAAACGTTACGAGCGGGCTGTGTAGACGGCCAGCGCTATTGCGGGGACCGGTGAAGCTGTTCAAGATTACCGCTGCAATCCGTGGCGGACAGGTCTTTCGTACATATGGTCTCTCTCAACGAAGAAACAATTATCCCCGCACCGCCGTCAAAAGTATGGCCGCTGCTGAGCGATCCGGAAATTGTTGCATCCTGCATTCCGGGCGCGGAATTGGCGCCAGCCTCTGATGATGGGCTTTGGCGCGGGTCCGTGCGCGTTAAGTTCGGCCCAACGGTCGTAACCTTCCGGGGCGAGGCGACGCTGTCCTTCGATGATGAAGCGCAGACCTGCACGATAGAAGGGCGCGGCATTGATCAACGCGGTGCCTCCCGGGCATTGGCCTCTGGCAAAATAGTCGCGACGGGCGAGATCGAAACGCGGCTGGCCATTGACGGCGAGTTCAATGTAACTGGCCCGTTGGAGGGGTTTGCAAATGCCGGCGGCGTCCACGTGGTGCGTGCGCTGCTGGCGGAATTTTCTGAAAACCTAACCACGGTTGTTAGCGATAGTGACGATGCAACTGAACCGGCAGCGCCTGAGGTAGAAGCGCCTGAGGTAGCGGCAGCACCGTCTGCCGAGGCAGAACTAAGCGCTCCAAAACAGAAAGCAGGCGAGCTCAGCGCCTCTGGCCTCCTCTGGCGCATCATCAAATCAAAAGTCAGCCAACTCTTCGGCAAAAAAGGATAAGCATCATGCAGTCAATGAAGGTCACAGACGTCTTGGCCCAGGCCTTCAAGGCTGAAGGCGTTGAGGTGCTTTACGCGCTGATGGGTGACGCGAATATGTATTGGGCAGCCAAGATGGCGGACGAATACGGCGTCCAGGTCGTCCACGCGCGGCACGAGCATTGTGCTGCTGCTATGGCGGATGGCTATGCCCGTGCAACTGGCAAAGTTGGCGTTGCGACTACCACCTGCGGGCCAGGGTTTACGCAGATCATGACAGCGCTGACCATTGCTGCGCGCGGTAATGTGCCGATGGTCGTATTCGCTGGCGACGCGCCCATGGGTGCGGCCTGGTATTTACAGCAGATCGATATGGCACCTCTGACGCTCGCGACCGGCGCGCATTACATTCCGGTTCGCTCCATTGACCGCATGCTGGATAACGTGCGCGAAGCGTTCCAGGTGGCCCAGGTAGAGCGGCGGCCTGTCGTTCTTAGCATTCCGATGGACTTGCAGGCCCAGGATTACCCCTATGTGGCGGATTATATGCCGTCGGCTGATATCGTGCCGGTAGCGCAAAGGCCTGTCCCAGACCCCACCATTGTCGATCGCCTGATTGATATGATTGAAGCGGCGGAGAAGCCGATTATTTTGGCTGGGCGCGGCGCGCTGCGCTCTGGTGCAAAGGACGCGCTGGAGGAACTGGCAGAGAAATCTGGTGCGCTGCTGGCGACATCGCTTTTCGGCAAGGGACTGTTTGACGGCAACCCCTACGCGCTTGATATCGCGGGCGCGTTCGCCAGTGATTTTGCGCGGGAACGGTTTGCCGAATCCGATCTCGTGATCGGCGCCGGTGCTGGCCTTGGCCATTACACGACAGAGGGTGGATACCTCTACCCGATGGCCCAAGTCGCACAGATTGATGTAAATCCCCGCGGTCTCTGGCAAGGCTTGCGAACGGCGGACCTGCATGTTCGGGCAGACGCTAAAGCCGCTGCTGAAGCTATCCTGAAACGGATGGGTGAACGGGGTGTTGCGAAATCTGGCTTCCGCACCGGTGATATCGTGGCACAGATCGCGGCGGACAGCCCGGACTCAAAGGAATTCCTAGTTCAAGCCAACACGGTTGATCCCCGCAAGATGGTCCTGGAACTGGATAAAGCGATCCCGAAGGATTGGGATATCGTTGTCGGCGGCGGGCACTATTTCTCCATGGCGATGACCCATATGACGGGCCGCCCGGCGGATAAATATCACGTGGTGAACGATTTCGGTGCCATCGGTTCCGGCCTGCCTGCTGCCATTGGCATCGCCACGGCGCGGAATGCCGGCAAGGTTGCGCTGATCGAAGGCGACGGTAGCTTGCTCATGCATATTCAGGAGCTTGAAACGATCCAGCGGCACGGCGTTAAAATGCTGATCAACATCATGAATGATGGTGGCTATGGCGCAGAATTCCACAAGTTCCGCGCTCGTAATATTGAGCCGGGGCAGGCTATCCATGGCCGTGCAGACTTGGCAGCGACAGCAAGCGGCTTCGGCCTGCGCAGCGCCACGGTGACACAGATGGGCAAGATGCCCGCCCTTTTTGCGGAACACGAACGCGCCAACACCGCCACACTTTGGGATGTGCATACGGATGATTTGATCCCGTCCCGCGCCTATCGCCGTGTCCACTACGGTGAGGCCTAACGGCGCAATACAACACTCACCCGACTCTGCACGCAACAGTTGGAGGAAGAACTCATGTCGATATCAATTAAGCAAGTAGGTCCATGTTTCGCCGGTGAGGTTACAGGCATCGACCTGACCAAGCTAATTTCTGACCAGGACGTGCAGGATATCCATGACGGTATGGACGAATTCGCCGTACTGGTTTTCCGGGGGCAGACGTTCACGGACGAAACCCAGGTTGCGTTCACCGAACGGCTTGGCGAGATTGAGCATTCGATTGGTGCTAATCTTAGAAAGCCCCATGAATATCGCTTGCCGACAACGTTCGCCGATGTGTCTAATTTGGATAAAGAGAACAACGTTTATTCGCGGGATGACCGGCGCCGGTTATTTGGCATCGGCAACCGGCTCTGGCATTCAGACAGCTCATTCAAGCCGCTTCCAGCCAAGTATTCCCTGCTGCACGCGCGCGCCATTCCTTCCAAAGGCGGCAATACGCAGTTCGCGGATATGCGGGCGGCCTATGACGCACTGGATGATGAAACGAAGGCTGAGATCGCTGATTTAGTCTGCAGACATTCGCAGCTTTATTCCCGTAAATCTGTCGGGTTTGAAGCGTTTGACGCAGAGGAGCAGGCCCGCATGGCACCCGTCCGGCAAACGCTGGTGCGCCAGCATCCATCAACGGGCCGCACATCACTTTATCTGTCATCCCACGCAGGTGAAATTGAAGGGATGCCGCTTGCAGAGGCGATGCTGCTGCTCAAAGACCTGACGGAGCACGCGACACAGCGTGAATATGTATACACCCACGTTTGGCAGAAGCATGATCTGGTGATCTGGGATAATCCCCGCACCATGCACCGCGCCCGCCCCTTCCCAGAAGACGAGCCCCGCGACATGCGCCGCACGACAATCGTCGGGGATGAGCCAACTATTGTGCAGCAGGCGGCCTGATTTCCGCCCAAAAGAGGAGCATGGCCGATGGCCGTTATTGATTCACAGGTCCACGCCTACGGAGCCAACACCGATCAGCGGCCCTGGCATTCGGTTCCCAATTGGCCAGACCATGTAACCGGTGACGAAATGGTGGCGGCTATGGATACTGTTGGCGTAGACGGTGCCATTCTGGTCTCCGCCTTCTCGCTGTATCAATGGGATGATAGCTATGTGCGGATCGTACAACAGGCGCATCCGGGTAAATTTGGGCTGGTGAAGCCGTTTGACTCGATGGACCCAAACACAGCTGAAGTCATGGCCGAATGGAAATCAGTTCCAGACACTGTCGGCGTGCGCATTATGCTGGATCGGGGGCCAGACCGGAAAGCCGATGACCCGGGCATTAGCAGCATCCTGACCGAAGCGGCGCGCAATGACTTTCCGGTGAACTTCCTTTGCTGGGGGAATATAGACCTCGGTATGGCGATCATTGATCGGCACCCAAACACGCGTTTCGTTATTGACCATCTGGGCATTAAGCAGCCGCGCACGCCGCCAACACCTGATGCACCGTTTGAGAACCTGCCCAAAGTGTTGGAAATGGCAGAGCGGGAGAACGCCGTTATCAAGATTAGCGGTGCCTGCACGCTTTCCAAAGCAGGCTACCCCTACCCAGATATCTGGGACCCGCTCGCCCGCATTTTTGATGCCTGGGGCATCGACCGCTGCCTTTGGGGTACGGATTGGACACGCGCCTATGCTGTCCTGAACTACGAGCAGGGTGTCAAACCATTTGTGGAGACGGACCGGCTAACCGCAGACGAACGCGCCATGCTGATGGGCGGTGCCTGTGCTAAGGCCTACAATTGGTCGCCGTCTTAAGGCACTATCCTGCAGGGTCGGTATCGACCAAGCCTTCTTCGAGGGCTTTGATCTGTAGCGCCATATATTTGGAATAAACGCGGGACTGGGTCAGGCTGCCTGCAATGAACCACACACCTTCTTGGGGCGTGCGCTTGAACATGTTGGCAAGCTCCCCATCCGCATCCTCACCCCAAATCGGGCCAATCTTGTCCGCCATGTCCTGGCCGAGTGCGCGCCGCACCAGCTCCCCCTGCGGGTAATATCCGGTGGCGAGCACGATCACGTCTGCGGGCACAAGCGTGCCGTCCTTCAACAATGCGCCGTCTTCGCAATAGCGTTCAATCGCATCATCTTGGAGAAGGCCAATCTCGCCTTTGATCATGAGCTCCGAACTACCTGCGTCCAGATTATAACCGCCGCCGCGCCTGCGATATTTCATCTGGTGGCCCGTGCCATCCGCGCCCACATCAAACTTGAAGCCGATGCTTTCAAGGCCCTCGATCATGTCTTTGTCCAGCTCTAGCATGCGTTTTACGGCCAGCTGATAGCCTTTGACTGTCATTGATGGCGTGGCGGATGTGCCTATCAGGTCGCAATCCTCAACCGGCAGGCCTTCATCATACAGCGCATAGTTCAGCTTCGCGGATGGATCGATGGAGACGACTGTAGTTGATCCCCGCTGCACGATCGTAGTGTCGCAGCCAAAGCTGTGCAGGTCGAGCGCGATGTCGTTGCCGCTCGATCCCGTGCCGATCACCAGTGCCCGCTTGCCGGCATAAGGCGCGCCGCTATCGAACCCTTCGGAATGGATGGTTTCGCCCTTGAAGGCATCAATGCCCAGAATGGTCGGCTCCAACGGATAGCTGCTAACGCCGTTCGCGAACACAATATGCCGTGGCCGCATAATCCGCTCGTTGCCGTCTTCGGTTCGAAGCGTAACGACCCAGCATTTCCCAGCCTCATCCCATTCGCCCTTGGTGAATTCTGTATTGGTCCAGTGATTGATTTCCATCACCTGGGCATAAAACTCAAACCATAGGCCAAGCATGTCCTTTGGGATGTAGTTTGGCCAGGTCGGTGGGAAGGGGAGATAGGGCAGGTTATTGACGTGGATCGAGTTATGCAGTGCTAGCGAATGGTAGCGTTTGCGCCAACTATCCCCGATGCGCGGCCATTTCTCGACAACAAGCGTATCCACCCCAAGCTGGTTGAGCCGCGCAGCGGCTGAAAGGCCTGCCTGGGCGCCGCCGACCACCAGTACAGTCGGGTCCCGGTTTTCATAAGCTTGTGCATTCTCGCGCACACCATTCCAGTTATCGCCGCCGAAGTTACGGGAATAAGCTGCACCTGACGGGCGTTTCGCGCCAATCTGCTCTTCAAAACCCGTCAGAGATTCAAGCGAGGTTGAAACGACCCACGCCCTGAATGCATCCCCGGCGTTTCCTGTGGGCGCAATCCGCAGCACGCCTTCGCAGCGGCCAAATATCGTTTCGAACGCAAACATCGCTTCAATGCAATCCCGCCCAAGCCGTTTTACCCGGCGCGGTGGTGTGCGGTCTTTGCTGATCTCGAAGTTCTTTGCCTGCACAACCGGCTGGCGCGCAACCATGCCTGCCGCGATATCCTCGGCGCCGACAGCAGGAGCGATGCGCCAGGTGAATGCCAGCACATCCCGCCAATTGCCATCATCCTCGATGAGCGCGGCGACCGCACCCGCATCCCCGCCCGCTAGTGCGCGCTCAAATGCCGTGAGCCAGCCGATGACAGCGTCCCGGACAAATATCGCGTCCCGTGCTTCGGCACCTGTAGGGTCCATATAATTCATAACGATTTCCGCTCTGGAGCTAGGTTTCGCATCAACTGTAAGGGAAATTGCAGAATTGGACTATCTGCTGAAATGCTGTGGTCTGGCTCAGTTCAAGTTTCTAATGCTACGGAGACGGAGCCAAAAGCCGCCAGCACCGCCAGCAAGGGTTGCGACTGACCCGCCAATTGCGGTTTTGGAAAGCACCACGCCCATCCAATAGAAGATGCTCGCAGCCCATTCAGAAAACCCGGCAATCTCATTTCGTCTGGCCAAAATGGCCGTTTCAGCAACGCTATAGGCAATTGCAAAAACAAACACTGCCACACATGCGGTAAGCGCCCCCCGGAGCCAACCAATCGGTCGAAAAAGTGCACCCAAAACGGCGCTGACAAGGGCGGCAAGCGGCAGCACTTCCCGCCACAAGCGCAAATTCTCCGCGTCGCTGGCAAGCACGTGAGCGGTGGCGGCCATCAAACCAACGCTTGCGAATAAGGCGGCAGCTAGCCTGTGAGAAGGGGGTGACCCGGTCATGATATTAATCAACTCTGTTGCAAGGATGTGCGTCCATCTGAGCACAAAAAGTCAGAAGCGCCATGCGGTTCCATTCGTGTCTCTTCCTTTAGATAATCGCCCGATGTGTTCGTGCTAGGACCATTACTTAGATTAAAAGGAATCGCGATATGGCCTATCCAGCTTCTGAGATTATCCTCGATAACTATCCGCAATCGTTTGTGTCTGAAAAGGTGCGTGTGGCTATTGGCATCAAATGGCTCGCTTGGCGCGACGTCGAAACCCCGCGGATAACACTAAAACCGTTGCAGACGCCGCTGATAGGCGGATACCGGCGCACACCAGTGATGTAGATTGGCGCTGACATCTATTGCGACAGCCAATGCATCATTCGCGAGTTTGAGCGACGCCACCCAGAGCCATCGTTCATGCCGACGCCTGAAGTCGGATTAATGTGGTGTCTCAGCCGCTGGACGGACGGCGCGTTGTAAGACCTGGCAGTGAAGCTGGTGCTTGGCTCCGCGGGCGATAATCTGCCTAAGGACTTCGCTGAGGACCGGGGCTGCCTGTATCTGAGGAAAGATTGGGCTGAGGGCTTAAAACGGGCGAATGCCCAACTTCCGCATCTCGTGGCGCAAATATGCGCACCACTGGCTGGACGAACAACTGAAGGATGGGCGCTCGTTTCTGCTGGTGCCAAAGCCGGCTGCCATCGACGCACAGATTTACTATCTCGTTTGGTTCATTCGTGGGCGATGGGAAGGAGGTTCCTCCATATTGTCCGAATTCCCAAACTTGGTTCGGTGGGAAGATGCTATCCGCGCACTTGGCCATGGTACCACGAGCAGCATGAGCGCAGAGGACGCCATCGCCCGCACCCAGGGCCTGGAACCTATCGCCGAATCCGGCGTCGCCCCCAAGGATCCGCAAGGCCTCACGGTTGGCGTATCAGTGACCGTGCATCCAGACGTTTATGGTGGTGAACAGCCCGTTGAAGGCGCATTGCGCTTCGCTAACGCAGAAACCATCGTCGTGGGGCGTAATGCGGAGGGTATTGGAGCCCTGTGCGTGCATTTTCCACGCGCGGGTTACCGGGTCGAACGTGCTTAAGCTGTAGAGACCAGAAACTTGACCGCCATCACCAGAAGCCAGATTGATGGTGGACAAAGTTGAGCAAAGGAGAATGACATGTCTGATACCGATCCTGCAATTGCAGCTGGCGACACCGCTTTTATTGAATTTGTCGCGGCTTGCGAAAAGCAGGTCCAGGCGCGGAACAAGCCGATGGAAACCAGGGATGCTGTTGCTGCTTTGACGAAGGACCTGGCCAGCCAGTGGACAATGTCAGACCCGAATTTTCGGTGGTTGCAGCCAGGAGTACCCTATTCCTCCTATCAGCTTTACATCAATGCGGCGGAAGACCTTTCTATTGTAATTGATATCTTCGCGCCGGGGCAGATTGCGCCTATCCATAACCATTGCTGTTGGGGCGTGTTTGTGGTCCTGGAAGGGGAAGAGCTTGAGCGGCGCTACAAGGTTCCTGATGATCTTTCTGGCCGCCCCATCGAGACCGAAACCGTTCGCAACGGTACTGGCGAGGTAAGCGTTGCGGCACCTGCGCGTAATGCATTTCACCAAGTTGAGTGTCTGGGCGATATCCCTGCGACAAGCCTGCACATTTACGGCGCTAACATAAAATCAGTCCCGCGCAATCGGTGGGACGAAGCCAGTGGGCGCTTTGTTGGCTTTCAAAGTGGCGCTGATCCAAACCGCAAACAGGCGCGGCACTACCTAACACCAGCTGGCCTCAGCGACGCGCTCGCGTAACTGCCCGACTGAACGATGTATCAAACCCTGTGAGGGACTATAAGAATCAAAGTCTATTTGGACGCCCGGCATTTGATCGACTGCGCCGCGCTGGCAGCGTCCCTGGATAACGTTACTATATTGGATTTGCGGTCCGCAGATGACTGCGCGCTGGGCTATATTGAGGGTTCAAAGCATCTCGATCTGTATCAGGTAAGGCTGACCAATAGTGCGCTGGAGCCACTCGAAACTTTTCTAAGTATGTTCCCAGGGCTCTTCGGATCACGCGGTGTTTCACGAGAGCGGCCGGTAGTTGTTTGTGATTATCAAAGCTGTGCGCGCGCGTCCCCGGCCTTATGGTTGCTCGCTGTCCTGGGTCATCCGAATGCCAGGCTGCTTGATGGCGGTTCAGGTGCTTGGGTGGAACCGGGCCGCAAACTCGTGCATGTTGGCGAAGCTGCGGCACCGGTTGCCCGAGAGAAAGGACCACCAACGCCGCCGCTATTTCAAGCAGGGCGGCGTGCGGAAATTCTTGCCACACGGTTTGATGTCACCCGTGCGATTGATGATTAAGGCACTGTGATTGTCGATGTCCGGCGTCGCTCAGAATATGAATGCACCGAAAAGCGCGCCCGACGGGTCGGTACTATACCCGGTGCTGTCAATCTGTTCTGGCGCGATCATCTGGATGATCACGGAGCACTCTTGCCGGCCGACTCGGTGGAAGCTCTGTATGAGACCAAAGGCATTACACCTGATAAGACCATCATCGCCTTTTGTCAGGGCGGGTAACATTCTGCGAATACGTTTTTGGCATTGAGTGCGCTTGGATATGCCAGGATGCTGCCGTTGAATTAGCTCATGATGGTCGACAATCTCCGATGCTGCTATAAAATCTATTTGTCATATTGTGGTTGGTCGTTTCTAAGGCGTGCCGCGTGCAAACCCAGAAGTCATTTGTGGAATGCGGGCTAAGGCACCTTGAGGACATGGTGTGCCGGCGCTACTTTGGAAAATCAATCCGCTGACAGGGAACCCGTATCTGACTGTCAGATTGTGTTTTTTTACAGGAGTCGAAGATGTCGCCTGATCTTGACGTAGTGATAGTTGGCGCCGGAGTAGCCGGCCTTTATCAGATATATAAGATCCGAAATCTGGGACTGCGCGTCAGATGTTTGGAGACTGCTCCGAAAATCGGCGGAACTTGGTATTGGAACCGCTATCCCGGCGCGAGATTTGATTCTGAAAGCTGGACATATGGATATTCTTTTTCACAAGAAATATTAGATGAATGGGACTGGACGGAAGATTTTGCGCCGCAGCCGGAAACTGAGAAATATTTGAATTTCGTTGCCGACAAACTTGACCTGAAATCATGCATTGAGTTCAACACAAAGGTTTCTTCGGCCAAATACGACGACGATCATGATTTTTGGGTTATAAAAACGGAAAACGGTGAAACTTATACGTCGAAATTTTTTGTTCCCGCGGTAGGGATTCTGTCAGCTGCTGTTATGCCAAATATACCTGGTGTCAGCTCGTTCAAAGGCACTGCTTATCATACACACAAATGGCCGCAGGATGATGTGGATTTGGCTGGGAAGAAAGTTGGAATCATCGGTACGGGCGCGACTGCTGTTCAAATCATTCCAGAGATCGCCAAAGTCGTTGGCGATTTAACTGTCTTTCAAAGGACTCCGAATTGGTGCACGCCTCTCCATAATAAAAAAATATCTCACGATAGAATGCAGGAGATCAAATCTAATTATGGTGAAATATTGGAGCTGTGCAGGCAAACAGCCGGCTGCTATATCCACTCAACAGACCCCAGAAAAACATTTGAAGTTACAGAACAAGAGAGACTGGAATTCTGGGAGAAATTGTACGCCGAACCGGGGTTTGGCATTTGGCAAGGCAATTTCAGCGATATGCTGACCGACCGCACTGCCAATGCGCTCATGAGCGCATTTTTAGCTGAGAAAATTAGATCGCGGGTTAACGACCCGGCGGTAGCAGAAAGGCTTATTCCCAAGGATCATGGCTTTGGAACCAGAAGGGTTCCTCAAGAAACTGGATACTATGAAACGTTTAATAGAGACAATGTTCATCTTGTAGATATAAACGAGAACCCCTTAAGAGAAATAATTGAAAGTGGCGTCCGCACGGACTCTTCGGATATTCCTTTCGATGTTTTGATTTACGCAACCGGATTTGATGCCATCACCGGCGCGTTTGAGCGCATCGACATTGAAGGCTTGGGCGGAAAGAAATTGCGTGAATTTTGGCAGGATGGTCCAGTAACCTATCTGGGCGTTTTGGTTGCCGATTTTCCAAACATGTTCATTTGCATGGGCCCACATTCCGGACTTGGCAACTACACAAGAACAGCAGAATACAGTGTGGAATGGGTTTCTGACCTCATTGAATATGTAGTTGAAAACCAGAAAGCCCGGGTCGACACAACAGAGGCCGGCATGGATGAATGGACCAGTCATGTGATGTCGCTAGGAGAAGGGCTTCTGGCTAACGAAATCGGGTCCTGGATGACCGGGGTGAATAGAAATCTGGCGGACAAACAGAAGCCAAAAATTATGCGTTATAGCGGCGGGCATCCAGCTTATCGCGAATTCTGCGACAAAGTAAAAGAAGAAGGCTATCGTAATATAGTCTGCACTTAAACGGTTTGCCCGACGAGTAGATTGAGGGGCGCGCCTCCCCGGACATCCCATCGGGGCAGCTGATATGTTTTCTGAAACACTTGTGGCTGCACGATCATACAGCAGCGGGAGCTCTTGTGGCGGAATTATCGGATGGAAAAATACGTCTGGTGCAGGGCGGTGTCTCTAATCCAACAGACATCGAGCAAATGATGAAGGCGGCCGACGATCTGGGAGGCATTGATATTCTTGTGAATAACGCCGCCGTCTTTCCGCGCGTAAAGTTCCTGGAGATCACCGCAAACGACTGGGTTGGCTTGATGGCGATTAAACTGCGCACCGCCTTTCTTGCGAGTCAGGCTGCCTGCAAGCGGATGGTAGAGGCGGGGCGCTGAGGTGCTATCGTTAACCTATGATCTGTGGCGGCGTTCCGCGGCTTGCCCCATGGCGTCCACTATATGACGGCGAAAGCAGGCATCGTCGGGCTAACAAGGGCTGTCAGTCAGGAGATGGCGGACAATAGCATCCGCTGCAACGCGATTGCGCCCAGAATTACTGACACGGCCCAACCGCGCTATGGCTTGAGCGAAGCAGAAATTGCTGGACGCATTTGATAACCTACCGCTCTCCGGCGTTGTTGAGCCATCCGACATCGAAGACACGGCTGTATTCCTGGCGTCGGATCAGGCCCGCGAGATAAGTGGCCAGACTGTACATGTGAACGCCAGCGCTATTCCTGGTGATCTGCTGGCTCATGCCGATTCAATCCATTTCAACCTCATAAACGCATCCAATCTGGAATTTTGGGTGGTCTTTCTGCCAGTCCGCTTGGCGTGCATTGTAAGGCTTAGCGCGAGAGGATGCATTCCTTTGCCCGGATACTTCGCCTGACTGATTCAGTCATATCGTTGGGTTGTCGCCGCTGCTGACTTCAGGACCCGGCATTTTTTGCGCTTGTGGCGAATGGCGACAATCTGAGACACGACTGCCATAACTAGGCGTCGGACGAACAGCAGCTTTGGGCCGTTCGCTTCACTGTGGCTCTCGGAAGTTGCCGCCATCAGACCGTCGGCTCTGCACCAAGCCCGGCTTGGTCTTGAGCATCGCAGGCCGTTTGTTTGAGTGCAGCAGGAGCGCCCGATTGTCTTTCATACGAATGATCTGGTCTGCGCGGGAAGTGGGATGCGATGGTCTCGGCGCACTTTGTGCGGCTTGCCGGGATGGCCTAGGTTGCGGCGTCAAAGTCAATTTCTGACCATTCAGCCGCACGGAGTTCGCCAGGGCGCGGGAATAGCATAGCCATAAGCTGCAAGGCGGCCTTAGTCGTCGGTTGCCCGTCGAAGCCCTCAATAGTTCTCCGGACGCCGCCTAGCGCCTTTGAATCAATGATGGCGGCACGGTGCGTCACTGTCGGCGCAACAAGTAGCGCAATTGTTGGATGATCCTCTGCCCGCGCCGTCGCGATTGCATAACGGAACACGCTGCCGATTGTGCTGCTAAGGCGGCAGGTTGATTCAAGCTGTCCGCATTTCTCGACCTGGCGCAGAACATCCAGCACTTCAACGGATGAAATATCAGCAATAGGCCGTCGCCCGATTAACGGATTTGCAATCCCAAGCAGTCATTGCACCTTGAAAAGCGTTATCGGCACGCGGCCTTCACGGCGTAGCTTCTCCACTAATTTTTCAGTGATGGCCTTAAAGGTGTTTTCGGCGGCGATGCGTTGCTGGCGCTTATTAACCTTTTTTTATCTCGCTAGGGTCTATGCCGTCTGCCAGTTGCCGCTTGGCGAGCGTCCGCGCGTCCCGTGGAGCTTGCAATTTGACAACGGGATAGCTGCCGAGAGCGAGCATCTTCTGTTTTCTGGGAAACCGCTATGCCAATCGCCAAAGTTCTGAACCTTTTGGCGACGCCATCAAAAACAGGCCGCCGTCGTCGGAAATTTTGAAGGTTCGGTCTCTTGGCTTCAGCTTCCGCAGCTGCACATCTGTTAGCGCCATGTTGGTATCTCCTCTGTTCGTATTTAAGGATACCACGCAGAATACCATAAATTTTCTTGGGTGCAGCCGGGTGCTATCGGACGCGATTAGACAAAAAATAATTATAAACAACGCATTGGCGTAATTTTTGGACTTCATCGGACTGTCTTGGAGGGGTGAATGGTGCCCAGGGGCGGACTCGAACCACCGACACGCGGATTTTCAGTCCGCTGCTCTACCAGCTGAGCTACCTGGGCGACGACTACACAAACGGCGTAGCGACGGCGGTTTATAAGCGAGGGGGTGCGGTGTGTCCAGAGGGATATTGGTGGCCATTCCTAGCCATGATGATAGGGCTTGCCCGCCAATATTTCCTGAGCGCGGTAGAGCTGTTCAGCCAGCATGGCGCGGACCAGCATGTGCGGCCAAGTCGCTTGGCCGAACGCAAGGATGAGGTCTGCGGATTGGCGGGCAACGTCTGGGAAACCATAAGCACCACCGATTAAGCAGGCTATGTCGCGACCGTCATCACGCCATTGGCCAAGCCGTGCCGCCAGCTTGGGGCTGGGGAGGTCGCGACCTCGCTCATCCAGCAACACTCTAGCGGCACCATTGGGGATCCGGGCTTCGATCTGGTGCCATTCATTCATGGCGTTTCGGCTTTTGCGGGTATCAATCTCGATGAGCGCTGGTTTTGGCCGCATTCGGGTGAGATAGCGGGCGACGATGCGCGCTTCGTCAGCATTCCGGGCGAGACCAACGGCGATGATCGTAAGGCGCATGGTGCGCGTTAGTTCACTTCATCATCGCCGTCATCTTCATCTTCGGCGAAGTAGCTAGGCGGGATGGTGGGCGCTTCCAGGTCCCACATGCGCTCCAGATTGTAGAACACGCGTACTTCCGGGCGGAACAGATGGACCACGACGTCACCAGCGTCCACCAGAATCCAGTCACCCTGGGGCAGACCTTCCATTCCGGGCGCTGCTGGCAAGAATGGTTTCACCGCATCATGCAGATGCTCCGCCATGGCCGAAACTTGGCGCTGCGAGCGGCCTGACGCAATGACTAGGAAATCACACATGGCGGACTTACCGGACATTTCGATGGTGACGATGTCCTGGGCCTTATCGTCTTCAAGGCTCTCCAGAACGCGTTGCAGCATTGCACGCGCTTTGTCGTCTGCAGGTTGGGGGGGAACGGTGTCCGCTGATTTCGATGTGTCTTTAATCTCGTTAACGTCGCTTAGGATGCCCAGGGTCCTCCGAAGGGTAATTGGCGACCGCTGCGGATATCTGTTGCAGAGGTCGGGTTCAATCGCATTGGCGTGTAAGTCCATGCTGGCGTGTGGCGCGTAGCGAGGCTTCCCGCAGCATAGGGCCCCAGATGTGGCCCAAGTCGAGAGCGTTGAAATCGTGTCGCCGCTTTTCCGTGCAAAGCATTCCAACGATATTCTGGTCGTGCGATGACGGCAACCGGCGTCGTCTCAAATATCTCGGCCCAGCGCTTCCAGCGTGGGATTTGCAGCATGTTATCCGCGCCCATTAGCCAAACAAACGAGGCCTGCGGAAAGCGTTGGCGCAGCTTGCGGAGCGTGTCTGCCGTATAACGACTGGATAAATATTGTTCAATATCAGTTACATAGATGCGCGGATGGCGGGCGGCGATGCGGGCGGTATTCATCCGATCTTCCAGCGGCGCCATCCCAGCTGCTGCCTTCAGCGGGTTCTGGGGCGAGACCATCCACCACACCGAATCCAGCCGCAGCCGCTTCAGCGCGACCAGGCTGAGCTGCAGATGGCCGTCGTGAGCGGGGTTGAAGGATCCACCCAGCAAGCCGATTCGCCCGGATTCACGGCCGGGTCTGACCGTAGCCAGCGATGACATATTTATAACTCGTGAGTTGATCTGCGCCGACGGGGCCGCGCGCATGAAATTTATCCGTGGAGATTCCGATTTCAGCGCCGAATCCGAACTCACCGCCATCTGCATATTGCGTGGATGCGTTGACGATGACGATGGCGCTGTCGACCTCTGCTGTGAAGCGGGCGGCAGCGTTTCTATCCTCAGTGACAATGGCGTCCGTGTGGCCTGAGCCGTAGCGGGCGATGTGATCCAGCGCGCCCGTCATACCATCGACGACACGGACGGAGAGGATTGCATCCAGATATTCGGTCGTCCAATCTTCCTCAGAAGCGTCTGTGACACGGGCATCAGCGGCCTGGACGTCGGGGCAGCCCCGAATAGCGCATCCAGCCGCGATCAAGTCATCCAGCAGCGGCGGGAGGGCTGTATCAGCGATGGCACGATCCACCAGCAGGGTTTCAGCCGCACCGCACACGCCCGTGCGCCGCATCTTAGCGTTAACGGTAATAGCGCGGGCTTTGTCGATGTCCGCAGCACCATCCACATAAACATGGCAAAGGCCTTCCAGATGACCAATGACGGGCATGCGCGCTTCTTCCAGCACGCGGCCGACCAGGCTTTTGCCGCCGCGGGGCACCATCACGTCGATCAGGCCGTGGGCGCGCAGCATGGCGCCGACATACTGGCGGTCTTGGGTGGGTGCCCGTTGGATGGCGTCTGCTGGCAGGCCTGCTGCTGCAATCCCAGTCCGCAGTGCATCGACGATGGCGGCAGAGGAGTTGGCACTTTCAGACCCACCGCGCAGGATGACGCAATTCCCGGCCTTTAATGCCAATCCGCCTGAATCCGCAGTAACGTTGGGGCGGGATTCATAAACGACGCCGATCACGCCCAAAGGCACGGCGATGCGCTGGATCACGAGGCCGTTCGGGCGGGTCCAATCCGCCTGAATGCGGCCCACTGGATCAGCCAAATTCGCCACGGCTTCTAGGCCTTGGGCGAGGCTTTCCAGGCGGGTGCCGTCAAGCTTGAGCCGGTCCAACATTGAGCCAGATAGGCCTTTGGCCTTGGCTTCTGCCATGTCTTTGGCATTAGCGGCCAGGATACCTGCCGCTTGGGCGCGCACAGCATCTGCGGCAGCCCTAAGTGCCTGGGTTTTGTCCGCCGGTCTGGCTCGGGCAAGGGCCGGGGCGGCGGCGCGGGCGCGGGCGGCAGTTTCGGCCACCATGGCGTCGGCGTCTGCTGGAGCCAAAGCTTTAGAAGTGTTGTGGCTGGTGGAATCAGGGCGCATGGGCCTATGCCTCCTCTCGGCTTAATGATCCAGCGCGGCCGGTCATGCTCATGTCGTCGCGGTGGATGAGTGCGGCTCGGCCATGATAACCTAGCGCATCGGCGAAATCAGCGCTTTGTTTCCCCAAAATACGCCTAGCGTCTTCAGCACTATAGGCGATAAGGCCGCGTGCGACTTCCCGCCCTTCTGGGCCTCGCACAATAACAGGCGCGCCACGTTCAAATTTGCCCTTGATGCGCATGGCACCGGCTGGCAGCAGGCTGTTGCCGTGCCCTAGCGCACGTGCGGCACCAGCATCAATCCATACTTCGCCTTCCGCCGCCAACCCGCCTGAGATCCAGCGCTTGCGGGCCTGTACTGGCGTTTGGTCGGCAACGAACCAGGTTGCGTCATTTACGGTTTCAAGGTGGTGGAGAGGATTTTCGGCAACGCCAGACGCAATGGCCATACTGCACCCGGCATCCAACGCAATGCGGGCGGCGGCGAGCTTGGTCGCCATGCCGCCGGATGCCATGTCGCTGCCAACGGGGCCAGCCATGGCTTCAATATCCGCCGTGACAGCGGCGACTTCCTTCAATTTTGTTGCGGAAGCGTCTCGGCGTGGATCGGCGGTATAGAGACCGTCGACGTCGGATAGCAGCACAAGGGCATCGGCGCTAGCGCAGGCTGCGACACGGGCGGCGAGGCGGTCATTATCGCCGAAACGGATTTCTTCGGTCGCCACAGTATCGTTTTCGTTGATGACTGGGATAGCGCTCATGCGGAACAGAGTGGCCAGCGTGCCGCGAGCATTCAGATAGCGCCGACGTTCTTCCGTGTCGCTCAAGGTCAGCAGCAATTGGGCTACATTTAAGCCGTGAGGTGCAAATACTGACCGGTATGCGTGCGCCAGATCAATCTGGCCAACGGCAGCGGCTGCCTGGCTTTCTTCAAGCCGAAGTGCGCTGGATGGAAGGCCAAGCTTTCGCCGACCCAGCGCAATGGCACCAGAAGAGACAATGCCAACGTCCTGGCCGCGTGCGCGCATGGCTGCGAGATCGTATGCAACGCCAGCCAGCCATTCGCGGCGGAGCTCACCCGTGGTTGCATCCACGAGCAGGGCCGAGCCAATCTTGACGATCACCCGACGCGCTGTAGCCAGTCTAGAGGTAGCCAGTCTAGAGGTGGGTGTGCTTGTCATATGGGTGACCAGGTGCCGCCTGAGTCTTCCTCAGATACATCATCTAGCAGGGGGGCGTTTCGGTCCCGGCCAATTGCTTTCCAGAGGCCCTCATGCACCTCCCGCACGCCTGTGCCAGCAGCGCCGGCAATCAGCAGGACGTCTTCGAGCGCGCAGCCCGCGGCTTCCGCTAGCCTTTCGCGCTGGCGGGCGGTGGTTTCCTGATCGAGTGCGTCGGTTTTATTGAGTGCCAGGATCTCTGTCTTCTCAGCCAGGTCGCCGCCATAGGCCACGAGTTCTTCGCGCACGACTTTATAGGCGGCGGCAACATCTTCAACTCCTAGCTCGCCCAAGCCAGCGCCATCCACCAGATGTACCAGCGCTTGGCAACGCTCTACATGGCCAAGGAACCTATCGCCGACACCCGCACCTTCATGGGCGCCTTCGATCAGGCCTGGGATGTCTGCAAGCACAAACTCCCGTTCGCTATCCAGGCGTACGACGCCAAGGTTTGGGATCAGCGTGGTGAACGGATAATCAGCGATCTTTGGGCGGGCAGCGCTTGAGGCGGCGAGAAAGGTGGATTTCCCAGCGTTTGGCAGGCCAATCAGTCCGGCATCCGCGATCAGCTTCAGACGCAACCAGACCCAACGTTCTTCGCCGGGCCAGCCGGGAATCGCTTTGCGGGGGGACTGCGTGACAGAGCTTTTGTAATAGAGATTGCCAAACCCGCCATCGCCGCCTTTGGCCAGCACGACTTCTTGGCCGGGCTCCGTCATATCAGCCAGGATAAAGCGCTTGTCTTCGTCCAGAACTTGGGTGCCGGGCGGAACTTGGAGGATGATGGGATCGGCGCTGGGGCCGGTGCGCTGGCGGCCAGCACCGCCTTTGCCGCTTGCGGCGCGGAAATGCTGGGTATAGCGGAAGTCGATCAGCGTATTCAGGTTGGGGACACAGCGTAGAATAATATCGCCGCCACGCCCGCCGTCCCCGCCATCGGGACCGCCAAATTCGACAAACTTCTCACGCCGGAAGGAGATCGCACCCCCGCCGCCATTGCCACTTTTTATGAAAATTTTGGCTTCGTCGAGAAACCGCATCGGTCAAACCCTGTCCCGCTGAACTGCCCAATGCGTCCGGCAATCCTGATTGAACCGACTTGACGCCCGCGTCGGAGCGTCGTCTGCAGCGCCTATTCGGCTGCGACGGCTCCATCATCTTCGTTCGCTGGCGATGCCACCTGCACGTAGGTGCGGCCGCGCGCTTTGTGTGCGAACTCAACATTGCCTTCGACGAGCGCAAACAAAGTGTGGTCCTTGCCCATGCCGACGTTTTCACCCGGGTGGAACTTTGTGCCGCGCTGACGCACAAGTATATTGCCCGGAACGACGTTTTCGCCACCGAACTTTTTGACGCCGAGGCGCCGACCAGCTGAATCGCGACCGTTCCGTGAACTGCCGCCTGCTTTCTTATGGGCCATAGGTCTTTACCTCAGTATTTAGGCAGAAATGCCGGTGATGCGGACGATGCTCTGGTGCTGGCGATGGCCATTTTTGCGGCGTGAGTTCTGCCGACGACGCTTTTTGAAGATGATCACCTTCTTATTGCGCATCTGCTCAACGACTTCAGCTTGCACGGTGGCACCCTCAACCAAAGGCGCGCCAATCTTAGCGTCGCCTTCTCCGCCAACCATCAGGACTTCGCCAAAGGACACGGCGTCGCCTGGCTCGCCTTGCAGCTTTTCGATCTTGATCACGTCATTTTCCGCGACGCGATATTGCTTACCGCCGGTGCGGATCACTGCAAACATCGGTTTTCTCTCATTGGCTGGGGGCGGTTTAGCGCCGTCCGACAGCTAGGAAACTATGCAACGCCACACGCCCAGCAAAGCAGCTGGGTTGTAGCGAGAAGCGGGAGTTATAGCGATCCCGCCAGAAAGGTCAACGCTTTGGCGTCGTTAGAACCTAAGAATCTTATGAATTCGCGCCCGTCGCCGTTGCAAAACCGGGTAACGCCGGATGGTCGAATCGAAGCTGTGCCTGCACGTGGCCTATTTGCGGGCAATCGTGGCGTTCTGCATAGGCCGGATAAACGGCTGAATCTGGCGCTTTGGCGCCACAAAAACTGGATCATATGTGCACTTCAATTCAAAGGCCGCCACCGGCAGCTAATGACGCCGAATCGCTGGACGGAACTATTTTTTCTCGACGAAGCCGTGGCGCTGGCTGCTGGTCATCGCCCCTGCGCTGTCTGCCGCAGGCAGGCTTATAACGCCTGGATGGACGCCATGAGCGCAGGCGCAGGGGTTCCCAGGCTCTCAGCCCCTGATGTCGATAAGCGACTCCACGCAGAACACGCAGTTCCGGGTGCCAGGGCCATGCAAACCCAACAAGTCCGGTCGGAAGACTTACCTGATGGCGCGTTTATCCTAGAGCCGGATTCCGGCACGCCCGCATTGGTGCTGCGTGACAGGCTGCTGCCTTGGACGCATACTGGCTATCGCAAGCCTGTTTCTAGGAGTTTGGGCAATGTCACAACATTAACGCCGCCGACGTCCCTCGCAGCACTCCGTGGCGGATGCGCGCCGCTCTTTCATCCCAGTTCTGCTTGACCTATCGACCCAGGTGCCAGACGTTCGCACCCAGCCCGCGTTCCACAGAAGGACCCTGAGACCATGCCGGTAATGCAAGACCTATATGACCCAAACTTCATGGTGCAGGCCATCGCCGGAGGCGAATCCATCTATCCGAAAGTGGAAGCAGGTGCTGAATTCCAGGATGAGATCTTGGTTATCAGCCGCCAATTCCAAGATGACATGCTGGATTTTTGTGATATCGACCCGGCGCTTTATGGCGATGAGGTCGATCTGGGCCTTCTGGCGCGCCGCCCGATCAGCATTATCGGCTCAGCTTTGTTCGATCATCACCCGGAACGGGGCTATGTCCACACTGTCCAGCAGATTGAGCGGATCCTGCCGATCCGGGTGGATACGCCGGTCGCCATGTCTGGGCAATTTACGAAAATTGAAGATCATCCGCGCGGATGGCTGATGCATGCACGGTTTGAGTATCGATTGGAAAATGGCGACCTCGCGCAGGTTGTCTCTCCAATTGCGCTTATGGCGGACCCGACGCGGAATACTGAAGCACCGCCCAAGAAGTCCGGCCCGCAGCCGACTCCGGCTGACCGCATGTCGGAGTTGGCGGCAGAAGGGTGGCGGGACCTTAAATCCAAAACCTGCACGCCGGAGAACGTGGTTGGGTATTGCGGTGCCACCCGCAACCTGATCCATACGGACCCGGCCTATGCCAAGACCTTCGGTTTCCGCGCACCTATCACGGCAGGCAATCAGATGGTCAACTGGCACTTGGAGGCGGCAAAACTGGCTGCGCCGGCAGAGCAGTTTGAAGGCGAGGTCCGCTTGTTGCGCCCTGTGTTCTGGGATAACGCCATCACGATGATGACGCGCCAGCAAGACGCAGCGCTTGAGATCATCGCGGTCAAGGATGATGGTCGCATCGCCAATCGCTCCCAATTCCGCAGCAAAGGTTAGTCCCGCACAATGGTCGAAAGCCGTCTCAGCGATGAGCAACAAAAGAAGTTCGCTCTCGATCAGTTCTTGGAAGCGTGGGATAAAGCCTGCGAACACGGCGTTGAGGCTGACCTTCTTTGCGAAGTGATGATCTATCTGGCGATCACGGATCTCGTGGCAGACCGGGGCGAAGAGCTCACCGCCAGCCTGTTCGAAGACTTGCCTGCCCGCATTAAGGACGGCGAGTTTTCGTTGGAAACCGCGGACGAATAGACCGGCGAATGGTCAGGACGCTTCCTGCCAGCCTGTCAGTGTCTTCAGCCATGCAACGATTTCTTCGCTATCCCATTCGGCTGCACCTTCGAGTTTCGCCACCACATTGCCATCCTTGCCGATGATGTAAGTCGTTGGTAGCCCGCGCATGCCGAATGCGCGGCCCAGGGTACTTTTGGCGTCTAAGTAGGGTGCCAGGTTTTCGGTCTTTAGCTTCTTCAGGAAAGGTGGAACCTTCTTAGGGCCGCCGCGATCCGTTGAGATTATGAGGACGGTATGGGTTTCTAGAGGCAGCGCAGCCGATAGACGATCGAGCGATGGCAGCTCCTTGACGCAGGGTGCGCACCATGTGGCCCAGAAGTTCAATACTACGACCTTATCCCGCCAGTCTGACAGTTTGGCTGTGGTGCCATCTGGTAGTGCGAAGGGCGTATCTGGCGCTATTCCAGGAACTTCAGCCATCACAAAAGCATCTGACGGCGGTCTTGGGATATCCGCCGCCATGGACGCGGCTGGCAGGATGTTCCATAAGGCGGCGGCAAGAATAATGGCAGGTAAGGATCGGCACATGTCCGGCTCCAATGACGGTTCGAATGGCACTCCCGCGGCAAACACAATGTGGGGCGGGCGCTTCAAAGGTGGTGCTTCGGATATAATGGCCGCAATCAATGTGTCCATTCATTTCGACCAAAGAATGTACGCACAAGACATTGCGGGCTCCAAAGCGCATGTGGCGATGCTGGCGAAACAGGGCATCGTTTTAGAGGCTGACGCGGCTGAAATTACCCGTGGGCTGGAGCAGGTCCGCCAGGAGATCGCCGCGGGCAGTTTTGAATTCAAAGACGCCCTTGAAGACATCCATATGAATGTCGAGGCCAGGCTGTCTGAGATCATCGGTGCCGCCGCCGGACGCTTGCATACAGGCCGTTCGCGCAATGATCAGGTGGCGACCGATTTCCGGCTTTGGCTCCGGGATGAGATTGATACGGTATTGGCCGCACTGAAGAACCTGGAAGCCGCTTTGATTGATCAGGCCGAGGCTGGCGCAGATATGGTCATGCCTGGCTTCACACACCTGCAAAACGCGCAACCCATCACGTTTGGCCATCACCTCTTGGCTTACGTAGAAATGATTGCCCGTGATCGGGGCCGGTTTGAGGATTGCCGCAAACGGCTGAACGAATCACCCCTGGGTGCAGCTGCTCTCGCTGGCACGCCCTATCCCGTCGATCGGGACATGACTGCAAAGGCGCTTGGGTTTGATCGGCCGATGGCGAATTCGCTGGATGCTGTGTCGGCGCGGGATTTTGCCTTGGAGTTTCTGGGGGCAGCGTCCATCAACGCAATGCATCTTTCCCGGCTGGCGGATGAGATCGTGCTTTGGATGAGCGCGCAGTTCCGCTTTATAGGCCTGACGGACGCCTTCACCACCGGCTCCTCAATCATGCCGCAGAAGCGCAACCCGGATGCGGCAGAGCTCGTGCGTGCCAAGATTGGCCGGATCGCAGGATCTTTCACAAGCCTGCTGCTGATGATGAAGGGCTTACCGCTGACATATTCGAAGGACATGCAGGAAGACAAAGAGCCTGTGTTTCTTGCCGTAGATTCCTTGATGCTGGCAATCGCCGCTATGTCTGGCATGGCGCGGGATATGCGGCCGAACCGGGATGGCATGCTGGCCGCTGCCAAGCTTGGCTTCACCAACGCGACCGATTTGGCCGACTGGCTGGTCCAGAACCAGGGTTTGCCTTTCCGTGAAGCGCATCACGTGTCCGGCTCGCTGGTGTCAGAGGCTGAGGCGCGCGGCTGCGGGCTGGAGGATCTGCCGCTGGATGTCATGCAAAGCGTCCACGCCGGTATCGATGCCAGCGTGTATGAGGTGTTGAAGGTGGAAAACTCAGCCGCATCACGGACCAGCTTTGGCGGTGCTGCACCTGATAACGTTCGTGCAGCAGTGAAAGCAGCGCGGGCGCGGCTGGAGGCGGCGTGATGAGGTGCTTGGTCTCAAATTCCAAGATTTGGACTGCAGCCACTTCACCAGCGGCAAACTCGAGGTCTCCTCGCCCTCCCTCAGGCGAAGAGGGAAGGGTCAGGGGGGCTCTTCCAGGTATGCGATGCTCTCGCCTCGACAAAGATCACCTGTCTTGTACTTTCTGCAGCCAGTCGACCTCGCGGCTAGCCTCCCCGCTCGTCCTGCCCTCTCAGCCAGTTGGTGGAAGAGGATTCAGTGCTTTGACGCTGGCCCTCCTGCTCGCCGCCGTGCTCGCCTTATCTGCTTGTGGTAAGAAAGGCGACCTTGAACAGCGGGAAGGCGTGCAGCCTGTATATCCGCGCAACTATCCTATCCGTTAAGGCTGAGCGCATGACTGATCTTGAAGCGACACTCGCCAGCATTGCACCCGCGTTCGCCTATCGCGATGGACGCCTGCATGCAGACGCTACACCACTGGACGCCATCGCGGACGCTGCTAATGGCCCCGTATACGCTTACGCGCTGAACGCAGTTGCGGACGCCTATCAAGACTTCGCGGATGCTTTTGCAGGCCAGCCGACCCGCATCTGCTATGCACTGAAAGCGAATGACAGTGTCGGTGTGCTGAAGACGCTGCTTGCCAAGGGTGCTGGCGTGGATGTTGTGTCCGGCGGCGAACTGGCTTTGGCGCTGTCTGCAGGCGCATCCGCGGACAAAATCGTGTTCTCTGGCGTTGGCAAGACCAAACAGGAACTGTCGGACGCCCTCGACGCTGCCGTTATGCAGATCAATGTAGAGTCTGAGGCGGAACTGGATCGTCTGAACCAGGTTGCAGTCTCCAAGGGTGTCCAGGCGCCGATTGCGCTCAGGGTAAATCCGGATGTGGATGCGGGCACGCTGGATGCAATCTCCACTGGGCGTGCGACGGATAAGTTTGGCGTCAATTATGGCGATGCGGAGCGCCTATACCAGGAAGCCGCCCGCGCGCCTGGCCTTAAGCCCATGGGCATTGCTATGCATATCGGCTCGCAGATTGGGGACGTCGCCCATTCTGCCGCCGCCTGCGCCAAGCTCCGCACGCTTTGGGATCGCTTGGCTGTAGATGGCGTTGCGCTCCGCCGCTTTGATGTGGGTGGTGGACTTGGCATTCGTTACAAAGATGAAACGCCGCCTTCAATCCAAGCCTATGCCGATACAATCCGCGCTGCTGTTGCGGATATCGATTGCGAAGTCATGCTTGAGCCAGGCCGCAGGATAGTTGGTCCAGCAGGCGTGCTGATCGCAAACGTGATTGGCGAGAAGATCGCGGGCGACCATCGTGTCGTCATTCTGGATGCCGCGATGAATGATCTGATCCGCCCGGCACTGTACAAAGCGTGGCATGAAGTCGTGCCGCTGAGATTGCCTGCAGCAGAAGCTGAATGGACGGCGGCTGATATCGTCGGCCCGATCTGTGAATCCACCGATAAGTTCGCAGACAGCCGTATGATGCCGCCTTTAGCGGCTGGTGATCGCGTGGCCTTCCTGGCGGCGGGAGCTTACGGCGCTGTTATGGCAAGCGAATACAATGGCCGCCCGCGCACACCAGAGGTTGTTGTACAAAGCCAGAATTGGGATTTCGCCCGCAAGCCGCGCACATACCAGGACCTGATCGACGAACAATCAGCGCCAGACTGGCTCTAAGCTGATTTCTTCTTTGCTGAAGGTGCTGGTGGGAAGCCTCTTGCTTCTGAAGTCATAAATGCGTCGAGATCGGCTTCCAGTGCTTCGAGGGCGCTTTGTTCAGCGTTGGCCGTCGCTTTAGGTTTTGGCGGTGCGGGTTCGGCGTTTGGAATATGGCTGACCTGGTCCAGTACAGGCGATGGTTCGCAGCAGCACGTGCTGGTACAAAGGTTTGGGCGCATAGTTCGACATGCCAGCCTTCAGGTAGGCCTCCCGGTCGCCAGTCATGGCATTGGCGGTCAGGGCGATGATCGGCGTATCGGCACCCGGGCCATCTAGCTTGCGTATGCGACGGGTTGCAGTGATGCCCCCCATTTCCGGCATTTGCACGTCCATCAATACCATGTCCTAGGCCGCCTGGCTGACAGCCTCTTCCGCCAGCTTGCCATTGCCGACTATCTCAATATCGTCATAAATGGCTCTAGCATGTACTTGATAACCTTCTGATTGGTCGGATTGCCTTCGGCCACAAGGATGCGGAGCTGGCGGTTCTGCAGCATGGGCGTAGGTTTCTGGACTCTATTACGAGATGCCGCCTTCGCGCCCCTAGCCTTGCAGGAGTCCATGATCACGGTGAACCAGAATTTGGACCCCTGGCCGTCCGCACCTTCAACGCCCATGGCACCGCCGAACAGCGCAACCAAGTTCTGGCAGATTGCGAGTCCTAACCCGGTGCCGCCGTATTTTCTGGTGATAGATGCAACCGTCTGGGTGAAGCGCTGGAACAGGCTGCGCTGATTTTCAGCGCGGACCGTAATGCGCCCATCCATTGGGCGGATTGCAGCGGATATCTTGACAGCGACGTCGCCCTCGTCCGTGAATTTAATCGCATTGCCGATTAGGTTATTCAGCACTTGGCGCAAACGATTCCTGTCACCGCTAAGATACTCGATCTTTCCAGTGTCGGCGTGAACGCTGAATTCCAGGCCCTTTTCTGTCGCGTTCGGGCCCGAAAGCGCTTCTGCCAACCGGACTAGGTCGGGGAGGGAGAAATCGTTTTCTTCCGGAGTGATATGACCAGCCTCAACTTTGGACAGGTCCAAAATGTCATTCAGCAGATTCAGCAGTTACTGGCCGGAATCGTGGATGGCATGCGCCATCTTGAGCTGTTCTAGTGTAAGGTCTGTGCGGGCCAGTTGCGCGGTCAATCCCAGCACATCGTTCATAGATGTGCGCAGTTCGTGGCTCATGGAGGCCAGGAATTTGGACTTGGCCTTGGTCGTGGTTTCAGCCTCTCGCACCAGCGCCGATTGATTAATAGCGCTAGCGGCAGGGGCCAGAATCGTCAGCAGAATCACGCCCGCTAGAACCGCCAACAGCATGGCGCTGCCAACTAGGCCTTCGACTGGCGCAGACGGATTGAGAGCTGTGACGAAGTAGATAGCACTCATGCCCGTGTAATCCATGGCAGAGATTGACAGGCCCAGTGCGCCGGCGCTGCCAATGCGTTTCAAGCCTGATGATGTGCGTGAGGGTAAGTCCCGCCTATCGCGGTCCTGTAGGAAGAGCCAGAGTGCGATTGTTGCGAGGCCGACTGCGACGAGAACGGACGCAAGGAAGAACAGCGGGTAACATTTGACGACAGCTTCCAACCGCATCGCGGCCATGCCGACATAATGCATGGCGCCAATACTGGCACCAAGCACCAGTCCGCCACTGAGCATCGCGCCAATGCTCTGCCGTGCAGACGTCGCGATGAGGAAAGCGCTGCCGCTTGCGAGAACAGCGATCAGCACGGAAGCGACTGTTAAAACAGGTTCGAACAGGGCGATCTGCGGCAGGTCCAGCGCTCGCGTTCCAGTGAAATGCTTGGCCCAAATGCCAGCGCCCACGGTTGTTGCGCCGACGAGCAGCCCAATCAATCGAACAATGCGTGACGGCGCGCTTACAAGGCTGCTGACAGAGTGGAATGCGGTATAGGAGGCGAGAATTGTTATCAAGATTGACAGGCCGACCAACTTAAGATCGTGACTGTACACGAGGTAGGATTCTATGATCCATGTCTTTTCAGACCCGGCGATAAACCAGTGTTCAAACACATGAAAACTCCAACAGGTCTGGGCGTATTGCGCGTCCCGGTTGGGAGTGTCCGCTGATTAGTCCTAAAGACGGCTTAATTCAGAGAAGGCAGTGCTTCTTTTCCGCTTTTGCCCTAAAGCACAACACCACTGGTGCGGAGAGCAGCGACCGCGGCGTCGCGCATGCCAAAGTCCTTCAGCACACTGTCCGCATCCGCTCCAAGGCGTGGGGCGGGAGATTTCGCGGCAGGCATGGACCCGTTGGCCTTAAACCCCAATGTCGGGGCTTGGGTTTTCTGGTTAGTGCCGGCTATTACATACTCATACATTAATCCGCGTTGCTTGACCTGCGGGGAATTCATGGCCTCACCAATATCGCGCACACGGCCTGCGGGGACGTCTGCAGCGGAAAGCTTTTCTTCCCAGGTGTCTGCTGTTTCGGTCAGGAATGTTTCCGCCAGGACTTGACGGAGTGCGGGGGCGTTTGCCTTTTTTGCGTCACGGTTAGCAAAGCGCGGGTCTGTCGCCAGGTCCGCGCGGCCGATGGCTTGAAGCAGACGGGGATATTGGCGTTCGTTATTAGCGGCAAGGGCGAGATCACCGTCCTTGGTTTTGAACACGCCAGACGTCGGGCTGCCGCTGAAGGCTTCATTGCCGCTGGCTTGTGGGATGTTCCCAGATGTTGCTGCACCCGTCATATGCGACGCCATTAACAATAGGGCCGAATCCAGCATGGCCACGTCAACGCGCTGACCTTTGCCGGTGCGATCTTTCTCCATCAGTGCAGACAACACGGCGAATGCACCATTCATGCCGGTCGCATAGTCCACATAGGGCGCGCCGACTTTGTTGGGCAGCGTTTCTGGGGCCCCGGTAAGCTGCATGATCCCTGACACAGCCTGGATCACATGGTCATAAGCGGGCCTTCCGCCCATCGGCCCGTCTTGGCCATAGGCGGATAGTGATGCGTAAACAATGCTCGGATTGCGGGCTTGCACAGTTGCTAGGTCGAGACCGAGGCGGCCTGCGGTACCAGGGCGGAAGTTCTCCAGGAACACATCCGCTTGGCCAACCATATCTAGCACTAAAGCTACGCCCTCGGGCCGCTTCAAATCAATAGCGATTGAACGCTTTCCAGCGTTTTGTGTGAGGAATCCGGCAGCAAGGCCAGCATCAGACAGTGCTGCGTCCGGTCCGCCGATACGCGCCCAGTCGCCGCCGTCCTGCGGCTCGACCTTAATGATATCCGCACCCAGAAGGCCGAGTTGATAGGAACAGTATGGGCCAGCCAGGACTTGGGTTAAGTCAATGACTTTACGGCCTTTGAGTGGCGTAAACATCGCATTGATCCTCTATTTCAGGCTCCTTCAAATACAACAGGAACCGATTCAGATGATCAACGATACCCCACTTCGAGGATTTCGTAATAGCGGGCACCGGCTGGAGCCTGAACTTCGATCTGGTCGCCTTTGGATTTACCGATCATCGCCCGCGCAATTGGGGAGGTGATTGATATCCGACCGAAAGCGATGTCGGATTCCTCAGCACCTACGATCTGATACTCAGTTTCCTCATCAGACTCTTCATCAACTACCTTCACAGTCGCTCCAAAGCGAACCGTGTCGCCGGACATGGTTGAAGGATCGATCACATGGGCGCGGCTGGTTTTGTCTTCTAGTTCCGCGATGCGGCCCTCGATGAAGGATTGTTTTTCTTTAGCGGCATGATACTCGGCGTTTTCTGACAGATCGCCGTGTTCGCGCGCTTCAGCAATTGCACGAATAACCGTCGGGCGATCATCGCCCTTCAAACGCTTCAGTTCTTCCTGGAGGGCTAAAAGGCCCCCGGGCGTCATTGGCACACGGTCCATTAGCTTACTCCATCCCAATTTGCCGGGCGATCTTTCCGCCGTCCGTACAAAAACGATATCCGCCGCGAACGAAAGTTCACGGCGGCTCCCCTGATCCAAGACAGCGCTCTCTCAGAAACGCAACACCAGCTTTAAGCTCGCATTAAGCAAAATAGGATTGCAAGGGTTTAACTTCAAGCGCGCCGTCACGCATTGCTGAAATCGCTTGCACAGCGGCGATCGCTCCGGCGGCAGTTGTGTAATAGGGAACGCGCTCCAAAAGGGCCGCGCGACGCAAGCTAAAGCTGTCTCGAATGGCACCTGCGCCCTCTGTCGTGTTGATTACGAGCTGGACCTCGCCAGATTTGATTTTGTCGACGATATGGGGCCTTTGTGCGTCCAGCACTTTATGCACGCGCTCAACTGTAACCCCTTCTGCTTCCAAGAAATCTGCCGTACCACTTGTAGCTAGCACTTTGAACCCCATCGCGTTCATGCTGCGTGCAGCGGCAACCATCAGCGGCTTATCATGGTCGCGAACAGAGATGAAAATCGCACCTTCAAGCGGCAGTACAACGCCCGCTCCAAGCTGCGATTTAGCAAACGCACGCCCGAAATCCTGGTCGATGCCCATGGCCTCGCCCGTTGAGCGCATTTCTGGCCCAAGCAAGATATCCACACCCGGGAAGCGCGCGAACGGGAATACGGCTTCTTTGACCGAAACCTGGTCTAGCGTTGGATTGAGCGGCGGTAGTTCCGAAAGCTTCTCCCCGGCCATGGCGCGCGCGGCCAGTTTGGCCACCTGAACGCCTGTCGCTTTCGCTACAAATGGCGCGGTACGGCTGGCGCGCGGGTTAACTTCCAACACGTAGATTGCGTCTTCTGCGCCGTCTCCGCCCGGCTTCACAGCGAATTGCGCGTTCATCAGCCCCTTGACCTTAAGCGCCCTGCCCATTGCGATGATCTGGCGGCTGATTTCCGCGACCGTGGCTGGCTCCAGGCTATGGGGAGGGATAGCGCAGGCGCTATCGCCTGAATGCACGCCAGCTTCTTCAATATGTTCCATGACCCCTGCCACCTGGACATCCTCGCCATCGCCCAGCGCATCAACGTCAACCTCAATGGCGTCTGCCAAGTAGCAGTCAACGAGCACGGGATTGTCGCCAGACGCTTGCACGGCTGTCCGCATATAGCGGCGGAGGTCAGCTGCGTCATGGACGATTTCCATGGCACGGCCGCCAAGCACATAAGAAGGGCGTAGTAATACCGGATAACCGATGCGTTCAGCTATCGCTTCAGCTTCATTTGCGTTGGTTGCGGTGCCATTCGATGGCTGGAGGAGGTCTAGGTCCGTCAGCAATTGTTGGAAGCGCTGACGGTCTTCCGCCAGATCAATCGCGTCCGGGGAGGTGCCAAGGATCGGCACGCCGGCTTCTTCCAGTGCGGCTGCAAGTTTCAGCGGGGTCTGGCCACCAAACTGCACGATCACGCCCAGGAGCTCACCTTTTGCGGCTTCCAACTGCGCGATTTCGAGCACGTCTTCCGCCGTCAGCGGCTCAAAGTAGAGGCGGTCGGAGGTGTCATAGTCGGTTGATACAGTTTCCGGGTTGCAGTTGACCATAATAGTCTCGTACCCGGCCTCAGACAGCGCATATGCAGCGTGAACACAGCAGTAATCAAACTCGATGCCTTGGCCGATCCGATTTGGCCCGCCGCCAAGGATCATGATCTTCTGAGCGTCGGATACGTCTGCTTCGCATTCAGGCTCAGCAGCGCCCGGATCTTCGTAGCAGGAGTAGAGATATGATGTAGAGGAGGCGAATTCAGCCGCGCATGTATCAATGCGTTTATAAACAGGCTTCACATGCAAGCCATGGCGGTGTGCGCGCACATGGAGTGCCGTCTGGCCGATCAATTGGCCCAGACGCGCGTCGGAGAAGCCAAGCCGTTTCAGGCGCGCTATGCCGATACGCGTTGTAGGCAGACCGTGCGCGCGCAGAATTTCTTCTTCATCCACCAGGGCTTTGATCTGGCCAAGGAACCAGGGGTCGTAGCTGGTGACGCGCCCGATTTCTTCGGACGACAGCCCATGCCGGAAGCCCTGGGCGATAGTTATGCCCCGGTCTGGTGCAGGTTTTGCCAGTGCTGCGATGATGGCGTCGCGATCTGGTGCACCTACGATCTCTATTTCATTCAGGCCGTCGAGACCGGTTTCCAGGCTCCGCAGCGCCTTCTGGTAGGCTTCGGGGAAGGAGCGGCCAATGGCCATGGCTTCACCGACGGATTTCATGGAGGTCGTGAGATAGGGGTCTGCGCCCGCAAATTTTTCAAACGTGAAGCGTGGAATTTTGACGACGACATAGTCCAGCGTCGGCTCAAAGCTAGCCGGTGTGACTTCTGTGATGTCGTTATCGAGCTCATCCAAGGTGTAGCCGATGGCGAGCTTCGCCGCGATCTTTGCAATCGGGAACCCGGTTGCCTTCGATGCCAAGGCTGATGAACGTGATACGCGCGGGTTCATTTCAATTACCACGAGCGCGCCGTTTTTTGGGTTCACCGCGAACTGAACGTTTGATCCGCCGGTATCAACGCCGATTTCTCTTAGAACCGCGATAGAGGCGTCCCGCATGATCTGGAATTCTTTGTCCGTCAGCGTCAGCGCCGGGGCGACGGTTACCGAATCACCGGTGTGGATGCCCATAGGGTCCACGTTTTCAATGGAGCATACGATGATGCAATTGTCGGCACGGTCGCGCACGACCTCCATCTCGAATTCTTTCCAGCCGAGCACGGATTGCTCAACCAGCACTTCACCGATGGGGGAGGCATCAATGCCGCCGCGCACAATCTCTTCGAACTCATCGCGATTGTAAGCAATGCCGCCGCCGGCACCGCCGAGAGTGAAGGATGGGCGGATGATCAATGGCAGGCCAATCCGCTCCATCTCTTTGAAGCCGGTCGCCATATCGCGCACAACGGCGCTTTTTGGGGTGGCGAGGCCGATCTTACCCATGGCGTCACGGAACAGTTGGCGGTCTTCGGCTTTGGCGATTGCATCTTGGCGCGCACCAATCAGTTCAACGCCGTGCTTTTCCAGCGCACCGGAATCAGCCAGTGCGAGTGCCGTGTTCAGTGCCGTTTGGCCGCCCATAGTGGGTAGCAAGGCGTCAGGCTTTTCCTTGGCGATGATCTTTTCGACAATCTCCGGCGTGATAGGCTCAATATATGTCGCGTCAGCGAATTCCGGGTCCGTCATGATGGTGGCGGGGTTGGAGTTCACCAGGATGACCCGGTAGCCTTCCTCACGGAGCGCTTTACACGCTTGGGCACCGGAATAGTCGAACTCGCAGGCCTGGCCAATAACGATTGGCCCGGCACCGATGATCATGATCGACTTGAGGTCTGTACGTTTAGGCATGCTGGTCAATCGCCTTGATAAACCGGTCGAACAAATGGCGGCTGTCGTGTGGGCCTGGGGAGGCCTCAGGATGGTATTGTACGGAGAAGATCGGCTTGCCCCGCACCGCAATCCCCTCGACTGAGTTGTCGAAGAGGCTGGAATGGGTCTCGATCACCCCGTCTGGCAGGCTTGCACGCTGCACTGCGAACCCGTGGTTCTGGCTGGTGATCTCCACTTTGCCCGTTGCCAATTCCTCCACTGGATGGTTGGCACCGCGGTGGCCGATTTCCATCTTGTCCGTCTTAGCACCAAGCGCCAGGGACAAAAGCTGGTGTCCAAGGCAGATACCGAAGATTGGCAAGCCCAACTGAATCAACGCCTGCAAGCAAGGCACGGCGTATTCTGCCGTCGCTGCTGGGTCCCCCGGGCCGTTGGACAAGAACACACCATCCGGCTTGCGGCCAATGATTTCAGAAGCCGTCGCCGTTGCCGGGACCAGTTCTACGTCACAGCCGCGTTCGGCCAGATGGCGGAGAATGTTATGCTTGGCACCGTAATCAATGGCGAGGACTTTCCGCTTCGGCGCTGTCTGCTGCCCATAGCCTTCGCCCAAAGCCCATACAGTCTTGTTCCAGTTATAGGCTTGGCTGCAGGTAACCTCTTTAGCGAGGTCCATGCCTTCAAGGCCCGGCCAACCTTTAGCCTCCACGATAGCATCCTGGATGTCTGGGGCTGCATCGCCGCCGTTAATGACGACGCCTGCCGGCGCGCCCTGGTCCCGGATGCGGCGGGTCAGGCGGCGGGTATCAAGCCCGGCCAGGCAAACCAGGTTCATGCGGGTGAGCCAAGCATCAATGTGCTCGGCACTGCGGAAGTTTGATGGTTCCGTCGGGTCCATCCGCATAATGACACCGCGGCTGGCGGGCGTTGTTGTTTCCATATCTTCAGGATTGGCACCGACAATACCAATATGCGGAAACGTGAACGTTACGATCTGACCGGCAAATGATGGGTCTGTCAGGGTTTCCTGATAGCCGGTCATGGAGGTGACGAAGCACACTTCGCCGACTGCCGCCCCCTTGGCACCGAGGCCAAAGCCCCCAAATACAGATCCATCGGCGAGCACAAGCGCGCCTGTGCGCACCGGGTCCACACCTTGAGTATGCGCATCAATAACGGGCGTATCCCTTGTGGGAGACGCCTTCTTATCGAATGTTTCCGCCATATTTCTAGGAGACCTTCTTGGACCTTGGCGCGGGCACTGGCGGTGCGCGCCTTCGCGTCGCTGCCGTGAAGCCCTTGCAAAACTTCCCGTTAATAGGCAAATGAGGGGCAAGCGTCAAGCTGCGGGAAAATCATAATATCACGCAATATCAACACTTTGACGCTAAAGCGCCAAGGGCGACGAGTCGCCGCGCTTCAGGAGCTAGATATGCTGAGAGAAGACCTTAAGTCCGCAATGAAGGACGCAATGCGCAACAAGCGCTCGGCTGAACTTTCGACCATCCGCTTGATTTTAGCCGCAATTAAGGACCGTGACATCGCTAACCGCAGCGATGGCTCTCGCGATGGCGTGAGTGACGCATCGATCCAGGAGTTGCTGCAAAAAATGGTCAAGCAGCGCAACGAATCGATCAAAATGTATGAGCAAGGCGGCCGACTGGAATTGGCAGAGGCCGAGCAAGCTGAAATCGCGGTCATTCAAGGCTTCCTGCCTGAACAGATGGACGAAGCCGCGATGTCCGCCGCCGTCGATAACGCGATTGCGGATTCGGGCGCTGCTTCCATTAAGGATATGGGTAAAGTCATGGCCGCGCTTAAATCTGGCAATGCGGGGTCTATGAATATGCAGGTTGCGTCAGGCCTGGTGAAACAGCGCTTGGCCGCCAAATAGGAGCTTCATGGCTTGAGCCTACCCACGCATTTTCTTGAAGAGTTGAAGCAGCGCGTCGCGGTCAGCGATATCGTGCAGCGGCGCGTGAAGCTCATCAAACGGGGCCGGGAATTTGTTGGGCTGTCGCCGTTTAACGCGGAGAAATCGCCGTCATTCACTGTGAATGATGAGAAGGGCTTCTATCACTGTTTCTCGTCTGGCGAGCATGGCGACATTCTATCATTTTTGATGAATGTCGAAGGTATGGCGTTCATGGAAGCGGTGGAAACCTGCGCCAGCCTTGCAGGGATGGATGTGCCGCAGGAAACGCCGGAAGAACATGCGCGCGCGAAACAAGCCAAAGGTCTGCGGGAAGCCTGTACGGCAGCGGCGCATTTCTTTGAGCAGCAATTGCGCATGCCTCACGGCGCCGAAGCGCTGACCTATTTGGAGCGGCGCGGGCTGGCTGAGCCGACAATGCGCCGCTTCCAGCTTGGATACGCGCCTGCGGACCGCATGGCGCTGATCGCCTATCTTCGCCGCGAAGGCTATGAGGATGACGTGCTGGTCGAAGCTGGTCTTGCGCGGTGCTCGGATGATGGGCGCGTCTATGGATACTTCAAAGACCGCGTGATCTTTCCGATTATGGACGTGCGTGGTCGCTGCATCGCATTCGGTGCCAGGGCGCTTGGCGACGCGCAGCCAAAATACCTGAATTCGCCCGATAGCCCGCTCTTTCAGAAGGGGGACACGCTCTACGGCCTCGATCTGGCGCGTGAACCCGGCCATAAGGCGGGCGAAATCGTGGTTGTCGAAGGATATATGGATGTGATCGCACTCAGCGAAGCGGGCATTCCGAATGCCGTGGCACCGCTCGGCACTGCGATCACAGAAAATCAGATCAAGCGGCTTTGGAAGATTGCCGCCAGGCCAACGCTTTGCATGGATGGCGATAAGGCGGGTCGGCGCGCTGCGGGCCGGGCGGCCCTGCGGTGCCTGCCGATTTTGGTCCCAGGCCGCAGCCTCAAATTCACACTGCTGAAGGACGGCCAGGACCCCGACGAAATGGTGCGGGAGAACGGCGCCGAGGCCTTGAATGAGGCGTTCGCAAACGCCGAAAGCCTGGCAGATATCATTTGGGCGGATGCGCTGTCTGAAATCGACGCAACGCAGCCGGAGCAGCGGGCAGCGTTCGACAAGCGCCTGCATGATCTTGCGCGCGGCATCCAGGATGAAACCGTGCGTCGGTATTTCACCGATGAAGTCCGCAATCGTCTCCGCAAGGCTTTTGGTCAGGAGTCGCAGCAGCAACGCGCCTATAATCGCTACAACGGTCGGGGCGACAATTGGAAAAAGCGTGACCAGGGCCATCCTGCACGGCACCTGCCGCGCCCGTCAGCGGGTGCCCGTGTCGCGGCGCGTGCCATAGGCGAAGGGCGGTTGGTTTACGTATTACTGCAGCGGCCTGATCTGGCTGAGCCTTTGGCGGAACGCATAGCGTTGGTCCGATTCGCGGATCCGGCGCTTGACAGTCTCCGGGCGGCGCTCGTAGAGAATATTGTGCATGTTCCTGGCGTGGACGCTGGGGCCTTGCGCAACCACCTAACGAACGCCGGTCTGGCGCGGACGTTGGCTCTGCTGGATGCGGATATTAAGCGGCGCCGCCCGCCTGGAGTTTTGCAAGAAAACGAGGCGGACATTGCTATTTGGCTGGATCAGGCCATTTCTGCAATGGAGCGAGACGAGATCAATCAGCAAATACAGCGGCGCGCGCGATCATTGAACATGCAGGATGATAGAGCGTTGCAGGCACTTGATTCAGAAATGCAGGCGGTCTTCCGAGGGCGGTGATCAAAAAGCAGTCCTCTTGAAAAATTTGAAAATAACGCGTTAACCAAAACGCCCTTATAAAGCATGATTGGGGTCGTTTACGCGATTCGGCATCCAGCATTGGCTGGAGAAGGCGGAGAGAGAATGGCGACTAAGGCAAAAAAAGCGACGGCTGCGGCGACCAAATCCGCGCCCAAAAAAGCCAAAACAGACAAATCCTCTAAGGCTGCTAAGCCTAGCGAAGAGGCGGCAGATCGCCTGCAACTTGATGACACCGCTGCGATCAAGAAGCTTCTGGCCGCTGCTGAAGAACGCGGTTCGGTCACCTATGACGAACTGAACGCCGCTCTGCCGCCAGAGGAAGTATCCTCCGAGCAGATTGAAGACGTCATGGCCGCCCTTTCGGAAATGGGCGTTAACGTAGTTGAGGCTGAAGATGCCGACGACGAACCGGCTGAAAAAGCTGCCAGTGATGATGATGAGGCGGAAACGCCCGGTAAGCGCGTCGCCGGTAACATCGATGATGACGACATTGGCCGCACGGATGATCCGGTGCGCATGTATTTGCGCGAAATGGGCTCTGTCGAGCTTCTGTCTCGTGAGGGCGAAATCGCGATCGCCAAGCGGATCGAAGCTGGCCGTGAGAAAATGATTGCCGCGCTGATGAGCAGCCCTTTGACGACGCTCGCCATCTTGGATTGGCGTGATACCTTGAAGGACGGCGATATCCTGCTTCGGGATATTTTAGACCTGGACGGCACGATTAACACTATGGCACCAGATCAGGCGCCAACCGTCGTTACGGCTGCGAGCACTGCCGCTGCCGCCAACGATGATGAAAAGAAGGCAAAGGCGAAAGCCGCTGCCGCCGCAAATGGCGAAGACACATCCGACGACAAAAGTTCATCCAGCACCGCATCTGACGATAACGATGATGATGACGATGATGCGGATGAGGCCGTCAGCCTATCCCTCGCTGCCATGGAAAAGGTGCTGCTGCCGCTTTCCGACAAGGCGTTCGTTAAGCTATCCCGCGTTCATAAACGGCTAGAGAAAACCCGCATTGAGCGGATGGATCTCATTGGATCCGGCGAAGACCCGGATCAGACGCTAGAGAAAAAATACCTCCGTACCGCTAAGGAATTGCTCGAGACGGTGACGCCGATCCGACTGCACAATCAGCGGATCGAGCAGCTGATCGAGCAGCTTTATGAGCTGAACCGCGAAGCGGTCGCACTTGAAGGCCAGGTCCTGCGCTTGGCGATGAAGTCCGGCGTGAAGCGGGACAAGTTCATCGCTGAATGGCGTGGCCGGGAGACGGACCCACGCTGGTTTCGGTCTATCAGCCAGAAAAGCGAGTGGAAGCGATTCTGCCAAAATCACCAGGATGAGGTGAAAGAAATTCGCACAGAAATGTGGGAAATCTGCGGGAAAACTCAGCTGCCATACGGTGAATTCCGCGAAGTCGTTACCATCGTCCAACAGGGCGAGCGTGAAGCCGCGCGTGCGAAGAAGGAAATGGTGGAAGCCAATCTCCGTCTCGTAATTTCCATCGCTAAAAAATACACCAATCGTGGCCTGCAGTTCCTGGATCTGATCCAGGAAGGCAATATTGGCCTGATGAAAGCGGTTGATAAGTTCGAATATCGCCGTGGTTATAAGTTCTCCACCTACGCGACATGGTGGATCCGGCAGGCGATCACGCGGTCTATCGCGGATCAGGCGCGGACCATTCGTATCCCGGTTCATATGATCGAGACGATCAATAAGCTTGTGCGCACCAGCCGCCAGATGCTCCATGAAATTGGCCGCGAGCCAATGCCGGAAGAGCTTGCTGTGAAGCTCGGCATGCCGCTTGAGAAGGTTCGAAAGGTTCTGAAAATTGCGAAAGAGCCGATCAGCCTCGAAACGCCAATAGGCGACGAGGAAGATAGCCATTTGGGTGATTTCATTGAGGACAAGAACGCCATCCAACCACTGGATAGCGCCATCCTCTCGAACTTGCGTGAGTCAACAACCCGCGTGCTAGCCACTCTGACGCCGCGTGAAGAACGTGTGCTGCGCATGCGCTTTGGCATTGGCATGAATACGGATCACACGCTGGAAGAAGTTGGCCAACAGTTCTCCGTAACGCGTGAACGTATCCGCCAGATTGAGGCGAAAGCGCTGCGTAAGCTGAAGCATCCTAGCCGTAGCCGGAAGCTGCGCAGCTTCCTGGATACTTGATCCTGCGCTAATCGGTATTCTGGGTGTTTTGCTTTAGCGCTTGCCGCTATGGCGCATGCCGCTGTTGAGTGCTGAGACGCCAACTATGACGCAGAGGCCGAGGCTCATGAACGCAAAGCCCCAGGCATAAGGGTCTTGGCGTCCTCCTGATATATCCAGCACGAATCCGAACAGCAGCGGCCCGATAAAGCTGCCGATGGCGTTCGCGAAGGCCATGAGTGTTATCGCTGCCCCGCGCCGACCGGGTAGGGCTGCCGCCGCAGCCCCACCGTTCAGTGCGCCTGAATCTGCCAGCACAAAACAATTGTGGATCAACACAAGGGCTGCAAACAGCAGCAATGGCCCCATCACAGAAAACCCTACGGCCGCACATGCAATCGCAGAACACGCCATGGCGATGCCAGAGGCATAGGCAAACCCGCGCTTATGGCCGTATTCGCCGCCCACCATGCTGGTCGGCATGCCAATGAATGTGAGGAATCCGGCGAGACAGGCTGCGATAAACAAGCTTGGCTCAAAGCCATACACGCCCGCCGCAAATACAAAGAACGCGACCGACCATGCGCGCAGGCCTAGAAGCTCGACGGTGTGCATAGTGGCCGCAATAAAATAGCCCCGCATTTCGGGGTCTATCAGTTCATCGCGAAAATCCAACACAGCGCGGCGTGGGCCCGCTGGTGCCGCTTCCGGTTTAGCGGCGGGGAGGGTCACCAAAATCAGCACAAAGGCAATGGCATTTGTGATCGCGGGCAGCAGGAAGGCCGCCCGCCACGTCCAAGCGTCGGCTATCAGAATGGCCAGAACGAAAGAGAAGCTTGTCGTCGTCGCAAAGCTCGAGACATAAATGGAGGCCGCGCGCCCACGCTGGCCCTGATCCACTCTATCGCTGATCGCTTTGACACCCGGCATATAGGTCAGTGCAAAGCCGATGCCCTGCAACACCCGGTAGGCCATGCCGCTCCAAAGGCCATCAGCCAGCAGGCTAAAGCCGCAATAGCCAACGATGTTGCAGATCACGCCGACCAGCAGGATCGGCTTTGCGTCAATCTTCTCCGAAAGTGCGATCAGCGGCACTGTGCCGATATAGGCTACGAACATAGCACTGGTCAGCATGCCGGCTTCGGTCTCGGACAGGCTCCAGATGGTGATGAAATGGGGCAGCAGCGCGCCCATTGCATGTAAGCCCGTGAGCGTCAGCCCAAGGTAGACGCACATCAGAAACAGCAGCGGGCGTAGAGCCATTAGTGAAGCCAGTACTCGGTAGGACCAAGGAATGAGGCGCGGTCTGCGCCATAATGGTTCTGAAGTAGAACCCAGCCGCCGCTATGCCTCGTTGATTTCATACCCCGCCAGCACGCTCGCTTCAATCCAGCCCCGGAGATAGTCCGCGGCATGTCCGGCGGCCTCCTCTGCCGGAACCATTCCATTAGGCCCTCGCAAAGCTCAGCGAATGTTGCTCCACCATCGGCCTCATTCAGTGCCCAGGCTCCTAGTGGGTCCATGGAACGGAAGTTCGCTTGGAATTCATGCCGCTAGATCAACCGGGCCTGCTCGTCCCCGTCCGCTGCTGCAGCGGCGGGCGCGGGGTCCGTGTCATCAGTCACCGCGAGCCAAGCCTCCGGTCCGCCATGGCGGGTTGTGATCCGGCGGATATCCTCCGCGAGCGTGAACGTAAGGTTCGGCCAATCGTTCGGGTGGATTGCGGCCGTTGCTGCCATGGAGAGATACGGCGCGTCCTCTGCGAGGAAAACCAAACCCATGGCCCATTCCAGCATAGCCAGTTCGCCATGCCAGGGTGTTTTCGACCAAGGTACAATTTGCAGCAGGAATGCGGGGACGCCAGCGCCGCCGGTTCTGCTGATTTCACCGCAAACACCCGTGGCGTAATGGCTGCGGTGGATGCATGCCATAGTATCCCGATGGCGACGGGCGGGACAGTTCCGCTTACTATTGTTTCGGACCCTGAAAACCCATCCGGCAACCTATTCCTTCGTAACCTTACGGCAGAGCGCCTGCGCCATGCGGAGGGTGCTATTACCAGGGAGTATTGGGCATTCGGCGGCTACACTGTATTCATGGACCCAAGGCGCACAGGCGGGCATCAGGCTGAAATCACTGTCGCGGTGCTGGATGATGGGTTCGCTATGGATGATGCGGCGGTCACATCCTGGGTTAAGCGCTTCGCTCGGCTCGTTGGCCTGTATTGGGATGGGTTTCCAGCAGACAAGTTATTGGTTGCAGTCGCACCCCATCGACGTGTGAATGATCCATTTGGCCGTGTGTGTGGCGGTGGCGGGCCAACCTTGCTGATGCGGATTTCCAAACAGGATACGCCAAAGTTTCTTCACGAGAAGGATCAGATGCTGACCCATGAATTGGTCCATTTAGGTGCGCCATTTGCGCCTGCACGGCGGCCTTGGTTCATGGAGGGCATGGCGACTTATTTGGAGCTATTGAGTCGAGGCCTTGGTGGCGCCATTCCACGGCGTGCTGTATGGGACGAATGGGCCCGGGCGATGCCTACGGGCGCTGCGGCGTTTTAATACCGAAGGTCTGGATGGGTGTGGTCACGCCTATTAGTCTGGCGCACTGTTTCTTCTTTTGGCGCAATATGAGACAGCGAAGCTTGGCGAGGCCTCTCAGCGAACGAGCGTTCAGAACCTGATGCAAATATGCGATGCAGCGCTTGGCAAGCCCATCATGTCAAACCTCTACCGGCGCTATGCCTCGCCTGCTGATTCTGAAATACGGTCACAATGGCAAGCGCTGGGGATACATCGCGGTGAAGATGGTGTTGTCCTTACGCAAGAAGATGCTGCCACGCGTGATTTATTATTTAATTCGGCGCAAATCCAGGAATCTTTGTACTGACAAAGGCTTTGCATAGCCACAGTATCGTCTTACAAGGCCTTAGTAGACCTCCAGATTCGGGCTTCAATTCTTCGTTAGAGTTATGAATCGCGGACTGTAGACGATGCGCTCGAGCCTTGTTTGAAGGCCGAACGAATATGCGAATTGGAAAACCGGCCCAAAAAAAGGGGACATTATGTTTCTACGTCTCGGTAAAATGATTACGGTTGCGGGACTCGGTCTCGGCCTTGGTGCTTGCGCCCAGTTTTATGATGCAGGCATGAGCACCACATCAAACGGCCCAGCTTTCAATGATGCGCTGATGGCGAACTACCAGAAGCTCGCCAAAATGGAAGCGGATGAGCAGGATTGGACAGACGCTGACTTCTTCGGCCAGCGCGCTCTGCAGACCGCTGGTGGCGATGCTCCTGTCCCACAGGCGATCGAAGATCGTGATCTGCTAGCTGAATATGTTGGCGACCTGACCTCTGCTCGTGCTCTGCTCGTTTCCGCACTTGATAGCGGCGCTCGCGAAAGCAGCCCTGAAGCATTAGCGAAAGCCCAAGCTGGATTTGATTGCTGGATGCAGGAAGCTGAAGAAAACATTCAGCCAGCCGAAATCAAATGGTGCCGCGATTGGTTCTGGGACGGCATGAACGCCCTGGATGTCAAAGCTCCAGCACCTGCTCCTAAGCCAATGCCTGCCATGGGCCCTTGGATTGTTTACTTCCCGTTTGACAGCAACGAGATCACTTACGAAGCCCAGTTGGAAATCAACAAGGCTGAGAAAGCTGCCTCCAAGCTTCCAGGCTCCCAGATCTTGCTGACCGCCCACGCCGATACGTCGGGTTCGGAACAGTACAACTTAGACCTCTCGGCTCGCCGCGCTGAAGCAGTTGTCGATACACTTGAGCTGATCGGCGTTTCCCGCGATGACGTTACTGCCAGTGCGGTTGGCGAAGGCGATCCAGCTGTAGCTACCGGCGACGGTGTACGTGAGCAGAAGAACCGCCGTGTTGAAATCCGCCTGACCAAGTAAGTCAGCGCCGGATACCAACCCCTTAGCAGGTCTCGGCCTGGTAGGGGTGGCATGCTAAAGAACCGCTGCTCTGGATCGCTCCAGGGCGGCGGTTTCTTTTTTGTTGGTTTTATCGGGCGATAGGAAGTGCGTGTGCGGCAAGACGCTGATAAAGCGGCTGCGATCCGCGCAAGATGTGCTGGCAAAAAGGGCTTTGCCGATTGCGATGCGCCATCAAACCGCGTTGCCGCCCAAACCCGGTCATACCGATGGGAGGCCCATACGCCGTCATAAGATTTCGGCCCTGTTGGCCAGCTTAGCATTGCTGGCTCAAAGGGTAGCCAGGCCGTTAGTCAACATCACCAGTGACAGCCCTGGTGCCCGCTGAATGTCGCTGCCGCGAATAATCGGGGGCGGATGGCCAAGCGTGTTAGCGGCGCGGTCAAACAAAGTGGCCAATTGCGGATAGCCAAGTAAATTTAAGCTGACGTTATCAAACTTCTGAGTATATGAGGCCAGTACTGAAGCCGGTTCACGGATCAGAAATGCATGGGTTGCGTGGCTGTACCAACTGTCCAGGTTAAATGCCGGCAACATGTGGTGCACCATATGCTTTTGGTAATGGATGTGCGCTCCGGTTGAAGGCCTTTGGAGCACCCTCGCGGCGACATCAGATGCCGCCATCGGTCCTCTGGCAACAACGGCCTCTCGCATGGGGTGGTCTTGGCCAGTTTCCGCCAACCAAGCGGCGTAATAAGGCTCATCCCACACCGCATAGTCCTGTCGTTGCGCAAAACTGTACATCAACGCTGTAGAGACATTGCGCGGGTGGGACCACATTGCGATGATGCGGTGATCTTGCGAAACTGTCATACTCGTTTTCTGCCATTCTGAATTGCCTGAAACAATAGCCAAATATGCCCTATGATGATGCCCTTGCTGACCGTGTTCGCCATGCCCTGATATCATATGGCGGGGCTGATGAGCGGGAGATGTGGGGCGGGTTGATGTTCTATCAGTCTCGCACCATGCGCCTTGGTATCGTGCAAGATCAATTGCTGCTCAGGATGTCGCCAGACGCGGCTGCAGAAGCGCTTACCCGCAATGGCGCAGATCCGTCGGGAGCAGAACAAATGCCAGGAATTATCACTGTCTCCCCCGTTGGACATGAATTGGATGAAGATTTGAACGACTGGATCGAACTTGCGATGCGCGCACCATGAACGACACCTTCAAATTTTTACGCATCCTGGTTTGGGCCGCACCCGCCGCCTTTGCCTATAACGCCTGGGGCGTGCAGGTCGCGTTGCTGACGTTCGGGTGCCAAATGTTTTCTGTAAACCCATTAACCAAGATGTATGCAGTGTGGAAATCCCGCCAAGGTGAGGTTCAGGTGGAAGATGTTCAGCGGTTCTATCTGATGATCAACTTGGTTGCGGGCGCAGCCTATGCCTACTTCATCCACTCCATTGTCGGCGGGCAGCCGCCGGGCCTGATTGGGTGAGTGGGATATGGTGCGTTATCCCGATCAAAGATCTGGAAAACGCCAAAACACGCCTCGAACCTGCACTAGCGCCTAATGAGCGCCGCGGCCTGTTCCGTGCCATGGCTGAGGACGTATTGGAAGCGGCCTCTGGCGCGCTGCCGCTGGCAGGCGTGTTGGTGCTGACTAATGATCCCGTGGCCTCGGCTTTGGCAGAACGCTACGGTGCCCGGGTTGAGGGCGAGCCTGAGAATATTGGCCAATCGGAAGCCGTCCAGCGGGCAGCGGAAATGTTGGCTGGAGAAGGAGCGGATGGCGTCCTAACGCTCCCGGCGGATGCGCCGCTCATCAAGGCGGCAGATATCGAGTCCATTCTTGCCCGGCATCCATCCATCCGTCCTGCAATGACTATCGTGCCGGATCACGCACGGCGAGGGTCCAACTGCCTGGTTTTGACGCCAGGACCGCTGATTCCCTTGCATTTCGGCCATGTCAGCTTTGAGCCACATTTGGCAGAAGCCGCGAAATTGGGCCTCACGCCGAACATTCTAGATGATTTGCCCCGTGTCGCGCTTGATGTTGATACGCCTGAAGACTTAGCCGTAGCACTGGCGACGGGGGCTAAATGCCGGGCGCGGACGTTTGTTGATGCGCATGGGATTGCGGCTAAGCTCCCAAAAGGGCAAAATTAAGTTCTCCTTAGTGCTTTTAGCAATTTCAGGACGCATTTTTTATGACGGATATCCGTTTTAGCCTGTTCAATCGGGGCCAGAACCCTGTCGGCGATGATATGCATGCGCGGTTCCTTGAGGCGTGTGAGCAGGCCCGGCTAGCGAATACGCTTGGCTTTGACACATTGATGAAAGGCTCGCACTACAGCGCTTATCCGTTGCTGGATTTCCAACAGGTGCCATTCATGGCGCGGATCATGGCTGAAGCGCCAGATATGCGCCATTGCGCAGGCATTATTTTACTACCGCTGCACAAGCCACTGGATGTTGCAGAAACCTTCGCCAATATTGACGTCATGTCTGGTGGCAAGCTCATCTTCGGAGTTGGTATCGGCTACCGGGAGGTTGAGTTCCAGGCGTTTGGTACGACGACCAAGGACGCCGCCAAGCGCTTTGAAGAAAACCTGGAGGCCGTCAAACGCCTTTGGACCGAAGAAAAAGTCACCATGTCCGGCTCCCACTTTGAGCTGATTGACGCCTCATGCCCGGTCAAACCCTTGCAACAACCGCTGCCGCCCATTTGGGTTGGCGCAAACGCGGATAAAGCCATCAAGCGTGCGGCACGTGTGGCGGACGCATGGTTCGTCAATCCCCATAACCGGCTGGACACAATCGAGCGCCAGATGGGCATCTACAAGCAGGCTCTGGAAGATAATGGCAAGCCGGACTTGCCGGAAGATTTCCCGATGATGCGCGAAGTGTTCGTCGCCAAATCCCGTGATGAAGCCATGCTTTTGGCGGAGCCGTATTTGAAGGCCAAGTATGACGCCTATCATGAATGGGGTCAGGCGAAGGCCATGCCGAAGGGCGATAATGATCTGGGCATGATGTACGAGGACCTTGTGAAGGATCGCTTCCTCTTCGGTTCGCCAGAGGAAATTTCAGAGCAGATCATCGACATTATTCAGCGGTTCGGTGTTAATCATTTCGTGTTTGGCGTGCAGTATCCAGGCATGCCGCAGTCTATGGTGCTGGACGAAATGCAGCTTCTGGCCGAAGAAGTCTTCCCAGCTGTTCGAAGTGGGGTTTGAGGGTGGTTGAAATAATCACATTGCCAGCGGGTCCTAAATATTGGGAAGCGATCTGACCTATGGATGATCTCGATGAAATCATCGCTGCTGCTGCTGGCGGTGCCAGGCTGTTCTATGATGAAGCTATGGCGCTTGCGGATTCGGGGCCAGATGACCTGATGCCATTAATGGCCGCCGCCGCGACACTCCGGGATGCGCACTGGGGCGATAAGGTCTCCTACAGTCGCAAAGTATTCATCCCGCTGACGCACCTTTGCCGGGATGTCTGCCATTATTGCACCTTCGCCAAGCCGCCAAAGAAGGGCGCATTGGCGTTTATGACGCCGGAACAAGTGCTGGCGGCTGCCCGCGCTGGCCAGGCGCAAGGCTGCAAGGAAGCACTGTTCACGCTGGGTGATAAGCCGGAGCTGCGCTATCGGGCAGCACGGGAACACTTGGCCGAGCTTGGTTATGCTTCAACGCTGGAATATCTGGGTGCTATGGCGAAGTTGGTTTTCGAGGAAACGGGCATCGTCCCACACCTGAACCCTGGCCTTATGACAGATGACGATTTGGCGGTCCTCCGCCCTGTCAGCGCATCCATGGGCATTATGGTGGAAAGCCTGTCTGAGCGGTTGACTGAAAAAGGCATGCCGCACTACGGCTCACCCGATAAAAAGCCGCAAGCGCGTATCGATACGCTGGAAGCGGCAGGCCGCGCGGCTGTGCCGTTTACGACCGGCATACTGATCGGTATTGGAGAGAACCGGGCTGAACGGATTGCTGCGCTCCTGGAAATTCGTCGTGTGCATGAAGCCCACGGTCATATCCAGGAAGTCATTGTCCAGAACTTCCGCGCTAAGCCAGACACAAAAATGCGTGACTGGCCGGAGCCTGATCTGGATGATCTTGCATGGACAGTCGCGATTGCCCGCCTCGTTATGGGCGGGGCGATGAGTGTGCAGGCGCCGCCAAACCTCTCCCCCGGTGGGCTTGCTAAATTGGTGCGGGCCGGTGTTAACGATTGGGGCGGCGTATCCCCTGTAACACCGGACTACGTGAACCCAGAAGCACCCTGGCCACATCTCCAACGTTTGAGCGATGAAACGGCGGCGGCAGGCAAACTGCTAATTGAACGGCTGACGGTGTATCCATCCTACGCGCTGGATGCTGCGCGCTGGGTTGATAAGGCCCTTGCACCAGCCATTCGCCGTGCCATCGATACGGAAGGCTACGCCCGGACAGACGCCTGGGAAGCGGGCAAACCGCACGATACGCCGCGAAATGATCTCGATCTGCTGGCAGAACGGAAGGCGCCGATTGTCGGCTCCCGTCTCGCCCGCATTTTGGACAAGCCGTTTTCGGATAAAATGCTGGACGCGGACGAAGCGGCGTTTCTTTTCTCGGCGCGCGGCGATGCATTCTCCGCAGTGGCGGCGGCGGCTGATGCACTTCGCCAAGAGGTTTCCGGCGATACGCTTACATATGTGGTCAACCGGAACATCAACTACACCAATGTCTGCTATTTCAAATGCCAGTTCTGTGCTTTTTCCAAAGGCAAGCTGACGGAAAATCTGCGCGGCAAACCCTACGTACTTGATATGGAAGAGATCGAGCGCCGCGTCGCAGAAGCCTGGGACCGTGGTGCCACCGAAGTATGCATGCAGGGTGGCATCCATCCTGCATATACCGGCCAGACATATCTGGAAATTCTAGCCGCTGTTCGCCGTGGCGCGCCCGATATCCACATCCATGCCTTCACGCCACTCGAAGTGCGCCAGGGTGCCGAAACCTTGGGCCTGCCGGTCCCTGAATATCTGGGCATGCTGAAGGGAGCTGGGTTGAGTACGCTGCCCGGTACCGCTGCTGAAATTCTGGATGATGACGTGCGCGACGTTATCTGCCCGGATAAGCTGAACACGTCGGAATGGTTCGAAGTGATGCGGGCCGCGCACGATATCGGCCTCCGCTCAACCGCCACCATCATGTACGGCCATGTTGAGCATTACGGCCATTGGGCGACGCATCTATTGCGGCTCCGCCAGGCCCAATCAGAATCCGGCGGGTTTTCCGAACTGGTGCCATTGCCGTTTGTGGCCGAAGAAGCGCCGATCTATCTGAAAGGCTTAGCGCGCAAAGGCCCGACATTCCGTGAAGCGATTCTGATGCATAGCGTCGCTCGCCTTGCGCTTTTCCCCTGGTTCTCCAACATTCAGGCAAGCTGGGTGAAGCTAGGGCCAGATGGCGTTGCCGCTGCCCTGAACGGAGGTGCTAATGACATTGGCGGCACGCTGATGAACGAAAGCATCACCCGCGCTGCTGGCGCTGTCCACGGCGAAGAACTGGCACCCCATCGCATGGAGGCCATCGCCCACGGCATTGGCCGCCCTGTCCGTCAAAGGTCAACGCTTTACGGTTTCCCGCCGGAGACCCAGCAGCAGCGCGCCCGTCAAGCAGCGCCACTGGATGCGGTCATCAACCGCGCCGCCAAGGAGTATGAGCGCGCGTGAAACACTTTATTCGCTGCCTCAGTCTCGCTTTGATGCTGGCAGTTTGCGCTGGGTTTCCAGCAGTGCCGAATTCAGCCAATGCGCAGACAGCTCAGGTCGTTGGTTCAAATACTGGCTATCCGCTGCCGCGATTTGTTTCAATCCGCAATGCGCCAGCCCATCTTAGGCTCGGTCCCAGCAAAGCCCATAAGATTGACTGGACATTGATGCATGCCGGCATGCCGGTGCAGATCCTTGATGAAGAGGGCTTGTGGCGGCAGGTGAAGCTATATGACGGCCTGCGTGGCTGGATGCACAAAAGCCTGCTTGTCGGTGCCCGGTCACTGCTGGTCGTAAGCAATGGCCGCGCGACGCTACACAGCAAGGCGGATGATGATTCAAGGGTCGTCGCCTATGCCGAGCGCGGTGTCATTTTGCGAGCGCAGGAATGCACATCTCGCTGGTGTCGTGTACGCAAAGGCGAGATCAAGGGCTGGATTTCACGCCGCCAGGTCTGGGGCGTAGAAGCCAATGAAACATTCAAGTAGGAGTTTGCTTTAAAATGAACCCCGATGTTCAAGCGGCGATGCCAGAATTAGAAAAATGGATCGGCACGAAGCGCGTGGTCGAGGATGAGATGGGGCTGAGCTCCGTCCAGCGCGCGGCTGCGACAATGGATGTTGATCCCGCCAGTTTTAAGAATGGTGATCCGATTCCCCGTCAATGGTTCAATATGTTTTTTCCGGATATCTGCCGGGACTCTGATCTCGGGCCGGATGGGCATCCCAACAAGGGCGTGTTCCTGCCGCCCATCCCGCTGCCACGCCGGATGGGCGCAGGGCGCAGGGTGCAGATTATGGGGAATCTGGTGGTTGGCCAGCCCGCAACGAAAACGGCTGAAGTCGCTGCGATCATTCCGAAAAGCGGTCGCTCCGGCAATATATGTATTTTGACCATGCGCCTGACGTTTGAGACGGCAGGCAAAGTCATCGCCATTGATGAGTTTGATGCAATCTACCGGGAAGCCGTGCAGCCCGGTGCCAAAACCACAGCGACGCAGCCAAAAGAAGCGCCAAAGGACAGCGCATGGCAGGAAGTGGTGACTTTTACGGAGGCCAAGAACTTCCGCTACGGTGCTGTAAGCTGGAACGCCCATCGCATCCACTATGACGCCGATTATGCCCGGGATGAGGAAGGCTATAACCACACCGTCCAAAATGGCGGCCTCACCATGCAGACGGTTACCGATATCGCCTGCAAGCACACAGACCGGACGATAAATGGCTTGAATGCCCGCCTGACGAAGCCGATTTGGGTTGGCGACACTGTCACCATTCACGGGCGGGGTGAGGATGGCGGCATTCTATGCTGGATTGAAGATCAGCACGGGCATCTTTGCGCGGAAATGAATATCGGGTTCGAATAATGGCTGGGGGTCCTTTAGAGGGTGTTCGCGTCGTTGATATGACGACAATTGTCGTTGGCCCAATCTGTGGCCGCACGCTGGCGGACCAAGGTGCCGACGTCATCAAAGTGGAAGCGCCGGGCGGCGACTTACTGCGGTTGATGGCTAGAGGTGCGCGTAATAGCGGCATGTCCGGGAAGTTCATGAACTTCAACCGGAACAAGCGGTCTATTTGCCTGGATATCAAAAAGCCGGACGGTTTGGCGGCGATGAAAAAGCTGCTGGCCAGTGCGGATGTATTCGTTAGTAATGTCCGCCCAGCGGCGCTGGAGCGGGCAGGCTTGGATTTTGCAAGCCTGCAGAAAATCAATCCACGGCTGATCTATTGCGGCATCGTCGCTTTTGGCAAGGGTGGTGCTTACTACAATCGCCCGGCTTATGACCCCATAGTGCAGAGCCTGTCTGGCGTCGCAGGCACGTTTGAGCGCGCTATTGGTGAGCCCAGGTTTGTGCCAATGGTGATGACCGACCATGTCACTGGTCTGGTAGCAGCACAATCCATCGGCTTTGCGCTATACCGCCGGGAAAAGACGGGCGTCGGCGAGAGCATCGAGACGCCAATGTTGGAGAATATGGCGAGCTTCGTAGCCTCCGAGCATCTGGCTGGGATCACATTTGTGCCGCCCGCCGGTCCCTCCGGCGATAACCGCTTGCTCAGCCCTGATTACAAGCCGATGCGGACCAAAGACAGCTATATCACTGTGCATCCAAACACGAATGACCAAGCTGTTGCTTTCTTTGCTGTAATTGGAAAGCCCGAACTCAAGAATGATCCGCGCTTCATAGATGCCGCAGCCCGTTCTGAAAATGCAGCAGCATATTTCGAAATTCGCGCTGAGGGCCTGCTAAAGAAAACTACTGATGAATGGGTCAAAATCTTCGCTGCGATCGATGTTCCTGCTGCCCGCTATAACACCATAGACGGCCTGCTCGACGATCCGCATTTGAACGATGTCAACTTTTTCGTGGAAATAGATCATCCGACAGAAGGCCGCATTCTCAAAACCAAAACGCCGAATACTTTTAGTGGCGGCATGCGCGAGGACACTTATCACGCCCCCCATGTCGGCGAACAAACCCGCGAAATCCTGGCAGAGCTTGGTTATGCGGACGATGCGGTCGAGGGTATGATCAAAGCAGGCGAGGCGATAGAGCCCTCGGCACCAAACACGTAAAACTGCAAAAAAGAGTATTTATGAGCGGTAAGAAATTAGCTCTCGTAATTTTAGTCGTGTGCTGGGGAATCGGCATTTATGGAGCTGAACACCTCCAAAAACCCCTGGTTTTTGTCGTCTTGACGTGATTCATTTTTCTCGTCGCGGCACGGGAGATTGTTATGGATACACAGGCGGGTTTC